>JBNPEG010000149.1:0-8703 GCA_051117555.1 Elainellaceae cyanobacterium | reverse complement strand
TTCAGTTTGTTGAACGTGAGTTGGAAACGCTGTTCGACGCCGCCCGCGATGCACTAGCGACGTTTGTAGGAACCCAAGCTGCGAATTTAGCATTTGTCCCCAATGCCACTCACGGTGTGAACACGGTACTGCGATCGCTCTCCTTTCAGCCCGGTGATGAGGTGCTGGTCACCGATCATGAATATAATGCATGCCGCAATGCGCTAGAGTATGTGGCTAGCCGCTCGGGAGCAACCGTTGCTGTCGTTCCTATTCCTCTTCCCATTACCTCCTCTGACATCATCATTGAGCGGGTGCTGAGTCATGTGTCATCAAAAACTAAGCTGGCACTCTTAGACCATGTCACGAGCCCAACAGCCATCGTTATGCCAATTCAGCGATTGGTGTCAGAACTCAACCAGCGCGGCGTTGAAACCCTTATTGACGGAGCCCATGCCCCTGGTATGGTTCCCCTCACGCTAGGCCAGTTGGGAGCCGACTATTACACTGGAAACTGTCACAAATGGCTCTGCGCACCCAAAGGAGCCGCATTTCTCTATGTCAGACCCGACCGACAATCGCGCATTCATCCGCTCGCCATCAGTCATGGAGCGAATGCAGTCCGGGGCGATCGCTCTCGATTCCATTTAGAATTTGACTGGGTTGGCACGACAGACCCTACCCCTTATTTGTGCATACCTGATGCAATCCAGTGGATGGGGGCACTCTTGCCCGGCGGGTGGCACGCCCTCATGCATCACAATCGCCAATTGGTATTAGCAGGCAGAACAGCGCTTGCCCAAGCATTGCAAAATCAACTGCCCATTCCAGATGACCTGATCGGCTCCATGGCGGTTTTATCGTTACCCGATGGAGAGGCAGTCTCATTACATCGCGCATTGTTTGATCGCTTTAAAATCGAAGTTCCGGTGATTCCGTGGACAAATCCATCCCAGAGACTAATTCGCCTCTCAGCGCAGATTTACAACACGTTGGCAGAGTATGAACGGTTAGCTGAGGCATTGACCGAACTGTTAGAGTCTGAAAAATTATGAACAGCCATCACTAACCCTGATCGGAATTAAGCATGAGGATCTCTATGTCTTCCTATCAGTCATGCTGCTAGTTCTTTGTTGCATGGTCTTCAATAAATGCTTGTACCGCATGGAAATACCTGGCTCCTCCAAATTCGGCAACATTGTCGTGATTTGCACCCGGAATCAGCAAAAGTTGTTTGGGTTCTGGTGCAGCCTCATAGAGAGTGTGACTCATCTCAACAGGAACTGTCCGATCAGCCGTACCATGAATAAACAAACTCGGTACTTGAAATTCTGAATTGGAGTTACCCCCAGCCGATTGGATTTTCTCAATCGAATTAAAATGCTGGGTCAAAATCCAATTAATAGGAAATAGAGTCTTGAGATTTCTATCTACCATGTCTCGAATTGAGGTGAATGTGCTCTCGACAATCACCCCTGCCGCACCGGGATAGCGAGATACCAGGTCAATGGCGATCGCCCCTCCCAAGGATTGTCCGTAGACCACAATAGTAGCGGGCGAAATCTGGCGAGTCTCGGTGAGATAGCTCCATGCGGCTTCAGCATCCTGATACACGCGGGTTTCATTGGGAAATATGTCGGTACTGCGTCCGTAGCCTCGATAGTCGATCAGCAGTACGGACACCCCTATTTGATGGAACCGCGCAGCACGATTCACCATGTCGCCAATGTTGCTAGCATTGCCATGAAAGAACAGCACTGTCGGAGCGGATGCTTTATTAGCGGGAATCCACCACCCATGAAGGCGATCGCCCTCTACTGAGAGCCAAATCTCTTCATAAAATAGTCCTGCGTCGATAGGTGTTGATTTTAAGTCTCCAGGGGGAAAGAAAATCAGGCGAGTTTGCCCGACACGAAGCCCTACTGCCAATCCTACATAGGCGATCGCCACACAACTTATTCCAATGAGTCCATATCGAATCAGCAGATCGGGGGTCGTTTGACGAATCGGCATGTGTCTAAGTCACGCTTAAAATGGTTCCGGTTGTCATCTGCACCAAGTCTTGAGGAGTAAGCTGAAACACGGCATTGGGAGTTCCTGCGGTTGCCCAAATGACTTCGTATTGAAGTAAATCTTCGTCGATGAGTGTTTCAATCAGATTCTTCCTAACAACTAACTTCGTTCTGGAATCGCAAGACGGATGCCCAGTAAGATAAACAGGCTGCCCGTCAGCAAATTGAGAAAGGTCGAAAAGCTGGCATGATGACGGAGGCGATCGCCTACCAAACTCACGACTACTGCAACAACCATCAGCCATAGCGATGAAAGAGTTGCAATGATAGCGCCTAGGCCAATGAACTGCAAGGGTACCCATCCCTGGCCTGGATTGACAAACTGAGGCACAAATGCCAGGAAAAATAGCGCTACTTTAGGATTCAGCAGATTTGTAAATATGCCTTGATAGAAAATTGTGGCGTTGCTTGAACGGGGTAGAGAGCGGAGCGCCGTTGAATGACGGCGATTCAAAATCGCTCGAACACCTAAATAAATTAGGTACATAGCTCCCACATATTTGATGATCAGGTAGGCGATCGCAGAGGTCATGAGAATTGCAGAAAGACCAATGGCAGCCGCGAGCGCGTGGCCTAAATTACCGACAAAGATACCAACTGCTGAGAGGATGCCTGCTGATTGCCCTTGTCCTAAGCTGCGACCTAACACATAAAGAGTGTCAGGTCCCGGAGTAATCACAATCACCAAAGTAGCCACTAGAAAAACCGTAAAATCATGCCATTCTGACACCAGTGCGCCCTCACTCTAATATCCGTGCGTATAGACGAGGTTAGTATAGTTGATTTAGCCTTGTCAGAGAAAGGACAGTCGATATCAGCGCGCGCGAATCAATAAAATAAAAAATTGAGGAAATACTTTTCGCTGGGTTTAAGAATCAGCACAATCAAAGGAGTAGGCTCAGGCCGGAGACTGCCATGCATCTTGTTGGATTACGCTTAAGACCTGGACAAGATTTGAGGAGGGAATTGGATACGTTTGCTCATCAGCAAAGCCTACAGGCTGGCTGCATCGTCACCTGTGTGGGCAGTTTGACCCGAGCCGTCATGCGGTTTGCCAATCAGCCCCATGAAACCACCCATGAGGGACCATTTGAGATTGTTTCATTGACAGGGACACTTTCAGTACACGGAAGTCATATGCACCTGGCGATCGCCGACTCTACGGGGCAAACTCTGGGGGGACATTTGCTGAAAGGCAGCTTGATTTACACCACGGCTGAAGTAGTCATTGGCATCGTCCCGGATGTCAGCTTTCGACGGGAATATGACGCGCTGACGGGATATCAAGAGTTGACGATTTTTCCGCACACTTAGGATCGAGGATTAAATACCTATAGACGTGTCAGATGATGCCGACAAGCATCATCTGACTTTCTCTACTGCAAGTAGCAAGTACTCACTTATGCATAAGACGTGGTGTAATGGTCAAACGTGAGATTGTAATTGGTGTTGCCACTATACTGATAGACCTGGAGATAGTAGTCGCCCGATTGATGAACGCCAGAGATCTGTTCTGATAATGCACCCCCTCGAATTGAAGTACGCAGCACTTCACCCGCATCCACTTGCTGGTTACCATTCGCATCGCGGATGAGGCGAATGTCGGCATCCGCAGTGAGGCCGCTGAGGCGAATGTTCGTCGCTTCATAAAACCCGAGTGAGAAGGAATATACGTCTGACGTGTCAGCATTGTTGACATTGCCCGACAAGAGGCGATCGCCCGACAGGTTACCCACGCGTACTTCTTCAGCCACCAGATTGCTAGCCCGTCCGCTGGTCAACCCTGTTACGGGTGTCGACGAAAAATCTAGGCTGTAATAGGCTGCACCAGAACTGCCGGGAGCGTAACGCTCCGCTTGAGCAAAATAGGTGCCCGATGTCGCCCGATAGTTGATGGAATCATCACGGTTGCTGGCTTGACGAGAGCTGTCTAGCAGCCCAAACTGGCGATCGCTTGCATCAAACAGGCCGTTGCTGTTGACATCTCGATAGAGTCGCAAGTCAACGTCATCGCCTGCGCTAATGTCATGCAGATTGAGGTTGATGTTGCGTGTCCCCACAATGTCAAATTCAAATACATCAATCGGATCATTCGCTGAGACGTTGTAACTATTTCGGCTGATCGGCGCAACTCCAAGCGTGCCTACATCATACGTAGAGGACAGGTCAATACTATAGTTGACTGCGCCAAAGCTACCGGGTGAGTAGCGATTTACTTGTGCAAAGTAGGTACCCGCCGATGCATTGAGATAGCTGGCAGAATCGGTTGCATTGCCAGCTCTAAACGAACCTGTTAAATAGGTATCACTGGCGTCTAAGACTCCGTTGCTGTTGCTGTCTCGATAGAGTCGGACATCGGCATCATCACCGGCGCTGATATTGTGCAGATATAGGTTAATGTCGCGGGTATTATTTAGGCTAAATTGAAATACATCCGTTGGAAATGAAGGCGTCACAGAGTAGTTGTTACGGCTGATGATAGAACCACTGAGAGCGCCAATATTATACTGAGTCATGGGGGGTCTCCTAAGTGTGATATGAGGTGAATCGATTTGGGGCTTTGGGGCTGTCAAAAGGGTTGCTTTTGCTCAACTGAAGCCAGAATATCCGCGAACCCCTAGTCAAATCGCCACACAGGCATGGGGTAAATCGTTGGTAAATTGCATCCTTGCTGTGGGTATCTATGTGGGGTAACCCGTCCTGATACACTCGATATGGGTTTACCCGTGCATCCGATGGGCTATTTTTGGTATGACACCCATGCCCCCACCCCCCAACGAAGAATTTGCCGCTGCCGCTCAGAGCTGGAATCTTGATCAGCTCTATGTCGATTTGGCGGATGCCAAGGGCAAGCGGTTGACGAAAGTGGCAAAGCAGTATTTGCGAGGACTGCTTTGCCATCACAGCCCCAATGAAATTGCCGAACACTTACACGTCGCCAGCGATACGGTTAGAAACTATCTGTCTAAAGGGCTGTATCGCTATATTGAAGAAATGCTCATCCGACAGGAGCATGCCGATACCCGTGTGAAAGATTGGAGTCGAGTGCCCCACTTGCTTGAACAAGTGGGATATCGTCGAGGTGCCGTGCCGTCTGTGGTTCCGGTTGATTCTGAAGATGGGCGATCGCCTCTAGCTCAAAATCTGGACCAAAATCTGGATCAAAATCTGGCTCCACACTCGTCGGCATCGAGTGCCTCATCTATCTGGCCGGGCATTCCCGATGTGCCCGTGTTTTATGGGCGCACTCAAGAACTCAGCACGCTCAACACCTGGATATCGACCGATCAGTGCCGACTCATTGCGCTGTTAGGCATCGGCGGCATTGGCAAAACAACGCTCGCCGCCTATTTAGCTCAACAGGTTCAAAACCGATACGACGTGGTGATGTGGCGATCGCTCCGTAGCCAGCCAACAACTGAAACATTGATTGACTCGCTGCTTCATGCGATTCCTTCAGTTAGGAGCGACGAGTCGCGATCATCCGACTTCCGATTGCACGCGTTGCTTGAGGTCTTGCAGCAGCGGCGTTGCCTAGTCGTGCTTGAAGATATGCAGTTTCTATTGCGGAGCGGTGAGTTTGCAGGGCACTATCAGCCTGATTATGAGCGCTATGGCGAACTGCTGCGTCGAGTCGGCGAGGTGGCTCATTCGAGTTGTCTTGTCGTGACGAGCTGGGAAAAACCCCTCGAGGTGTCGATGATGGAAGGCTCAAATCGTCCGGTGCGATCGCTCCTGCTAGAGGGGCTTGGTGAAGCGAGTCGGTTGATTCTCAGCGAAAAGCAGCTTACAGATGAGACGCTGTGGGATGAGCTGATTATGGCATATCGCGGCAATCCGCTAGCGCTGAAAATTGTAGCGACGACGATTCAAGACTTGTTTGGCAGCAGCGTTGAGGCATTTCTCGACCAAAGCACATTCTTCTTGGGCGATCTAACCTACTTGCTGCATGAGCAGTTTCAGCGACTCTCAGACCTAGAGCAAGCCGTGATTGCCTGTCTATCTGCCGCCGGTGAGCCCCTTTCTCTACCTCAGTTGCGAGAGGCCGTTCAAGCAGACGCGCCGTGGTCAGACTTGCTCAAGGCATTAGAATCAATTGGGCGGCGATCGCTCACCGAAAAGATTATCTTCGCGGGCGAAACGCGATTTACGCTTCAGCCCATGGTTATGCGATACGCCAAACGCCATCCCCCATCTGGGTGACTATTATGTGATCTGCATCAGGAATCCGGGTGATTTGTGCTGAAGCATAGAGTGACCCCCAACGTGTTCCTGGTGTTTTTATGTTTCAACCTGGCACTCTGCTTCAAAACCGATATCAAGTCCTCGATACGTTAGGTCGAGGTGGCTTTAGTCAAACCTTTGCAGTAAAAGATGGCAGCACGCTCAAAGTATTGAAGGTATTAGTGGATGACTATGAAAAGGCGATCGCCCTGTTTCGACGTGAAGCCTTTGTGCTAAGCCATCTCAATCATCCCGGAATCCCAAGGGTTGATTTAGACGGATACTTTACCCACACCGTTGAACAGTCATCGGCCCCCGCTCATTGCCTGATTATGGAGCTAATTCCAGGCATTAATTTGAGTCAGTGGATGACTCAAACCCGGCATCGACCGATTCTCGAATCTCAGGCGATCGCCTGGCTGAAGCAACTCGCAGAAATCTTGCAGCAAATTCATCGGCATCGATACTTTCACCGCGATATTAAGCCATCCAACATCATGCTGCAACCGAATGGTCAGCTCGTGCTCATTGATTTTGGTGCTGTTAGAAAAGCAACGCCGACGCTGTTCTTTAAATACAATGCTCATCAGCAAGGCACCCATCTCTATTCTCGTGGCTATACCCCTGCCGAACAAATGCAGGGCAGAGCGATTCCCAGATCTGACTTTTTTGCCCTTGGGCGCACCCTGGTTTACCTCATAACAGGCAAGCATCCATTAGAGTTTTCGTTTGATTGCGCGACCGGGGCGCTTGACTGGCGACCCAGTGCGCCGCAAATCTCGTCTGCGTTTGCGGATTTGATTGATCAACTAATAGCTCCGTTCCCAGGACAGCGTCCGAGTTCTCCCACAGCAATTTTGCATCGCCTCGAACAGTTTGAAGATTCCGCGATACAATTTGCCTGATCCCTCAACCCGGTGGTGAGATGACCCAGGCTAAGCTGAGATTGCCTCGTTTCTTGAGAGCAGCGAACGCGCCCACTCTGTCAGTGCGCTTAATGTGGGCAGGAGTCATCATCACAGTATGTTTTGTTGCGATCGCAATCTTTGCCCCGACCCTACAAGCATGGGGCTGGTTGCGAGACCCGTTAGAATCGCTGACCAACCCGATTCATCAACCCCCCTCTGCTGAATATTGGTTTGGCACCACCCGCCAAGGCTACGACGTGTTTTCTCGAACCTTATTTGGCACACGAGCAGCATTGCAGGTCGTCATTCTTGCGACTGCGATGAGTGTGTTTGTTGGCGTTCCGCTCGGCATGGTGAGCGGCTATCTAGGCGGACGCTTAGATCGAGCTCTGCTGTTCTTTATGGATACGATTTATACGCTGCCGGGGCTGTTGCTATCGGTGACGCTTGCGTTTGTAGTAGGTCGGGGGGTTATCAATGCGGCGATCGCCCTCAGCATTGCCTACGTTCCTCAATACTATCGCGTTGTCCGCAACCACACGGTCAGCATCAAAACCGAACTGTTTATCGAAGCCGCCCAAGCCATGGGAGCCTCAACCTGGACGGTGCTTTCCCGCTATCTATTTCTCAACGTCATTCAAAGCGTGCCGGTGCTGTTTACCCTCAATGCCGCCGATGCCGTTTTGGTACTGGGAGGGTTAGGCTTTTTAGGACTAGGATTACCCGATCAAACGCCCGAATGGGGCTCTGATTTGCGGCAAGCTCTCGATGCGCTACCGACTGGAATCTGGTGGACGGCGTTATTTCCAGGGTTAGCCCTAACGACGCTCGTGGTTGGTTTATCCCTCGTCGGTGAAGGATTAAATGAATTTGTCAATCCACTACTACGCCGCGAAAACTGGAAGTAATGCGAGTCCGGCTGGGGTCATTTTTTCGACTGCAATCATACGCTCGATGCGGTCTTTATTAGGACGCGACCAACCACTGCCCAACCACTGCCCGGTTTGCGGGGCGCGAAATAAAGCATTTTTCGCTCCTCATCCAGCTTACGAGGGAGGCTGTCAATCCACCCAAAGCAAAGCGCCTCCTCCACGGCTTCGTCATAGCTGAGGGTGGGCTTGCCTGCTGCTTTTTTGTAGGTGATCAGCCAAACGTTTTCTGCCTGCTGGTGATGGCGTGCAAGCCAGCTTCGCCATTCTTCGCGAGTCAACGGGTGTACAGAATTAGGGGGAACGTCAGACATAAGAACGAAGTTGATGGGCGGTAAACATTGAACGTTCTAAATCATACCCAGGAAGACGCCTGATTTAAGAATTTTGAGCGGGACATGGCAATGCTATCCGCACGAAACGCGCGTACTAAGATGCTACATCCTTCGGAAGAATTCAGAATTTGTGTAATACCAATTCTTCAAAGTAAAGCTACAAATGAACAAGCCAGAACCCTTGCAAAACTGCTGGCCGTTAATCCAAAATCGCAAATCCAAAATCGAGAATTGGTATAACCTAGTGCGACCGTCC
>JBNPEG010000074.1:0-70786 GCA_051117555.1 Elainellaceae cyanobacterium | reverse complement strand
GCATTCCTTCTACCAGCGCAGAATTAGCGGCATTGCAGGGCGATAATCTTCCGTACGCCCTGAGTCATGATCATCTAACGTGATTTCCATGAGATGTTCCTGGCCCGATCGCATCGAAAGGAGATCCACTTGAGAACCCAATGCTAAGACGCCTGCGGTATCGGTCGAGGGGGTCGAAATCACGATTTCACTGATTGTCTGAGCATTGCGGGGGGGCCGGGGGCGAGGTACTCCCGGATTATGAAACGGGAAATAGAAACAGAGCGGTTCCATCAAGTTCTTAGAGTTGGCACCGACATGAAACCCTTTTGGTGGTGGAAAGTAGTCCGGTTGATAATGCCAACCGGGGAAGGGCATGGCCTGACTCGTTGCATCGTGGCGAGGGACAAAAATCGCCCCAAATGGAGAGGCGTTTGGATTTTGCGATCGCTCTGGAAACCGTAAGTCTTTCCCTGGCCCCGTGTTCGCCTCATGGGCATCTCGCACCCACAGGAATTCCACCATGCCATTGGCGAAGTAAATCCGGCGGTTGGCAGTGCCTTGACCGGGATGGGTATTGCTCGGTCCTTCTCGAAAGCCTAGTTCTAGCAGGCGATCGACGACCTGAGCTTCTGGTTCTACCAAAATAAAAACGTGATCTAGTTCCAAGTTCATGGTCGATCTTCCTCACGTTGATTGGAGGCCGTTGGAAGCATGGGTTCTCTACAGCTCATGTATCGGTTTTCTGCCTGAAAGGATTGGAAACCAAATTTTTCGTAAAGACTATGGGCATCAGTAGTACCTAACATCCACCCCTTGGCTCGAATGCCCGAATGATGTAGGACATGCTCTAGTAGGTGTTTACCTAAACCCTGACCACGATAAGATTCCAGAATGAAGACATCCATCAAATAGGCAAGAACGACATGGTCGGTCAGCACCCGAGCAAAGCCAACCATCTGTTCGTCGCGATTGTACAGTCCAAAGCAGATTGAGTTTTCGATGGACGTTTTAACATCCTTCAAACTACGTCCCTTGGCCCAGTAAGAGCGATTCGAGAGAAAGTCGTGGATGAGATTGATATCGAGCCTGGCTTTATCAGTCGAAATTGTATAGTCCATGATTGATGCTGTGAACTGACTGGTCGCGTTTACTTAGGCTTTTTGGCCACAATAAATACAGCTTTACCCTTATCCGGTTGCCACTGGTAGTCCAGGTCGAACCCGGCCTGGGTGAGGCTATTCTCTAGCGACTGGGTGGTGAAAACAGCAACGAAGGGAAAAAATCCGAGCAGTCGGCCAACGGGCGCGATTAGCTTAAACCAGCTCATGGTGTCACCGATACAGGCGGTGCTGGTGACAAAGATGCCCCCCGGTTTGAGCATTTGGTAGACCCGAGCGATCGCCGCTTCTTTGTCTTTCAACAGGTGCAAAATGCTGAGGCCCAGCACTGCATCCAGGCTCTGATCCGGAATGTCAAGGTCTTCAATGGTGGCTTGCTCAAAGGTGACGTTATCGATGTGCTCCGCCTCGGCTTTGCCCTGGGCGATCTCAATCATGTTGGCAGAGAAATCAATAGCGCGGATTTGCTTCACATAGGAAGCATGGAGGATGGCCGTTGACCCGGTACCGCAGCCGATTTCCAGCACTTCCATATCGGGGCGAAAGTAGTCGCGGGTGACTGCGAGTTTCTTCTGGTAAGCAGCTTCGTCGGCGATCGGCTGCTTGGAGTATTTCTCTGCGACTTTGTCCCAAAATTGGGTTGATGTGGTCATGGGTTCACCTCTTGGTTAGCGTTGGTTGTCGCGGCGATGGTTTGATAGAACTGGGCGATATCCTGACGCGATCGCAAATGATAAACCTGCTTGGTCGCCTTCGCTCGCTCCACGTACTCTCGATATTTGGGCGTCAGTTTGGTGTGGCACAGCCAGATAGTGGTGTAAGAATTCCGCGTGCCCTGCCATAACGAACTGCCCTCCGGCCAACCCGCAGGTGGCACCCAAGGCCCTTGCAGGAATCGTTTCGTGGCCCACCAGTAGTGCCGCCACACGGGCATATCGAGATACACCAGAGTATCGGCCATGGCCAGGCGCTCCCATACGGTATCAAAGGAGCCGAAGCCATCCACCACCCACTGGTCTTGCTTCAGCAGCGCATCATGGGCGGCTTTGAATTCGGCATGGGGCACTTTGTCCCCACCGGACTGGTACTGGAGGGAATCGAGCGGTATCCAGGGCAGCCCGGTTAAGTCCGCCAGGCGTTGGCTGAGGGTGGATTTTCCCCCGCCCGCATTGCCAAATACAGAAACTTTTTTCATAGGTAGTTCCTCACAGGAAAAAACGAATATTGTTCTAATTAGAGCCTTAACCATCGCCATGAATGATGGCAGGAAGAATCCTTCTTGAGATCATGCGATCGCTCGATTGTTTATATAGGAGGAGACCTAAATTTCATAGGCTGCAATAATAGTCGTCGATTCTACGGCCCCTAGAAAATATTTATCTCTGACCTGCACATAAGTTGGGTCGAAGAAGAACCTATCTTTATTGTCTTCATTAGCGAATCGGATGGTAAATATCCGGTTGATTGGTTCGTCCGTTGGCGAGAGCAGAACCTCAGAAATTTTGAAATCGTATTCGAAGCGACCGCCGTACGATTCTAGAATAGGCATCATAGCCTCACGATATTTTTGGTACTGGGTGTCGTCTGTCACATTGAGACCAACTAGCATTTCGTATGCCATCAGAATTTCTCCATGATGCTTTAGGTGTCGCGATGCAGTGGAAGATCACCTAACACATTTTGACCAAGTTCACTGGGCGGTGGTGAACGACCTATGAAAAGCAGAGAGCGGCCCGCCCACCACTGCGACGCCTTGTTTAGGATTGCGCTCTCCAATCAATATCCTCAAGGGGCAGGAGACGAGAGTCTTCCAAAGCAGCCGTGCGATGCCCCATGCCGACTAGATATTCGCGATTTGAGGCGAATGCCATGAACGCAGCCGGGCTGGACTGTTCGACGAGCATCGCTGCATCCCAGCCTTCACTGTCTGGATGGCACACCACCTCAATGTTGTGACCATCAGGATGGATGCTCATCAAATTGCTGTGCGGTGTCGCCAATTTTGAGCCAGTTCGGTTTTTCCGAAACAAACTCATGAAAGCTGTTTTCCAGTCCAATATCGCCGTCTATGCAGTTGGCCGCTAAGGGAAATGAGTCAGCTTCGGATAGCACTTCCCCCAATGCGGAACCACAGACTGAGCAAAAACAGCGATCGTATTTATAGGGATGTCGAGCCGGGTAGGTGGCGAGTTGATCGCGTCCTTGAGTGATCTGAAACGTGTCAGCTTTGACGAAGACGAGAGTGCTGGCACCCACTTTGCGGCATCGGCTACAGTGGCACGTGCCCATCATAGTGGGCACTTCACTCAACTCGAATTGCACTGTCCCGCAACAACAGCTTCCTTTTATCACTGTCATATTTCCTCTTATGTATCAGTACGATTGCTGTCATGACGACACTTCTTGGGCGATCGCCGGTGGCTTGAGAAACGGGTACTGTCATATTTCCTCTTATGTATCAGTACGATTGCTGTCATGACGACACTTCTTGGGCGATCGCCGGTGGCTTGAGAAACGGGTTCTGCCACCGCCACGCCGACCAGATTGTGAATGACAGCGCGGCAATCTCGATAATCAGGAAAAAGGCGTCATCCAGGTCATTTGTACCATACGCGATGGCCAGCAAGATGACGATCACAGCGGCGATGATGTTGGCCCAACGATTGGCTCCATAGGGCAAGAGTCGAGAGAGGAGCACCATGGCGATCGGCACCTCGATCATGAAACCAGCCAGCAGCAGCATTAGTTCTGATACCTGTCCGTTCATTAACTCTTCCAGATATTCTGGCTTAGCCAATTCATGCAGGTCGCGAAAGATCACATTGAGCAGGACAAATATCCACAGGGTGGATAGCTTGGCTTTCGTCTCCAGGGTCAGCAGTTGCTTCTGTAAATTCATGATCAGTCTCCTGTTTGGTTGTCTGATCAAAGTTACAAACGGATGTGGGGAGCCGTTGTCCCCAGATGTGGGGATTAGATGTGGGGATATGGGATATGACCTGCAAACGGCTACCCAACTGGCGTAAGACCAATGATCCAGTTGGGTGAGTCCATTCGCAAGATTTTTACCTACTAGGGCCTGAGTCGTTGCTTCAGGCGATCGCAGTCCACACGACACGTCTGCAAAACACGCATCGCCATGCCGTCCCCCGTTTCGCCTTCTTGCAAAATGCCGAGCAGCAAATGTTCCGGGGTAATCTGATCTTCTCCTTGCTGTTTCGCTTGCTGAGCGGCCAGTTCCAATACGCGGCTGGCGCGGGGGGTAAACGGCATTTTGGCAGGGATTTCGGCAGGTGGCGTAGCGCAGTTGGCTAACCAGTCGCGAAATAGGGTTTCTGCTGTGGCAAAATCCACCCCTTGTTCCCCTAGAGCCTGGGCTGCCACACTCGTTTCCACTGCGAGCAGTCCCAGCAGCAGTCCTTCGGTACCCAAAAAGTCGTTGATCTGCAACTTTTTGCGCATGGCTGACTGGCCTTGGGTGAGCACCGCATGGGTTTCTGGCGCTAAGCGACCCAGCGCAAACCCCACTAACTCTTCCCGCATAGATAGCATCGCCACCGCTTTAAGAATGTATTCCAAGGTCGGTCCATCCAAGGTGCCCCAGCTCGCCGCTTCCGCGCCTTCTTGTTGGTATAGCTGGGTCAGGGCTTCGTAGAGCTGGAGGTCGCCACCGACAAATCCGAGAATGCTGGTTCGCCACCGCCACGCCATTTGCAGGACCTCTGGATCGTTGAGGTCGCGCCCCTCGGCGAGTTGCGATCTCGCTTGGGTTAGGAACTGCAGCCATTCGGCCTGGCCTTGATGGAGTCGAGCTTCGAGTAAATCGTGCTGTTCTTGGGTCAAATATTGCTGAGTCATCGTGATCGTCTCCATGGTGGTCATCAGGTCTTCAACCGCAATGGACTCAGAGGTTTGGAGCTGTTGAGCTAGCTGGCTGAGCTGGGTGAAGAGCGATCGCGATACCGCCATCTGCTCTTGCAGGCGCGCTAGATGCAGGTCAATCACTTGCGGCAAGGAAAATTCAGGATTTTCCAAACACTCGCGGATTTCCTTCAGCGCAAAGCCCAACTGCCGCAGCGACAAGATTTGCTGGAGTCGAGCAATTCCGCTTCGCTGTAGAGTCGATACTCCGCCTCGGTGCGGTGCGAGGGCACTAGCAGGCCAATCTCGTCGTAGTACCGCAAGGTGCGGATTGACAGTCTGGTCTGTTTGGCCAATTCCCCAATTTGCAGCAGGTGAGACATAACGTCCTTCCGCTCCTATTCCAAAGAGTACGGTTGATGACTAGAGGCTAAGGGGTGACGTCGCGTGAGACTCAAGTCAGGTTCGTCAGCGGCTTCGGATGAGCCGGTAGCGGATGAAGCGCTGGTCTTGTATCGCAATCTCACCATCTTCGCGGAAGCCAAGCCGCCGCAGTGCTGAAACCCTTGTCCTACTTGGGGGAAGCAGAGCAGTAACGGAGTCAACACAGAGTTCTTCGAATGCGTATGCCAGAATTCTCCGGTAGAGAGCAAGACCTGCTCCCCAGTACTTCTGACTGAGGACGAGCCCCACGTCTACATCTTCGCCTTCCGGCTGAAGGCCACCCCAACCGATAAACTCGTCATCCAACACGAAGGCCCAAGGTCCAAACCCTCTCTCCTCCCACATTCTTTCCTTAGTAGCGACAAAGCGATCGCACTCAACATCTCCGAACTCATCCTGAGCCAGTGGTAGGTGCCGTCGGACTGCAGGGGCATTCATGAGGTTGATGATTGCGGCTGGGGGAATCTTAGTCAGCCGCGTGAACGTGATTCTGTCGTAGTCGATTGCTGCCATGGCGAAGAAGATTGAACAAAAAACTGTGGCAGAATCGCTGCTTAACGACAAGCTAACCCGCCGGGCGCTGCGCGCCCGGTCGGGTTGAGCGCCGGGTTAGGCATTTTCAATATTAAACCCCTCGTGCTCAGCGGGTGGTTGAAAATAGCTGTTGACCTGGTAAAAAACCTCTTCTGTATCAAAATGAGCACGCTCTGGCTGATTTTCTCGACGCTGCTTGATTTGCTTTAGACACAGTTGATCGCTTGCTTCCAAGTAAACGAGTGTGTGCGGGATGTCGCATTCCGTATAGATTTCTTTAAACCAAGCTCGTTGTTGTTCGGTATTTCCTGGAAAATCCATAACTACCGAAACACCGCTTTTTAAAAGGTTTTGCACATGCTTTTTCAACACATGTTTTAGACGCGATGAATATTTAATGTAACTCTCAAAATCCTTAATCTCTTCAGGATAAACAGCGGCCAACCACTCGTCTTCGGACAGTAATATTGCCCCCTTCTCGTAGGCAATTTCCTGTGATTTTGTGGTTTTTCCTGCGCCCATTTTTCTGCAGAAGAATATTAGCGTTCCTTGTTGGTGCATCAACTACTCCTTATGTCGGGTAAAGGAAGGGGTTTTAGATATAGCCCCTTCCCTCCCCTCAGAACCGTACGTACAACTTTCACTGTATACGGCTCAAGCAATGTCTTGAGATTCAGTGTCTCCGATTCTTAACAACCCTAGCGAGTTGTCCTGACGGTTACGTTTGCAAACCGAAGCTTGCACCTAACTTTTCCCAATCAGTTAAGTTTCATCTCACCTGCAATCAAGCTATCACCTGTCCCACGTCTGCACCCTTTCGGGTTAGGTATTATACCAATTCTCTAGAGAATTGGTATTAACTCCTCGCTACTTTCCGAAATTTCTAATCGGTAGACCCCCGCCATGGATATATGCCAAACTCTGCTCCTTCATAATTGCAGAATCTGTAGCCTCAACCAAGAGAATTGGTATGAGAGGAAACCAGTTTCCCAAATAACCGACCTCCAGAGAGTTCAATCAGACACACTCATCCTGTGACAGTTGCCGTTGTCTCCTTTTGGCTTTGCCAAAAGACAAAGCGCTTGAGGTTATAGCTCAAGTTCTTCAAACCCAAGTCAGTCTGCGCCCGCTCAGTGGCTTCACTACGATGGGCACTATCAGCCCAAAGCTCATCATCTGGATTACCCGCATCTAGCAATCCCCCTAGAACATTGTTGCGCTGCTTTGGCACTGGCACTAGCGTAGCGTCTACGATCTGCCCGCCTTTGGCCGCATAGCCCGCCTATTGCAGATACTGCTCAAACTGCTCGAACAGTGCCTCTATCAACTCTAGCGTCTGCAACTGCTCGCGAAACAGCCACTTCGAGATGCCCTATCGATAATCTTCAAATCCTCTAGCTATGAATTTTGTGAAAAGCTTTGATGGGGTTTTCGACAAGGCCAATCATAGTTCTTGCTACCCAGGTTTGAGTTGAGTTTGAATATCAAAAGCATTATCTATTCCGACCTCTTAAAAACTATCGCGATCCCAAATCGTTTATAAATTGTGTGTGAGCGGCGGGGATTGCTATAGATGACCTTTGATGAACGTTAAGGGCCATGCTAAGAAACTCTGCGGGAACATAACGTCAACTAACCCGTGTCAATACCCAAGAATTGTGCGCCTTTATATCTAGGAAAACTGATATGGAACTCAGCGATAGCCTTAAAGACAAGACCATCAAAGCCCGCATCGTGGCAGACTGCGTCACGTTGATAGACGAACAAGTCGCGGCAAAAAGTGGACTTTCTGGCATGGGAATGAAAGCCGCTTATGGTGCGGTTAAAGGCGTTAAACCGGGCTACATTTCAGTGGCGATCGCACGGCTATTACCCGACACCCTTGCCGCTCTCGATCCGATGTGGAGTGAAGGTATCCAGACGGGCAACCCCGTTAACCACCTGATTCAAAACCGCTCTCGTACGGCAGATATGATTCTCAGTGTGACCGACGCGAGAATTCAAAAATCTGGCAACGGGATTGTCCGAAGCTCTTACAACAAATTCCGTAAATCTGTGAAAGGCGACATCGAAAATGCGGTGCCCGGATTAGCTCAGATTATCGGCAACCACGCCAAAGCGCCTCAAGAGACGCCATCATTGGAGGGTTAAATTTGGATCTGAGCAACAAGCTCACCTAAACAGCCAGAGCCGTAAAGCGAAGTTACTCATGGCTGCTTTTGAGCCGCTGCCGATATCGTCCGGCGAGATAAAGCCCCATTGTAAATAAGCCAGCACTAAACAAACCGAACGAAAACAAGCCGAACGAGAAAATACCAATCGAGAAAATACCGAAGGAAAAGATACCCGCCGATAAAATGCCAATCGAGAAGTTGCCCGAGGCGAATACGCCCATGGCAAAGTCTCCGGCAGCAAAATAGCCTTTGGCAAACTGCCCTGCCTCGAATGGGTCATTAACGATGACGAGTCCGGCGATCGCCAAAATTGCGCCAACAACTAGCCAAGCATATTTGGGAAGCTGATTCATGATGATGCCTCATTTGATTCAGCGTTGCATGTATAACGAATAGTACTATAGCAATCCCAGATGGGGTGTGAGTGGTGGGGCGGGCGGCGCCTGCCCCACCACTCACACACAATTTACAAGCGATTTAGGATCGCTACAAATAAAAGAGATGCAGAAATTCGTTTAACTAGTATCTTAATCGTGACTGGTCCATCTCAGTCTCTACCATAGGACTAGTTAAACATCATCCAATTTCAAATAGGGGGAATAGCGCCTGTGTCGGGTTGATATGATGCCAGAGAATCTCAATCCTGTCCTCTCTTGCATCAAACTCTGTTATGCATCGCGATTCTCCAAGCTTACTTCACATCAAGCGCTGGCTCGTATGGGCTGATCGCCAGTCCGAATGGCTGATCGGGGGCGGACTGATGCTCGCAGCGGTGGTGCTATTTACCATCAATCTCGGCGGAGTGCCATTGCGCGACTGGGATGAGGGAACGGTGGCTCAGGTTGCCCGCGAGATAGGGCGATCGCCTTCGTGGGACGGGTGGCTCTATCCATCGCTGCATGGTGAGCCGTATCTCAATAAACCGCCGCTCGTGCATTGGCTCATGGCGATCGCTTTTTCGATTGGAGGCGTGAATGAATGGACGGCTCGACTGCCGGGGGCGTTACTCACAGCGGCTTCTGTGCCATTGCTCTACGGCATTGGTCGTGAGATTTTTGTCCAGCGTACGACGGCGATATTTGCGGGGGCCGTCTATCTCGTGATGCTGCCTGTTGCGCGGCATGGGCGGCTGGCAATGCTGGATGGGGCTGTGCTGTGCTTCTTTTTGCTGATGATTTGGAGTCTGCTGCGATCGCGCCGCAGCCCCCGTTGGGCATTAGGGGTAGGCATTGGGTTTGGACTGATCTGCCTGACGAAAGGGGCATTGGGATTGCTATTGGGGGCGATCGCCCTATTGTTTATCCTCTGGGATGCACCCCGGATGCTGACATCGGCCTATCTATGGCTCGGTGTTTTCATCGGTAGTGCGCCCGTGATTGCCTGGTATGCGGCTCAATGGACGCAGTATGGGAGTCAGTTTTTGGCGACTCATGTGATGGATCAATCCTTTGATCGGCTATGGGAGTCAGTAGAAAATAATGCAGGTCCGCCCTGGGTTTATGTGCTAGAGATTTTGAAATATGGGTTTCCCTGGCTGCTATTTGCGCCGATGGGGTTTCGCCTGGCATGGGGCGATCGCTCGCGAAGTTGGTCAAAGCTGGTATTGGCCTGGAGTATTGGCTACTTCAGCGTGATTTCACTCATCGGCACTAAGCTGCCGTGGTACGTAATTCCCGTTTATCCAGCATTGGCATTGGTCGTCGGAGTCGAACTCAATCGGCTCTGGCAAACGTTGCCGGGGGCGTCTCGCAAACTCTCTCCGAGCTGGCGATATCTGGGCACCCTCCTTGGATTTTTAGGCGTACTGGCGATCGCGGGTTGGGGAGGAAGTGTCTATTTCACCCAGATCGAATCGGAACCAAATCTGGCGATCGCCCTCGCTGCATTGGGTTTGACGATGACGGTTGCGCTCGTGCAGCTAGCCCAGCGCCATCGAGAATTTATCCCAGTGCTGATTTGGGGATTTTATCTAACCCTGGTAGTGCTGATGGCGTCTGATCAGTGGGTCTGGGAACTGGCAGAAGATTATCCGGTGAAGCCCGTTGCACACCTCATTCAGCAAAATACTCCCCCAGAGGAGGTCGTTTATACCTCTCATCCGCACGGTCGCCCGTCGCTGGAATTTTATAGCGATCGCCGGGTGATTTCGGTCGAAGGGAAGACGCAACGGCTTCGTCGGCACTGGCGCAATGATGATACACCGTATCTGCTGCTTGACGAAGATACTCTTACACAGTTGAAGCTCAAGCAGTCTAATAGTCTTGGACGCGCCGAAGGGTTTGTTTTGATAACGCGCGATCGGGCTTAAATCGGGCTTAAATCGAAGTCAGCGGTGTGAAAACGGTCAACCCCCCCGGAATGCATTCAAATTCAGCCGGCGTCGTGCCAACCATTTCACCATCAACCACAATTTTGCGGGGTGGGTCGGTGATGATTTTGATACGTTGCGATCGCAAACATACGATATCGTCTTGTTCGCTGGGGGTGTCTACCAGCGTTGATTTGAATAGCGACGCGAGGGCATTTATGGCTTGAAACCCAGTTTGCATCGTGCCAATGGTGATATCCAGCAGTCCGTCGTTGGGAATCACTTCTCCAAACCCTTGCGCTAATACTGACGTTCGTGGAGCAGCATTGGCAACGGTAATGGCAACCGTTTCAATGTCGCTCACCTCCCCTTCGATTTCGATTTGGGCACTAAAGAGTTCTTGCTGATTTAATTGCCGCACCCCTGCCAAGACATAGGCCAACGGGCCCCAAAACTGTTTCATATCCGTGTCGGCGTTTGCCACCATCTCCGCCTCAAAGCCAACACCTGCTAACAAAATCATAGGGGTGTCGTTACATCGAGCGGCGTCCATCACGTAGGTGTTTCCTGCCAAGATAGTTTCGCATGCGTTGCGGAGATTGGTAGGAATGCCCACTGCTGACGCGAAGGCATTGGCAGTGCCTCTTGGAATCACGCCCAGCGGAATCCCGGTGCCAATTAACTCGCCTGCCACCGCTGACACCGTGCCGTCTCCTCCGGAGGCAATGATCAAATCGGCGCTGGCTTCGTGTTCATTAGGATCGTGTTCTTTGGCGCGAATATTGGCGATCGCGTCGCTCACCTGATCAGGGACGGGCACATCAGGCTGCGTGAAAATCATATTGAGCTGCACCTGGGGCTCTAATACGCTACGAATGAGCTTGAGATCTTGATCTGGATTGCCCTGCCCTGCAACGGGATTGAAAATCAGATGCGCGATCCGCTGCTTGCTCAGAGAGCGAATCACGATATCTGCGGTCGCCATGTTGGTTGCTAATGGGACATTGTGAATGTCGCAGGTTTCAATGAGTGCTCGAATTTCAGACTCATTGGCGTGAGGTTCCGATAAGTCGACGAGCAGAATCACCGCGACCATGTCTCCATTGACAACGCGCTCTCGAATTTCTGAGTCTCCATCCAAATCAGAGGCGACGCATTCTAAATCAAGATCTGCTAGATTCAAAGGCGATCGCTCATTCGGTTGAGCCACAACGAGATGATATCGAGACAGCGTCATCTGATGTCTACGGACAAGTGCTTTCAAATCATCGGGTCTAGATGCGAAGGTAATGAACGCAATCGATAGTGGCATAGTCGAGTCTGAGGTATAGAGTGAAGACGTAAGCTGCAATTCGGCACGAGGAATCTTCTTTAAATCTGAATACATCTCATCTCATTTGAAAAGCCAACCCAGAGGTATTTTTAAGAAAAACGGTTTATATAGACGCAGGCAATGGCTAATCTTGAGGTCGCTTCTTATCAGCATCTCGTCTCATAATGAGAGAGTACGCTTAACACGACTTCATGATGGCACGAGATTTGCGGACATTCTTAAAACTCATTGAACAGCGCGGACAGCTACGACGCATTACTGCACCCGTTGATCCCGATTTAGAAATTGCCGAAATTAGCAACCGTATGTTGCAGGTAGGCGGGCCGGCTCTGGTCTTTGAGAATGTGAAAGGGTCGCCGTATCCAGTTGCTATTAATGTCATGGGTACGGTCGAGCGAATTTGCTGGGCTATGAATATGGAACGCCCCGACGAACTTGAAGACTTGGGAAAGAAATTGGGAATGCTGCAACAGCCCAAGCCTCCCAAGAAAATTTCACAGGCGATCGAGTTTGGAAAAATTTTATTTGACGTGGTGCGAGCCAAGCCTGCGCGGGATCTGCTCCCTGCGTGCCATCAAGTTGTGGTTAAAGACAATGTAGACTTAACCAAAATTCCCATGATTCGCCCGTATCCGGGAGACGCGGGGAAGATCATTACCCTCGGTCTGGTGATCACGAAAGATTGTGAAACTGGAACTCCCAATGTCGGCGTGTATCGGCTCCAGCTTCAGTCTGCAACGACGATGACGGTTCACTGGCTTTCTGTGCGCGGGGGCGCGCGCCATTTGCGCAAAGCAGCCGAGCGGGGCAAAAAACTAGAAGTGGCGATCGCCCTTGGGGTTGATCCGCTGATCATTATGGCGGCGGCGACGCCAATTCCAGTCGATCTATCAGAGTGGCTATTTGCAGGGCTTTATGGTGGTTCAGGCGTTCATTTAGCCAAATGCAAAACAGTTGACTTGGAAGTGCCTGCAGATTCTGAGTTTGTCTTAGAGGGAACGATTACGCCCGGTGAAATGCTGCCGGACGGGCCGTTCGGTGATCACATGGGATATTACGGTGGAGTCGAAGAGTCGCCGCTCGTCCGCTTTCACTGCATGACCCATCGCAATAATCCAATCTATCTCACGACGTTTAGCGGTCGCCCGCCTAAAGAAGAAGCCATGATGGCGATCGCCCTGAATCGCATCTACACTCCCATTCTCCGGCAACAGGTGTCTGAAATTACAGATTTCTTCTTGCCGATGGAGGCGCTGAGCTACAAAGCCGCAATTATTTCAATTGACAAAGCCTATCCGGGGCAAGCAAAACGGGCTGCGCTGGCTTTCTGGAGCGCGTTACCCCAGTTCACCTATACCAAGTTTGTGATCGTGGTCGATAAAAGCATCAATATTCGAGATCCAAGGCAAGTGGTGTGGGCGATTACGTCGAAGGTTGATCCGTCTCGGGATGTCTTTATCTTGCCTGAAACGCCGTTTGATAGCCTCGACTTTGCTAGCGAGAAGATTGGCCTGGGAGGACGAATGGGCATCGATGCAACGACCAAAATTCCGCCTGAAACCGACCATCCGTGGGGTGAGCCGCTAGAATCTGACCCCGATGTCGCCGCAGCGGTCGATCGTCGATGGGCGGACTATGGTCTCGCTGATTTGCAATTGGGAGAGAAAATTGATCCGAATCTATTTGGCTATGATGTCCGCTAACCCATTGGATTGTGGATTGGAGACCCAAAAAAAAGCACCTCCTGAGAGGTGCTTGTCTGACTAAGTCAATCAGTCAATCTGCCTGAGAGAACAACCGATGACGTGCGCTGCGTGCGTTGCCAAGAGTTAGCTCATGGCTGCTTTGCTGCGATCATAATTGGTCCGAAACGTGGGATGAATCTTACCTTGAATCAGATTCCAACGATCGGCAGCACCGCTGTCAAGCCCGACTTCTTGAGCTAAGCGTCCTAACATATCTTGCTGGCGACGCTTGATGGCACGATGGTGATCCATCATCAATGAGCGAGCTTGATCTTGCACTGTTGAGGCAGTGTCTGCGACTTTTTGCGTGACTTCGCTGACGGCTACACCAACAGACGCAGGCGCTGCTGCTTCTTTAGTGTCTTCTTTGGTGTCCGCTGCTGCGTCAGCAACGTTGCTTTCGCCAATTTGGTACGCAGCACCCCGATAAATCAAGTCAAGCGTTGTCTGATAAACGGGAACTTTTTTACGATTCCAGAACCGAACATCTAAACCACGATACTTACCCGATGCCAAAACATCGTCATAAACATCGCCGTACTTAACTTCAGGTGCTTCGTAGTCGTAAGAAATGCCGCGATATGTGAGTTTCATAAGGATTCGCCTCCTAATGTGTGGATTTAATGAGGCGCGTTCCTTCGGGATCTCTCCCTACTTCCGTCTCTCCATCGAGTTTTCTAGCTAATTTGCCTCAGAAAGAGAGATGAACGATTTGCTTTCTGTATTCATTGTTACTGTTTTTGGTGATTTTGTCAACTTTTTATCAGGGGCTCCTGACAAATATGACAAACTACTTTACATGCTGTCTATCAGAAATGGGCGTGCCCAGTTGGCAATATCGTCAGCAAATTCTTCGTAGATCCCTAGAGAGCCGGGTAGATGCTTGATGTCAACATGAGGGCATTGGGCGATCGCCTCCATTTCTGCTTTTGAGCTGGGTGGAGCGGCATCCGCAATGACCACAAGGATATCGCCTGGGAAGGTTTTGAATCCTTTGAGAAAATCATCTCGATTATCCGCTGGATCGAGGGCTCCGGTCACAAAGGCTGCGGGAGCAAAGCGAGCACCGGGCTGTTGCGTTAGCTGATATTTATGGGCAATAAATTCGGGAGTCAGGTTTGATTCATCGACGTAGACGTGCCGACGATACATCAGTCGCAAAAAGGCAGGGGTGGTATTGAGTTTATACAAAAGTTGACCCAACAGAGGCGATCGCACGGCGTTTCGGACTGCGGTGGCGATCGCATTTGGGGCTCCCATGGTCGTCAGAGGACCTTGCCAGGTGGGAGCTAGGAGCATTATCTTTGACCAAATCTGCGGCTGATGTTGAGCTAGCGCCATGACGTAGCCTGCGGCATGCCCTGCGGCGATGACAGGAATAGGAGTCGCACCCTGATCATGAACAAAATCGTGGAGAAACTGCCGATAGAGATTGGCTTGATAATTGAGGGGTAGACGGTCAGACTGGCCGAACCCAATCCAATCGAGGATGATTGTCTTGACGTGGGGAGCCAAGTGCTCTGCAATGCCGTATAGTTCCTCGCGGGTCGAGACGGTGCTAAACGCAGGCAATAGCAAGACGGGGCTACCGTCACCCCAGATTTCATAGGTTGCCCTGACCCGCTGACCTTGCCATTCCCAGGTGTAATAGTGAACAGAGCGCTCGACAGATGTGTGTGATGAATTTACAGGCGTCATCGTAGATTATCCAATTTCAACCCCTATCTTCATAATGCTACGCCGATGACAATTTGACCGAGATGATCCACAGTTTCATCATTCTGCGCTTTAATTGACTTGCATCTTTTAATGCATATCGTTCAACGCATAATGACTCTTCTGTCGATTACGTACGGCGTTTTCTTGCTGAGCATCTTAGGCATCTACTGGCTGGTGGATGCGCGATCGCTCCGGCTGTGGATTATTCTAGTCGCCAGCTTAATTTTCTATAGTTCACTTCAACTCCAGTATGTTCCGTTGCTGGTGCTGTTGATGCTTGCCACCTTCTTTATGGGACGGGCGATCGCCACTCCCATGAATTGGAATGTTTCAAATGAAGAATGGCAGTTTGCCCAACCAGACTGGAATCGCCGTCGGCTCAGACTTTTGTGGCTAGGGATTAGCTTGAATGTCCTGCTGCTATTAGGGTTTAAGTATATTTTGCCGTTTCTGTCTCCATCAGAAGGGAGCGCGATCGGCGCAGCAACGTCAACGGCTTCGCTAGGCTGGCTAGACACACGAATCATTGCCCCCTTGGGGCTAAGCTATTTTGTCTTCGAGTGTATTGCTTACCTGGTCGATGTCTACCGAGGCGCCCCTGCCACCTCTAATATGCTTGAATTTTCGGCATATAAGCTGTTTTTCGCCAAGCTGCTGTCGGGGCCAATCACCCGATTTCACCCCATTGACGCGCAGTTCCAAGCATTGCGAGTTCCCTCTGTGATTCAAGTCTCAGATGGGCTATGGCTGATTGCCTGGGGTGCAGTCAAAAAACTGCTATTGGCTGACCACATTGCCATTTTGGTGAACCTGAGTTTTAGTAATCTAGATCGAGCGGGTAGTGGCGACTTGTGGCTGGCGACCTTTGCCTATGGGCTCCAGCTTTATCTAGACTTTAGCGGGTATGTGGATGTCGCCTTGGGAACTGCTCTGCTGCTCGGACTCAGTTTGCCGCAGAATTTTAACTTCCCCTACTTTTCCACCAGCATTGCTGACTTTTGGCGACGCTGGCACATGACGCTAGGCGATTGGCTCCGAAATTATCTGTATTTTCCATTAGGGGGATCACGCAAAGGATTAGTCCGCACCTGCATTAACCTTGTTATTGTCATGCTGATTGCAGGAATTTGGCACAATCCTGGATGGGGGTTTGTAATCTGGGGAGCCCTTCACGGGATCGCGTTGGCAACCCACCGCATCACGAGCGAGGTCTCAAGGCGGCAACCCTGGCTCGAACACTGGTGGAAAAGCATGCCCGGTACTGTCAGCGCATGGGCCATCACGCAGTTCTCGGTATTCTTTGCGTGGCTTTTCTTTCGATTACCTAATCCTCAAGATTTTGGACTAGTCCTCCAGCGGCTTTGGGGATATGGTGCCGATGTCCAGTTTGCTCAGAAAGTCTATATAGAAGAGCTTGGGATGAATCGTCCGCAAATTACCCTGGCACTGGGGGGAATTGTGGCCCTAATGGCTGGAATCTATGCATTTAGACGGGGACTCAAAGTGCAGCTTAACTGGCCCGTTAAGATTCTTCTCGTCCCCATCTTGATCTACCTAGCTTGGCTCCTAGCTCCGGCTGAAAGCCTGCCGTATATCTATTTTGATTTTTAGGTCACGGTGTTGAATCGGGCGATCGCCTGACGATAGGCCACCATTAAGCGATTCATGAAGCGATTCAAGACAGATGATTTAGCCTGGGGAGATTCGACTCGCAACTCGCATTGGGTGAGCCCCGAAAGCATCGCATGCACGTCTTGATCGGTCTGTGCAAACTGGAGCGGTAGACATGCTTGTTTTCGTTGACAAGTATCACAGAGCATTTGCATTGATCCCTCAAGGAGGATTGAGTTCGATTTTCAGGAGGTTAAATGACCTCACGGTTGCGATATTAACGCAGGGATCGCAGACTGTGTGAGTTCGAAGGCATTAGTTCACATTGCCCTCGCTGTCACAAATAATCTTGACTGTCTTAACCGTTTCTACTCAACAAAATAATGCAGGCTAAGCGGGTCGCTGAATAATGGTTTCCAAGACTCGCTTTTTCATGCGGGGGTCAATGCCAATGAGACGAACATATTCGCCCTGATGCTGATTTAAGCAGTCTTCTAGTTGGCTTACAACATCCGACTCATGGGTACTGCTCACCGAAGCGCAACTCTTCCAAGAATTCATGCGAAATCGTCGTTCGTCCACATGTTCCATTCCAACCCGATAGCCTTGAGCAAGGAGATTGTGAATCTGCTGAATAGTATCTGGGCTGAGGGTTTGGCTGCCAGACGATGCACTCGCATGCGTCGGCTGAGATGACGACTGGTCGCCTCGTGATCCATTACCGCCAGATGGCTTGGAACTAGGATGGCTGAAATACGTTGAGGGTTGGGCAATCGATTCTGGTTTGGGTATGTCTTCACCATTTTGGTGCTGATTCACGCGCCAGTTTAAGGCTTGATTATATTCTCGCCCCAGTCGCATGTCTTGAATACGTCGCTGCTCAGCCACCATTCCGGTGGCTAGTTTGTGTAAATGGTCGATGCTGAAATCTGGCTTGGGAAAATTGGGAGGTCCATCTTCGCTGTTGACAACTCGCATTGAAATGCGCTCGACCCCAATTTGATGGATAAAATTTCGCACCTGTTCATCGTAGACTTGGGCCCGAAGCGCGCTAAAAAAGTCGACAGATTGATTCGGAAACGAATCGACTAAATTCTCAATCTCGTGGCGTGGGAGCCCGTCAGGTTCGAAAATGCCGCCTACAATGCCGATGCGATCGCTCCGATCGGGTTCCCAGTAGAACTTCTCCATGCGTCCATCACGAACAAGCGGCGCGTAAAGCGTCGTAAAATCATTTCCGGTGACGATAATCGGGACTCGACGAATCGGGTTATCGTCATAGCTCCCCGGCAACTGAACATTAGTGGGGTTGTCGGCAATATTCATCAAGGTGCCGTTCACCAGTTGAGTATTAACCGTGTATTGAGTGCCCTCATCAAATCGACCTGCCCCCACATCGAGGTCGTTGATCATCAACGCCACCATGCGCCCCCGCACGCGAACAAGCTCAGCGGCTTCTCGATATCGCAAGCGCAGCAGTCGTGCCGGATCGCCTGCATCGGGGCTTTCCAGCTCTCCTCCAGAGATGTGAACGGTTTCAATGCCCATGCGCTCAAACACCAGTTCGCACTGAAAGGTCTTTCCTTCACCTTTACGCCCATGGATACCCAGAATTAAGGGAACCCGTACCCCCGGCAGCTCTAGAAAATTTTTGGTGATATGAACAGCGAGTTTATCGAGGAAGCACGGGGAGATGTAATAAGCCATTTGAGTACCGATCGGTGTCTGCTTTACTCTAATTATCTCCGGAGTTGGGAAATTAGTGGCTGCCGACTAGGTTGAGGAATTTCAGACCTCGTCATGTTTGACATGCCGTCTTTTGACGATCTCTAAACGCTTCTTAATAATAGGGGATGCCTATTAATTTTCTAAGGAGTGTGCGTTGAAACATTTAATATCAGTCATCGTGGCGATCGCCATTGCCCTATTGGTCTGTATTCCGTCTGCAACCGCCGCAGATGTGAACGATGGGGCTAAAGTGTTTGCCAATAACTGCGCTGCGTGTCACATGGGTGGTGGTAATGTCATCAATGGTGCGAAGACGCTCAAGAAAAGTGATCTAGAGAAATATGATATGGCATCGTTAGACGCTATCAAGTATCAGGTGACAAACGGCAAGATGGCGATGCCAGCATTTAGAGGGCGTCTCAGTGACTCTCAAATCGAAAACGTCGCTGCCTACGTCTTAGACCAAGCAGAGACGGGGTGGTAGCTTAACTGCTTCTATGAACTATTTACGCAGACTAATCGTGACACTAGGGATGACGATCGCGCTCACCTTAATATCCTTAATATCCTTAATGTCTCCAGCATGGGCAGAGACAACGCCCTTCTCAGAGATATTTCAGCAAGGCGTTCGTGCTTATCAACGCCACGAGTATCAACAGGCAATGAATGTATTTACTCAAGTTATCGCAACCAATAAAACACAACGAAATTCAAAGCTGGCGGCGGCTTACAGTAATCGGTGTTTGATCCATCTAGAACTTGCTCACTATCAGCAGGCGATCGCCGATTGTACGCAAGGAATTCAACTCAACCCTGCGAATCACGAATCTTATCTCAATCGAGGCTTAGCCTACTATCGCATTGAGGACTATGCTGCCGCGATCGCAGATTACAATCAATTGCTTGCCATGGTGCCAGGGGATTATCGCGCGTTTTATAACCGAGGTTTGGCGCAGTTTGGGCTAAAACATTACGAAGAGGCGATCGCTAGCTACAATCAATCAATTCAACTCAGCCCACAGTTACCGCCTGCGCGTGTGGCCGAAGTTTACGATGACCGGGGTGTAGCCTATTTACTCCTCGAAAAACATGATGACGCCATTGCAGATTTCTCGCAGGCGATCGCCTACCAAGATTCAGATACTAGAGCATACTTCAATCGAGGATGTGCCTTTCATCGGAGTGGAGACGAGGCCGCTGCGCTGCGTGACTTTAATCTAGTCTTAGCTATTGATCCAACCCATGCTGAAACCTACTTTAACTTAGGTATGCTTCGTTATCAGATGGGGCAGCCTGAGGGAGCGATCGCCAGTTTTCAGCAAGCGGCTTACCGCTTTTATACCCAAGATAAAATAAAACGCTATGAGCAGGTGATGACCATTCTCAAGAAGTTGCGAGATCATTCTGTGATTGGCTAACTATAGAAATTCCAAATCATGTATGGAATGTGCATCTAGGAGCTTAAGCCCCTCGCCTGATTACGCTCTACAGAGAATGCCTATACCAACAATACGATCAGCCCAGATCATCAAACGCCATGAGATCGCGAGCATGTTTCAACCCATACGGACTGTTACCGTCATTCGAGCTTTCTTGGGGGTTATGGGGTTCACCTAGAAATGCTTTGGCTTGGTCAATAGTTGACGGCGATCCGACGACTTTGACATGGTACTGGTTTGTCTCGTCGTCAGGCGGGCCTATTGAAACCTGATCGTGTCTCAACCCTGCCATAACGACCAAGGCTCTTACAGCATAATTGGCATCGTTTGGGTTGGAATATGTGCCTACAATGTGAGACGACTGAGATGTCATAACTATCCAAATCTACCCTCATGATTTCAAGTAAACGTCTACTCAGGATCTGGCTGCTTTAACCGGCAGCGTTGATATAGCCGTGCGCGATCGCGTTAGGACGTTGAACGTGTGGCAAGTAGACATATTGACTAGTATACGTTGACTGTCTACGCCAAGTCGATACAACTAGTGACGTAATAGTATGACGCTAGAGCGAGCCTCTGCCCGGTATAGATGTCCATCAATCACGGGGGCAACCATCGCGTTGCAGTAATCCTCTGGACTGGGTAGCGCTGTGTCAACCATGCGTCGCCACGATCGCCCATCATGTAGATTGGGTAGTTCAAACGTCAAGGGTTCCCAATAGGCATTGAGAATTACGTGCAGCCGTTCATCAGCTTCTAATTCATACAGCGTAAACGCTAGAGAATGAGAATCTTCGCTCCAATCCGGTTGATTGAGGCGAGTACCATGCCAGATAAGATTGACGTTTTCATGGTCAGCGAGAACGTTCAAATAGGTTTCTCGCTCAAAGAGTCTAAGGTTTTGAGAAGCATGAATCAAACCTTGGACAAATCGCAGTACTTCTCCATGTTGGTCGACCTTTGCCCAATCTAGCCAGCTCGATTCGTTGTCCTGACAGTAGACGTTATTGTTGCCGAATTGAGTACGTCGAACTTCGTCTCCCATCAAAATCATAGGAGTTCCTTGGGAAACAAACAAAATCGTAAAGAAGTTTTTGATTTGCTTTAGACGGAGTAATTGAATATTGGAGTTCTGTGTTTCTCCTTCTTCACCACAGTTCCAACTGTAGTTGTCGTTTGCTCCATCTCGATTATCTTCATTGTTCACTTCATTGTGTTTGTAGTTGTATGACACGAGATCGTTCAGCGTAAAACCATCGTGGCAGGTTATAAAATTAATACTGCGACACGGATCACGGTCAGGATGTCGATAAATATCAGGGCTGCCTAAGATTCGGGCGGCTAGTCTACCAACCGTATTGCGATCGCCCTTGACAAACTGCCGCACGTCATCACGAAACGGGCCATTCCATTCGGCAAAGCGATCGCCAATAAATTCTCCTATTTGATAGAGTCCTGCTGCATCCCACGCTTCTGCAATCAGCTTGACATTAGCCAGCATCGGATCGGTTTCAATCGCCCACAGCAGCGGGGGCGTCTCTAAGACGTGACCATGATAGTCGCGTGCTAGAGCAGACGCCAAATCAAAGCGGAACCCATCCACGTGCATTTCCGACACCCAATAGCGCAAGCTGTCTATGATCAGCCGTGATGCAATAGGACTATTTGCCTCAATCGTGTTGCCGCAGCCACTGTAGTTGCTGTAATAGGTCATATCGGGTTCGAGAATATAGTAACCATCGTTCCACAATCCTCGATAGCAAAGGGTTGGCCCTGTTTCATCTCCTTCAGCAGTATGATTGAATACTACATCTAAAATGACTTCGATCCCGGCTTTATGCAATGCTTTCACCATGTCGCGAAACTCATCTACAACGGCCAGAGGATCTTGGCGAGAACTGAATCCGGCATGGGGTGCAAAGAAGCTGATGGTGCTGTAACCCCAGTAGTTTTTCAGCCCAGGGCGAACATCGTTTTCGTCAAATGCATGAATTGGCAGTAGTTCAACAGCAGTAATACCTAGGCTTTTTAAGTAGGGAATTTTCTCAATCACTCCTGCATAGGTGCCGCGTTTGTCAGGAGCAACGCCAGAATTTGGATTGCGGGTAAATCCACCCACATGCATCTCGTAGATCACACTCTTTGAAAGGGGAGTTTTCAGCGGGCGATCGCTTTCCCAGTCATAGTGTTCAGCCCTTCTTCCATCGGCATGAAAGCTGGATGCCACAACTACGCTGCGAAGTGACGTTGCGCTGTTATCTTCTCCGTAGCGAGAGGCTGCCTGACGGTCATAGTTTTGCCAGTTGACGATTGAGCAAGCGTAAGGGTCGAGCAACACCTTAGACGAATCACAGCGTAATCCCCGCGCCGGATCATAGTCGCCATGCGCTCGATAGGCATACACTTGCCCTGCCTGAAGCCCTGGAACAAAGACATGCCAATAGCAGGCGGTTTGATGATGGTGGGCATCAAGCAGAATGACCCGAGAGGGTGTAGTAGCATCATAGGTATCGAATAAAAGGAGATCGATCGCAGTTGCATCTCTAGCTGCAACACAGAAATTTACCCCATCTTCAGTTACTGTGGCACCAACCGGAAAACTCAGACCCGGTAAAACATGTGTCTCCATAGAGTTCAGCTTTCATCGACGAGAGAAGTTTAACCGCTTCAGTAGCCGAAATCCAGTATGAATCATGCTCGCATCGGAGACTTTCAATTCTCGTTTTGCAAAGCAAAATCTAATCGCCAGACATCAGTAGAGGGGTATTGCGAAATCGATAAATGAAAAGCCGATACGTCTGCAACTATTAAATATGGCAATTTGTCAAGTACCCCAGGTCTATAAATGAAGCCTCGTCGCGGGAATGCGTTGTTTTATCTTGGATTCGCTTATTATTAAGTACGATTACGTACTGATCGTTAGGGTCAGTTTCATTAATTTAAAAGATGATGTAAGAAGATGATGTAAGAGTTCCCGAACGAATATGAGAAATCTAGCAACTTTCCCTATATTCTGTTGATTCCCTATGATTAACCCTAATCTTTCGTTGTTTAATAACTTGAACGTGCTGGTCGTGGATGGCGACGATGATTCTAGAGAACTGCTGATCGGGCTATTTGGAACGTACGGCATCAAAACGATTACTGCGAAATCGGGGAATGAGGCATTGGAGCTAATCAAACAGCACCAGCCAAATGTATTAATTTCTGAAATTCGGCTGCCTGATGAGGATGGCTATTCACTGATGGAGAAGGTCAAAGCCCTTGAAACCACCCACCAGATTAAACTTCCGGCGATCGCTCTAACCGTGTATGCTAGCGAAATTGATCGGGCTCATTCTATTTCGGTTGGTTTCTGTGAACATCTAGCAAAACCCTGCAATTTTGATACGCTACTATCTACAGTTGCCTATCTAACGGGGCGAGATAATCTGATTCACTCAGTTCCTGGGGAGTCAGTCGGGTCAATTTCAGTGGAGTCGGTAGAGTCAGAATGACGTCCTGCGTCCTCCATCAAGGGGCGTTTGCGGAGCATCGGCATTGCCTAATCGCATCAAAAGAATTGCACCGGCAGATCTACGCCAAGGCAGTTTTGCATTTTTCTATAGGCTGCCGAATCTCTAACCTATGAGAGTAGAGACGGGAATATATAGTTCGATACCCTTTTATTCAGGGGGAGGATAATTTATATCTAGGATTTTTTTAATACATGACATCCAAAAATCGGCTGCTTGATGCAATGTCGGATGTGCTTCTTGAAAAGCTTTCTCCCCACATGATCCAAGTATCGCTACCCCAAGGTGAGCTTCTTCATTCACCCGGTGACTCAATCAAAGATGTTTACTTCCCTCTAGATTGCTTGCTGTCAATTACCATCACTATGCAAGATGGGTCAACTGTCGAAACAGGCGTGGTGGGGAATCGGGATATGTTGGGAGTGAACGCCTTCATGGGCACAAAGGAAACCACTCAAACCGAATATGTAGTGCAAATTCCGGGGAGCGCGATAAAAGTTAAGGCACTACCCTTGCGAGAGGAGTTTGACCAAAACAAAGAATTGCGTGACATCTTGCTGGAATACACGCAAGCGCTGATTGCTCAACTTTCTCAAACAACGGCATGCAATCGTCTTCATGTTCTAGAACAGCGCTTGGCACGATGGTTGCTAGAAGCACAAATCCGGGTTGAGTCTGATGAGTTGATGCTGACGCAAGGATTTATTGCTGAGATGTTGGGCGTACGGCGTGCTGGCGTGACTCAGGCGGCTCAGAAGCTCCAAGAAAGTGGATTGATTCAATATACTCGGGGACGGGTTCAGATTCTTGATCGAGGAGGTTTGGAGGCGGCATCGTGCGAGTGTTTTGAAGCCATTCAAAATGAATATAATCGCCTACTCGGAAGGAAGAAGTAGATATTTTGTCGAATTCAAACGGGGATATGAACGAGCAACACGAGGTAATACCATCAATTTTATTGATTGAGCAAGATGATGAGACACGCCCTCTTTTAAGAGAAAACCTTCTCAAGCAGGGATATCGAGTCATCATGGCGTGGGATGAGGAAGATGCCATTGATCGAACACGAGATGGCCGAGAAAGCCCCAGCTTGATTTTAATTAATCAGTTTAAATTCACAAACATTGAATCGGTGGATATGGGGCGGCGCATTCGTCAACATGCCGGGTTTTCAATTCAGATTCCTATTGTGGTTATTGCAGACAAATTTGGTGCAGAGTTGGAAGGGGAAAACGTTAAAGTGAATGGCAATGAGTATGTTAGCTATCCAGAAGATGCACAGCAGTTGATGAATTTATTGCGGACTCTCTGCAAAAAGCTTCCCTAGTGCAGGGCTTGTGCAGAAATACACATTGCGCAACTACAGGCACATAACTCTCGCAACTCATTTAAAGTGCTGTATTAACGAGTTCCCATAAATCTCAAGTAGCAGCATCACGACGTCCATCCCAGCGCCTCGTTGACCTGATCGGCAAGCTGAAGCGGGCGAAACGGTTTTGCAAATACCGCAACAACATCCAAATCGGCGAAGCTCGACTGGTCGGATAGTTGCACTTTAGCTGTTACTAAAATGACTGGAATATGGTGGGTTTGAGGATTGGCTTTCAGCTTCGAAAGAGTCGCTCGACCATCCATATCGGGCATCATCATATCGAGCAAGATCGCATCGGGCTGCTCGGTCGTCGCAATATCGAGTGCTTCTTGCCCCGAACTCGCGGATATGACTGCCCAATTTGCTCCCATTTCTAACCCTAATTGGGCGATCGCCCGCACATCTTCCTCATCATCGACGACTAAAATACGCTTACTCATACGCTTACTCATAGTGTTGCTCCTTCGTCTAATTCGCCCTGATTTCTGTCATTCCCACACGGCACCAGCACGTGAAATACACTGCCCTGCCCCAATGTGCTTTCTACCCAGATTCGTCCATAATGTTGCTCGATGATGTTTCGGCAAATTGCGAGCCCCAACCCCGTTCCTCCTTTTTTACGAGAGTCTGATGCATCGACCTGTTGAAAGGGTTCGAAGATGCTTTGCAACTTATCCGATGGAATCCCGCGTCCCTCGTCTCGCACCGTGATCAAAACTAAGTCCTGAAAGTTAGCATTCATGTCCGTCAGAGACGGAAAATCGAGTGATCCGTTTTTTGCTTCGCTCGTCAGCCATACGCGGTTGCCCGATTCTGAAAACTTGATGGCGTTGCTGAGTAAATTGATAAGCATTTGCAAGATGCGATCGGGGTCAACCCAAAGTTCGATGGAGGCTGCCTCGACTATCAAAGAAACGTGCGAACTGTCTGCCATGCTTTGCATCGATTCGGCTGCCTGATGTAGTAAATTCGCCAGATTACAGTGGACTTTTTGCATCGAGATCTTGCCCGCCTTCATCCGTTCCAGATCTAAGATGTCATTCACTAACCGCATCAAGCGTTCAGTATTTGAAATTGCCATATCCAGCAGCCGTTGTCCCTGAGGGGCTAGGGTGCCGAGCTGACCTGAGTTGAGTAAATCTAGCGCACCAATCATCGAGGTCATCGGCGTTCGCAGTTCGTGACTGACGAGCGAAATGAATTCGTTTTCAAGCCGTTTGCGTTCGGTAATGTCATTGAGAATGTTGAGGGCACACGTGACGCCGGACAGGTCGATCATTTCAATTGAAAGCAAAATCGTGCGGACTTCTCCCGTCTTGGTTCGGAACTTAAATTCTTGGTTGTAGAGCGATCCGGTTTCGAGGAGAGTCTGTATTGCTTCATCATAGGCATCTTGAGCGACGCCCAAGTTTAGCTCGGTGGCTGTGTGTCCTAGTACTTCGCGTTCAGAAAATCCGCTCATGCGCAGAAAGCTGCGATTCACATCTAGAAATCGGCGATCGGGCAGCGTGGTAATGGCGATTGGGCTCGGGCTAGCGCGAAATGCCTTCGCAAATTTTTCTTCTGCTTTACGCAGCGCTTGCATGGTTTGTTCTCTTTCCCGAATCTCTTGCTGGAGAGCCGTTTCGGCCTGTTCACGTTCTAGCTCTGCTCCGGCGCGTGCGGCAAAAATTCTCAAAATCAACTCGCGTCCGGGGTCTTCTTTCATTGGGTTCACATCGAGGACAGCAAGATGACCTAAAACTATCCCTGCCGAATTTGCCAAAGGAATGCCCAGATAGCTTTCGGCTTCTCGTTTGATCAGTCCCTGGGAGTTAGGAAACAAGCGTCTAACATCTTGGGGATAGTAGTAGACCCGTCCCAAGGGAGCATATTCGCACGGGGTGCCGTGGAGATCATATTCAACTGTTTCGCGGTTTTTCGTACTGCGGTTATAGTCAGCCAGGACGCGTACTTTCGTCTTAGTTTCGTTTGTGAATTCCATAATCAGCGCATAGCGAACTTCAAGCACCTCTGCCAAGTAGCGCACACAGGTTTGGAAAAATTCGTCTCCCGTCTTTGATGCGGTTCCTTCAACGATGAGGCGCAGCGCATCTTCTCGCTTCTTCCGCTCAGTGATGTCTTCGACCATGCACACCAGATGAGATGGGTTGCCGTATCCGTCATACAGGGGCAGCTTAAACCCACGAACAAAAATTTTCTCAGTCGCGTTGGCGGGAATGATTTCTTCCGACATTTCGGTGAGGGTTCCGCGTTCAACGGCTGTCATATCTTGAAGGCGATAGTGGTCTGCCATTTCTTTCGGAACCAGATCATAGTCATTGTTGCCAATTGCCTCCTCACGAGACACGCCCAAGACTCGCTCGCTATTTTTGTTGAGTTGCACGTAGCGAAAGTCGTGGGCGATATCTTTGGTAAATAGAGCAAGTGGCAGGTTTTCAACGATGCTGTCGAGAAACTGTTGAGATTGGCGTAGGGTTTCTTCAAGTCGTTTGCGATCGCTAATATCGGCAATCACGCCGTCAAAGCAGTTTTCATCAAAGTTGGGGCGCACTGACAACAATCCCCACAGCAATGTCCCGTCTCGTCGAAAGAACTGCATCTCGCGATCGCGCATTTCTCCATGCTCTCGCACCTCATCAACCACCTGCTGGCGTTCAAGCGGATTCACATAGAACTCACCTACCCGTCGTTTGCCAATCAGTTCAGACGGTGATGTATACCCCATGATTTCCGCGAGTCGGTGATTAGCTTCGAGAATCAGACCATCACTCGGGCGAGTGCGGCAAATGCCGACTTGAGAATTTTCAAAAATATTGCGGAATTTGAGTTCGCTCAGCCGCAATGCTTCTTCTGCCTGCTTGCGGTCGGTAATATCGGTATGTGCCCCGATGGTGCCGATGACTCGACCACTGGGATCACAGATTGGATTTGCCCGTAGCAAGACTTGAAATTGTCGACCACTGCGGGTGCAATGCTCAACTTCTCCGAGCCAGCTATCGCCTGCCAGGGTGGTTTGTAAGACCTCATCCGCCACGCTTGGATCAAGATATACGTCGGGAATGCCGCCCCGCGCGTTAAAGGCATCTACGCTGTCACATTCGTAGAGTTCTGAAAAGGCTCGATTTTGATAAAAATGATTGCCCTGGGCATCCGCGATGCCAATTGCGTCACTAGAGCTGTCGAGCGCCTGTTTATAAAGCCTCAGCGCTTCTTCGGCTCGTTTGCGATCGGTGATATCTGCCACAACGCCTTCGATGCAGTTTTCGTCGCGGTTAAGGCGCAGTGAATACATGCCCCATCTCACTGCACCATTGCGTTGTAAAAACATCATTTCAAATTCGTTGACCACGCCACGCTCATTGAGCACGTCGAGCATCCGTTGGCGATCGCCCAAATCCACATAAAACTCATGAGTATAGCGTTTGCCAATCAAGTCCTCTCCAGACTCATAGCCCGTGAGCTCGATGTAGCGCTGGTTCGCGTCTAAAATTAGCCCATCATCGATGCGCGTCCGATAGATGCCCACCTGAGAATTTTCAAAGATATTGCGGAACTTGAGTTCACTGCGACGCAGGGCTTCTTCGGCGGCTTTGCGTTCTGTGGCATCGGTGCCTACCGACAGAATCTCAATCAAGTTGCCAGAGCCGTCATAAAGGGGTTGGTTTGACCAGGCAACCCAAACGCGCGTATGGTCGTGGCGGATGTTCTCATGCTCGATAAACGGGTAGCGTTCGGGATACCGACGAATCTCTTCGATGACTTCTCTTAGATGGCGCCCCGACGTTTCAATGTCTGGAACGAGCGTGTCAAACACATGATGCCCTACCAGCTCACTTGGACGATAGCCAAAAAAGTGCTGGCCATAATCGTTGATAAATCGAATATGGCCGTCTGCATCCCATCGCAAAATAATGCAGTTGGCGGTTTCCACCAGCACTCGATATTCGGCTTCACTTTCTTGGAGTGCTTCTTCAGCGTGCTTGCGATCGGTAATATCGGTGATGGTGCCCACATAGCCCACAATCGTGCCATGGCTGTCTTTTTCGGAGACGGCTTGCCCAAACACCCAGATATGCTTCCCGTCCGGGCGCACAAACCGATATTCTGCGATAAAGGGGGCATCGGTTTCGAGGGTTCGTGCCCATTCGCTTAGGACGAGTTCTCGATCGTCGGGATGCAGCGCACGAATCCAAGCTTTGCCAAGGGTTTCTTCGAGCTTGAGCCCAATAATGTCACAGCCTCGTTCATTAAAATATTGGCAATTGCCCTCCGTATCCGTGCGAAAAATGCCAACGGGAGACACACGCGCCAAAGTAGCATACCGTTCTTGCCCTTCTCTGAGCGCGAGTTCGGCGCGCTTGCGCTCAGTCACACGGACGCCGATGCCCAAAACACTGTAAGACTCGCTGCCAAACAGCTTGATAGGGCGTTTCTGCCATTGCACCCACTCGTCAGAACTGCCATCAAGCGCGACCTTTTCTTCTGGAATAAAGAGTTCTTCTCCGGTTTCAATCACCCAGCGGTTCTCTTGAACAAACTGCTCTGCGATTTCGGGGTGAGGATGAATATCTGCATCGCGTTTCCCTAAAATGTGTTCGACCGTCGTGCCATAAAACTCAGCAGTGGCTTTATTGGCAAGCAGATATCGACCGTCCCAATCTTTCACAAAAATCATGCTGGGATCGGTATCGATTACAGTGCGCAATACCTCTTGCTGCTGACGCAGTTGATGCTCAGCCTGTTCTCGCTCTGCTTCGCTGCGCCTACGCTCGGTGATATCTGCCAATACAAAATCGGTGCAGCCTTCTTGTAAATTGAGCCGAACCGAGAGCGATCCCCAAATAAGCTGACCGTCTCGACGACGAAGCTGAAGCGCATAGTTGCGGACCTGCCCATGCTGATAGAGTTCGTCGAGCATACGCTGGCGATCGCCCGCATCCACGTGGAAATCAGTGACTCGATGGATATCCACCAGATCAGTGGGTGATGAATATCCCAAGATTTCTGCGCAGCGCTGATTGGCAGCCAGGAACAGCCCCTCTTGGGTCGAGACTCGCCCGATGCCGACAAGAGAGTTCTCGAAAATATTTCGAAACTGGGCTTCGCTGAGCCGTAGCGCTTCTTCAGCTTGCTTGCGCTGGGTGATATCTTGAGCAAATCCTTCAAAGCAGATGACATTGCCCTGAGTGTCATACACGATGCGCGAATTGATTGACACCCACAGGGTGCTGCCATCTTTGCGATACACCTCAGTCTCAAAGCGGGCAGTCGGACCCGCTTGATGAATAGCATCGAGAATATCGTCTCGCTCATCCGGATGAACGTAGAGCTGGTGTTGAATATTGTCGATGCTAGACATTAAGTCGTCTGGTGAATCGTAGCCCAGCATACTTGCCATTGCTGGATTAACGCTCAGAAATCGACCCTCTGGCGAACTGCGATAGATCCCTTGGGGGGCATGCTCATAGAGCGATCGGTATTGAGCCTCCGCAGTCTGTCGGGCGAGTTCTGCATCACGGAGACGAGTTTGCAGTTGGTCGATTAATGCCTGAGGGTTGCCGTTCATGGGATAGGGAGTGGGGAGTGGGAGAGGATTTGGATTTTATTTTAGGATGTTGGATGGTTGATGATTGGCTTGATAGAGTGCCTGGAGGGTCAGGCCATCGGTGGGGTATTCGGCGATCGCCAAAGAGCCCTCGACCTGAAAGCGATCGCCATCTGAGGTTGTAAAAATCTGCTGCCGGAGAGTGGTAAGCAGTTCAGACAGGCGATCGCCCGCTTCCGAGCGTTTGAGTCTTGGCATCCCGATGACAAACTCGCCATCGCCCCAATAGCCCACCACATCTGAGCCTCGAAATGTAGCTTGAATCAATTGTCCCCATCGTTGCAGCACTCGATGCCCTGCCTCGTGCCCGTATTGCAGATTAATAGTGCGTAATTGGGCGATCGCCAGCACTGCCAAACACATTGGCTGCTGAGTCGCTGCCATTCTTTGAAGCCTCTCCTGAAGTTGGCGACTGGATTGGGGCTGATTGGCAAGCTTGGTCACCGAATCGATGGTCGAGAGCCGTTTGAGAAGCCGAGTCCGCTCTAGACGATTGGTTATTCGGGTTAAGAGTTCAGGGCCGACAATAGGTTTGACGACATAATCGTCAGCTCCAACGGCAAACCCCCGTTGGATGGTGTCACTATCTCGATGCGCAGTGAGAAACAGGATCGGCAAATCTTGCCAGATTGGATCAGTTCGCACCGCTTGGCAAAGCTCAATCCCGCTAATGTCAGGCATTTCAACGTCGAGCACAAGCAAATCGGGGGCAGTTGTCTGGAGGCGATCCCAAAACTGCTGCGGGTCGCTTAATCCAGTCATGCGAATGCCCCACGGTTCGAGCAGCGGACGGAGAGCCGCAAGAAACAGGGGGTCATCATCCACAACCAGCACGCTAGCTGTGAGAGATTGCGCCTGCTGCAACAGATGCTGAGCCATCTCCCAAATTTGGCTGGGCAACGCCGGGTTGACTAATATCCCCTGCCCGCCAGAGCGCACAATCTGGAGTCGGTTGGTCAGGCGATCGCCCGCGAGCACTAATGTCGGGATTGGCGGCGTACGTACTGCACAGTTGCTAATCAGCGATAAGCATTGCTCCCACGAACCTGCCATCTCCGTATTCACAATCGCCAGACTCGGCGAGTGAGATTGCAGCCAGTCTTGCGCCTGCTGAGGGGTCGGCATGTGTATCCACTGAATCGTTTCTTCAGGCGTTAACGCCCGCAATGCACTGACTACATCTGCTGAGACACCAATCAAAAGAATCCGAGTCAGGCTAGAGAGATGATCCGAAGAGTCAACCATTTCGATCCGAGGCTGTGCCATTTTTAAGGGCAAAGGCAGCAGAGATGGGTCAAGTGGATGTCCAGCATCTTCGGAGGTGCCTGATGAATGGGTCGGTGAAACCGGGAACGATGCGTCTGCTGAATCTAGATTGAGCAGCACATCCAATTCACGAACCAGCGGAGGAAGCTGATGCTGACGCTCAGAGCTGAGAGCATCCGGATGGGTTAGTAGCGTTTCAATAGTGCGGGCGAGGTGAGTACCATCGTCACGAGCAAACATGCCCAATACTCCTGCGAGTTTGTGGGCTGCCCGCTCTGCGGCGTCTCGCAATTCGTCAGTCAGTGTGTCCGATTGGGCAGCATTGGAGGCTAGGTGCAATGCCTGCATTCGTTCAATCATCAAGCCTGTATAACGTTGCCACAGTCCTGCCATTGCTTGGTTAAACGGCTGATTGGTTGAGCGAGATGAGGATTCAGAATCGGATGGGGCGATACGTGCTTCGCACAGGCAAGCCAATGCCTGCTGGTCAACATGGCCTGCTCCCTCGGTAGCACCAGACGATGTCAACTCTTGAATCTTGGGGTTAAGACGATACCCAATCCCATAGACATTCTCAATCCAATCCACCGCGCCCGCTCTCTTAAGCTTGTTGCGAAGCCCTTTCACATGAGCTTTGACGCTATCTTCGAGCGGCGGATCATCAAACGTCCACAAATGTTCAACAATTTGCCCGCGACTAAAGACTCGCAACGGGTTGCGTAAGAACAGTTCAAGCAGCCCATATTCTTTGGGGGTCAGCTTCAGCAAGCGATCGGCATGGGTGACCTCACAACTACTGGGGTCGAGGCGAAGCAGCCCAACTTCTAACACAGGAGCTTGCACGACCTCTCCCCGGCGCAGCAAAGCACGCACACGGGCTTGCAGTTCCTCGATATCAAACGGTTTAATCACATAGTCATCGGCTCCAGCATCGAGTCCCCGAATCCGCTCATCGCTGGCATCTTTTGCCGTCATTAATAGAATCGGCGTCGTACATCCATCAGAGCGTAATTTCTGACAGATGGTAATGCCGTCTATGTGAGGTAGCCCCACATCCATCAAAATCAAGTCGTATGTTGCATCTTGGGCATAGTCCCATCCCGACTGACCATCACCTACTGCATCCACGACGTAGCGCTGCCCCGTAAGACTGTCGATTAGGATGTTCGCTAAAATTCCATCATCTTCGATTAATAAAATCCGCATTGCAGTGGTGCTCCTGATTCGCAAGGTCGCGCAGCATACTGCGTTTAGATCGTGACTACACCTCACAGTGCAACTATTTCGTAAAAAATATAGGTTTTTTAATTCTTTCCGATTGAGATCTAGAGTTTGAATGGGATTTGGAGGGTTGAGCTCATTACACTTTAATCTAAGAAGACACAAGTCCTTAGGAAATTTCCAGGAATAAACATGCCGTCGTAGGTTGGCAAGGCGTTAATTGCCCCCGCGATGCTGATCGAAAAGGAAATGGGGGGAGATTTTTTTAAGGCTGGTACTGCGGATTTTGGTACTGCGAATTATTGAACCGGCGTTGAATACCGGGTTTTCAGCAAATCAGCCGGATTCATTTGCTCATACATTTCAAACGGCTGATGAATCCAAGGATTTTCGGGTAGATAATCTGCATAGTAATCGGGCTTAATCACCGAACAATCTTTGTACCACAACACAGCAGTTCGCAGCTCATCGATATAAAACCCGTAATGGTGATCAAGCCACTGCACGGTTTTCTTAAGCGTCACACCTGAATCGGCTAAGTCGTCTGCCAGCAAGACTCGATTCCCTAGATTGGCGGTCGTCATCGAGAGATCACGAGAAAAGGTGATTGACCCTCGAACCTTATTATTTGCTCCCCCATAGGATGAGGTGGACAAGATGGCGAGAGGCACATCAAAAATGCGGGCAAGAATGTCGCCAACCCGCAACCCTCCCTTGGCAAGGCAGATAATCTGGTTAAATTCCCAGTCTGATTGATAAACAATTGCTGCCAATTGCTCAATTTTTCGATGGTACTCTGACCAACTCACATAAAGATCTGACATGAATTAACAGGTTGATGAACTCAAGTGTGATGGTGAACCATCTGCGGCGTGCACTAAGGCACGCTTTAGAGCGCGTGCTCAATGGCTTTGATGTAGGCTCTCTAGCGGAAAATTGCCCTACCGAGTAGGATCACCCAGGCTGATATCAACAGATGTATTGCACGATACCATCTCTAAGATGCTTTGTGGAGGGCATTCAACCAATATCATAGCCGACCTAAGCAGGCGGCTACCTCTAGGGATGGATGGAAGCGCGCTATTTGATACAGTAGGATCAAAGATATATCTGTCCAATTTTTGTTGGCAGACGGGCGATCGCACGGGCAAAGAACGATGGCGAAACTACGAGGACAGCGTCAGGCGTTTGGGCATCCAGGCATTGAGCCTCGTTGGACTCACGGCAGCAAAGACGGCATCAGCACGGCGTATTCAGTCTCGAGCTGTACCTGGTTTACTTTGTGGAATGGTGTTGTCACAGAAATCTACTATCCCACGATTGATCAGCCCCAAATGCGCGATTTGCAGTATTTGGTCAGCGATGGAAAGAGCTTTTTTCATGAAGAGAAGCGGCATTTAGAAAGCCATACCGAGCGGGCATGGCAACACGCCCTGGGGTATCGCATCACAAATTATGACCCAGACGGTCGATATGCGATTCACAAAGACATCATCAGTGATCCCCACTTGCCCACCGTACTGCAACGCACTCGATTGACCGGCGATGAAGCCGTGCTTTCTCAACTTCATCTGTATGCGCTGTGTGCGCCCCATCTAAATTTAGGTGGATGGGGCAACAGTGGCTATGTCATGCAGGTTGCCGGACGCGACATTCTGGTTGCTGAAAACGAAGGATTTTGGCTAGCTCTAGCGGCGACGGTTCCATTCAAACGCCTGTCGTGTGGCTATGTCGGCGCAAGCGATGGATGGCAAGATTTAGCTGACAACTATCAGATGGATTGGGAGTTTGACCAGGCATTAGACGGCAATATTGCTCTGACGGGAGAGTTAGATTTATCGAGCGGGTATGAATTTACGCTGGCCGTTTCCTTTGGGGATACGCTCCATCGAGCCACGACCACGTTGTTTCAGTCGCTCGATGTTTCATTTCACCATCATTGCGATCGCTTTGTTGAACAATGGGAGCGCACCTGCGACAAACGTCCCCCGTTACACGAGGTTGCTCACGATGACGGAACGCTCTATAACCAGAGCATCAGCCTGATCCTCGCTCACGAAGATAAAACCTATCAGGGGGCAATGATTGCCTCGCTGTCAATTCCCTGGGGACAGGTCAAAGGAGACGAGAGCCAGTATGGAGGCTACCATTTTGTCTGGCCGCGAGACATGGTTAGTAGTGCGACAGCTCTCATTGCGGCAGGAGAAACCGAAACCCCGCTTCGGGCACTCATTTATTTGGCAATGTCGCAGCAAGAAAGCGGCGGATTCCCTCAAAACTTTTGGATTGACGGGACACCGGAGCGAGGCGGCGCACAGCTTGACGAAGTGGCATTTCCCATTTTGCTAGCATGGCGGCTCCATTGCTCGGATGCCCTGCGCAACTTTGATCCGTATCCGATGGTGAGGGCGGCAGCTCGATATCTGATTTATCACGGCCCTGCGACCCAGCAAGAGAGATGGGAACAGTCAAGCGGGTATTCTCCAGCCACCTTAGCCGTTAACATTGCGGCATTGATTTGTGCTGCCTGCTGGATACGTGAACGAGGAGACGCGTCGACGGCTCAATTTATCGAAGAGTATGCCGATTTTCTTGAATGCCATATCGAATCATGGACTGTGACCACCCAAGGAGCTTTAGTTCCAGATATTCCGCGGCATTATATTCGCATTCATCCGGCTCGGGTTAACGACCCCTGCCCAGACGAAGACCCCAATCGAGGCATGCTATACATTCCCCATCGACATCCCGATGCTCAACAGGAGTTTCCAGCCAAAGATGTCGTTGACCCAAGTTTTCTAGAATTGGTGCGCTATGGCATTCGCAGCCCCCATGATCCGGTGATCCAAGACTCAGTTCGCGTGATTGATGCTGTTCTTAAAACGGAAACGCCGTTGGGGCCGGTATGGCGTCGCTACAATCATGATGGACATGGGCAGCGAGAGGATGGCAGCGCGTGGCAAGGATGGGGAACGGGGCGATCGTGGCCTCTGCTAACTGCCGAACGAGGTCATTATGAACTGGCAGCCGGAGGAGATGTCAGCTCTTATATTCAAGCAATGGAGCAACTCGCGTCTTGTACGGGCTTGCTGCCTGAACAAGTTTGGGATGAGGGCGATCGCCCCGATGTTCATATGTATCTGGGGCGTCCCACGGGGTCGTCCATGCCGCTAATTTGGGCTCATGCTGAATATGTCAAACTGCTGCGCTCGACGTGGGAGGGACAGATGTTTGATTATGTTCCTAACGTGGGCGAACGGTATCGCGATCGCACTCAGTGTCAGCGTCTAGAGATTTGGAAGCTCAATCGTCAAGTTCCAACCGTCAAACCCGACTACACATTCAGAATTCAGGCTCCTCGACCCTTTCGGCTGCGGTGGTCGGCAGATGGTTGGGCATCGTTTGCAGACACCCTCGCGATCGAGACGCAACTTGGCATCGAATATGTCGATATCCCGATCATCTTGCGTGAGTGCGCGTCGATATGTTTTACCTTTTTCTGGACAGATACCCACGAATGGCAAGGGCAGAACTATACAGTTACGGTTCAGGAATAATGCCGCTGCCCGTAAGCCTGATTTGTTAAGAGGAGTTTGGAACGTTTTGTTCTTTGTTGCCTTGGCGACTAAAGTCACCAGCTACACGGACAAACCCTGCTCCCACAGGGTCTAATACTAATTCTCGATTTTGGATTTGCGATTTTGGATTGACGGCCACCAGCCTTGCAAGAGTTCTAGCCTGTTCATTTGTAGCCTTACTTAGAAGAATTGGTTTTAGATTGGAAAGACGAATTTTCTATGGCACTTTTGTTTCACTATTTGTAGTAGGAAAGGGACGATTTATTAAATCTAAAATTGCAAATCTAAAATAGTACGATGACGCACTCTTCAATCTGGCACCTCATCTGGCGAATGATTCGCTACGCCCAGCGGCTTTACTGGGTGGATACTGTGCTCTGGCTCTTGATTGCGGGGCTGCCTGCCGTTCCCGGCATTTTGATTCGGGAATTTTTCAACGCTCTCACGCATCAATCCTCGTTTACCCTGTCTGCCTGGGCTTGGGTTGCCCTATTTCTCGCCATCGGCCTGGCCCGTATCACGGTCATTTTCACCGGACGAATCACCAAAACCCAGCACCGCTTCACCATGAGTGCTCTGGTACGCCATAACTTACTGAGAGGGTTGATGCAGCGTCCCGGTGCGGAGCCTCTGACCCTCAGCAATACGGATCGCCCGATTTCCCCCGGTGCGGTGATTAGCTTCTTTCGAGAAGACGCCAGCCAAATTGAAGATAACGTAGTAGGCACCAACGAAATTCTGGGGGAAGGCGTCTTTGCGGTCGGTTCTTTGGTGCTGTTGCTGAGCGTCAATGCCAGAATTACCTTATTCGTATTTTTGCCGCTGATGGGGATGGCGGTGATTCTCCACCGCATTACCGATCGCATTAAGCGATACCGTCGGGCTAGTCGTCAGGCGACGCAGCAAGTGACCAGCATGATTGGAGAGGTGTTTGCATCGGTGCAGGCGGTGAAAGTGGCTGGGGCAGAGGAAACGGTGCTCAACCATTTTCGTCAATTGTGCGATCGCCGCCAGCAGTTGATGATACGCGATCAGTTGCTCACCGCAATTTTGGAATCAAGCTTTGAAAATTTAGTCAGCATCGGTACCGGAGCGATTCTCCTAATTGCGGCTCAGTCGATGCGATCGCAAGTTGGCGCGCTCTCAGTGGGAGACTTTGCCCTGTTTGTGTATTACCTATCCTATGTCACATACTTCCTCAGCTTTTTAGGAGGATTCCTGACTCTCACGAAACAAAGTGAAGTCTCGTTGGAACGCATGGAAGGCTTGCTCAACACCGATGCAAACGCCATTGTCGCTCACCATCCGCTCTACTTGAAGCCCATCATCGGACGACGACCTGAACATCCTGAAATTCAAGCGCCTGAAGAATTGACCCCCGAACCTCTGCGCGATCTGGTAGCGCAGAACTTGACCTACCACTATCCCGGCACGAATCGAGGTATCGCGGATGTTTCCCTTCAACTCAAACGCGGTAGTTTCACCGTGATTACGGGACAGGTGGGCTCTGGAAAAACAACCCTATTGCGAGTGTTAATGGGGCTGTTGCCCTTGCAGTCGGGAGAGATTTATTGGAATGGTCATCTAGTCACTAATCCTGCTGAATTTTTCGTGCCGCCTCGCAGTGCTTATACACCTCAAGTGCCACAACTCTTCAGCAGTACACTTCGAGAAAATATTTTATTGGGATTGGAACAAACCGATGAGCAATTAAGACAGGCGACTACTCTTTCCGTCTTTGACCAAGACCTGGCCACTATGCCCGACGGACTCGACACTTTGATTGGCCCCAAAGGAATGCGCCTTTCGGGTGGACAACTTCAACGCACCGCCGCCGCCCGTATGGTGATTCGCCAACCCGACCTGCTGATTTTTGATGATCTCTCCAGCGCCCTAGATGTTGAAACCGAGCAAAAACTCTGGACCCGCCTCTTTTCCCACCAGTCACACCCAAATCCCAAATCCCAAATCCCAAATCCAAAATCCCCAACTTACCTTGTCGTTTCCCATCGCCCCACAGTGCTGGAGCGGAGCGATCGCATCATCCTGCTCAACCACGGCAGAATCGAAATGGAAGGCACCTTTGATGAATTGCCATCGGCGTATATCTGTTAGCGGACATATTCCAGGTCTATTAACCTTTGTGGAGTTTCGTGATTTAATAATTGCAATTCATTCCTATTAATTTCTAAACGCGATCGCCATGACGGTTATCCTGTCACAACCTGACTACTGGGCAGTCTTTCAGGAGTCTGAACAGAAAGCAGCTCAGCTTTGTCAACCTGCTCAACGTAATTTGGAGGAAATGAACAACGTTCATCCCTTTCCAAAGCGGCTGGGGCACGGACAGTATCAGGAGTTTGACCTGCGCGGAGATATTGAACTGGCGATCGCCGACTATTGCCTGCACGACGACCTCATCATTCAATTGCCCGAACGAGAGCACTGTCTGGAGTACAGCTTCTTTTTGCCGGAAGAAGAGGGCGATCGCGACAGCAGCTACATGGCAGGCGAATATGTGCTGTACGGTAGCGGCACGGCACTTCAAGAACGCCATCACTTACCCGGATGCAGGCGCATTCGGTCGTTGAATGTTCATATCGCCCCTGAGCAACTGTACTCGTTTCTGGCAGTTTCAGACGGAAGTTTACCAGACACTCTCCAACACCTCGTTCGCAACTCAAGTGACCCATATTACATCCGCTCTGGCACCACCACTCCAGCCATGCAAATGGTCGTGCATCAGCTCCTAAGCTGTCCATTTCGGGAGATGACTCAGAGGATGTATCTGGAAAGCAAGATTTGGGAGCTGATGACGCTCCTGATTGAACAAGAGCAAACGGTACACCACGAATCGAATTCCTTATCTGGGCTTAAGCCCGACGATATCGATCGCATCCATCAGGCCAAAGAGATTCTGATGAACCAGATAGATCAGCCCCCCTCTTTACTGGATCTCGCGCGACAAGTAGGTCTGAACGACTGCACGCTCAAGCGAGGATTTCGCCAGGTCTTTGGAACAACTGCCTTTGGCTATCTGCACGACTATCGCCTAGAGCAGGCTCGCCAGCTCTTACAAAGCCGTCACCTGAATGTCTCTGAAGTGGCTCGTGCCATCGGCTTTGCCAATCGCAGCTATTTTGCGGCAGCGTTTCGCAAAAAGTTTGGCGTTTCCCCTAAGCACTATTTAGTTCAACACAAAAATTCCGTCTAGCGTTCAAACCGTTCCGTTTAACGTTAAGCCGAGTTTATTGCAGGTATTCTGCACCTGGTAGGCTTCTTATCAAGAATGAATATCAACTAGTGTGTGGAGTCATGTTGAACCGACTGCAATCTCTGTTTATTGTCACGAGCATCCTATCTCTGCTGCCTCTTTCGGGAGCCTGGGCAAACTCGCCTTCAGTCGAAGCCGTTTCATCTGACGTAGAAGGTGATGCTCCGGCAACGACCGTTTCAGATTGGATGGCACAGATTGAAGCATCGCTAACACAAATTACTGATATCCAGCTTGAGTCTTCGGAAGACGGATTGGCGATCGCGCTGCAAACGGCAGGTGAAGAACTGGCGCGTCCTACCACTGAGATTGTGGGAAATGCCTTGATTCTGGAGATTCCTAGTGCAGTGTTGGCCTTACCGGGTGGAGATGATCGCTTTGAGCAATTTGAGCCTGCCGAGGGAATTGCTCTAGTGAGCGCCATGAATCTATCTGACAGTCGCGTGCAGGTGACGATTACGGGAACGGATGCGCCGCCGACGGCTGATGTGATTGCAACGGAGACAGGCTTGACTCTGGGTGTAATTCCCGGAGTTGCACAAGTAGGAGACGCTGATGATGCCATTCAAATCGTGGTGACAGGAGAGCAGGATGACTATGCTTTGCCTCCAACGCCCGATGTCACTCGACTTGATATTCCCCTACGAGATCTGCCGCGATCGGTGCAGATCATTCCCGACGAAGTGATTGAGGATCAAGCCGCCACCCGGATTAGGGACGCTCTTCGCAACGTCAGTGGCGTCGTTCAGGATGGTGGTTTCGCAGGAACGGCAGACCAGTTCAATATTCGAGGATTTTTCTCAGGGGATATCTTCCGAGATGGGTTTCGAGACCCTTCCAATATCTTTGAAACCTCTAATATTGAACGCATTGAGGTTTTGAAGGGGCCTGCATCGATTCTGTTTGGCAATATTGAACCCGGAGGTGCGATCAATATCGTCACTGAGCAACCCCTTCCTTTTCCTTTCTATGCCGCAGAACTGGAAATCGGTAGCTTTGAATTTGTGCGCCCAACGCTTGATTTCTCTGGCCCGATTACCACTGATGGTGCACTACGCTATCGATTGAATGCTGCCTATGAGCACTCGGACGGATTCCGGGACTTAAATCAAGACGTGCAGCGGTTCTTTGTTGCCCCCGTCCTGGCATTGGATATTGGCGATCGCACCGATTTAGTCCTTGAATTTAGCTACCTCGATGACGAACGCCCCTTTGACCGAGGTCTGCTAGCGGTTGGTCGGGACGTCATCGATGTCCCCGTTCGGCGCTTCTTCGGGGAACCGGACGACTTTCGGGACGTCGAGGAAATCAGTGCAGGCTACCGATTTAATCATCAGTTGAGCGACAACTGGGAAATTCGCAGTGCCTTCCGCGTGGTGACGGTAGACGACATTGATTTTCGGGCGGAACCCCTGGCTCTGGATGAGGAGACGGGACTCCTTTCTAGAAACTTTCGCTCTAATGACGATGTTTCCGAAAGCTATACCCTTCAAAATGAAGTTCAGGGACAGTTTACAACAGGACCAATCGACCATCGCTTAATTTTTGGCATTGACCTGTCTCGACAAACCTCTGGAGGCACTCAGCGACGCTTGCCACCAGACCTTACTCCTGATATTGATGTCTTTGACCCAGAGTATGACCAAATTCCAATCCCCGACTTTGATGATCTAACCGTCGTCGTACGTGACAATCTCAATCGCACGGATTCTCTCGGCCTTTATTTACAGGATCTGATTGAAATCACCGATAACTTCAAGCTGCTGCTGGGCGGACGATTAGATTTCGTAGAGCAGGAAAGTCGCGATTTCCTCTCAGACACCACCTCTGAACAGGAGCCGGATGCTTTCAGCCCTACTGTCGGACTGCTGTACCAACCCATCGAACCGCTCTCCCTCTACGCCAACTTTGCTCGGTCGTTCCAGCCCAACTTTGGTACTCAGGTCGATGGTTCCTTCATTGACCCTGAACGCGGCACTCAGTTTGAAATTGGAGCACGCGGTGAGTTCTTAGACGGAGGCTTGACGGCAAGCTTAGCGCTCTATCGGATTGTTAAAGACAATGTAGCGACGACTGACCCGGACAACCCAGATTTCACGATTCCTGCTGGAGAGCAGCGCAGTCAAGGAGTAGAACTGGATGTGATCGGGCGCATTTTACCCGGATGGAACGTCATTGCGTCCTACAGTTACATCGACGCCGAAATTACGGAAGAAGTGTTTGGGTTAACTGAAGGAAGCCGAATTTCAAACGTTCCTGAGCATAGTGCTAGTCTGTGGACGACCTACGAAATTCAGAACGGCAACCTACAAGGACTGGGCTTTGGAGCAGGCTTGTTTTATGTGGGAGAACGAGCCGGAGATTTCTTCGATACCTTCGATTTGCCGTCTTATGTGCGGACAGATGCCGCCGTCTTTTATGAACGCGATCGCTGGCGAGCTGCCGTTAACATCCAGAACCTGTTTGACATCGACTACTTTATTGCAAACAATTTCGGCAGGGTGGCGATCGAACCCGGTGCCCCGTTGACCGTTATTGGTTCTGTTTCCGTCGAATTCTAACGGGTAGGGGCATTGCAATGCGATGCCCTTGCCAGAGTAGTTCAATTCACGACAATGTTCTATGGATAGACCCATTGTGTTTCACTGGCGGTATCTTCGGGCGATCGCCCTTAGCCTCCTAGCCTTCGTAATCGTCACAGCCTGCGGAAGCAATGCCGTCGTCTCTGAGAGCGGATCGCTCACCCCATCAGACTGTCGCATGGTCAGTCATGCCATGGGAGAAACTTGCGTTCCCAACAACCCGCAACGGATTGTTGTATTAGGGGGGTTAGATTATGCCTTAAGCCTGGGCGTGACACCCATTGGCAGCGATGCTGTGGGGCCAGATGAATATTATTTGAAAGAAAGAGTGAACGGAATTGCAGACGTTGGCGGAACTGATGCTCCTAGTTTAGAGAAAATTCTGGCTCTCAAGCCAGACTTCATCTTAGGAGGGGACTATGTGAACAGCAGCTACAATGCCCTTTCCCAAATTGCCCCGACGGTACTAATTTCCTACGACCATAGTGGTGAGTGGAAAGACTTTTTGATGGATTATGCTGAAGTGCTGGGCAAAACTGCGGAAGCCGAGCAGGTGATGGATGGCTATTACCAGCGCTTGGAAGACTTCCAACAGCAAATGGAAACCCGTACAACTACGATAGATGTTTCGATTGTACGGGTTTATCCAACTCATATTAATCTATATCTCAAAGATTCCTTCTGTGGCACGATTGTCGCTGATGCCGGATTATCTCGTCCTCCTTCCCAAAATTTCACTGCATCTGAAGCAAACGCCCTATTTAGTAATCCAATTCAGTACGAAATCAGTCGAGAAAAAATACCTGATATTGATGGAGACGTAGTTTTTCTTTGGACCTATGGTCATCAAGATGAAATTGCTCGACAGGCGCAAACCCAGAAGGAAAAACTGAAATCTGATCCGCTCTGGGCTACGTTAACCGCCATCCAGCAGGATCGCGTTTACGAAGTTCCTGGATACTGGATTGGTGATGGCCCGATCGCGGCTCATGCCGTCATTGATGACTTGTTTAAGTACTTTGTGGAGACACCGCAATCATGAAAAACCATACGCTGTTTGTTTGTAAATCGTGTAGCTTGACAGCCGCACACGATCAGCCAGAAGAGAGTTTGGATGGAGAAGCGTTGTTAACTCAACTAATGAACTTGTATGAGAGCTGGCCACGACAGTCAGAATTGCAGATTGAACCTGTTGGATGCCTGTGTATTTGCGATCGCCCCTGTGCTGTAGCGATTGTTAGTTCTGAGAAGCCAACATTTCTTTTTGTAGACTTACCATCCACTGAAGTCGCCTCGTCCCTGCTCCAGCTTTGTGAACTGTATTTGGATAGCGGGGATGGCTATGTGCCCCGGTTTAAACTTCCCGAAATTTTGCAGCCAGCTCGATTAGCGCGAATTCCACCTGCCCCTCAAATCGGTTAGTTCACCCAACGTGAGGTCGTAGATTTTATTTACAACAAAATCTTATCAAGTTGCAGCACAAATCCAGGCAACATAGACTCACCCGATAGCTCTGTTGGAGATTTCAATATCTCAACTGTTGGCGTAGTCTCTCCTTCGGAGAAGCGCCCAACTCTATACACTTCAGCCTGCTGATTATACGGGTCAAGCAACCAGCCCAACTGCATTCCATTTTCCAAATATTCCTGCATCTTAGCTCGTGCTGTGTTGAGATCATCAGTAGCAGAGCGCAGCTCAACCGCAAAATCTGGACAAAGTGGTAAAAATCGGTCGGGGTCGGGGCGAAGTGCCTCTAATCTTTCTCGCTTCACCCACGCTGCATCAGGCGAACGAATCGCACCATTCGGCAAGATGAAGCCCGTGGAAGAATCAAACCCGATGCCTGTGCCATCGGTATCAGCCCAGTTACCTAATCGTTGAACCAATCTAAAGTTGCGGTTTCCCGTTTCCCATCCGGTTGGTGGCATGATAATCAACTTTCCTTCAGCGGTACGCTCTAACCTCAAGTCTCGGTTGACCTGACAGAGTCGATAAAACTGCTCGTCGCTCAGGTGAATATCCGCTGTCGCCATTTCCAACACGAGGGGAATCATGAGCTGAACCTGTCTTAATGTGACCTAATTTTAACGTGTGGCGTGTGATGGGGGCGATCGGAGGTGCTTTAATTCGACCAAAAGATTCCGTCTAAGAGCCAAAAAACTCCGTTTAGGAGTCAGATTGCATGAAGTTTTACGATAGACTCCTCATTGCCCTAGACAGTGAATTGACTTCATGCGAATTCCTAGGCAATATGGAACTCTTCTATCGGATTATCTGAAACCGCAGCAATGGCGCGTCATCGGGTTGGCGATCGCTTGACGACATTGCCTATACCAGATGAGAATTGATTTCATTAAAGTTTAGACAAACCGACAGCACAGTTTGTTGCGATCGCCATGCCATTAATTCTTTCAACGCAAGATTGGGATGAACTATGGGAAGCAGATGTTTCCAGCAAAATGGAAACCTACCATCCTGATCCCTTTGAAACCAAGAGCGTCTGGAGCAGCTCTCTCGAAGAAGGATGGTGTCGAACGATAAAGCTGCGTAACCTGTGGCTGACTATTCGAGAATTTAAGGTCACAGAGGATGTCATTTTCAAAATGGAACCGACCACTTGGGGACCGGCTTCTAGCTTTTTTATTTCAGGAACCATGAAGAACTGCCACCAGGGACTCACCGACGAGAACCTGGAAGCAGCCGGAGGTCATTACTTTGAGTGTGTTCAGGAGGGGGGCGAAATCGATCATTTTTTTGCCGAAGAAAAGGTGGTTAGAATCCGCTTGGGCTTGAATTCTGATGCACTCAAAAAATTCGGAGAATCCATTACATTTCCTCGTGAATTACAACCTTTAGCCAATGGAGAAACTCCCAACTCGTTTTACCGTCAGGGCAGGACAACTCCTGAAATGCAGGTGATTCTTCATCAAATCTTGCACTGTCCCTACCAAGGATCGATCAAGCAAATGTATCTAGAAGGAAAAGTGCTAGAACTGTCAGCACTACAATTTTTGCAGTTTACGGAAGAAGACAGAACCTCTCAACATACCTCTTTCCTTAAAGCCGACGAGATTGAACGACTCCATCATGCTAAAGCAATCTTGACTGAGCAGATGGAAAATCCTCCCTCTATCCTGAGCTTGGCGCGACAGGTCGGACTGAATGACTTTAAGCTCAAGCAGGGATTTCGCCAGATTTTTGACACTACTGTCTTTGGGTACTTACGAGATTACCGCTTAGAGCGAGCTCGCCTTTTGCTTGCAGAAGGACGATTATCTGTGCAGCAAGTTGCTCGCACGATTGGATACACTCATGCTGGCTATTTTGCAAAGGCATTCAAACGAAAGTTTGGGGTTAATCCAAAAGCCTATCAGTTGGATATAATCCAAGCGCCTGTCCTTGAGATCAAAAAATCCAGAGAGTGATACAAATAATCCATCCTGTAGCCAAAATCAGCTTCCTGATATAGCACTTCATATCCTATGCTTCTTGCATATCATTCTCATTTGCAAGGCTGAATTGGTGTGAGAGCAATGGCAAATTGGCATCGGTTGATAGGGCTAACATGTGTAATGTCTGTCGGAGGACTACCAGTTTGGGCAGACGAAGTCGAGCATACGGCAAGTCTCTCAGTTTCTGAAATCCCTCATTTGAATGAGTTAGACCAACCTGCTACGACAGTTGAGGAATGGCTTGCCCAATCTTTAGTGCAAGTCACAGGAGTACGTTTTAGCCCGATCGATAATGGACTTGAGGTGGTTCTGGAAACGTCAGCGGGGCAGTTATCACCTCCTCCTACTTCTGTAGTCGGTAATGCGTTAATTGCTGATATTCCCAGTGCAGTTTTAGCATTGCCCGATCAGGATGAATTTCAAGCAGCAAATCCAGCCGAGGGCATCGCGTTAGTGTCTGTCACTGAATTACCAGGCAATCGAGTGCGGGTTGCCATTACAGGTATCAATGCACCACCTGTGGCTGAAGTCAGAACAGGGACTCAGGGATTAGTATTGAACGTGACTCCGGGAACTGAGGACCCAGAAGCCGCCGAGGAAGATGCGATTCAGGTTGTGGTAACGGGGGAGCAGGAAGAAGGATACGTAGTAGATGATGCCACCACCGCTACGCGCAGCGAAGTACCTCTACGAGATATTCCTCAATCGATTCAGGTGATTCCAAGGCAGGTGTTGGAGGATCAGCAGGTTATTCGTTTGGAAGAAGCACTGCGTAATGTCAGTGGTGTCGTGCCGGGCGATAACTTTGCTGGAACTCGTGATCAGTTTATTATTCGAGGGTTTCGACAATTCAATATTTTCCGGGATGGCTTTCGAGATGAGCGCGATATACTCCAAGAAACGGCAAATATCGAACGCATCGAAGTCCTTAAGGGGCCGGCTTCAGTGCTGTTTGGTAATGTGGAGCCAGGAGGCATCATTAACATCATCCCAGAGCGTCCTCTCACTATTCCAGAATATACCTTTGACCCTCAGCTGGGCAATTTTGGATTAGTGCGCCCACAACTCGATTTTACAGGACCTTTGAATGAAGACCGAACGGTACTTTACCGATTGAATGCGCTGTATGAGCGTTCGGATGGGTTCCGTGATTTTGATCAAAACATCCAACGATTTTTTGTTGCACCAAGCCTCAGTTGGGATATTTCTGAGAACACAAATTTTCTGTTTGAGTTTGAGTACTTATATGATGAACGTCCGTTTGATCGAGGACTTGTTGCCATTGGTGATGAAGTCGCAGATATCCCAATTGATCGCATTTTGGGTGAGCCTGATGACTTTCTAGAGAATGAATCTTACAGCATTGGATATCGCTTAGAGCATGAATTTAGTGAAGATTGGCAAATTCGCAATGCCTTTCGCTTTTCATCATCGGATACTTTAGATGTAAAGGCTGATCCGCGTTTTGAGGTTGACAATGAAACCACCGGAGAACTATCTCGTTTCTATCGATCTAATGATGATCTGCGGCAACTATTTGAATTTCAAACGGCGGTATCGGGAAGTTTCTTAACTGGACCGGTTGAGCATGATGTTGTGGTTGGTGTTGACTACTTCCGAAACTTTAGTCAGGGGACGAATCGGGAATTCCCAGAAACCCCGAGTATCAATATTTTTGACCCAGTGTATGAAGTGATTCCCCAACCTGATCTAGATGAGTTCACGAATCTAATTCGTGATAGCCGTCGTGAGACAGATACCGTAGGTGTTTATTTACAGGATTTAATTTCATTTACAGATAATCTGAAGCTACTTCTAGGGGGTCGATTCGACTTCTCTGACCAGCTTGAGGTGCGTTTTGGTTCATCCTCCAGCCGATATGATGAAGCCTTCAGTCCACGAGTGGGAATCGTCTATCAACCGATTGAGCCACTCTCGCTCTATGCCAGCTTTAGCCGCTCCTTTGCACCAAACTTCGGCATTACCGCCGATGGTGAACCTCTCGAACCTGAACGGGGAACGCAGTATGAGATTGGTGCGCGAGCTGAACTGCTGGACGGCAGACTCTCAACCAACCTAGCTTTCTATGATCTGACAAAAACGAATATTGCCGATTCTGACCCCAACGATCCTACGTTTACGTTTTCTGTTGCGGTTGGGGAACAGCGCAGTCGTGGTATCGAACTCGATATAGTTGGAGAACCTCTACCTGGATGGAGTCTCATCGCCTCCTATGCCTACACGGATGCTGAAATTACGGAAGGCGTGTTTGGTATTCCTGATGGAAACCGTCCGTCTAATGTCCCTGAAAACAGCGCTAGTTTATGGACAACCTATGAAATTCAGCAAGGCACACTCGAAGGGTTAGGGTTTGGCGTAGGTTTGTTTTTTGTTGGCGAAAGATCCGGTGATGATGCAAACACCTTTGAGCTGCCGAGTTACCTAAGAACCGATGCAGCTCTATATTACAGACAAGATAATTGGAGAGCTGGCGTGAATATTCGCAATCTGTTCGATATCGATTATTTCGAAGGCGTAGAGTTTGGTCGAGTTACCGTCAAGCCAGGGGCACCCTTCACCATCATTGGCTCTATTTCAGTTACATTTTGATCGATAGGTTTATTCATGCTGCGTTTCACTCGCTCTGTATTAATTCAGTTACGCCGACTGCACCGATCGCTCAAGTTTAGTGTACTCGTCATCGTCTCGATTCTTTGGGTTACGGGTTGCATTAGCAATTCACCTGTCCATTCCAATCAGACTGAACTGGAATCCTCTCCAGCAACAGGCTGCCAAGTTGTCCATCATGCTCTCGGTGAAACCTGCGTGCCTACCAATCCTCAGCGGATTGTAGTTTGGGGAGGGACAGAGTTAGATCCGGTGTTGGCACTGGGAGTAAAGCCGATCGCCGCAACGCCCAACGTTCTTGGTTATGTTAAAGAAAAGCTACCTGCCGAACAATGGCAGGGCATTGAGGACATCAGCAGTCCTCAGGGTCCGAATCTAGAACGCCTCCTAGAACTAAACCCAGATTTGATTTTGGGACATGAATCCAGAATTGCCCAAGTTTATCCTCAACTGTCACAAATTGCGCCGACGGTTCTGGATGAAGCAGAAGATTGGAAGAGTACGTTTTGGTTATTTGCGGAGGCATTAGATAAAACCCAGAAAGCTCAGCAAGTGATGGACAATTATGATTCGCGAATAGAGCGGTTCAAAGCAGAAATGCACTCCCATTTGCCATTTACAATCTCTTCTATTGAAATTCGAGCGGATGCCATTATTCTCGATACCAAGGATTCGTTTGCACTCGCCATCATTCAAGAGGCAGGATTATCCCTCGCCCCAGCCTTGAATCGATACACGTCTCAAAACTGGGCACTGAGTAAAGAACGTTTGAATGAGCTAGAAAGTGATGCCATGTTTCTAAGAGCATGGGGTGGAGTCGCCAGTGAACGACAAGCTGCACAAACTGAACTAGAAACACTGAAGAAAGATTCTATTTGGGAACAATTACAGGTCGTTCAACAAGGAAGAATTTACACCGTTGGAGATTATTTTCAAGGAGGAGGACCAATAACTGCGAATTTGATTCTGGATGATTTGTTTAGATATCTACTCCCAACAAAACTATGACTCAAATTGACATCACTAAAGATTGCCGACTCTGCTGCGAAGTTTCTAAAGCCAATGGCGAAGATCCCATTGGCTCTGCCGTGAAATATGATCAGTTTCTGTTTATTGAGTTTCCAGAACCGTGGTTCAAAAACTTTGTCTATGAGCATCCGCAGTTGGGTGTAATTCACAAAATGGCAAAGGCATTACGTCAAGAAAAGGGCACCAGTGCTAGAGTCATGGCGATCGCCCCTGATTATGATGCAAACCCAAGTCAAACTCGCATACTACACTATCAACGACCTAGTGGGCGCTTTGCTCAATTTGAAAAACAAGAATTTATCATTCCCCAAGAGGAGCTTATCCCGTTAGCAAAAGCTCTCCTGGAACAACCAGATGAGATGTCTCAATTTGATCCCTATCGACAGCAAACCAGTCACTTTCGAGACATGATGATCTGCACGCATGGCAGTTATGATCTTGCCTGTGGTCGGTTTGGTTATCCCATTTACCGAAAACTTCGCAAAGACTACACGAATTTACCGCTTCGGATCTGGCGATGTACTCACATCGGGGGACATCAATTTGCACCTACTCTGTTGGATATGCCTGAAGGATGTTATTGGGGGCATTTAGAGCCAGAAATTTTAGATTTGCTAATACACCGTCAGGGTTCTGTCTCGGAATTGCGAGCGTTCTATCGAGGTTGGGCGGGACTGGCTTGGGCTGAGCAAATTGCCGAACGGGAAATCTGGATAAAAGAAGGCTGGGACTGGCTCAATTATCTTAAGAGTGGAGAGACCTTAGCAATTTCTGATCCCGATGCCGACTATCCCGACTGGGCAGAGGTTCGGATTGATTTCAGTTCACCGGATGGCAACATCTCTGGTGCTTATGAAGCCCGCATAGAAGCGCATAGTCAGGTGACCACTATGTGGAATTCAGGCAGTGAGCAGTGGATGGAATCCGTCAAGCAATATCAAGTGACCCATCTGATCGAGGTAGTCTAGCCAAAAAATTCCGTTTAGGAGCCAAAAAACTCCGGCTAGGAGCCAAATCGACTCAAGCTTTACGGTAGACTCCTTATTGCTCCATATAATACGTGGCCTTAGCGAATGAATTGATTCATGCGAATTCCGCTTAAGCAATATGGGTCTCTTCTATCCGATTACCTGAAACCGCAGCAAGGCCGCGTGATCGGATTGGCGATCGCCCTCCTTACCGCCATCGTCCTCCAGATCCTCAACCCCCAACTCTTGGGTCTGTTTATCGACACCGCCACCACAGGCGGAGCCACCCAAACGCTGATCACCATTGCCCTTGCATTCATGGGAGTTGCGGTGCTGATCCAGGTCTTTTCAGTAGTCACCACTTATCTCAGTGAAACCATCGCGTGGACAGCCACCAATGCCCTGCGACTGGATGTCATCGACCACTGCTTGAGGCTTGACCTCTCCCACCACAAATCCCGCACTCCCGGTGAATGGGTAGAACGTATCGATGGTGATATCACCGCCCTTTCCCGATTCCTTTCCCAACTCGTCATTCATGTCTTGGGAAATGGGATTTTACTACTTGGAATTCTTTCGATTCTCTGGTTTGAAGATTGGCGAGCCGGACTGAGCCTAACTCTGTTTTCAGGGGTATCCCTCAGCCTGTTGCTGGGCGTGCAGCGGATGGCGATCGCCCCCTGGTCTCAGTATCGACAAAAGAGTGCCGAATTCTTTGGCTTTGTTGCAGAACAGATTGGCGGACGGGAAGACCTGCGGGCCAATGGAGCCGTTGGCTACGTGATGCATCGCTTCTATCGCATCGTGCAAGACTGGCTACCCATCTACCACAAAGCCAGATTTACCAGCACCTTACTCTGGGCAGGCAGCGTTGGGTTATTTACCATTGGGAATGCGATCGCCCTCACCCTAGTTGCCTACCTCTGGACTCGACAAGCTATCACCATCGGCACCGCTTATCTTATCTTTCACTACACCAACCTGTTGAGCCAACCCATCGAACGCATCCGCGAAGAACTCGAACAACTCCAGCAAGTCGAAGCCAGCATCCACCGCATTCGAGAACTCCTGCAACTGCGCTCTAATTTACTAGACAGCGGCACTCTCTTCCTTCCCCCAGGCCCTTTCTCTATCAGCTTCAAGAACGTCAGTTTCTGGTATCATCTTCCCCAAAATATTCAAGATGAGGATAAGCATACAACTTCCCACCCTCCACTCCCGCTCCCCCAATCCAAAATCCAAAATCTAAAATCCAAAATTCCTCCTTCTCCTACCCTCCACTCCCTCACCTTCCATCTCCCTCCCGGCAAAGTTCTCGGCATCCTTGGTCATACGGGCAGCGGTAAGACCACCATCGCCCGACTCTTACTGCGGTTCTACGATGTTCAACAGGGAGAGATTTGCATTGGAGGAGAGGATATCGCGTCAGCGTCCCATAGGGATGTCGCCAAAGTTTCTTTAGCAGAATTACGTCAGCGTATTGGTTTGGTTACCCAGGATGTACAGCTTTTTCAAGCAAGCATTCGTGACAATCTGACCTTCTTTAATCCAGCCGTTAGTGATGATGAGATTCTACAAACTCTTGAGTTATTGAGACTTTCAGACTGGCTCGATGCACACCCACTAGGATTAGATACGGTTCTCAGTTCAGACAGCGGTGGACTGTCGGCAGGGCAAGCACAACTCCTGGCCTTTGCTCGTGTGTTTCTCAAAAATCCTGGCTTGGTCATTCTTGACGAAGCCTCGTCCCGCCTTGATCCCTCCACGGAACGTGTCATCGAACAAGCGGTTGATAGATTATTAGAGAATCGCACAGGCATTATCATCGCCCACCGACTCAAAACCATTCAGCGAGCTGATCAAATCCTGATTTTAGAAAAGGGAAAAGTGGTGGAATATGGCGATCGCCTCTCGCTACTCCAAAACCGTCAGTCCCGGTTTGCCCATCTGGTCAATTTAGGGGACCACCAGTACAGCGATCGCACCTAAGAATGTATAAGAAGAATGTATAAGAAAGGACTAAGACTGAAGAACTTGCGCCGCCGTCAACTTAAGCTGTGGAAATATAGGAGAAATAGTGTCTTCCTCGCCTCGATAGGTTGACTCTTCATACAGCCCCTCTACCCACTGCAAAACAGTGACTTTTGCCTGAATAGGGTCAACAATCCAATATTCTGCAATGCTTCTCGCGGCATATTCAGCTCGTTTATAGCGATAATCGCGGTTTTCATTTTCTTTCCCAGCGGACACCACTTCGACCACCAAAAGAGGGGGAGGCATATCGAGCGTAGTATTCGTAGGAGTAGAGAACATAGTCCCCGGCGAAATTCTTTACAATGGACTTAGTTTTGGTAGAGGCAGCATCTGATGACCCGTTCCCTACCCATTGTTGATGAAGCGGTCTTCCCAAACGTCGATCACCTCATCACCGAGGATGATACGCCCGTGGATAACTTTGCATCAGCGAAACAGCAGCGGCTCCTAGTCAGTTGCCTCTATAGTCATGACTGGAGACCGGAGCCATTCTTGGCTGAGGCCAACGTTGGAATCTATCACACGGTCAGCCAGCCAGCCATTGTTCCTGATGTCTTCATCAGCTTAGATGTGCAGGTGCCTCCTGACTGGTGGGAAAAACCCAACCGCTGTTATCTGGTGTGGAACTTTGGCAAGCCCCCTGAACTGGTGCTGGAGATTGTCTCAAATCGTGTTGGCAATGAGCTGACCGACAAGCTCCAGACCTATGCTCAGATGCGAGTCAGCTATTACGTCGTTTACGATCCAGCCCAGCAGTTGAGCGAAACACCTCTCCGACTGTATGAACTACGGGGGCGGCATTATACTGAGTTGTCCGAACCCTATTTAGAACAGGTGAATCTCGGCCTCACCCTTTGGCAAGGAGAATTTGAAGGACGACAGGATGCCTGGCTGCGCTGGTGTGACGCTCAGGGGAATCTATTGCTGACAGGAGATGAAAAGGCTGAACAGCAACACCAACGCGCCGAGCAAGAACACCAACGCGCTGAAGAGGAACACCAACGCGCCGAGCAAGAACGCCAACGCGCTGATCGACTAGCCGAAATTCTCAAAGCTCAAGGCATTAACCCAGATGAATTGGAGTAGACTTGGTTCAAGATATTCAGTGAGTTAGCCAGATTTTGATTTTGGAGAAGGGAGGATCTGTGGACTAGAGCGATCGCCAACCTCTCACTCAAAATCCCGATTCTTATTTGGTCTATCTATTGCTGCTGAACCCAGTAACTTCAGAATCAATCTTTCGCACAATCCGCAGACTTAACGCACCGATACCCATCATTACCATACCTCCAGAGCAAAGGGTGATCAGTGCTCCAATGCCTGCACCTGCAACGACACCAAAAATAGCCCCAAGCATCGCTGACACGGGATGATCGGGCGAAAGAGCAGGCTCGAATATTCGATCAGCGAGTGGGCCTGCCATCAGCATGGCTAAAGCGATCGCCACTTGTTGAGTCAGCATTTGAACAGCAAAGACTCGTCCTTGTAGATGTTGAGCAACCCTGGCAAACCAGATGGCATGTTCTGAGCTACCAAAGAGAGGAAATTGCAGCGATGCTAGAAATTGGGTAGGCAACCACATCCAGGGCGATCGCCCTAGTCCAAAGACCATTCGACTCACGCCGACCCCAATCATTCCCAGCGCTAATCCTCGGATGCGACGCTTTGGGCCACCCCAGATGGTGAGGGAGATCGCCCCGATCACTCCACCTAATCCAACGGATGATAAAACACTGCCCAAAATAGTGGTATCGCCATTGGTACGGGCTAAAATCAGTGGACTGACTAACGTATCAGCCAGCTCATGGAAAAACCAGAAAGCACTGGTGATAAGCAGGAAGGTACGTAAGCTCGGGCGGGTCAGGATGTAGCGGATGCCAGTGGTGAGAGAGTGGGTGGGTAGGATTTTGGATTGGGGATTAGGGATTGGGGATTGGGAAGGGGAGGGGATTTGGATGAAAAGGAGTGTGAGGAGGGCGATCGCAAAAGTGGAGAGGTCGATGAGAATGATGCCGCTAAGCCTGATTGTGGGATAGAACACTCCAGCGAAGGCGGGAGACAAAATCTGAGCGCTGTAGAAAATCATCATGCCCATGCTGGCGGCGCGAGTATGATGCTGTTCTGGTACCAGCAGAGATAGGGATGCCTGATAGGTGAGAGTTTGTAGTTGACTGAAGCAGCCGATGTAGAAGGCGATCGCGTACAGATGCCAAATCTGTAACTGATCGGTGAGAGTAAGGATAAGAACGAGAAGGACGGCCAGGGCAATCGCACTATCACTGATCAGCATTAGCCATTTACGGTTGTAAGTATCGACCCATTGGCCAATGACTGGAGTGGAGAGAATACTGGACAGTAAGGCAAAAAAGCCAATCAAGGCGAGGGCAGTAGCCGACCCTGTTTGATCCCAAGCCCAAATAGTTAGGGCAAATAAAGTCATTTGGCTGCCAATGGAGGAAACCAGTTGCCCAGCCCAGATGATAAGAAATGTTTGCATATAAGTGAAGTATTTAGTTCACTGATAGTAAAAAGTCTTGGAATTGGGTCAACAAAATTTCTGTACCGATGGGGCCAGGGAGTCCACGGCAAAGGTACGTTGGCACAAAATAAACCCGTCCTTTTTTGCTTGGGGTTAGAGATTGGGCGATCGCATTCTCTGTCCAGGCTTGCCTCAAGTCGCTGAGTTGATGATTGCTAAAGTCATTCACATCAGTAAGTTGATCAAAGGACTCAGAATTGTGCCCTTGAATCACAATTAGGTCTGCGTTTAAATCAGATAAAACTTCAAGGGAAATATCTTGAGCAGTGGTATTGAGGGTTTGTCCCGGAAGTGTAACTAACTGAAATCCCAAATCTTCCATCAAACTGCCGCAGAAATCTCTGTCGTTAGCGATTTGCAGCGATCGCTCTATGTTGTCAGATGCCAGCATCAGCACGCTAGGGTAGTTCTCGACAACAGGCTTTAAGGCGTGACGAACCGTTTCAATCTTCTGCTGATAGGCATCAAAAACCTGCTTGGCTTGTTTTTTTCGTCCGGTTGCCTGGGCGATCGCCTGAATACTTTGCTGCCAATTATCAGTCCCTCGATAACGAAAAAGTAGGGTGGGAGCAATTTGTGAAAGAATGTCGTATTTACCTTCCAGTTCTTCAATACTGCCTAGAATCAGATCAGGGTTAAGCTGGGCGATCGCTTCCAAGGAAGGCTCCATGGCTGTTCCCAGATTAACGGGTTGAGTTGTCACTTGGTTTCCTAGATATGGAATTTGCTGAGTCGGCTGATCAAATGCCTCTCCAGTGTGGATCGCAAAAATATCGGCATAACCAATGGGTTGAATTCCCAGTGCTACCAGTAACTCCAGCATGTTTGGATTCAACACTACGATAGTCTGAGCATCCCCACACACTTCTGTCTCACCCAACTGATGCTGAATCAATTCACAGGTTGTTGTCGCTGTCGGTTTAGCAGACCCTTCTCTATCCTTCGTAAAGGATTGACTACATGATGTGATGAGAAGCAATCCTAAGATACTTGATATCAACTGAATAACGACTCGATAGAGATGATTAACCATTATGGGGTGTTGTAAGTGGACAACGTAATACTAACCATGATGGGAATAAGAATTAAAACTGGCCTCTTACTTGAACCCCAACAGTTGCAGGCGCACCAGGGGCAACCAAGAATCCGAAGGGAGCAAAATCAGCAGCTTGGGCAAAGTATTTAGTATCAAAGATGTTGTTTGCAAACACATAAATGCCGACCTGCTCAAATTCATAGCCAAGACGCGCATTGACAATGGCGTACGAGTCTTGTTGAAGTGTATTTGCGTCGTTGAAATAGGTCGTTCCCACTCCCTGAAGTTCTGCTCTGGCAAAGATGCCATTTCTCGCACGATACTGAAGCGCCAAGTTGTAAGTTAGGTTGGGAGCATAGGGAACTTGATTGCCATCAAAGTTCTCAAATTCAGTAAACTCAGCATCAGAAATCCCTAGCCCTGCAATAATGTCTAACCCATCTAGGGGAGCTGCTCTAAACTCTAATTCAGCGCCCGTAATGCTGACATCAGCATTATCAATGCGGCTGATATTAAAGCTATCGGCAGTCAGCACTTGATAGTCATTCACATCAGTATGAAATATGGATAAGTTGGCACCCAGTCGATTATTCAACCAGGACGATTTCAAGCCAATCTCGTAATTCCAGGCCCTTTCCTCTTCAAAGGTAAAAGTCGTTTCATCGGCTCGAAAGTTGACGCCACCGGGTCTGTATCCTCTGGCAATGCTGCCATAAGCCATCAAATCAGGATTGAATCGATATTCTGCCACAAACCGAGGGAGCAAGATGTCAGTATCTTGTTCAACATCATCAGCGAATAGCGTCGTTAACGTTGAACCGCCAGAGGGAGTAAATGTACTTTCTAAACTCTCTAATGTGCCGTCAAAGGATTCAAATCTCAGTCCTGCTGTCAGCGTCAGCGGATTGATGGGACGATAACTGACTTGAGCAAAGCCAGCCCAAGTTGTTTCATCTACTTCTCCATTGGTCACGCTTGTGCCTGTGGGAAAACCAATCGATGCGGCATCAGTTCCAAAGGTGAATCCATCATTTTCATTAGAGAACTGTCGCGATTCAAAGTATCCACCGACCAACCATTCAAATCGTTCAACGTCTTCAGGTGACTGAAAGCGAATTTCTTGGCTCCAAACGGTCGATTCAAAGTCATTCGTGTTCACTACGATATCGAGCGGACTACCATCCGCATCAGCTCGTTGTTCGCTTCTGGAGAATCGACGAGCGGTGATAGATGTTGCTCGAAAGTCTGGATGTGTGTAAGCGATTCTCAATGCCTGCGTGTCGGAGACCCGGTCAAACGAGTTATCCACATCTTCTTCGACATCAAATGCATCCGCAGGATCAAAATCGCTGACAACAACAAAATTTACTCCATTCTCAAGGTCTTCGACAAAGGCGTTAAATGAGATTTCCCACTGATCTGATGGGGTCCAGAGCAGTTGTGCTCTCCCATTCAAGCTTTCTCGTTCATCCACTCCGTCGTCTAAAAATGAGTTTTCAATGTATCCATCCCGTGAGAAGAAGCCGCCTGACAGTCGGAAAAACAGCTCATCGTTTACAATTGGGCCACTGACTCCGGCTCGAATATCAAACGTGTCAAAACTGCTATAACTGGCAGCACCATTAAATTCAAACGTGTTGGTGGGTTGGCGTGTGATGACGTTGACAACGCCCGACAGAGCATTTCTGCCATAGAGGGTACTCTGCGGCCCCCGCAACACTTCAACTTGTTCAATATCAGGCAAATCGGTGCTGATAAAATTCGTACGATCGTAAGGCACTCCGTCGATGTAAAATGCAACGGCTTCTCTCGAAAGGAAATTGAAATTTCCCAGTCCCCGAATCGAATAGATGGGACTGACGGCATTTTCTCCGCTAAAAAATGAAAAGTTAGGGACATTACCTGAGATATCTTCAATAGAGGTAATATCTGCATCTACAATTTCGTCTTCAGTCAGCACCGTCAAGCTAATGGGAACATCCTGGGCTTCTTCCGGCGTTTTTTCTGCAGTGACAATGATCTGAATTGCATCGTCGTCGGTTGCGATCGCCCCACTTGCAGTTCCCGGTGTAATGCTCAGGGTTAGCCCTTGCACACTGGTGCTGAGATCGGCAGAAGGCGGTGCGTCTGTTCCAGTAATCGTCAGTCGAACCTGGTTCGCCGCTGTATTGGTGGCTGAAATGAAGGCAATGTCATCTGAGGGGCTGAAGACTTCAAAAGCCTCACCCTCAGGTAAGGCCAACACTGCGTCAGGAATGCCTATCACAAGGGCATTGCCGACAATGGAGGACGTGGGCGATCGCAGATCCTCCGTAGCCTCTATGGAAATGTCGATCCCCCCATCCGTCTGAATGACCTGAATATTGGTAATCTCAATGAAAGTTGTTTGTGTCCTATCAACGGGGGAATTTTCTGCTTGGGCAATTTGATCCATCCACTCCTCAGCAGTTATTGCCGATATTACCGAGTCTGATATCGCAGGATCAGGGATTGCCCAGGCAGGTTGAACAACAATAAAAGACACCATGCCTGCAAGCCACAAACTAACGTTTAGTTGATTCATGCGATCGCCTCACACCTTTATCCATACAACAGATGAATGCAGTCGAGAATTGTTCTCAACACTAATGCATGAAATAGTAGAGGGTTTTGCGATCGCTGTCTTATCCGAAACGGAGAAATTTTTATCCCAAACGGAGCGACGTGCTATAGGTTAATGGGCTGCTGCCAAACTGTTTGCGAAAAGCTTTGCTAAAGGACGGTAAGCTGCTGTAACCGACGGTTTGTGCCACTTCTGTCACACTCATCGTTCCAGTGGCTAAAAGCTGGCGCGATCGCTCCAGTCGGGCTTGATGCAAATAGCCAAACACCGTTGTCCCAAACAGTTGACGGAATCCTCGCTTCAGTTTGCAATCATTCAGGCCCACCTGCTGGGCCAATTTCAGCAGCGAAGGGGGTGCTTCCATCTGCCGAACCAAAATGTCTCGGGCATGGTGCAGTCGTTCGACATCATCCGGCCCCAGTCGCCTCTTTTGCCGAGATTGAGACTGGCCGTCTGCCCACTGACCTACTTGCAGAGTCAGCAAATCAAGGGCTTTGCTCTCTAAATACATCTGCCGCAACATGCCATGATGGGGACAGCCTAAAATCTGATGCAGTAGCGTTGTCATAGCGGGTGTAATGCTGCCCATCGGCTGGTGAAAGCGATGGCCAAGCTGCTCCAAAGGAGAATTGCTACTCGCTTCACCATGTCCTGATTCAAGCACCTTTTGAAAGGGGGCAGGCAACACCTCTGCTTCTGCTACAAAACCACTCAAGGCAGCGGGTTGGAGCAAAATCATCACCACCTGAATTGTCTCGCGTTCATACCATTCCTCAAATTCCACCAAATCCGGTAGGTAGTACAGGTAATGATGTCCAGCCGTTTCTTCATAGTCTGGACAAACATCGGGGATATCGGGCGTCAACACTCTGGAGTTACCCGACAGGTAAAATTTTGCGACTAGCGGTATCGATGAATCATGAGGATTCTCGAATTGAACGGTTTGCCGTAGTTGACCGCTGCGGATTACGATTTTGAGACCGTGCCGCAGTTGAATCGTGCGATCGCCAACATTTCCCAACGCCTGCGGCAGTCTTTCTTGTATCCCTGAGGGGGTGAGTTGATGAATCCGTTCTCCCCGCTGATTTGCCTCAGCCTCCAGTTCCTCAATATCTGTGAGGGAGAGAATTAATGGGTTGTGCCTGGATGAAGTAACCACAAGATGCTAGAGATACAAACGTCAATTTTTAGTAAATTTGTTAGCAAGAGAGCGGGAACATTGCGCCCACACCCCTGTTGTCCCAATCACATACTCCCCTCTTAAAGAGAAATATTTAATGAGAATAGATTGCATTATATAATAGATAAATTTTCCACTCCAGTATTTTTCGGGTCTGCTAACGTTGAGACAGCTATTATGATCAACCTGAAAAAGCATATGTTTCGGCGAACTCTGACTGCGTCCGGCCTTTGTTTAGGTACATTGAGCCTCTGGGTAGCAAGTGTTACATCCGCCAGGTCTTTAACCGATTTGCCCGTGGTTGACTCCGCTGCATTGGGCACTCAACCCACACCTCCATGGTCAGAACCCGTCCAAATTAATGACCCCTTTGAAGGGGATTTCATTGGGGTCTTTGATCGGCATTTGTTCTTTGATCGCATCTTCAACACCTCAGTTCGTGTCGAGGTTCAAAGTCTTTGGAGTCCTGAAGAAATTCGGTTTTTGCTCACCACTCGCGATCGCGACTGCTTAAGCAGTTCTTTTCAACATCGTCTCTCTTCAAGTCTTGACTGTTCAAAATTTAATAATGCCAGAAATCTGATTAGCCTCTTCATCAGAGTTAATGACGACGTGTTCCGAATTGAGGGACAAAACAGCACATTTCCAGTGAGTGATGAGCTGGCCCAAGCCCTGCGAAATGCCCCGGAAGGGAACATCAGTATTCGATTAGTGGCGGAAAGCGGAGAAACTATTGACAGTGAAATTGGAGAAGGCACTGTTGAAGCGTGGAAACCGGTTTATAGTGCCCCGCTGGCCAATTTAATCAGCGAGTAAATTTGTTCACAGTGAAGTCGATACCATACAGTCAATTGTATGGTTTTGGGTATTTTATTTTCTCGCAAGTCTTTAGCCTTCGATATCTCTGAGGTTTCTGATAAAGAAGCCAATGCTTCCGATGAGCATCATGCAGAGCGAACAAAGAACATACAGAACGGCCATGCCTGCACCGGGCCCAACCCCAAAAATATGATCTAGTCCAGGAAGCAGCTTCTGACCTGGCATTAGCAAGGGTTCAAACATCTGATCAGCAAGTGGCCCCGCCATCAGCGTGGCGATCGCACTCGTTCCCTGCAACACCAAGGCATTGGCCGCAAACACCCGTCCCTGTTTCTCTGGCGTAACTTGAGTCATCCAGAGCGCCGTTTCGGAACTGCCCAGCAGCGGAAAATGGAGGGAGGAGCAGAACTGAGCGGGTATCCAAATTTGCGGGACTCGTCCTAGACCAAACACAGTCTTGCTCAAGCCAGCGCCGATAAAGCCTGCCAGCATCCCTGTCACCCGTCGCTTCGGCCCACCCCAGAAGCTGAGTAGAATTGCTCCGGTGACGCCACCGATCCCTGCCGCCGAAGCCGTACTTGCCAAGATCTGAGCGCTACTGCTCGTGCGAGCCAAGATCATCGGATCATAGATGGCTCCGCCTAAATCATGGAAGAACCAGAATGCGGCGGTGATTAGAAGGAGCGATCGCAAGCTAGGCTGACGCCAGACTTCCCGGAAGCCAAAGGTGAGTTTAGCCAATCGGGTCTCAATTTCAGGGGTAGGTTGGGGCACGGGTTGGGAAATGTGGACGGAAAGGAGGGTGGCGATCGCCACTCCAAACGTCACCAGATCAATCAGCAGAATCCCCATCAGCCCAATCAGTGGATATAGGACTCCGGCCACCGCTGGCCCAAAAATGGCTGAACCGTAGTGAACCGTTGAATTCATGCTATTGGCTCGTGTGAGATGGTGCGGCGATACCATTGAGGAAATTGAGGTTTGGTAGGCCAAGCTTTGAATTTGCCCGAAGCCACCATTGAGCATGGCCGCCCCGTAGATATGCCAAATTTGAAGACTATCGGTGAGAAACAGCAGCCCAATCCCTACCGTAGAAAGTGCAGCAACCGTATCTCCCAGGATCATTAGCTGTTTGCGATTGAAGCGATCGACGATGAGACCGGCGACCAGCGTAATGGGAATACGGGGCATCTGAGAGAAAAATCCGACGAGAGCCAAGGCAGTAGCCGACCCAGTAACCTCCCATGCCCAGATCGTCAGGGCAAACCAGGTCATCTTGCTGCCAATAGTGGAAACGAGCTGGCCGAACCAGATCAGGGTAAAAGTGCGCATGGGAGAGAGGGAAGTGAGAGAGTAGGGGAGGGGGATTTAGAATGGGAGTAGATTGAGGGAAAATAAATGGTTGCCACGCCGGAATCCAGACTTGTCGTACCCCCTCTAGAAAATGGCGATCGCCTCTCGCGGGCTGAGTTTGAGCGGCGGTACGCAGCGATGCCGCAAGTGAAGAAGGCTGAACTGATTGAAGGGGTCGTCTACATGGCATCGCCGCTGAGATTCAAAAGTCATGGGGAACCGCATGGAGATTTAGCGACTTGGCTAGGAACTTACAAAGCCTTTACTCCAGGAGTAGTGTTGGGTATTGAACCCACGGTGCGGCTGGATTTAGAGAACGAGCCTCACCCCGATGCTGTGCTGCTGGTGCCGGGGCGACAGGCCAGAATCGGTGCAGAAGACTACATCGAAGGGGCACCTGAGCTGATCGTGGAAGTGGCGGCCAGTAGTGCAGCGATTGATTTGCATGACAAAAAGCGGGCCTATCGTCGCAATCAAGTCCAGGAATATATTGTTTGGCGCACGCTGGAGAGGCAGTTGGATTGGTTTTTGCTGGAGGCGGACGAGTATCAGGCTCAACGGCTCGATGACCAGGGCATTGTCCGCAGCCGCATCTTTCCTGGATTGTGGTTAGCGGTGTCGGCGCTCTTGGCAGGCGAGATGACGACGGTGTTGACGGTGTTGCAGCAGGGGATAAATTCGCCAGAGCACCAAGCGTTTGTGCAGGAAATAAGCCTGTAGATATCCTTCGGATTATCGTTTTACAGAGGTAAGACATGACACAAGAATTAGTTGATCTGAGGCAGTGCATTCTAGAAAATCGCTACGACGATGCCCTGGCCCTAGTAGACGAATTAGAGGAGATGAGTAAACAGTCAATTCTGCGTAATATCGAGTCATTCTTGATTCGTTTGCTCGTCCATTTAATCAAAAATCAAATTGAACAACGACTCACAAATTCCTGGGCGGCTTCTATTTCTGATTCAATTTTGAGAATTCAAAAGTTAAATTTGAAGGCAAATAAGGCATCTTATTACGTCAATATTGATGAATGGTTCCCATTGTTAGAAGAAGCGGTTGAAGCAGCAATTGCCCCTGCCAGCGTAGAGGTGTTTGATGGCCGATTGAACGCGATTCAACTCAGTCGGAAAGTTGAAAGGAATTCAGTAATTGCTGTTGCTCAGTCACTGCTAGAGTTAACCTATCGGTATTCAGCTAAAGAGCTACCAACTATCATTGTTGCTCGTTTAGCAGAACTGCCAGGGGGGCAAGAATGGTATCAAGATTAAACCGTAATGATTGACCAAAGTAAGACAGATATCCAAAACTCATTGCACAGGTGGAATTCTGGCCATGCCGCTCGATTTGAGCACTTCAGGGAACTGCTTCCAGGGCACTTCGCCATTAGCGCTATCGTGATAGAGTTCGGCAAACTGGAGCAGGGCTTCGGCGCTTTCCGTGGGGAGTAAATCGGCAAATAAAAAGGTACGATGAATAGCTAATCATGACCTGGTAAGATGGCTCTAGCTTGAAAGGGGAAGTTAAGTCATAAGTGATCGTGCTAGCGTAGAAGAAAAACATAGGCTACGGAGGTTGATATGGCACAGGTTTCTAAGCTCGATCAAGTTTTAGACAGCATTGAGATGCTACCACTTGAGGATCAAGAGGTGCTGGTCGAGCTAATACAGCGGCGATTAGTGGAACGGCGACGGGAGGAAATTGCCAAGCACATTGCTCAAGCTCAAGCAGACTATGAGGCAGGTAAGGTATTCCGAGGTACGGTTGAAGATGCGATCGCCGAATTGAGAGCATGAGGCAGGTTCTTTTTGCTTCATCATTCAAACGCGCTTTCAAACGATTGACTCGGCGACAACCCAGCTTACAAACACGAATTGAAGACCGATTAAGGCTGCTTGCGGAAAATCCGTTTGCTCCGTCTCTGCAAACCCATAGATTGAAAGGGAAACTGTCTGGAGCTTGGGCCTGTTCAGTTGAATATGATTGTCGCATTGTCTTTAACTTCGTGGAAAATCCAGAGACAGGCGAAGATGATATTTTGCTGATTGATATTGGCTCTCATGATGAGGTTTATTAGGGGGCGATCGCAGGTGGAAGGCTAAAGATCGCAGGTGGAAAAGTAAGAGATGACTCTTCTGAGTTAGAGAGTGCTGAGCTGCTGTACAGCAAATGATAGTCAGGTTAGGACAACTCAAATGGCTGAACCTCTCACTTATTAAGCATTTTTTCTGCCTTCTGCCTTTGCCACAGCAGTTGAGCGCCTTGGGAGGGTTTGATGTGTTTGTGAGCGGCATCGTAGCAGGATTGGCAAACAAATAGTGTGAGTTTTGACATCGTTAATTATCAATTGCTTTCAGCAAGTGGTGACAAAAGCTGATGAGCTTCATCAATTATGATTTCAGCAGCAATTGGACCGCGAATATTACTGCCCCAAACGTAATAGTCCACAAAATAGACCCGGTTCTCTTGTGTGGCTCGTAGCGACTGTGTAAGAGGGTTTTGATTCCAGTTGCGTTTGGTGTTTTCAATCTCATCGCCTAGGGCTATGGCAATAATAATATCTGCATCGAGTTGCGGCAGAATTTCCGGTGAGAAGACCCAATTGAACCTTTGTATCACATCATCACTTGGCAACATAACCTGAAAACCAAGCTCTTCTATAAGACCACCAGAAATATTAGTGTTGTCACGAAGATCAAAAGAGACAGGCAACTTACGCGCATCAACCAATAGAATTTTTGGGTAAGTTTCCGCTACGGGTGCGAGTTGAGCCCTTACGCTTGCGAGCTTTTGCTCGTGTGATTTGATAACTGCTTGGGCTCGTTCCTCACGGTCAAAAACCTGAGCAATTTCCTGAATACTTTGTTTCCAGTCATCTCCATGCCCCCTAAATAGTAAAGTAGGGGCAATAGCTGATAGGTTGGAGTATAAGTGATTCACATATATTTCCCCAAGAATCAGGTCGGGCTTCAACTGTACGATCGCCTCCAGGGAAGGAGTATCGCGAAGTCCCAAATTGATGGGATTGCTGGTGACACGCTCCCCTAAGACAGGTATCTCTGTTACCGGATTTCCAATACCTTTGGTGTACTGCTCAGCATATCCAGCCGGTTGTATTCCCAGAGATAGCAGAATATCGAGCATATGAGGTGCTAGAACAGCTATCTTTTCGGGCTTGCCACAGATTTGCGTTTCACCTGCATCGTGTTCGACCACAAGACAATTTTCTGTTTCCGTTGCTGGCGACTGAGAAGCAAGATTTTGCTCGGGGCTACCCTGACAGGAAACGATGAGAACCCCCATCAAGATTGCCAGCAAGCCGAATCGTAGCAGATGGCGACTCCTGATGAGCAGGCGATGCAGAGGCGAAAATACAGTTCTGTTAATGGTCATAGGTTTGATTTCAATGGAGAGACCGAAAAAGAGAGAGTTTTCTTTCTCAGCCCCTTACTCTCGATCGTGAACTAAAAATTGACGCGATAGCCAATGCTAATGGTTCTGCCTGGGGCAGCGAGGCGAAATGGTGTAAATCCCAGGACTTGATTGCGAGCGGTTAAATATTCTGTATCTAACAGATTTTGAATGCCAATTTGGATCGACCCTGGACCCAGATCAACGCTGCTGATGTAATCCAGCACAAAATAGCTATCAATCTCTTCAAGATCGACTCCTGCCTCAAAAGCACGATCGCGCCCGCCCACATATAGCGCCTGCAGGCGGTTGCGCCATCCAGGCAGCGTTTCGTTTTCTACATAAGCGGTAATTTTGATCGGTGGAATCCTGAATGAGCCAAGGGGTTCAAAATCGTCATCGTCGTCTATGTCACTCTCCCCTTCACTCCAGCTTATGAGTCCGCCGAGCTGCCAGGTGTCGCCAGGTTGCCAATCTACCGTTGCCTCAACGCCATAGACTCGCTCGGGAGCACGAACAAGGTCTGAAAAACCATCGTCCCTCAATATAAAGGAGGTACCCAAGTCAGATTGATTGAAAAAACCTGCCAGGGAAAACTGCACAGCTTGCCAGCCTCCGCGCACTCCCAATTCGTAGTTATTAACTTTTTGCGGGGCCGAGAGGCTGAGATCCTCTTCAAAGGATCTGAATTCATCGGCTGGAAACCGGAGGACATCAGCAATCTGTGGTAGTCCAAAGCCCTGAGAGAAGCTAGCAAACACGCTTAACTCATCGGTCAAGTCGTAGACCGTGCCAAGGTTGAACACCACATCGTCAACATTGATGCTGCCCCCTTCCACATCAATCGGTGCGGGCTGAAAAGCTATGGCAGTGTAGTCGTCCACACTGGCGCTGATATTTTCGTAGCGCACGCCCCCACTGAATAGCCAACGGGGCGTGATATCCCACTGTGCTTGAGCAAATAAACCCAGACTTTCAACCGTGTGGGGTGGCGCAAGGTTGACGACTCTAGAAAATCGAAGCACCCGATCTCCACCGGGTGTAACTTCCTCTTCCAGAATGTTATAAGGTTGAACATTTTCGTCATTGCTATAGTCTGCTCCCCAGAGCAAGTTAAAGGCTTCAGAAATGGGCGTTTCAATTTCAAGCTGTCCGCCCCAGCGCTCCGTCTCTGCCCCGGCTACAATAAAAGACCCCAAGGTAGAGCCTGGAAAGTCGCCTGAAAATTCATCAAAAAACGGCTCGCCAGTGTTTCTGAAAAAGCTGCGATAAAATCCTTGTAGGCGCAGTTGGCTACCGAAGATATCTTCGTGGTTGTAGTTGAGGCTAAGCGTCGTGAATCTCCGTTCTCTATCGCAATCGAAATCGATGCACTCGAAGTCAAATGGCACAGCGCGGGCTTTTTCGGCATCTGGGTCGTCTGCTGCTACGCTATTATCGGTAATAAATTCCACGTCACCAGCTTCATCCAAGTGATTGACACTAAACTGGAGACGCTGATTCTCGCCAATATTCACACCTAATTTACCTAAGACGTTGATGTTACGCTCGTTTTGTGGCAGAACATTGCTGCCTGGGATGCGATCGCCTGCTCCATCAAAGACGGAGCCAAATCCCTCAGTTGAGAAATTAAACACATAGTCTACCGGAGACACATTACCCGAAACGTTAAATCCGAGATAGTTGCCAAAACTGTCCTCTGCAAAGTCACCATGAGAATTGACACGGGCTTCTACCGTTGCCGTTAGTTCCTCGTCACCAGGGCGACGGGTGATGATATTAATCACACCACCGGTTGCGCCTTCTCCAAATACTGCCGAAGGACCGCGAACCACCTCAATCCGCTCGATGGCACCAGGCGCAATACTCCTAAAATCAGCACCTGAGCTTCTGAGGTTGCTGTTAATCGGAACTCCATCAATTAAGACTTGGGGGTTTCGTCCCCGTAGGAATGAAGAATTATTGACAGAAAAAGTCGGGGGACTTAATCCTGGTACGGTCTGACCGAGTATGTTTGCTAGGTTTGTCGTCAGTTGGCTCTGCTCCTCAATCTGCTCGCGGTCAATCACCGTCACAGAACGGGGAATGTCCTCGATCTCTTCCTCAGTCCGAGTCGCCGTCACCACCACCTGAATGGCATCTTCATCGGCCTCATCAGCCGCCGTTGCTACTCCCGGCACCACGCTCAGTACCAAATTTCCGGCTTGCGTGCTTATTTGAGCCTGCGGTGGCGCATCCGTTCCCGTAATCGAAACCTGGACACCGCCATCAGTTGTCTCCGTCACGCTGACCAGGGCAATCCCCTCAGCCGGGCCAAACTGCTCAAACATCTCCCCCTCCGGCAGCGCCAGCACCGCATTGGGAATGTCTGCCGTCAGCGCATTGCCCACCGTCTGAGTTGTCGGCGTCGGCAAATCTCCCGCTGCCGTTTCCAGCACGATGGAGAGTCCCGTTTCTGTAGGTTCAAGCCTGACCCCTGTAATTTGCACCTGCGCCGCCTCAATCTGAGCCATCCACTCGGCCACCGTGGTGGCTGGCTGTTCCAAGTCAGCAGGGCGTGATGGTGTAACGGGGTGTTGGCGGAGCCTGCCCGCAGGGCTTTCGGGTAACGGGGAAGCAATTTCGTTACTCCCTAACTCCTCTACTCCCTCACTCCCTAACGCTTCCACTTCCTCGTTTCCCCACGCTGGAGTCGCCCAGCCCAGCCCCAAACCCAGAGACACAAAACTCGCTGTCCCCAACATCACGACTTTTGCCATCAATATCAACTGCTGCGATTGTCCCATCATCTCCACACACCAAATTCATATCTTGGGCGCAGCTCAGCCTGCACTCATGCAGCTCAGCTCGCCTCAAACAAGAATTATTGTCAAAAACGTATGTTGAGAATACGGGATTTGGGCGATCGCAATTTGCGGCATCCGGATCTTTTTTTGCGGCATCCGGATTTTTTTAACAGCGGAGACTGCTGCGGTAGCGTCGCGGCGTCACGCCAAACTGTTGCTTAAACATGTGGCAAAAGTGGCTTTGACTGGCATAACCCATGGCCTGAGCCACTCCGGCAATATTGAACGTGGGTTCTGCTAAAAGCTGCTTGGCTCGTGCCATGCGATGAGTTTGCAAATAGCCAAACACCGTTGTACCAAAGACCTGTCGAAATCCCTGCTTCAGTTTGCAATCGTTTAGCCCCACGATTCGAGCCAGTTCCAACAGCGACGGCGGATTCGTTAACCGCTGAAGCAAAATATCGCTGGCATAGTGGATGCGATCAATATCTTCGGAGTGCAATCCCGGTGTCGCCAAATCGGCTGGTTGGGACTGGCTCACCTGGTCGAGGCGCAGCGCCATCAGTTCGATAACTTTGCTTTCCAGATACAGCCAGCGAGTTAACCCCTGATAAGGACAGTGCAAAATCTGGTGAATCACAGACTGCATGACTGCGGTGATTGGCTGCACATGCCAGAACTGCTCCTGAATAGGTTGGGAATTTTGAATGAGCTGTCTTAGCAGTGGAGGCAATGCGTCAAACTCTCCGTCTACCAAGGTTTCAAACAGTGCAGGCTCGATGTGAATGTCAAATTTTAGGACTCGCTCATTTGCTCGCCAGTTGAACCGCCCGCCGCCTGAATCGTCCCACTTAGCTAAGATGAAACTGTGACAAGGCTTCACTTCCTCACTATGATTATGACCTGAGAGCATAAAACTCATCTCTAAACATCGAGAGGGATCGTAGGGTTCCTCTTCGCCGTAGTCCACAACGAGATTGTCTTGCAGGGTGTAGTCATCAATCAAGATATTGAGTCCTAGACGCAAATTCACCTCTTGCCGATAGCCGTGACTTTTCCCAGCAGCATCGATCAACGGAATCGTCCAGGGTTGGCGAATCGACTGGGTTTGCTCAGCTTGGGGGTGCTGACTCAAGGCTTCTGGGACAGAGATAAATAACGGCATGGGGCAAGTCCTGTTTGGAAACACATTTAATGAGATTAGCTCCCATTAATATACCTTTTACCGCAGAGATAAAGCTCTACACTGTTCGATAAATAATGGAATCGCAATCTGAGCGATCGCCATATCGGCTTGATGAAGTAGGCTCTGAGCTTGCTGAATTCGATAATCTCGCAGATAGCCAAATATCGTCATGCCAAACAGATGCCGAAATCCTTGCTTGAGTTTGCGATCGTTGAGTCCGACTTGCCATGTCAATTCGGTTAAAGAGGGTGAGTGTATGGCCTGCTGTATCAAGATTTCTTTTGCCTGATGCAGTTGTTCGACATCCCGAGCACATAGCGCGACCGGAGGAGACTTTGGAGCTTCTGCACATAGGGCAAACTGGGCAGCAAAGAGTTCCATTACCTTGCTTTCTAGATAAAGCTGCCGCATTAACCCTGTGTAGGGGCAATGGAGCAGTTGTTGAAGCAATTGGCGGATAGCAGGTGTCATTTGCCCGAACGATTGATGAAATCTCTGGGCATTATCTCCCTCCAATAACTTTTGCAGCGATGACGACAGCACGGTTTTACCGATCTCAAAGGTGCTGAAGTAGCTGGGATCGGTGAACACCATAACAACATGAATGGGGGCACCGACACACCACTCTTCAACTTCGGTATGGTTTGGCAGGTGATAGAGGTAGTGACAGCCCATTGTCTCTGTGTAGTCGTCATCAATATCGGTCGCATCCAGTGTTTGTACCCGCGAGGCTCCCGATAAATAGAACTTTGCAACCAGCGGAAAATTTGATTCGTGTCGAAGCACATGCCGAATCTGCTGCCTGAGCTCGCCTTTACGGATGCAAATTGTGAGTCCATTACGCAATTTAAGGATGCGATCGCTCCCTTTCCCTAGCTGCTTCGGCAAGTTGCGTTGGACGCCTGAATCTATCGGCTGATATATTGACTCGCCTTGCTGCTGGGCTTGCACTATCAGCTCTTGAAAGCTAGTGTCAGTCAGTTCGATCGCCATTTTTTCCGATTGACCGTCTCAGTCTAAATGCAATTAGTTGTCATTAGAGTAGTGTACAGCTATGAGGGTGTAAATATGTGCATTATCCAGCGATGTATTTATACACCCTAGGCCAGGAAGCAGGGCAATCAATCGAGTAATTCTTTGGAATAAATTTCAACTCGAATTGGCCGTTTGCCCAAATCTACGAAGATGGTTTGCAAATGGGACGGCAGTAGTCACTAATGCCAATACGTTTACTCATATCTTGCACCTGGTAATTTGAACTTCAATTCCCTGCTGTTGCAACAAGGAACGTTTTCGTTCGATATCGGCTAACAACAGTGTCACTAAAACATCTGCCAAAGCGGCTTCTAGCACT
>JBNPEG010000002.1:0-71051 GCA_051117555.1 Elainellaceae cyanobacterium | reverse complement strand
AAGACATTGTGCTATTCCAAGTGCGTGAATATGCTGAAGCACTCTATCCGTTTGCTACTGCACTACCTCAGATTTGGGGAAGTGCCTGTCCCAGCATAGATTCATACCCTTATTCAGCAACGCCAAATTAACCCCTCAGATATGCCGCTGAGTCCTCGGTTGAGACAGTAACCCGAAGCCCATCTCTTCATGTTGGATATTCTGTGTCTGTCGAATGTTGAGTAAAGTCGAGAAGATAGGGATACGAACTCGATTTTCAGTATCAACAGGGAGAAAATGGAAATGACGGCTAATGCTTCGTTGGAGGAACGCCTTGCATCTGTAGAAGCTGCGATCGCCCAATTACGGCAGCAAATCGTAATTTCTCATAAGATAAACTGGCTGCAACAAATTACAGGATCATTCAAGGACGAGCCTGCTTTTGAGGAGATACTTGCTTTCGGGCGAGCAATTCGCCAGGGAGACGAGTCTTTGCTCGAAGCACACGATGAGCCATGAAGTATTTGTTAGATACTGACCATTTGAGTATTCTGCAACGCCAGGTAGGGGAGGATTACAACAATCTTACGAAGCGGATGGCACAGCACCGACTATCAGACTTTGCGGTATCTGTTGTGACGTTTCATGAGCAAATGCTTGGAAGCCACGCTTATATCAATCGCGCTCGTACTTTGAATTAGGTAGTGAAGGGATACGAGATAGTAGCCGCGAGATTGTCTGTGAGACGTTTCTATCCTAGATTGCCACTACGTAACCAATAAGATGATGAGAAAAAGTGGATAGGCAGCCAGCAAAATGACTCCTGCGGTCTTACCAAGATATCCTCTGAATGATGCCAATATAATCACTAACATTAGCGATCCCAACATGGCAATGAGCGGGAAATGCAGCAGACTTGTATCCAAAATTTTTAAGGGACGGGCGATCGCCGATGATGTATTTGCTTGAAAGCTAACCCCTCTACCAAACAAAGGGGCGATCGGGTGGCTGAAACGCTGACCAGAAGACCAAGCTGGGAAAGCTAGCGGGCGATCGCCCAGCGGACTGAGGCAGTTGCTATATAATTCGATAAAGTATCCTGCCGCATTTACCGCACTCAAGGCTAAGGCTAAGGGGAACGCATGACGAGGCATTTACTGGCTTGGTGTCGATGTCAGGTCGCAACGCTTCAGTATCATCGAGGGCGACTGTATGCCCAAAAGAAAGCCTACAAACGAGCGATCGCCACGCTTAACCGCGCAATCCCGTGGCATCCCCGACCCGCCGAAATCTATGCGATGCAAGGGTTTATCTGTTGGCAAATGGAAGACGTAGAAGGCGCGTTAACCCATTACAACCAGGCGATCGCCCTTGACCCACACCACGCTAAAGCCTATGGCAATCGAGGGCTGATTCTCTACCAGCTTGGAGACGAAGCAGGGGCATTCGCTGACTGGCACACTGCATTAACTCATCACCCTACCTGTGTAGAGGCAACCTATAACCGAGGATTAGTTCACGCAACCCGAAAACGGTATAGTGCTGCACTCGCGGATTTTAATCAAGCCTTAAAAGCCAACCCTAATTTGGTAGAAGCCTATTATCATCGAGGCATCGTGCGCTATCAGTTGGGCGATCGCGACGGGGCTATCAAAGACTGGCAGTTGGCGATCTGCAACGACTTAAGCTGTGACTATGCCAAAGAGCGATTGCTCAGCGTTCGGCAAGAGTATTACAACGAAGACCTGACGCGACGGATACAATCCGCCTTATCGCCGTATAACTTAACGGTGAGCGTACATCGCACCGTTAACCAGCTTGATCTGTCAATTTATCGATCGCGTGGCGTCGCCATCAACTATCGCCAGTTGCCGACTCTGGTTCGCGATCAGCTTGTTCCATTACAGCTATATGGCATCGAACGGTTTCGCATCATTAGCCGGGTTGAAGAGGTCAATTTCCCCGACTGGGATCAAACCTATCGCCTATATGACGGGCAACCGTGTCCTCCAAGCTATTGGCGAGTTGCAATTCTGACCACTCTACTTGTGTTTCCTCCTTTTGGTCTGTCGGCATTGATGTATGCGATTCAGGTGAAACGTCTGCATCGACGGGGCAACTACCAAGCCGCACTGAGAGCCTCTAACACTGTGAAAGGATTGTGCATGATGAGCGGTGCGATGGTCTGTTTGATGGTGTTGATTGTTGCAGGATATGCCGGGTTTTCAAGGCTTAGGCGATCGCTCAACCCTCCTAAACGGCCAGTGACCTATCATCTACCAGTGACCTATCATCTACTAGATATTCATTAAATCCCCGTTTGTGGGATTAAGATGGACGGGCGATCGCCACGCTCACGAATAGGTCGGGGGGAGACCATCGCCATCTAATCCTGGAGTCGAATCAATGCCATCGGTGCTGACCCGCTTAGCGCCAATGGTCAAACCATCGCTGCCATTTCGGAAGGAAGCCTCAAACTCTGGAATCAAGATGGAACAGACGCACTAACCATTCGAGGGAATGGGAAGATTCTGAATGACTGAAGATTCTGAATGACTGAATACGATGAGGTCATCATGCAGGCTTCTGAGTGTTGCCACTATTCGATTGACCTGACTTCGATCGAGTCGAACTCTGTGTCGACTTTTTGGTTCCTGAGGATTTGGTTGATTTAGTTGATTTGGTTGATTTAGATGTTGACTTGGACGCCGATTTCTTCGTCGACTTTGCCGCTGATTTCGTCGAGGAGGATGACGCTTTGGTTGAAGACTTCCCAGATTTGCTGCTCGATTTACTCCTAGATTTGCTGCCTGACTTACTTGACTTGGCTTTGGTTCCAGCCTTCGCCGCTAATGCTTCAAGCGCTTTTTCTAGCGTCATCGATTCAGCCGTTTCGCCTTCCGGTAATGAAGCATTCGTCTTCCCATGCTTCACATACAGCCCGTACGGTCCGTCATAGATGTTAATGGGTTCATTGCTATCGGGATGATTGCCCAACTCCCGCACAGGTTTTGAGGCAGACTTGCTGCGCCCTCGTCCTCGCTTAGGTTCTGCTAAAAGCTCTAGTGCGCGATTGAGATCAACCGTCAGCACATCATCATCTTTTTTGAGCGATCGATAATCTTTGCCCTCTTTTCCCTGGTCGTGAACGACGTATGGACCAAAGCGCCCGAGCCCAGCTTGGATTTTGCATCCTGATTCGGGATGATACCCGAGTAGCCGAGGCAACGACAGCAGCCCGACTGCCATCTCAAGCGTGACATCGTCCATGCTGACCCCTTTGGGAAGAGAGGCCCGCTTCGGCTTCGGATTGTCATCTGTGGCATCACCGAGCTGCACGTACGGCCCGTAGGTGCCAATCAGAATATAAATGGGTTCGCCCGTTTCAGGATGAAGTCCCAATTTATCGGGTCCTTCTGTTTTCTGACGAAGAAGTTTTTCAACCTGCTCAGCATCCAAATCAGCCGGAGTCAAATCTTGAGGAACCGATGCTTTGACTGGGCCTTCGTCTTCGTCGGCTTCGATATAGGCGCCATATCGACCAATCCGCACTTTGGCTTCTAAGCCTTCTAGCTCAATAGCGCGAGCTTCATTCGGGTCAATCTGATCTTCTCGCTGCTTGACTTGCCCTTCTAGCCCCGTATCGCCCAAATAAAATTCGCGGAGATAGGGCAGCCAGTCGGCCTCTCCCGTCGAAATTTCATCGAGGGTTCGTTCCATCCGAGCTGTAAAACTGGTGTCCACCAAGTCGGGGAAGTGATTTTCTAACAACGAGGTGACCGCAAATGCCGTAAATGTGGGAATCAGGCTATTGCTCACCATATGGGCATAGCCTCGGTCAATGATGGTGCCAATAATACTGGCGTAGGTGCTCGGACGACCAATTCCCTCGCTTTCAAGCGTTTTGACGAGCGATGCTTCGGTGAATCGGGCAGGAGGCTGAGTTTCGTGACCAATCGCGTCCAAATCTTGGCAGTCAGGGGTATCACCGACCTGCAACGGCGGCAAAATAACTTCTCGATTTTCAAGTGCTGCATCTGGATCATCCGATCCTTCGACGTATGCACGGAAAAATCCGGGAAAGTCAATCCGTTTGCCGGTTGCCTTGAATCCTGCATCGTCGACCTGAATTTGGATCGTGATGTGGGTTTGCCGCGCATCGGCCATCTGGGTTGCAACGGTGCGCTTCCAGATGAGGTCATACAGGTTGAGGTCTCGACCGCTTAAGCCGGTCTCTTGGGGCGTTCGGAATGTGCTTCCAGCCGGGCGAATGGCTTCGTGGGCTTCTTGGGCACCCTTTGTTTTGGTTGCGTATTGACGCGGCTTTGGACTGAGATAGTTTGTGCCATACATCTGGTCAACGCATGAGCGAGCAGCGGCGATCGCCTGTTGAGACAGGTGTACCGAGTCTGTTCTCATGTAGGTAATATAGCCTTGCTCATAGAGGCTTTGAGCAGTCCGCATTGTGTCTCGTGCCGACATCCTTAGCTTGCGGTTGGCTTCCTGCTGGAGCGTTGAGGTGGTGAATGGAGCAGAGGGCTTACGGGTTGACGAACGCTCGTCGAGATTGGAAACCGTCCATGTGCCCTGATGTAATCGGTCTTGCAGGGCTCTCGCTTCTGCCTCGTTCAGCAGAATGACATTCCGACCTTCGGCAATCCGACCCGTTGATTCATCAAAATCACTGCCTGTGGCAAGTCGCGTGCCACCCAGATTGACAAGTCGCGCCTCAAAGGGCGTATTGTCTTGAGCCAAGACCGCCTTCAGATCCCAATATGAACCTTTTCGGAACGCTCGCCTTTCTCGCTCACGGCTGACGAGCAGGCGGACTGCCACTGACTGCACCCGCCCAGCCGATAAGCCCCAGGCAATCTTTTTCCATAGCAACGGCGATAGCGTATACCCCACGAGCCGATCTAGGATTCGGCGCGTTTCCTGGGCATGGACAAGCTGATCGTTGATATCACGGCAATTACTGAGCGCTACTTGAATGGCTTCTTCCGTAATTTCGTGAAAAACCATTCGCTTAATCGGCACTTTCGGCTTTAAGACCTGTAGCAGATGCCAACTAATGCTTTCTCCTTCTCGGTCTTCGTCTGTCGCAAGAACTAGCTCATCGACGCCCTTGAGCGCTTCTTTCAGAGATTTGACCACTTTCTTCTTATCTTTTGGAATCACATAAAGCGGCTCAAAGTCAGCATTCACGTTGACCCCGATTCTTGCCCAATCTTCTCCCTTAACCGAGGGAGGAATCTCGCTAGCCGACTGAGGCAAGTCGCGAACATGCCCCATCGATGCCTCGACTCGATAGCCAGAGGGCAGATAGTTGCGGATAGTCCGCGCCTTAGTCGGGGATTCAACGATAACAAGGGTTGACATGAGCTTTAGTGTCTCTCTGAAAAAGTTAAAGTTCGCAAGCGATGGATAACCAGGATAATCTCAAATCGGAGTGTCGTTGAATGAGAGTTTGAGTTCCAACCTAGCTAAAGGTGAGAGGGAATTGCAACAGTAACCTATGCCGGTTTTCTTGCCAAAGACCTCGAGAATTGGGAGTTTAGATGCTCAATAAGCGCATCGTTATTTCTCTACTTATAGCTGATATCAGTAAAAATCAAGGTCAACATTCATAGTCTGTAGGCAAGATTACGTGAATCTGCGCGTTATGATTTTCTATGAAGGATCTTTACGATGGCATAGTTTTGGTGGCACAGTGATAAGCGATCGCCATTATCAGCTAGCACTTAGCCACCCGTAGAGTATCCTTTGTGCTGTCATCCCTCAAGACACCCAACCGTTATGGATTTTGCCAATCTCTCAGCCCAATTAAATGCAGGTACGATTGTACCGGAGGGGATTGTATTAATCACCCTCCTAGTCGTCCTCGTTGGTGATTTAATCGTCGGACGCTCGTCATCCCGATGGACTCCCTATGTCGGCATTGCCGGTCTGCTGGCATCCATTGGTGCCCTCTATTACCAGTGGGATGTGACTGATCCTATTTCATTTTTAGGAGGGTTTAACGGCGATGCGCTGAGCGTGGTTTTTCGAGGTATCATAGCCCTTTCGGCGGCGATTACGATCCTGATGTCGATTCGCTATGTTGAGCAGTCGGGCACGTCTCTTGCTGAATTTTTAACTATTTTGCTCACGGCAACCCTAGGTGGAATGCTGCTTTCCGGTGCTGATGAACTGGTCATGATTTTTGTCTCGCTGGAGACGCTGAGTATCTCATCGTATCTGCTAACCGGCTACATGAAGCGAGATCCCCGTTCTAACGAAGCTGCATTGAAATATTTGCTGATTGGGGCTGCGAGTTCGGCAATTTTCTTGTACGGGTCTTCGCTGCTGTATGGTCTGTCCGGTGGTGAAACTCGACTAGGAGCGATCTCTACGGCGATCGCCAACGGTCAAGATCAGTCGCTGGGGCTCGTCATCGCGCTCGTCTTTGTCATTGCGGGGATCGCATTTAAGATTGCAGCCGTGCCGTTTCATCAATGGACTCCCGATGTCTACGAAGGTTCACCGACCCCGGTTGTTGCGTTTCTGTCGGTCGGGTCTAAGGCGGCAGGGTTTGCCCTAGCAATTCGGCTGCTTGTGACGGCATTTCCGCTCGTTGAGGATCAGTGGCGGTTTGTGCTGGGCGCACTCGCAATTCTCAGTATGGTATTAGGCAATGTGGTAGCGCTGGCTCAAACCAGCATGAAGCGGATGCTGGCCTACTCATCGATTGGTCAAGCTGGCTTTGTGATGATTGGGCTGGTCATTGGTACAGATGCCGGATACGCCAGCATGGTGTTCTATCTGTTGGTCTATCTGTTTATGAATTTGGGCGGATTTACCTGTGTGATTTTATTCAGCCTACGAACAGGGACAGACGAAATTGCTGAATATAGCGGCTTATACCAGAAAGATCCTCTGCTGACGTTAGGTCTTAGCATCTGTCTGTTATCACTGGGTGGGATTCCGCCTCTGGCTGGCTTCTTTGGCAAGATTTATCTATTTTGGGCTGGCTGGCAGGCCGGTGCGTATGGGCTTGTTTTGGTCGGGTTGATTACGAGTGTGGTGTCCATTTATTACTACATTCGAGTGGTGAAAATGATGGTGGTCAAAGAACCTGATGAGATGTCGGATTCAATCCGAAATTATCCTGAAATCCGTTGGAGTCTGCCGGGTATGCGCCCAATTCAGGTCGGTATTGTCTTCACGTTGGTCACCACGTCTCTAGCGGGAATTCTGTCAAATCCATTATTTAGCCTTGCCAATGGCTCAGTCACGCGAACGGCGATGCTGCAAACGTCTAAGGCTGAGCCTCAAGAGGTGACCGAGGCTCAAACACCTAGCCTTGCTCAAGTCATGCAGCAGGTCGATAAAGACTCAGGCAGCTAAATTTTCCTGGCATGCCCGAATTTTGAATCATTAACTCATGCGATCGCCTTTTGTTACATATCCTACAAAAGGCGATCGCTTTTTGATGCTGAATAATGATTTAGTGACACTGCAAGCAAATCGATGCTGTCTCCTGACGATACTTGTGTGACAGGATTAGCGTGCGATCGCCACGGTTGCATGAATTGCCTGCATCTAAGCTGACACAGACAATATATACTAACGCTAAATTTTATTGCTACGAATTTTATGAGGCTGACGAAGACATGCCTAAAGTTGTCTCAATCCATTCATATCGGGGCGGTACCGGAAAATCTAATTTCACCGCAAATCTAGCGGCCACGGTCGCCACCCAAGGATTTCGCGTTGGAATTGTTGATACTGATGTTCCCTCTCCTGGCATTCACAACATTTTTAGCCTTGAGCCCGAACGAGCGACTAAGACTTTAAATAATTTTTTATGGGGCGAGATTCCTATCGAGGAAGCTGCATACGACGTGTCGAGTAACGTTGGACTCAGCGGAACTGGGTCGTTGATACTGGTGCCCTCTAGCGTAAAAGCAGACGACATTGCCAAGATTCTCAAGGACGGGTACGACGTTAAGCGTCTCAACGATGGTTTTCGAAAGCTTGTCAAAGGATTAGAACTCGATTACCTGTTTATCGACACGCATCCTGGCCTATCAAAAGAGACCTTCTTATCGATTGCGATTTCTCATGTGTTGGTGCTGATTTTGCGCCCTGATAAGCAAGACTATCAGGGAACCGCCGTCACGGTCGATGTGGCAAAGCAGCTCAAGGTTCGCCGGATGGTGCTTGTCCTTAATAAGGTGCTTAGCGATTTAAACAGTGAAGCGCTTCAGCAAAAGGTTGAAGAAGCCTACCATCTTCCCGTCGCAGGTATTTTCCCGCTTTCAGAAGATATTATACGGTTGGCTAGCGAAGGCGTATTTTGCTTGAAATATCCTGATCATCCGGTTAGCCAAGAGTTCAAAAAAGTTGCTGAACAGTTGTTGACTGATACATAAACGTCTAATTCGAAATCGAAGTGAGGGTTAGAGTCTAGGACTCCGGAGTTAAGCACTATGGCAGATAACGATTTGGCATCTCTTGCCAGTTCGATTCAGGCAGTGGCTTCGCCGTTTCGCGCATATCTTAGTGAGTTGCATGAAACCTATCAACCGGTACGTGATGGAGCCGTTGCTGATTATATTCCTGAACTTGCGTTGGCGAATCCTGACTGGTTTGGCATTTGCGTCGTAACGGCTGGAGGGCAAGTCTTTGAGGTGGGTGATTGTGACAAGCTTTTCACCATTCAATCGATCTCAAAAGCCTTTGTGTACGGATTGGCACTCGAAGACCACGGACGAGACTCCGTAAATAGAAGGGTTAGCGTCGAGCCAACTGGAGAGGCATTTAATGCGATTGTCTTAGATGAAGCCACCAACCGACCGTATAACCCGATGGTGAATGCTGGGGCGATCGCCACGACCGATCTGATCAAGGGCAGCGGCGCCACCGATCGCCTGAAGCGCATTCTAGATATGTTTTGCCGCTATACCGGCAGAGAACTTGATGTCAATGTGCCAGTCTTTTTATCAGAAAAAGCAACGGGCAATCGCAACCGAGCGATCGCATACCTGATGCTGAATTTTGGGATGGTGGGCGATCGCATCGATGAAACCCTCGATCTGTACTTCCAGCAGTGCTCCATCATGGTCAACGGTCGTGATTTGGCAATGATGGCTGCTACCCTTGCCAACGGCGGCATCAATCCGGTAACGGGCGTGAGGGCGATCGACGAGCATTATGTCCAAGATGTCATCAGCGTTATGCTCACCTGCGGCATGTACGACTATTCAGGAGAATGGACCTATCGAGTCGGAATGCCTGCCAAAAGCGGCGTAGGCGGCGGCATTACTGCGGTTGTGCCCGGGAAATTAGGAATCGGAACCTTTTCGCCCCCATTAGATGCCAAGGGCAACAGCTTTCGAGGCATCAAGGTCTGCGAAGATTTATCGAGAGACTTTGGGCTCCACTTATTTAACGTGGCAAAAGCCGACAAAGTTCTAGATGACTGGCTTGCAGGCAATGATGCCCTCGACGGATGGTAGTGTCGGGGGACAGCCAAGGTTGGCTATCCCAAGCTCGTCCGAAAATCTTCAGTGAAAATCTTCAGTTGGACTAAGAAAGTCCTTGAGGAGTCGCCAAGCTAGCGAACATCTTCGGATCTAAATCAGATCGCTCTCGGAATGGATCGGCTTGCTGATCACCAGCATCCCCCACACCAGACGATTCAAACAGGCGAATATTCTTAAATTCGCTGGTCGCGGTTGGGTTAGACACATCCTGATCATTGACTAGCGTGAGAAAATGCATCTCGCCCTTGAAGAATTCTCCAACCGAAATCTCGTAGCGCTTCCACCCTGAACCGGTCACATAATCATCAAACCGAGATACGCCCCAATCTTGAGTGCCTAAGAGCTTAAATGTCTTGGATGCGTCGGATGACGTGACTCGATTATTGCGATCGAAGCCAATCCCGTGAATTTCACCCTCCGAATTACTGCGAAACTCAAACGTCAGCATTGTTTCAGGGGTTACATTGTAATCGATCGCCAGCTTTTTCCAGCCGTTGCCCGATAGCTTGAGAGTTTTATTGTTATCCGAACGAGACACCTTGACGTTCTTATCTTGAGCCTCTCCGCCGTGAGACAGAATGTGGTCAAACTCGATTGTTTCGGCCCTAGAGACAGAGGCGAGAGGAGACGATCGGGAAACAGAATTAGATGGATTAGAGGGTGAGGCCGATATCGGATTTGATGAATCTTTAGAACTCAGACTCGATGACCCCGCCGGAATCAGGGCTTGATCTTCGCTCAGTCCATTAATTTGGTCGCGATTCATCTGCCCGTTGCCAACGCGCACGTCGTCGATGAAAAGAGTCCGACGATTGGTGGTTGACGTGTCTGAATTCTCGTATTTCCAGTGGGGTTTATAAAGCCCTGTTTTGAAATAAACGCCGCTCTGATCGTTGTAGGTATTGGCACCTCTGCGATTGACAATTTGCTCACCGTCTTTCCAGACTTGCAGCACGCCGTCAGATTGGTGCGACCAGTCAACGCGGAAGACCCAATCCGTCCATTCGCCTTTGGTATAGTCGCCTTGCCAGACGGTTTCTGTCCCGCCTTCCGGGGCTGGATTGTTATTCTCCGTGATTTGCTTGGGGTCCCAGCGACTGTGAATTTTAATGCGATCGCCCTCTACAATCAGCGACAAAGGAGGAGAACGCCAGCTTTCCCCCAAGTCTTGATCAGGCCATCCGTGCCACTGGGCAATCATTTCAAACGAGCGATCGGCTTGCCAATTATCCGGTAAAAAGGTTTTGAAGCCATACCAGCGCTCAGCACCCGCAGGTTCTCGTGCTAGGCGAATTTCGGCGCGTTCACCATCGTTGCGGCGCAGGTCAAACTTAACGGCGTGACCTGAGCGATCGGGAGCATCCACGACCTGAACGGCGCTGTTTCGAGGGCGTTCATAGATCCATTCATTAGCAATTCCATTCTCAAAATTGTCTTGAAACAATAGCGATGATGGAGGCGCAGATTGAGAGGATGAACTGGAAGACTTATTAGGAGTTGATTGAGCCATCTGATGAATTTGAATCGTCATGCTAAGGGCAAGAAACGTTGACAGTAGGAATTTAGCCTGGCGGCTAAAAACGAATCGAAAGCAAGATCGATTCAAGCAGTTGAAAACAAAAGATGCTAACCGAGTCATGTTGCTTTAAGGCTCGGACTGGGATGTGCAAATGGATGAATATCGATGCGCGAATGCGTAAGAATGTACGACTAAAACCCAATAGCGCACGAGAATGCACCGGAATGTATTAGGTTGAACTCTGTATGAGCGCAGTAAAGAATCTCAAGAGAGAGTATTCGTTCACATTGGGTTTAAGACGATGCTTCAAATACTATTGAGTTTGTCTAGGCGAATCATGCAGGTGAATACTACAAACGTCGGGTTAATCGTATGATTCGAGGAACAAAAAAGCTGCTTATCTGAGGAACTCATTAGTTCATATGACTATCATTCAGTTCAACGAGCAACTTTATTTCGGTAGATTACCCAATGCGGCGCGAATATAGAATTTATAGGAGCCCGCATAAGATGAAGGACGACACGATTTAATTAAGGTTCCAATTTTACGGGTGCTTGATGAATGATTTGATTAAGCAAGGCCTTTTATAGAAGGCAGGAGCTAGAAGCTCCTCTGATTGCTGCCTGCGGATCGCGGATTGCTAACTAAGCTTCAGATCTTTTAGAGTGGTGCGCTACGGCTCCGCCTAGCATAATATTAGCTACTGATTGCGGATGTTGATAAAGTTGCCGAGAGCGCTCGCTATTTAATGTGGTCACTTATGACTACTAATGCAACGTTTAGTGTGATGCTTTTTAGCAGAATCAAAGTACTTTATTATTTGCTCATTTCTTGATATGATCTGAACCAATTTATTGATCGCTTTGGACCTAGTTTACGTCTCATTTCATCTACAGAGGTGAATGGACGTTTAGCTTTGATTAACCTTGCATAACCTTCTTTAATGCCAGGAATCGAAGTGAGGGGTGATTTTGAGTCATTAAGAAAATCCATAAATTTATCTAAATTGCCAGACTCAACTATTCTCTCATTTAGGCTCGACTGTAACTGGACTTGCTTAACTGCTTCTTCTACTTCAGAGGATTTCTGAGCAATCAAAAGAACCCAGATTTGCTTGATCCCAGATTCTTTAGCTGCTCTATAGATTGGTAGTCCGGTTATTAGCTGATATTTTTCTTCTTCTTCAGTCAAACAGACAACCGGAAGAGACAAATTGAAACCCCAATCGTCCAAGCTTTTGGCAATCTTTTTTACCAGAGATTCTGGAATGTCTGATATTGCGTCTGGTTCTACAATTTGACTTAAATATACAAGACCATGCCCGCTTTCAACTTTTAATGCCATTGTTAATTTCCTCTGGTGCTTTCTTCACGATCAATTTTTTCAAGTAACTTCTCAGCAAGTTTTGACACTTGCATAGCTGCTTGACCAGCATTTCTAGGTTTCTTTGCTGCGAAAACCGAAATAGGGAGACGATCTTTAACAGCAGCAGCAAAATATGTAGTTCGCTTAATTTCTGGAAAAATCTCAATTTCAGGCGGCAAGACTTGCTGCAACAATTGACCAGCAAGCTTGTTAATCTTGTTGTTAGGTTCTGTCATCATTGGCACTATTCCCAGCACCTTGCCTCGTTGACTATCCGTGTCAAATTGTACTGTCTTTTGAATATTTCGAATCACTGACCTAACACCAAACACAGAAAAATACTCTAACTGAGTAGGTACAATCAAATAACGAGAAGCATACAAGCCATTGCTACCTGCCATTGTCAAATTCGGAGGCGTATCAATTATTACATAATCATAAAAGCTGGAAATGCCAGTCCTTTGTAAAGCTCTGTACAAACGATTTTGTTTAATTCCTCCACCTCCTGCAATTTGCGTCAGCATCTCATCTTCTTTTGTTCTGTAGCTCCCTGGCAAAACATCTATCCGCCCATTAGAAGTGCCACTTTGCTTAATAAATTCATTGAATGGAGAGTTCTCATTAATAAATTCACGATAATCGAATTCAGGTGCATCGATATCTTCTCTCAAGAAATCTATAACTTCCTTTCTTCCCCTAAAGGAGTCTAAAATTCTATTGAACTCATTTATGCTCTTAGCCTTATTAAATTCATCAGCTTTATTTACACCTAAATATAAGCTGCTATTAGCTTGATCATCTAAGTCAATGACCAAAACTTTACTTCCCATCATTGCCAATTCGTAAGCAATGTTTACAGTCAAGGTAGTTTTTCCTACTCCGCCTTTAGACGTATGAATCGCAATTGTACGCATCTGAAATAGAATCCAAATAATTTTTCAGGAACATTGCAACAGGTTGTAGATGCTCTGGATTTCCTATGTCATAGATCTCCTTGAGCTTAAATCTTCCATCATGAAATTCATATATTTCCAATTTAAATGGATCAATAAGCACTCCATGACGAAGCTTTGATTGTTGAAGGTAGCTTCTTAATTGAAACCTAGCTGAATCATCAACTTTATTTTTTGCTGATTTAACTTCAATTAAAAATTTTATATCTCGTTTGACATCCTCAATTAAAAAGTCAACGGGCTTAAATATTTCTTGCGAGTTACCAAACTTGTTAACACTCTTAGTCTTTATTCTAAATTGAGGATACCAGTGGCACTGAAGACTTTTACGCGGTAATCCTGCCTGTTCTAGTACTTCTTGCACTAAATGAAGCGATACGTAAGCTTCATTATCCCACTGAGAAGTTAGTTGTATATCCTTATCCCTTCCTCTTATCTTTAATTTGGGAGTAAAATATTCGGATATACCTTCTAATTCGAGCGCATTACATCCAAATCTATAGGCATCCTCAATATTTCGTCCTGCACCTAAGGCGTCATAAAATCCAACCGCAAATTCAATTGCTGCTTTATCCCCAATTCCTTGATTCATTCCAATGACATAGTCAATATGCTTACTAATAGATTCTGCTTGAATTTCTGAGTAGCAAGCATTAAGAACTACACACTCAACATAGGAAGAACATAATTCAAATAAATGGGTTATAGCTTCTGGATTAACTACATAATGCTTTCCTTGTTCATTTTCAAGACATAAACCTCCAGTTTCTAAGCCATGTCCACAAAAGTGAAGAATTTGTGGCTCATCATCTAATAGTGCTTGCCTTAAATCGCGTGGCCGTACAGCCCATATTTGATTTAGCTCGAAAAAATCTCTTCTTTTTGATCTTTGTAATCCTATGTTGATTTCTCTTACTTCTTGATCTAGACGTAAACGAGACGTATCACGAGGATTAGCCGCTAGTACTAGAATCTTCTTACGCTGGCTCATAGGTTTTCACTAAAGTTTCATGACCTTTTTTCATGAATAAGTAAGCTTCTACACATATTGATGGGATAAACATTTCTATGTAGTGATTTAGAAAGTGGAATCGCGTGATCTTTGTCACAAATGGGATAGCCTTCTCATAGAATGCAACAGCGCCAGCGTAACGTATCACAATTAGTGCAAGACATGCGATAAGATTCATCGGTCTTCTGTTAACCTTCTAGAAACACTGATTGCTGATTACTGATTGCTGATTACTGACTGCTGACTTTTAAAAACCGACGTCGCCCAATCTGTATTGCTACTTTAGATTTCAATGTCAATTTCCCGTCGTCAATTTTTAACCCTATTTGGAGTTGGAACTGCCGCTATGGTAGGCAGTCAAGCGCGATCGCTTCACGCCGCATTCACACAGACCGCTTCATCTCGGTTTGGCGCACTCCGTCCTGACCCAAATGGTTTGCTCGACTTGCCGCCTGGCTTTGGCTATCGAGTGCTATCTCAACTGGGCGATCGCATGGATGATGGCTATTCGGTGCCGGGTGCTCCCGATGGCATGGCAGCTTTTCAATCATCCGATGGCAATACGGTGCTGATTTGCAATCATGAGCTGTTGCCAAGTTCGTCTAGTCAAGTTGGTGCGTCCTTAAAACACTACTACGATCCGAAATGTAAGGGCGGCACCACCACGCTGATCGTATCGGGCGATCGCAGACTGATGCGCCAATATGCATCTCTAGTGGGCACCAATCGCAACTGTGCGGGGGGCGTGACGCCGTGGAATTCATGGATTAGTTGTGAAGAAATCACCTCAACCTTGGCGACGAATCGGCATGGAAGCGCTGACAATGTATCTAAACCGCATGGCTACAACTTTGAAGTACCCATCACAGCAACTGAGCCGGTGACGCCAGACCCGCTGACTGCGATGGGGCGCTTTCGTCATGAGGCGATCGCCATTGATCCTCAGACGGGCATTGTGTATCAAACTGAAGACCAATCGGATGGATTGTTCTATCGGTTTATTCCTCATCAGCCAGGTCGGCTCCAAATGGGCGGCATTTTGGAAGCTCTCCGCATTCCAACTCGACCTCATGCAATCACGGCGTCTCGGTTTCCGATGAATCAAAAAATGCCGGTCGATTGGGTGCGAATCGATGACGTTGACCCATCCGATGACACGGTGCGCTCTGAAGGGTTTCGCAAGGGCGCGGCCCAGTTTTCGAGGGGGGAAGGCATTTGCTACAGCGACGGTCAGTTTTATTTCACCTGCACCAATGGGGGCGATGTTCCTCACGGACAAATTTGGCGATATAGTCCAGGACACTCGTTGGACGATGGCGGCACGATCGAGCTGGTCATCGAGCCTAATAATCCTGATCTGCTTGATTTTCCTGACAACCTGATCATGGCTCCTTGGGGCGATTTGCTTGTCTGCGAAGATGGTTGGGGAGAGCAGTATGTGGTCGGCGTTACCCCAGACGGAAATCTTTACCGATTTGCTCGCAATGCTCTCAACGGCGCTGAATTTGCGGGAATCTGCTTTTCACCCGACGGTCGCACGATGTTTCTCAATATTTATTCGCCTGGAATCACGCTCGCCGTGTGGTCGGATTCGATGGGATAAGTGAAGCCCGAACGTCTTTAATGCATTGGCATCTTTTTGTACGTGGCGCGCAGATTGCTATAAGATGCCTGTCAAATCTAATGTTAATCCTGGCAAAATGTCTTCTCCGGATAGCGTTTGCGGAGATGGCAAAACCTCTATAGGCTGACTAGGGCGATAAATCTCAACGTGCTGGGCTTTGCGGTTAATCAACCATCCCAGCTTCGCTCCATTGTCTTGATATTCACGCATCTTTTCACGAACTTTGTCTACCGAATCGCTAGGAGACATCAGTTCAACAACAAAATCAGGACAAAGTGGTAGAAACGTCTCGCGTTCGTCTAGGGTGAGCGCATTCCATTGCTCTAAACTGACCCATGCGGTGTCAGGAGAGCGAATAGCACCATTAGGTAGCTTAAAGCCTGTTGAAGAGTCAAAGACTTTCCCCATCTTCGTCTGACGATTCCATGCTCGGATTTGAAAATTTAGTTCGGAGTTGCGATCGCCCGTTTCTCCGCCTGTGGGCGACATAATAATCAGGTCTCCCTCTGCCGTGTGTTCAAACTTTAAATCTGGATGGCGCTGACAAAGCTGAGAGAATTGCTCATCAGTTAAATCAAGCTTCAGTTTGAGAAGAGGCGGCAAATGGATGGCAGTATCCATAACTTATGCGCAAAATATTCCAAAAACAGGGATGCGGAGCCAATGTTTCTCAATTGTAAAGGGTAGGCATCGTGGACAAACGCCTATGCGCGTTTTCAGACCAGACCGGATGGGCGAAAAGAATAGTATCGGCTCGTTTTGGCATAATCATCGATTACATTCGTATGTTGAGCCATGACAATGGCATGTTGGGCGATCGCATTGGTAATGTAGCGGCTGCAATGGCAAGATCATCGATCACATTCGTATGTTGAGCCATGACAATACGAAGTTTCTCTATAACAATGGCATGTTGAGCCCTGTATTCGATCATTCTCGATTTCAATGGCTATTGAACGATTCTCTTAAAGAAAATGCCGTGCCCAATGCAACCTGGGTCGTGTGCTTAAGGAGAATTGGTCTCAGGATTAGCGCGAGCATCTTGCTCTAGCAACCTTTCTAATTGCGATACGAGTAAAGGCAAATCTTCAGAAATGGTTGCCAAAACTCGTTGCAAATCTACCTGAAAATACTCGTGTGCTATTAGAAGACACGAATAGACTCCTTTAACGCAGATTCTTGTGCGTGTTCGCGTAAAGCATTTGCTGTTCCTAAATCAATAGTTCGACCTAATAAATCTTCCAAATAGTATTTCACCCGAAACAGTTGGAAGAAGCCGCCCGTTTCCTCAAATTCAACTAATAAATCTATATCACTTTCAACGCTTGCTTCATCTCGTGCGACTGAACCAAACAAATCCAATGACTTAACTCCCATTTCTCTGAGAGTTTGTTCATGCTCTAAGATGGCTGACAAGATTTCGTTGCGGTTCATTACTATGCGAGAGAACTTTTTGCTAATGAATTGACTGAAAAGTCTCTGAAGAATTTAATCCCCTATTAAGGAGCTATGCAGATGCGATCGCATTGTATGTATTTAGCGTAACGCCCTAGAGATCCCCCTAAATCCCCCTTGAAAAGGGGGACTTCAACACCCTGTAAATAGCCCCCTTTTTAAGGGGGCAGCGTCAGCGGGGGATCTCACACATGCGCTAAACGCATACATCGCATTTTATAGCAAGTGACGTGTGCGTTAGTGTAACTCAAATCGCTGAAACAACGCAGGCGCAGGTATTTATCTTCTGCCTTCTGCCCTTTTCTATATCAACCTCATCTATTCACTGCCTGCTAGCCAAGCCGCTCCGCCTGGAAGCTCACCTAATTTTGCGTAGATAGCTCTGTTTAATTCTCGTGCAGTGGTGTCATAGGTGAAATGCAAAAAATCTGAGGCGATCGCCCCGCTCGTTTACCCGCTAAAATCATTTGCCCTCTAAGATCAAAGTATAGAGGGTTCAAAACGTGGGCATTCCATGAAGCGCATTGTCTTAATTGCTGGATTTGAGTCGTTTAATGCCGGTTTGTATCGACAGGCGGCTGAGCTTGCTACGGCACGCTGTTCAGAATTAGAGATTCAAGTGTTTAGCGATCGCGACGTGACGGCTCATCCCGATGCGGTTGCGTCAGCATTGCACAAAGCCGATGTCTTTTTTGGCAGCTTGCTGTTTGATTATGACCAGGTGCTGTGGCTGCGAGAACGCGCCGAACAAATTCCCGTTCGCTTAGTATTTGAGTCAGCACTAGAGCTGATGAGCCTGACAAAATTGGGCAAATTTGCGATCGGCGATAAGCCCAAAGGAATGCCGAAACCCGTGCAGTTTATTCTCAGCAAATTTGGCGGCAATCAGCGAGAAGAAGACAAATTAGCAGGCTATCTTAGCTTTTTGAAAGTAGGGCCTAAGCTGCTCAAATTCATTCCAGTGGGCAAGGTGCAGGATTTGCGAAACTGGTTAATCATCTATGGCTACTGGAATGCGGGCGGTGCAGATAATGTGGCATCAATGCTGTGGTTCTTAGCGGAGAATTATCTGGGATTGAGCGTTGGCGACATTCCTCCGGTAATTGAAGCACCTAATATTGGACTACTGCATCCCGATTATGAGGGCTATTTTGAATCACCCCGCGAATATTTGCGTTGGTACATCAATCATCATACGGGCGGGTTTAGCCCCGACGTATCGGATACGGGCGGGTTTAGCCAAAACGTATCGGATACGGGCGGGTTTAGCCCCGACGCATCGAATCAACTCCCCTCAACCCTATCCAAACCCGCCCCAACCTCATCCAACCCTCGTAAGGGCGGGTTTAGCTCCAACGTATCAGATCAACTCCCCTCCACCCTATCCAAACCCGCCCCAACCTCATCCAACCCTCGTAAGGGCGGGTTTAGCTCCAACGTATCAGATCAACTCCCCTCCACCCTATCCAAACCCGCCCCAACCCCATCCAACCCTCGTAAGGGCGGGTTTAGCCCCGACGTATCGAATCAACTCCCCTCCACCCTATCCAAACCCGCCCCAACCCCATCCAACCCCGCGCGTAAGGGCGGGTTTAGCCCCGACGTATCGAATCAACTCCCCTCCACCCTATCCAAACCCGCCCCAACCCCATCCAACCCCGCGCGTAAGGGCGGGTTTAGCCCCAACGCATCGGATCAATCCCCCTCAACCCTATCCAAACCCGCCCCAACCCTATCCAACCCCGCGCGTAAGGGCGGGTTTAGCCCCAACGCATCAGATCAATCCCCCTCAACCCTATCCAAACCTGCCCCAACCGCCCCAACCATCGGCATTCTCCTTTACCGCAAACACGTCATCACCAAACAACCCTACATTCCGCAACTGATTCGCTACTTCGAGCAAGCCGGACTGATTCCCGTCCCCATCTTCATCAACGGAGTAGAAGGTCATGTTGCCGTGCGCGACCTGATGACTACTTCTTATGAGCAAGACCAGCGCCAGCAAGGACACATTGAAACACCGTCTCTCTCACCAGAAGCCGTCAAAGTAGATGCGATCGCCTCGACAATCGGCTTTCCTCTAGTCGGCGGTCCAGCAGGCTCCATGGAAGCAGGGCGACAGGTTGAAGTCGCGAAACGCATTCTTTCCGCCAAGAATGTCCCATACTTCGTGTCGGCACCTTTGCTGATTCAAGACATTCATTCCTGGACGCGGCAAGGCGTCGGGGGATTGCAAAGCGTAGTACTGTTCGCGCTGCCCGAACTGGATGGAGCCATTGATCCAGTGCCGCTGGGTGGATTGGTGGGCGATCGCATCTATTTAGTGCCTGAGCGAGTTAAACGACTCACGGGGCGTATCAAGCATTGGATTCAGCTTCATCAAACACCTCCTGCAGAAAGGAAGATTGCTATCATTCTCTACGGCTTTCCTCCCGGCTATGGCGCAACCGGAACCGCTGCTTTGTTGAATGTGCCAAAGTCACTGCTGAAGCTCCTTCAAGCCCTCAAGCAAGAAGGCTATCATGTGGGCGATTTGCCAGACGACGGTGAAGCACTGATTAAACAAGTAAAAGCAGCCGATGAAGCCTATGTCAGTCAGATGCCCCATGCAGAAAGTTTGGCAGATGCACCCATTACGACTGTCACCGTGCGTCAACTCGAAAAATGGTTGGGCTACTTGTTATCAAGCCGGATCGCCAAGCAGTGGAAATCACTATCCGATAGTGGCATTCGCACCGTCGGAGCCGAGCACCCGGAAGATTCGCGCTATTTGCTAGGCGGGGTGCAACTAGGCAATGTTTGGATTGGCGTGCAGCCTCCGCTAGGATTGCAAGGCGACCCAATGCGGCTGATGTTTGAACGAGATTTGACGCCTCATCCGCAGTACGCGGCTTTCTATCATTGGTTGCAGCATGACTTTCAAGCCGATGCAATCGTTCACTTCGGCATGCACGGCACGATGGAATGGCTTCCCGGTTCGCCACTCGGAAACACGGGCTACTCCTGGTCTGATATTCTGTTGGGCAATATTCCCCATTTTTATGTCTATGCGGCAAATAATCCGTCGGAGTCGATTTTGGCAAAACGTCGCGGTTATGGCGTGCTGATTTCCCACAACGTGCCGCCCTACGGTCGCGCTGGACTGTATAAGGAACTGATGGCGCTGCGCGATTTGATTGCCGAATATCGCGAAAACCCCCAAAAGAACTATCCTTTGAAGGAAGCAATCTGTCAGAAGATTGTCGATTCGGGGCTGGATGCTGACTGTCCCTTTGAGGATGCTAAGCGATTGGGGATTGAATTTACGCCTGAGAATGCGCGGATGTTTAGCCAAGATGCCTTTAATCGATATCTGGTGAAGCTATACGAGTATTTGCAAGTACTGGAAAATCGTCTGTTTTCGTCGGGCTTGCATGTACTAGGAGCCCCCCCTACATCAGACCAATTAGAAGGCTATTTGAAAGCCTATTTGGGAGATGCATTCTCTGAGGGGTTGATGGAGGCAATTGCCCCACATCCTATGGAGACAGCACGCGTACCGCCTCTACAACCCGATGCGTCCATGCAGCCTGATGTGCTACAAACGGCGCGACTCATTCGGGATTTACTCCATCAAAACACCGACGAAATCACCAACCTTCTGCGCGGACTCAATGGCGAGTATATTCCGCCAGCGCCAGGTGGCGACTTGCTGCGCGATGGCCCCGGAGTACTGCCAACTGGCCGCAACATTCATGCCCTTGACCCCTATCGGATGCCTTCTCCCGCTGCTTACGAACGGGGACGGGCGATCGCCCGAAAAATCATTGCCCAGCACCTAGACGAACACGGTACCTATCCTGAAACCGTTGCGGTCATGCTCTGGGGGCTGGATGCCATCAAAACCAAAGGCGAATCCATCGGCATTTTGCTCGAACTCGTTGGCGCAGAACCCTTGAAAGAAGGCACTGGGCGTATTGTCCGCTATGAGCTAAAGCCGTTAGAAACTCTCGACCATCCTCGCATTGATATTCTCGGCAACCTATCCGGCATCTTCCGCGATAGTTTCGTGAATATCATCGAACTGCTGGATGACCTGTTTCGTCGCGCCGCAGACGCTGACGAACCCGTTGAGCAAAACTTTATTCGCAAACACGCGCTGGAGCTGCAATCTCAAGGCATTGAAAACGGTTCGGCGCGGCTGTTTTCTAATCCAGCGGGCGACTTTGGCTCTCTGGTGAACGATCGCGTCGTGGATGGCAACTGGGAGTCAGGCAACGAGCTAGGCGACACTTGGCAAGGGCGCAATACCTTCAGCTACGGGCGACATGACAAAGGACAAGCGCGCCCGGAAGTCCTTGAAAGCCTGCTCAAATCGACCAACCGTATCGTACAGCAAATTGACTCAGTGGAATACGGGCTGACGGACATTCAAGAATACTACGCTAATACCGGGGGCTTGAAGAAAGCTGCCGAGATGCAGCAGGGCAAAAAGGTGACGGCAAACTTTGTCGAAAGCTTTTCCAAAGACACCACGCCCCGCAAGCTGGAAGACCTACTGCGGATGGAGTATCGCACCAAGTTGCTGAATCCCAAATGGGCAGACGCGATGGCAGCACAAGGATCAGGAGGAGCCTACGAAATTTCGCAGCGCATGACCGCACTGATGGGTTGGGCAGGCACAACCGATTTCAAAGAAAACTGGGTCTATGACCAAGCCGCAGACACCTATGCTCTTGATTCAGAAATGGTGGAGAAACTTCGCAAAACCAATCCTGAGGCGTTTCGCAACATCGTGGGTAGAATGCTGGAAGCCCATGGGAGAGGCTTTTGGCATCCGAGTGAGGAGAAGCTAGAAAAGTTGCGGAACTTATATGACATCGCAGATGAGGAGCTGGAAGGTGTAACGCTGTAGCAAGAGAGGCGATCGCCCTATGGAATCAACGGATTCTCAAATAAATTGCGATCGCTCCATCAATACACCAGTAACGCCACCGAATACACAACGCTACCAACCGCAACCAAGGCATTATTGTCGCAGGTGTTGTGACCAGACTCGGGTGGGTAACCCCCAAACATAAATGAAGCCCTCAGCCGCTTTATGGTCAAATGTATCATCGGCTCCATAGGTGGCTAAATCAGGCGTATAGAGCGAATTAACAGATTTACGCCCCACTACGGTCATATTTCCTTTAAAGAACTTTATCCGAATAGTCCCTGATACGCGCTCTTGTGTCTTTTGGACGAAGGCATCTAGAGCACCTTTGAGAGGGCTATACCACAGCCCGTTATACACCAACTGCGAATAGGTGTCTTCGATTCCGCGCTTATATTGAGTCACATCGGCTGTCAGCGTTAAACTCTCCAAATCTCGATGTGCATAAATGAGAACCATTAGGGCTGGAGCTTCATAGATTTCGCGAGATTTGATGCCAACGAGACGATTCTCAACCATATCAATGCGGCCAATCCCGTGATTGCCCGCCAATATGTTAAGTCGACTCACTAGATCAACTGGCGATAAGGAATCACCATTGAGAGTAGTCGGCATACCTCGCTCAAAGCTAATCTCAACATACTCAGGTTCGTCAGGTGTGTTGGCGATCGCCTTTGTCAGGGCATAGACTTCTTCAAGGGGTTCATTCCAAGGGTCTTCCAGCGGACCCGCTTCAATGCTGCGGCCTAGCAGATTGCGATCGATACTGTAAGGTGATGATTTTTTGACCGGAGATTCGATGCCAAAGCGATCGCCATAGGCAATTGTCTCTTCTCGGCTCATGCCCCATTCTCGTGCAGGAGCTAGCACTCTTAAATTGGGATTCAACGCTGCAATGGACACATCAAAACGAACTTGATCATTTCCTTTGCCAGTACATCCATGCGCTACGGCATCGGCTCCATACTCCTCTGCCACTTCAACTAATCGTTTAGCAATCAATGGGCGAGCCAATGCCGTTGAAAGCGGATAACGATTTTCGTACAGGGCATTCGACTGGATAGCTGGAAACGCATAGTCTTTGATAAAGCTATCTTGCAAGTCAGCAATCAAGGATTCATCTGCACCCGATTTCAGCGCTTTCTCGCGAATGGGTTCTAGCTCATCACCCTGACCCAAATCAGCCGCTAACGTAATGACCTCTTTAACTCCCCATTCGTGCTTCAGATAGGGAATACAAACTGATGTATCGACTCCACCTGAATATGCCAATACGACTTTATCGGCGCGACCCATGATTCCTCGACTCGTTAGAACAAAAAGAACAAACTTCTATTATGGGGCTAATTGATCTAAATTTTGTTCATTAGGTACAGCAAATCGCCAATTCATCACTATGAGAACACGTTGAGTGATTCAGCAGATGCATTCGTAGTCTTGGCGTAATTTTGCGGAAAAATGGATCATTTCGTGAAAATTAGGGTTACAAATAATACATTACATCATTGCTTGGGGCACATTAGCTACAGCTCTGTGCATCATCCCGATGAGTTAACATGCTGATCGACATTGGCAAAGTATAGTTGTGGCTTCCACTTGAAGAGTAATCGTATGGTAGTCCTTCCCAATTATTTATCTGAGCGTTTATCCAGACTAACTAAACAAATTGCAATTGCGCCGTCTTGCCAAACTAGCGAGGCCGTCTATCAGGCAGGCGTTTTATTAATATTGTCAGCGCGTGGGCAGGCTGCTTATGTCGCATTTTCATATCTGCTTGAAGGAGAACTGCGTCTTAGCACGGCGAGTTCGCTACTGCCTCGTCTAGCACGAGTGCTGCCGAGCCTTTGCTATGTTTTGGGGGTGACCTGTCCTAAGCTGCCCAACCGTCCAGCAATGTCATTTGCAGAATTGACACAGCATGTAAGCAACGAAGAACAGAACTGGCGTTCTATGATCTTGGCAGATCGATGGTTGCAATTGCCGCTTCCCGAAGGAAGATGGACTCGCGAATATCTAGATCGAATGACTGGGCCAGGAGAACGACCCAGTTTTACTGAGATTACTCAATTTCGGCAAGAAATTTTTAGGATGGTACAGCACCGCGCTGCAGACGGTCGATTGACTGAAGCAGTTGAACTGATCGACTTATATCAGTCTGTTCGTTTGGCCTGGAATCTTGACAACAAGGACTGGCTTTCGGAGGAAATACAGACAATTGCCATTGATACTTATTTTCGAGCAGGCTACGAACAAAAAGCGAAGCAGTATATTGCCGAGTGGTGGCAGCTTAATAAGACCTCTCAGTTTCCTGTCTTTGCATATCCAATCGCGGCAATGCGAGCTATTTTATATGGTGCGCTCAGGGGGCAGATTAATATTGCCCAGACCGCTGTGGATGATTTTCTAGATACTCTGCGTAGTCGTTCATATATTTCTTTTTCTGGGAAAAGTCCTACGGCTACCGACTGGCAAGATTTTATGGAACGTTGGAACCATAAAATTTTCACCGCTGAAACAGACGTGTATGACGGGCCGTGTGATTGTTTTCCTGAGGTCATTGCGCAACAACAATGCGGTCAGCAGGGTGCGGCTGAGGAAGAAATTTTAGAGTTAGAAACTCGATTGGGCATGAAGTTGCCTCCCAGCTATCGAACGTTTCTTTCGTATAGTAATGGGTGGTTTCTTCTCAACGAGTGCAGCGTTTTACTGAGTACTCATGAGGTGAACTGGTTTGCCGCTCGCAATCAAAATTGGATTGACGCCTGGGTCGAAGCAGGAACCGAAGGAGAGGTAAGCGATGAGCAATATTTTCAATACGGAGAGCGTCAAGATCCAGTCTTCATTCGATGTGAATATTTACAAACTGCGTTGCAGATTAGCGCGGATGAAGATGGCTATGTTTATTTGTTAAACCCAAAGGTTATTGATGAAAATGGCGAATGGGAAGCATGGGAATTTGATAACCAAATTCCTGGAGCGTATCGATACCGTTCATTTTGGGAAATGATGCAGGCGACGTATCATCGCTCGTTTGGCGATAATCTATAACGGGGCGACATGCTCGCTAAACACACACCAGGCGATCGCCCGGTTATGGCTGCCACGTTCATTCGCCAATCACGATTCTCCTACACCAGCGCAGGTTCTGGCAGAGCACCCTGCATACGACTCAGCCAGTTAATGAGGTTTTCGAGCTGCTGATCTGCGCTCAGCACTCCCAATCCGCGCACAATCACTTTGCCTGGAGCATACACAAATCGAGAATGGAGATGCTCAGGCAGTTTGGCTTTGAGCAAGTTCCAGGCGGGTTCCTCCATTGGCGTTTCGAGGAGAATGTGCTGCTTACCTTCGGGCTTGATACGCGAAAAGCCAAGTTTCTTCGCAATCTGCTTGAGTTCCATGATTCGAATGAGTTGCAAAGCCCCCGTCGGTAAGGAACCGTAGCGATCGCTCCAGTCGGCTGCAATTTGGGTCAGTTCTTCCTTCGACGTTGCTGAGGCAACAGCTCGATAGGCACTCATCTTCTGATCTAGATCAGGAATATAATCGGCTGGAATAAATGCCGTGAGGTTCAGGTCGATTTGCGTATCATCCACCTGCGGAATTTCTTGCCCCCGGATTTCTCGAATCGCTTCTTCCAGCATTTCCATATACAAATCAAAGCCGATTGCATCCATCTGCCCTGACTGTTCGGCACCCAAGAGATTGCCCACCCCGCGAATTTCCATATCGCGCACGGCAAGCTGGTAGCCTGAGCCTAACTGGGTAAATTCTTGAATGGCGCGTAGCCGCTTTCTTGCCGCTTCCGAAAGCTGACTCTGCCGAGGATAAAATAGCCAGGCGTGAGCCTGCACCCCAGCACGACCGACCCGCCCTCGAAGCTGATAGAGCTGGGAAAGCCCAAACCGCTGGGCATCTTCGATCAAAATGGTGTTGACGCGAGGAATATCAAGCCCCGATTCGATGATGGTCGTACATACCAACAAATCCGCTTCGCCATTGCTAAACGTCAACATCGTTGCTTCAAGTTCACCTTCGGGCATCTGTCCGTGGGCGATCGCAATCCGAGTGCCAGGCACCATTTCCCGCAGCCGACTCGCAATTTCCTCAATTCCTTCGACCCGAGGCACCACGTAAAACACCTGCCCACCCCGATCCAGTTCTTGACGAATGGCTGTGCGAATCATCTCTGGATCGTAGGGTGCCAAGTGGGTTTTAATGGGGCGGCGAGACGGCGGTGGCGTCGTAATTAGGCTCATTTCCCGCACGCCCGATAATGCCATATAGAGCGTTCGAGGAATCGGCGTAGCGCTGAGCGTCAGGACATCAACGAGGGTTTTGAGCGACTTAATTTTTTCTTTTTGATTGACGCCAAACCGCTGCTCTTCGTCTACGACTAACAAGCCCAATTCTTTAAATTTCACGCCTTTGCCGAGCAGTTGATGAGTACCCACGACGACATCGAGCTCTCCCGTTGCGAGACGCTGTTGAATTTGGCGACGTTCTTCAGCGGTTCGAAATCGGTTGAGCAGCCCCACCTGAATGGGATACGGCGCAAACCGTTCTTTGAGGGTGTGGTAATGCTGCTGCGTCAAAATCGTCGTCGGCGCAAGCAGAGCCACCTGTTTGCCTGCCGTAACGGCCTTAAAGATTCCGCGCAGGGCCACTTCTGTCTTCCCAAACCCAACATCTCCGCAGATGAGTCGATCCATCGGGCGCGGGCTTTCCATATCCCGCTTCATATCTTGAATGGACTTGAGCTGATCGGTCGTCGGCTGATAGGGAAACGAGTCTTCTAGTTCTTCTTGCCAGGGCGTATCGTGCGGGTACGCAAATCCTTCTTGCTGAGCGCGTTGGGCATAGAGCTTGAGCAAATCCACCGCGACTTTTTTGACGGCTTTGCGAACTTTGCTCTTGGTCTTTTCCCACGCTTTGCTCGACATTTTGTTGAGCTGAGGGACGGCGTCTCCGGCTCCCCGAAAGCGGGAAAGCGAACTCAACTGATCTGCCGCAACTCGGAGCAGCCCATCCGCGTACTGCAAAACCAAATATTCGCGCGTTTCGCTATTGATGGTCAGGCTTTCGAGCTTGAGAAAGCGTCCGACCCCATGATTGCGGTGGACAACGTAATCGCCCGGACGCAGCTTATTGGGGTCGACCTGCTTCGACGATGCCCGTCGCCGTTTGCGCACGTAGCTGGGCGTCGCAAGGGTATGTTGCCCAAAGAATTCGCGGTCGGTGACGACGACTGTGCGGAAGGTCGGTAGAATGAAGCCTTCGAGTTCGGCGAGCCCTGAATATTTGAGTGCAACGGGGACATGTTGCCCCTGGAGTTTCTCGATCGCCCGATAGTCGCGCGGATTGGGCACAAACTGAGCCGGACAATCGTGCTCTTGCAGCAGAGAAACGGAGCGGGACGGCTGAGCCGAGATGAGCCATACCGAAAAGCCGCGATCGCGCTCTTGGCGAAGCGTCTCTGCGAGTTTGCCAAATTGGTGAGGCGTTGCGGGGACAGGGCGGCTCGATAAATTGAGCGGGGCGAGCGTGCGATCGTCAGGAATCGGAGAGTTGACGACTTCTTCTGCCAGCTCAGATAGATAGACGCACGAGAACTGCCGCGTATTTGATAACGATTCGTCGGAGGGAAAGTGAACCTTGGGAAGCGTGTCTGCTTGCCGTCCGGCTGTTACCTCGTGCCAGTGTTCGTCGGCATGTTCGACCCAGCGACTGCCATGAGCTAGGCACTGATCCGGTTCGTCAATGGCAACCAGAGTATTGCCGGGCAGATAATCCAAGATGGACGCGGGCTGATCAAATGCGACTTTGAGAAATCGTCGAATCCCTTCTAAGGGCTGACCGGAGTTGAGTTGCTCAATTTCGCTTTCCGAAAGGTATGGCGTGAGAGCCGCAATGGAGTCGTTATTGAGCCCGCCATTTTCTGCTTCTTCAATGCCCAACGCATCTAAAACAATGGGTCGGTAGTCGGTTGCGGTGAGCACAAGCTGGTTGACGCTGTCGAGCGATCGCTGCGTGGTCGCGTCAAACTCCCGAATTTTGTCAAGCTCATCGCCAAACAGCTCTAAGCGAATAGGCAGTTCTAACGCGACCGGAAACACATCAATAATGTCTCCCCGACGGCTCCACTGCCCCTCCGTTTCGACCAGCGGCACCCGCTCATAGCCCAACTGAGCAAGCTGACGCCCCAGTTCGCCCAGATTAATCTCCATGCCTTGCTGAATCGTGATGCAATAAGGACGAAACGCATCCACAGGCGGGAGATGCGGCTGGAGGGCTCGTTCGGTGGTAATAATAGCAACTGAGGGCGGCGAAGCGACTGACGGCTGATTGCGATTAGCGACCTGCTGCTTTTGAATACTCAGCAAATCAGCCAACACCTGAAGCTGCCCCCAGGTCATTTCTGATTCGGGGTCAAACGGCTCGTAGGGTGACGCCTCTGATGTGGGATAAAAATGAACCGTCTGCCAGCCCATCGCATCTAGCTGAGCCGACCATCGCCCGGCTTCTTCGAGGGTGGGCGTCACAACTAGCAAATGGCGATGTTGAGCTTGAGCCAACGTGGAGGTGACTAGCCCTTTGGGAACTCGGGGAATTCCGTTGAGATAGAGAATCTGGTTTTGATCGAGTTTAGCGAGTAACTCGGTGGCGAGGGGCAACCGCCCCAAGGCGCGAATAATCGACGAGAAAGCCATAGGCTAGAGCATCCGTGGCGGAGAATAGTCTTAGACGAATATAGTCTTTACTATTTTAGAGGGCTTTACAAAGAAGCGAGGAATACGTTACGGAGTGGGGCATTGTGGCATCTTCTAGGGGCGATCGCCCCGTATATGTTTAGCGCATATGTAAGATCCCCCGCTGTCGCTGCCCCCTTGAAAAGGGGGCTATCTACAGGTTGCTGAAGTCCCGCTTTTTAGGGATTTAGGGGGATCTTTAGGGCGTTACGCTAAATACATACATCGCCCCTACAAGACGCGATGCGAATATTAAAAATTATGTTGCCAAACGGGTATTCCAGGTGTTCGGCGCATTGGGTTTATTGGTCGGGTAGACAATGGTTTGAATCCGCGAATGATTTTGGGAATATCATGATGTGCCGTGGACGCGGGGTAGGGGCGGGTTTAGACAACGCGTTGGTAATGTCGGAGGGGCGGGTTTAGACAACACGTTGGTAATGTCGGAGGGGCGGGTTTAGACAATACATTGGTAGCAAGTTTCGATACGGTGCTATCAAAACCCGCCCCTCCGACAATCAAAACCCGCCCCTCCGACAATCAAAACCCGCCCCTCCGACAATCAAAACCCACCCCTCCGACAATCAAAACCCGCCCCTCCGACACCATTGTTCAATATCAAAATCCCATGAATTGATCGGGCGTGATAATAAATTCATCCGGAGATAAATACCGATGATAAATCGCCCCCAATCAAAAATCCAAAATCTAGAATCCAAAATGACAGGGCGATCGCGTTTAGTGAGTTGGATTTTATTAGACGATGGGCACGCTGCGCTTTGCCTATCCTACGATCTGCTAAGTTATATGGCGCGAAAACCACGAAAACTAAATCCTGGATATTGTTATCACATCACGACCCGCTGCAACAATCGAGAATTTCGCTTGACTCGGTTTGAATGTCGCGAATTGTTTTTAATGGCACTTCAAAACTGTCGGGATAAATTTGGCTTCAAAATCTATGCCCTCTGCATCATGAGCAATCACGTGCATTATTTGCTGGAACCGAAAGAACCAGACGATTTGCCTAAAATCATGCATTGGCTGAATTGGTTTACCGCTATGTGTTTCAACCGGATGATGAATCGCACGGGGCACTTTTGGGAAAAGCGCTATCACAGCACAGGCTTTCCCAATACTGACAAACGCCGAGCATTAAACACATTGCGCTATATTCACGGCAATCCCAAAGCGGCGAATATGCAGCAGGGGTGGTTTTATGATTTCAGCAATTACGGGACGTATGATCGTCTAACGAATGATGGAATTACTCAATGGCATCCGGCGTTTTTGATGTTGGGGAAGACGCTAGAGATCTGTGCGGCAGCGTATCGCAAGTTTTGCAAAAAATATCGACCGCAGCCGAAGCCAGAACGCAAAAGCCATTGGGGGAGCAAACTGCTAGCGGGATTGAAGATTAAGAAGAAGTCTAAGAAAACGAGTCCAGGGCAAATGGATCTCTGGGAGCAGTGGGACGCTCAGATGGATGAAGCCCATGCAATCACTGAGAAGTTTTTAAGAGCGAATAGCTACAACCCGGAGTGCGCAATTGCTCAGATACCGAAACGCGATCGGTGCCAGGTATCGGAATGCCAGAATGCTGATTCTTCGTAGGGTGAGAGCTTTGAAACAAAACTTTTGGAAAATCTGAAAGCTCTACAGCTTACACTTTACAAATCTGGACGCGAGAGAAGAGAGCCACGGGCCACCAGCACCCGACCGCACCCCCCCGGACCCGCACCCCAAAAAGAGATCCATAGGGAGGTGTCCTCCAGGAGCTGATGTGTCAAAAGTTACGTTATCAGGATAATCAATCCATCTTCCATTCACTCGCCAGCCCACGCGATCGCCAAACTCTTCCCAGGCATCATTGTATACTGTCGGACTGCCAACGTCTTGCCAGATTTGCTTTTGCACACTAAAGCCAAACTTGCCGTCGCTTGCATTTACCCACAGTTGGTCAATCCTCTGCAAAGTGTCACAAGGGAAGTTTTCCAAGCTCTCAGAGTCTAGCCAGCCTTCTTCTTCTCGATTTGCGACTTTGAGCATTACGTTTAGAGTTTCCTGGTCTGCTTCTTTCCAGTTTTGAGCTTGAAGGAATTCTTCCAGTTTTGAGTAATCTACAGCAAGTGATGGCAAATTCTCGTTAGATAATTGACTGATGCCAATTGTGCCAAGCAGTCCCACCCCGCCAAAACCCAGCAATATTAGAACTTGTCGTCGGGATAAGGATGTTGGAGAAGGATTGCCCGGTTGTTCAGAACTCCTTCTTTGAGAGCGGGTTTGAGGTATATGTCTGGTTGCCTGTGTTGCTGGAGTCGGCGCGACGGTTCGCGCCGATAGTGGATTGATGGTTCCAGGCACTTTAGAAGTATCTGGCGTAGGAGGCGGTGTAGGTTTGGGTGCAGTTTGTACTTTTGTACTGGCCGACTTAATATTTTGAGCTAGCTGATGCTCAATTGAACTAATATCTTCGTCGCGTAGACTCAACCTTAGTTGAATTAGCTTCAGCGTTCGCCGGGAATTTTTAGTGAGCGGATATCCTTGAGTCAATGCTGCTTTAAAAGCTTCAGCATAACGTGCTCGCTTCTGTCTGCGGATTTCATAGGGCTTCTGCTGCTCTACTATAATCTGCTGTGCATCTTCAAGAGAGAGTTCTAGTGCTTCGCGCTCGATATCAAGACGAACGCGATTGAGGTTGTTAATCTCCCCATCATTTTCCTTCAGCACCTCTGCCACAATCTGCCGATATTCCACCTTGGGGTCACCCTTGGGTGCTCTAGCAATCGGGATGCGGTAGCCTTCCTTCTCAAAGACAATAATCTGCGGTTCGGTGGCGGCAGCTAGCTCAGTTTGAAAGCGACGTTTGGCATACTCATGCAAATCTTGCGTAAAAATCCATTCATGTTTACCCTGTCGTGCGGCTCCGGTTTCGATGCCTTCCACCAGATAGCGCGTGTAGAGCGATTGGGCAATATCTACCTCGGCAGCGGCTCCCTTGGTTTGATAGGACACCTCAAAGGCATTGCACGAGGCTAATAGCACGGTGCCCTGAGCTTCGAGTTGCTGTAAATTAACTGGGTCATCTCCCTTTGACAGCAAGTTAGCAACTGCCCCGCTAAAGCAGCAATCGAGAATCACAATCTTCTTCTGCGACTTGCTATGCACAAGATGTCGATGCAGCAATGCAGCCTCTACTGCGCTTGATTCAACCAGTCGTTTTGACTCTTTGCGGGTTTGATGAGTCGATAAATAAAGCTGACTACTCGTGGCGTTATCAAGTGAACCATGCCCCGAAAAATAAAACAGCAGCACATCCTCTTTTTTGCGCCCACCAAAGAAGCGCTCGATCGCCTCTCGCAACGGCTGAGGGTTGGGATTCAGTAGTGTCTCAACATCAAACCCGCCCATGTCTGGATTTTTCAACACGTGCTGCATCCGTTCCAGGTCAGTCACAGTGCCAGGGAGAGCATCATAGCCCTCCCCATATTCACTGACGCCGACTAACAGTGCAACTCGCTGACCCGACATCGCCCAAACCTACTGCTGAGACTGCTGAGACTGCTGAATTTGAGCAATCTTTTCGACAAACTCTGTAACGTCTTGCATCGTCGCAGCCAACTCTTTTTGGCTGTTGCCTTCAAATTCAAATTCAATGGCGGTGCTGCCTTCTCCGTATTTTACACGCGCTTTGGTCGAGCGTCCGGCAAGGCGTTGATAGAGCCAACTTGCTAGCTTTTGGATGTTTTCTAAATTAACCTCCATTTGCAGCAGACCCGGCTCATTCCCTTCCCCCTTCTCGACTACGCCATCTGGAGTGAGGCGTTTTGCAGGGACGCGCTCGATATCTTCGGTAATGCCGCTAAGCTGCTGACGAAGGCTTTGGGTCAGTGTTTCGAGTTCGTCGCGGTCGAGTTCCGGGTCTTCGAGCGCTAGAGAAAGCGAGACATCGGAGGCATTTGACATGGAAATTCTTTTTGGAAAAATCTACACCTAGTCTAAGTGTATTGAGTGTGAACAACCAGATCCCCGGCTTCTTGATAAACGTATTGGCACATTATCAGGTGCTGGTATCAGAAGCGGGGATCTAGATATCTCTGGCGATCGCCTCTTGAGATGTGGGAATCGTTTCATCACTCCACTCAGCATCCCTATCTCTCCAGCAACGGTAGAAATAGCGTGATGAAATAATAGACCAGTGGCGCTGTAAATACATAGCTATCGGTGCGATCGAGGATACCCCCATGCCCCGGAATGATTGTCCCAGAGTCCTTTACCCCAGCGTCTCGTTTCATCATAGACTCGGTGAGATCGCCTAGCAAACTTGCAATTCCAATCAATAATCCAAGTGCCATACCCGATAGAGGCCATCCGGGCCAGTTTAGATACCAAGCTCCTATCACTGCCACCCCAGCGCTTGCCAACACTCCAAAAACAGCACCCTCGACTGTTTTTTTAGGGCTAATTTCAGACAGACGAGTTCGCCCAAAAAATTTACCAAAAACATAGGCTCCAATATCCGCCGCCCAAATTGAACCAAAGGCTAGCAGGGTTACAGTTAATCCATCTGGCAAGGTGTCAAGTGTTGTGGAAGCCGATGGCATATACCCCCACAAGGGGAGATTACTCACGTCAGTATTGCCAATCGCCCGTAAACGCACCCAATAGCTCGGCAAATATCCGCCATAAAACAGCCCCAAAATTGATACTGAAATATCTGCGATCGTGGCAAATTTGGGTTGAAACAAGAGATAGAAGCAGATGAAGATTCCAGCAATGGGAAAGACGGCGTCTGCAAGACCAGCCGATGCGGTTGAAACAATAAGAATTGCCTGACTAGCCGCTAAGGTTGTCTTTGCAGCAGGAGCAATTCCTTTGGCACGAGCGAGCTGAAATATTTCTAGCTGTCCTAGATAAACAATGACGCCAAAGAAGAGGGTGAAATACCACCCTCCGAGCACAATCATTCCTAAAGCTAGGACTATGGCGACAATAGCGCTGAGAATGCGAGGTAACGGCATATGACAACACGGTGGATGAAGATGGCGATCGCCCTGTTCGTAGGTTTATCGATTGATGAAGTCAGCGAGGCGATCTGAGATGAGTGAGAGTTAAGCCAGGGTTCAAATTTAATCGTCAGAAAATAGCCAGTATCTTTACCTTACTCAAATCCATCAGGTACCTCTATCCATGAGGGGTGAACTCAGATAAATTGGAAAGATCGAAACGGCGAAATTCAAGGGGTCTAAAACCGAGTAGACTATGAAATTAATCTTAGGTTAAGCAGCATCTCTATATCTTAATTGAGAGATAATAATCGCTTTAGGTTTCCAAAACATTTAGAAAATGTTCTTGGGAATTGAGATCTCCTCAATGGTGATCCTAAGTATTAACGATCGTTAAGATAGAGCTAGTCCATTTTTTCTCCACTGATCACAAAAATTGGATCAACGGCTGCAAAGATTTGATGATTGCCACGGGTTTCTAGGCGGTTGATTGCCGATTGCACGACTTCAATATTTCGGGCTTGTAATTCCGCTAAGCCTTCTGAGAGAGTATAGAGCGCTTCTAAATTAGCGGCAGTTGCAACAATTCGTCCTTCAGGTCGGAGATAATGCCATGCTTCTTTGAGAATGACTTTAATGGCTCGTCCACCTTCGATACAAATGCAATCCGGTAAGTCACCTAATGTTCTCAAACACTCTGGAGCACTCCCTTCGATGACGGTTACGTTTTGGACGCCAAAGCGATCGCAGTTTCGCCGAATCAGTGCTGCAACGTCTTCGTCTCTCTCCACCGCCATAATTTGACTATGGGGGCAGAGCAACCCAATCTCGACTGGAATGGTTCCGGTTCCTGCTCCAATGTCCCAAAATGTAGCGTCTGGTTTGAGTCGCAGGTGAGAAATCAGCAATAGTCGAATCTCTCGCTTGCTCATCGGGATTCCGGGTAAGCGCTCAAACAACTCGTCCGGAATACCAGGGGTTTGATAAGGCCACAAAGGGCAAGCCATAGCGACAAGGGGTGATTAGCAACGATTGAGGTTATTCAGGCGAATCTGACTCCTCTGACGATGATGGAACTGGCGCGACAGGCTCGGTGACAGGAATGGCAGGCACGGCTGGAGGCGCGGGTTCTTCTGCTGCAGGAGCCGCCGGTTGTGATGGTTCGGGGGACGGTGAGCTCTCTTGAACGGGTTCGGGAGATTCAGGGGGTGCGTCACCACCCGATTCGGAATTGCCGTCACGATTTGGGGTGTCTCGGGTTCGGGGGGATGACTCGGCTTCGTCTCCTCGATTTCGATTTCCAGAATCGGTTGACTCGCGATCGCGCCTGATACGGTCTTCCGAATCTTGGGTCGCATCGGAATCATTATCAGATGGCTCAGATCTCGATCGATTATCATCGTCAGACTCACCACTGGGGCGATCGCTCATTCGCTTAGGTTTGACTGGCTGGAGTTCAAGTGTTGCTTCACGCCCATCTAAACGAGGTAAATCGGGAAACTCTTCAACGGGCATATCTTGCACAACATGCGCCATAAAATCACGCCAGGTCTGAGCCGCCGTGCCGCTAACTCCCCAGGTGGGTTCATTGTCGTCATTGCCTAGCCATACTCCCGTGACGACTTGAGGAATGTAACCGATAAACCAAAGATCTCGACGTTCTTCCGAGGTTCCTGTCTTCCCTGCAACCGATCGCCCGAGCCGTGCCCGTCTACCCGTGCCACTGTCGACCACTCCTTGGAGCATCCACGTCATAATGGCTGCTACATCGGCATCAATTGCCCGTTCGGGAACAGCATTTGTTTCGTAGATAACCTCATCATACCGATTAAGAATGCGCACAATCCCGTGAGGCTCAACGTGTTCGCCTTGATTCGCAAGGGTGCCGTAGGCGCCCGTCAGCTCCAAAAGGTTGACTTCAGACGCGCCCAACGCAAGGGAATAGGTCGGATATAGCTCTGACTGGATTCCCATTTTCTGAGCGACTTCAATAACCGGATCAAAGCCAATATCGATCAGGGCTTTAACGGCAACCACGTTCATTGAAGAAATGAGCGCATCTCGAATAGACACACTCCCCCGGTATCGTTCGCCATAGTTTTCGGGTTCGTATCCGTCTACGACAAATTTCGCATCTTCGTAGGTTTTATAAGGAGAAAATCCTCCAGCGATTCCGGTCGCATACACAAATGTTTTGAACGTTGAACCGGGTTGGCGTTGCGCTTGGGTTACGCGATTGAATTGGCTTTCATCAAAATCGTCACCCCCCACCATGGCCTGAATGGCACCTGTTCGAGGATCGAGGGCTACTAGTGCAGCCTGCTTGAATCCTTGGCGGGGGCCATATTCTGCGATCGCCTTACGAACCGTTTCGTCTGCGCGTTTCTGCCACTCAAGATTTAAGGTGGTTTCGATAGTTAACCCGCCCAGTTCTAAATCTTCTGGCGAAACTAAACGGGTGAGTTGTTGTTGAATATATGACGTGAAGTAGGGGGTATCGCTCAAAAAATATTTTGGCAAACTCGGATTTAGCTCAATCGGGGCTGCGATCGCCGCATTTTTTTCATCAAGCGTAATAAATCCAGAATCAGCCATGCGCTCTAGCGTTAGGTCGCGCCGCTGCCGAGCTGCGTCTAAGTCGACCAGCGGAGAATAGACACTCGGAGCAGGTGCCAATCCAGCAATCATCGCTATTTCTGACAGCGACAGTTCATCGACGGATTTTGAAAAATATATCCAAGCAGCATCTGCAATGCCATAGGCTCCCGAACCCAGATAGACCAGGTTTAGATACCGCTCTAAAATCGTATCTTTTGAAAGCTCTCGCTCAATTTTCTGAGCAAGCATTGCCTCGCGAAGCTTGCGTTCGAAGGTACGAGCCTGATCGAGAAAAACGATTCGAGCGAGCTGCTGAGTGATGGTACTCCCTCCTTCGACAAGCTCACCCGCTGAAATATTTCTGTAAACGGCTCTAGCAATGGCGGAGTGATCGACGCCATTATGGTCATAAAATTTCTTATCCTCAGCCGCGATAAAGGCATCCGTGAAGAGGGGGGGGATTTGTTCAAACTGAACTTTATCGCGAGTTGCTGGCCCAATCTGCTGCAAAATGGTGCCATCCTGTGCCTCAAGCGTGAGGGTCCCATCACGAACAAACGTCAATACGGCACTCACGTCTGGCAAGCCTTGCTCTACGACCTCTAAGGAGCGTCGCACGGTAACCACTGTGCCAACAGTCGATGCTCCGACGCCGAGGAGAATCCAAATCCACCAGCGCTGATAGATTGGCTTGGGAGATTTTAGAGGGCGATTGGGATCGGTTCGGGAGCCTCCATTATTGGAGTGAGGGTGCTCTGGGGATTTCGGAGAATCGAGCTTCCGAGAAATACCGGAGGCTGATTCAGATTGGCTAAACGAGTCTCGCAGTCGAGAGAAAAAAGCCTGAATTGACGATTTTGAAGACATTGTAGATTTCCTATTGCCCTGCGGGTCTAAGATGGACGATTCGACAGGAATGGAACCTTATCGGGTAATGCCAGATCGCATTCATGGCTTCGAGAAAAATCGTTCATACAATCTTACCCCTCTCCCAATTGAATAACAGAATGGCGATCGCCCCAATCTCACATGTCAAATCCAAATAACCTTTGACTCCCAACCTAGAATACTGAAGCACATGAGCAAATTTTGCCACACGACGAGAAATTAGATGCCTGCATGCCCCAGAGCTAAACCAGTCACCAGCATCCCCAACACTAAAAATGGCTGAGCACTCGCCTGATATTTGACATCGTTTTCTAGTGGGTCACGAAGAAAATACATGTCTTGAAAGGTGATTTGAGGAACCACAAACAAAATTAAAACCGTAGCAAACAGATTTTGCCCCACATTAATGAGATAGGCAGCCACCCCCACCTGAAAGACATCGATCATAAACACGCATATCCAAGCGGCAGTGCCGACTCCAAACATGACTGGCAATGATTTCAACCCAAGCTGGCGATCGCCCTCCACGCTTTTAAAGTCATTGACTACCGCGATTCCTAACCCCGCGAGGCTGTAGAAGAGGGTCAATACGACAATCGTCCAATTTAGGTCACCAAACAGAGCGTGTCCAGCCCACCACGGCAGCGCAATATAACTGGCACCAAGTGCATAATTTCCGAGCCACCCGTTTTTTTTCAGCTTCAACGGGGGGGCAGAATAAATGTAAGAAAGAAACGATCCACCGATGGCGATCGCGGTAATGGTTGGAAATTCATGACCCGCCCACCAATCTAATCCAGCAGCGACCCCGACACCTGCAACTAGCAGAGTGAGAATTTGAGCAATCACCTGAGGAACCGATATCGCGCCCGATGGAATGGGGCGATAAGGCTCATTGATGGCATCAATTTCGCGATCGTAGAAGTCATTTAGAGTTTGGGTGTATCCCGCCAATAACGGACCCGAAAGAAGCATACATGCTGCCGCAATCAAAATATTTTCAACAGTCCAGGTGTATTGCCCTGATGATGCTGCACCACACACGACTCCCCATATCAGAGGAATCCAAGTAATTGGCTTCATCAACTGAAGGCGAATCTTCCAAATTGACGTTTCCCCTGAGTCAGCACCTTTCATCCCAAGTAGCTGACGAGTTTTACCGCCTCGTTTCGGGGTTGACTCGGTAGCCGAGCTATTCTGAAAGTCCTGCCCATCCGCATCGGGTGGATTAACGTCAGGAGACTGCTGGGCAGGATTCGTTGAAGATTTGGGAAAATCAGCCATAGTGGATTTCGAGTGAAACCAAGTTTTGGAACGGGTGACCGGATCAAGACTCTATCGAGATCGCCAGATAGTTCTTACGAAAATAAAGAACGTCTCAATAAAGCACTTGGGTTAATCTTATCCAACTACTCGAAGAAGTTCTAAACGTTGACAGATCAAATTTCTAGTGTTGCCTCGATCCATGCGATGTATTGAGCGTCTCGTATTACGGGCGCTAACTGCTGAGAGTGTGGTATTCGCTACCCAATGCGCATATTATCCAATCATGACTATTGGCTACGCGCCGAACGAAATAATGAGATAGCCATCCTGGAACTTCGCTCCTGCGACAGGCTTCCCTTGGAGCTGAGGCTGCAAAAAGATGTTGCGACGCTGATCCCCTGCTTCTACCGTCACCTCTGGGCCATACTGAGTCAATTTCACATCCTGCTTGTTAAACCCTGGCAAGAATAATCGAACCGTGCGCTCAGTAGTATTGACTGTTATGGGGCGGGGTGCCTGAATGGCTTCTCTAAAGTTTGGCAGAGCATCCATGAGAGGCTGCCAATTGTTTTCCTCTAAGGCTGGTAGCCCGCTGGTTGGCAATGGCGTAAATTTCTCTAAGACGGGGTCAGATGCGGAAAAGCGATTGAAAATTACGCCGCCCACGGTCAGGCCAACCTGTTGAGCACTGCCCCACAGATAACGAGCCGTGGCGATCGCCCCTTCATCGTCAGTTGTTACCAGATATGCGGCCATTCGAGTGGGGTCAGCCACCACAGCCTTGCCTTGATCGAGCATACTGTTTGCCTGATCGGTCGGTTGAGAAAATAAGTCATTTCCCGACCAATTTACATTTAAGATTGAGCTGGCTACAGGTTGGGCAAATGGAGAAAGCGTTTTACCCAAATCCGAATTTAGAAAAACCTGACGAAACCGCCGAATATACCAGCTCAAAACCTCTGGCATTCCCAACATTCTCAACGTAGTCAAGTCTCCGATGCCATCATAAATAATGACGTCATAGGCATCGCTTGCATCATACTCTCGAATCGCATTGAGCGCTAAAGCACTATCCATACCAGGAAAGATGCCCAACTCCTGACCAAAGACTTCCTTAAAAAAAGGAGTCTTGAGATATTGAGCCTCGAGCTTTTTGACCTCGTCCCAGCTCCGCTCTAAAAGAACGGTTGTCTGAAACTGAACCGCTTTAAAGTTGGGGCCGATGTCTTGAGGATCAGGGCTTAACGACGTTCCTAGGGCAATGCCCAGGTCAGGTCCAGGGTTTTGACCCGCTAGTAAAACTCGTTGCCCCTCACTTGCAAATCGTTTGGCAGCCGCGATCGCCGTTGTCGTGCGACCTGTTCCACCTTTGCCTAAGAATGTAAGAATAAAGGTCATTGCAAAATTAAATTGTCTCTAAACGTCGCGCGGCAGTCACCCAATAGAGTCTGCTTACTGAGTCGGCTCCAGTTCATCTTCAAAGAACCACGTAGAAAACTTGTCGTCAAATTGAACGACGACACCTACTCCGCTACCATCCACCATTTTATAATCTTGAATCACGCCAACCTGCCCTAGGCGTTGAATTATGTCCTGAGAGGTTCGATCTCGCAATCGACGCACGCGCACTTTCTGACCGATGTCCATTACTACTCCGACTCAATAAACCCGTTCATAGTTCTGATACTTGAACAAACTGCTCCCGATCAATTACGAGGAGCGAAAGTCATTCACCTGATGAATCTTAGCATCAGCCCATCCCATTTCGGGGAACAAAATTATATAGCGGTATGCGATTGAGTTAAGCACGGTGGTGTGGGGCGCGGCGCGACTCACACCACCATTTCTGTACTTAGCGCACTTGAAAATTGCTATAGGGTGTGGTGAATCGATGATTCGCCTCGATCAGGGTGCACCCCGATTCAACATGAATTTTCTCGATTTAGTTAAAGTTGTCCGGATTAGGGCACTCTAACGAGTAATAAGGAATGGTAGATGCACCCTGATTTGATTCCCCCGGCCACAAACCGGGGGTTTTTTTATGAAATTTGGCAGATTCAATGAATCATGCTTGCAACCCATGCAAGTGAGCATAGATTCTGTCTAGGCTCAGCAATTCGTCATGACTCCCCACTTCCGCAATGTGCCCTTTATCTAACACGACGATGCGATCGCTCTTTCTGATCGTTGATAATCGGTGCGCCACGACGAACGAGGTGCGATTTTCCATCAAGCGTTCGAGAGCTGCTTGAATTTGTCGCTCGGTCGCTGTATCAAGGGCAGCCGTGGCTTCATCCAAAATCAGCACGCGTGGATCTCGAATCAAGGCACGGGCGATCGCAATCCGCTGTCGCTGTCCTCCTGAGAGCTTCATTCCGTCTTCGCCAATGCGAGTCTCAAGCTGATCCGGCAAGTCGCGCACAAATTCATCTGCGTTTGCATCTCGAATTGCTTGCCAGAGATAGTCATCATCGACCCATTCCGCTCCGTAGAGAATATTTTCTCGAACCGAGCCCTCAAATAAGATGGTTTCTTGGGAGACAACCGATAGAAATTGACGATAAGTCCGTAAATCGAGACGATTCATATCTTGACCGTCGAGTAGAATGCGGCCTTCCATCGGTCGCAAAAAGCCGATGATGAGATTTAGCAGCGTTGATTTACCTGCCCCAGAAGGGCCGACGATGGCGATCGCCTCTCCCGGTTGCACATGTAGTGAAAAATCTCGAATGGCATGTTGATCGTGCCCTCGATAGGTGAAACTCACAGATTTAAATTCAAATTCCCTCTGCACCTGGCTAACAATCTGCTTGTTTTGATTGTCTTCAAGGTCAGGACATTCCATGATTTCACTCACCGAGCGAATCGCGTCAAACCCTTTACCAATCTGTGGCAGTGCCAACATAATTTGCACCACTGCTCCCGTGAGTGAGTCAAAATAGCCCGTTAGCAACACCACGTCGCCCACCGTGATGCCAAGCTTTCCGGTGTATGCCAACCACGCTGAAATAATTAAACACGCTCCATTAAAAAATCGTAGTGTCACCCAAGACGATGCTCCCGCAACCGCATTAATAGCATCGAGTCGCATCGCAGTTTGGCGCACTGCCGATAGTCGATCATTAATTCGACCAATCTCGGTCTCTTCTGCACCGTGGGCACGAGTTACAGGAATAAGCTGAATCATTTCTACCAAGCGAGCTGACATGTACTCAATCTGCTGGCGAAACGCACGATTTCTTTCTCGAATTGGACCTCGGAGCGATCGCACTAAGGTGGCCGCAACCGGAACTGTACCCACAAAAAAGATTAAGAACCACGGAGCCCGGATTGCAGTTGCTCCAATTGCTACAAAAATCGTCAGCACGGCAGACGGGATCAGCTGAAATACATAGCTCGTCAGCCCATGAATTGATTCGACATCTCGCGTAATTTTGGTTTGCAAGGCTCCCTTGCTATTTTGTCTATAAAATCCGATCGACAGTTCTTGAAGCCGTCGGGTCATGGCTGATCGCAGGCTATATTCCATTCCCCGTGTTGCAGCACTCATAAAGCCCACATGCCAATAGTGAGTTGGAATATTTTGCACCACTGCAATAGCCAGCACCCCACCATTAAGCCAAAGTTCTGATAGGTCGTGTTCGGCTGGTGCAGAAATGATATCGATGATGTTAGCAATCAGAATGGGACGAATCCATTCGGGGCTGTGTTTAATTAAATAAAAAAACAGGGATAGCCCAATGTTGTTAGCATCATTCCGATAGAGTCGGAACAGTGTACGCAGCGGGCGATCGGCGCGATAATCTTGTTCGAGGATGCGATGAGGTTTGGGGGAGCGAGAAAAACTAGTCATTAACGCAAAGCAAATACATTCGAGGTATCGAACTATTGTCTCTGCTAATTTCGTTCATTGCAGGTAGCAAAATTTGCGATCCCGGTCAGATTGCGGATCTTGCCACGAAAATGCAAAATGGCTGACCGAATTAATCTGAGGCGCTGCTCGTTGGAGAGCTTGCATTTGGGCTTCCAGCGAGGGGCGATTACTGATGGGGCTTCCCCACGTACCTGCAAGCACAGGCATGGTCTGAGTACCCGCAGGTGCCTGAGACAGTACGCGCTGAATTTGATCGATGATACAGCTTGTATTTCCACAGATTCCATAGGCCATTGGATGCCATTCTAAGTCGCTAGGAAACTGATCCCACGGTTGTAACCGAGAATCATACCCTCGTCCGACCGTCGCATTTGCCTCAGGAAAAAATACTGCGCCTGCTGGAATACCCTGTTGCTGGGCAGGCAATGTTGCCACAGACAAAAAATCTAGCACTCCTTGAATGGCATGAGCCACGCTCAACTGCCAAAGTTCAGTCTGCAAGATTGAACGTAATTGTTCTAGAGTTCTAGAGTCTGCTGATCCAGATGATCGTCCTTGCCATAGGGGTTCTCCCTCGTTGGGAAAGCGCGCATTTAGATCGCTGATGTCAGCGGCTGTAATGTATCCGCGACTTAAAAATCGCTGAATTAATTCTCTTCCCTTCTGATTTAGGGCGCGATCCCTAAGCGCTTGACGGGACGCCGTTCCATAAATCCATAAGTCCTGTACTTGGCTTGCAACCGAAGCGCTTCCCATCCCCCGTGGATAGCGAATGTAATCATACAACACGCCGTCGGGACGCCGTCGGAGAATAGACTGTACCATCAGATAATAATCTTGTTTGGCTCGCAGATTATAGGGGTCGATAAAGACTTCATTGGACACCCGGTTAACATCGCCTGCAAGACTCGCAGACATGTTCGTAGTCACACTTGTTTGTCCATGTCCGTTTCTCGCAAGCGCCTCTTGTCGATTAGGATCTTGTGTGTACGAATATCCAAAATTCATCGCAAACATCCAGGCATAAACTTTGAGCCCGCGTTCACGACCTTTGGCGATCGCCTGAGCAAGCAGATCGGTGTCTGAATATCTGGGATGGCGGATGACTGATGTCCAGGGCGTTTGATTATCAGAAGCCGGCAATAAAACCTGCCCATCATAAAACACCTCCACATAAACCCGGTTATATCCGCGATTCACGAATTGGTCGAATAGTTTATCTAATTCACCTGGACGGGCATCACACGGATACAGCCGTACCCAAATAGCCTGTTCACGAGGCCAATTTTGATGACGACAGCGATTAAGCTGCTCAGAATGTTGACTAATTAAGTTTTTATATTGATTTTGCGCGTTGCGATCGCCCTGGAGTGCCTGTCTAAGGAATGCTTGTTTTTGCGCGATCGCCTCAGACGAAAGCTGACAATATTCTGTAACTTGAGCCTGAGCAGCACGAGATTCACCCAGGGAAATTATCAAACTAGAAACGACTGTTAAACCCGTAACGCCATTTTTTAGTCGCTTTAACCAGCGAAAATCCATCACGTTTTTCAAATATCTCATAGAGTCAGCGATCGCAAAAAATTAAATCAACTATAGCAATCCCAAATGATTTGTGAAATCTCCAGTAACCGTCCCACTCTTTATCTCGGCACTAATCAAATAGTGTCGGAAGCATCGAACAGTGCTTTGATAATTCGTTCATTGGCTTTAGGAAATGGATATTGGTCAATTTCATCAAGGTTAACCCAACGGATTTCGTCACATTCTAGGGGTTTAGGTTCTCCTCCTAGGTAGGCGCAATGATGAACGTTGAGAGTGACTCGAAAATGGCTGTAGGCATGTTCGATGACCGTTAAGCGATCGCCCACTCGGATTTCAATATCAAGCTCTTCCAAAATCTCACGCTTAATACACGCCTCAACACTTTCCCCCGGTTCAATCTTCCCCCCCGGAAATTCCCATAAACCGCCAAGTAATCCCTCTTGACGACGACGATCAATTAAAATTTGCTGTCGCTCATTCCAGATGACAGCGACTCCAATATTCTTGTGGGGTAACGGACTACGGGATTCAGTCATAGGTAAATCCATTTGTAGATTTAGTTGATACGCCTGACAAAACAAAGACCATGGACACTGATGACACGCCGGATTCTGGCGCGTACACATCGTTGCTCCTAAATCCATAAGCGCTTGATTAAAATTGCGCGGCTGTTTGGGGTCAAGGAGATCTGTGGAAAGTTGCCAAAGAAATTTTAGAGCTTTGTTAGGCGGTTTTTTTAGTGCCGTCACTCTAGATAAGACTCGCTTAACATTCCCATCGAGAATAGGAGTGGGTTGATTATAGGCAGCACTTAAAATCCCCCCCGCTGTTGTTCGACCTATTCCTGGCAGGGCGATCGCCTCATCAAGCCGATTTGGGAACTGATTGCCATAGGTTGCGACAACTTCTTGAGCCGCACGATGAAGATTGCGGGCACGAGCGTAATATCCTAACCCTTGCCACGCCTTTAAGACGTCTTGCTGACTCGCCTGTGCCAACGCTTCAATTGTCGGAAATCGCTCTAACCAGCCTTCGTAATAAGGAATTACAGTCTTGACCTGCGTTTGCTGCAACATCACTTCAGACACCCAGATCTTGTAGGGATCTTGGCTATGTCGCCACGGTAAATCTCTTCCCATCTCGGCATACCAAGATAAGAGCGCTCGGCGCATCGTTTCTAAATAAGAGAGCGGTAATATCCGCCACTCATCCATAGAATCACGAGGGTCATTAGTCCGATCAGTAAGTTCTACTGGATGATTGAGTCGACTCAAATTAACTTACCTACATTAGAAAAATCGGCGAATCATAAAGCGGGAACAATAAAACATAAAAAGCCCTGTCAGTTGGCAGGGCAAAAAATGAATTGAAGAAAATCCGGGACCTTACATATGTTTCAATTTAGCCAATGGCATCCATGACCTTAAACATGGGCAAGTACATTGCCACTAAGATTGCGCCTACCATTCCCCCTAAAACGACAATCATAATGGGCTCCATAATACTAGTCAGAGCTTTAACCGCCTGCTCAACTTCGTCTTCATAGAAATCAGCAACCTTCATCAACATCGTATCGATTTCCCCTGTTTCTTCTCCGATACTGATCATCTGAATAGCCATAATAGGAAAGACCTGTTCTCGTTGAAGAGCAATACTGATCATTCCACCTGTCTGAATCTCTTTTCGAGCTTCATCAACAGCATTTGCAATGACTTGGTTGCCTGCTGTGTCCCTGACAATCTCTAAGGATGTCAAAATCGGCACTCCAGATCGGGAGAGAGAACCAAATGTCCTACAAAATCGAGCTACTGCCGTCTTCTGGATCAAATCTCCGAATAACGGCATCTTCAGGTACAGGCGATCCATGGTTTCTTTGCCCACACGCGTACTATAGTACTGCCGATAGGCAAAGGCGAGAACGATGACAATGACGATCAATCCCACTGAGTAGTACCAAGTCCGCAGGAAGGAACTGATTCCTAACATGAATTGAGTGAATACCGGTAATTCTGCGTCAAGCTCCTCAAAGATATTGGCAAACGTCGGTAGCAGGAAAACGGTCATGCCGATAAATACTGTTATTGCGATAACGCCTACAGCAATGGGATATGTCATTGCTGATTTGATTTGGTTATTCAAACGCGCGATATCTTCTAACAGTTTTGCAAGACGATTCATCACCTCGTCGAGCACACCACCGACTTCGCCAGCTTGCACCATGCTTACGTATAGACCATCAAAACATTGAGGATGCTTGCGCATCGCATCCGAGAGGTTTGTCCCTTGTTGTACATCTGCATTGATGTCCTGAAGTGCCTTCTTTAGCTTCGGATTGGAGCATTGCTCTGACAACACTCCGAGACTCCTAACTAGAGCAACTCCGGCATTGATAAGGACGGCAAACTGCCGAGAAAAGATAGCCTTATCCTTAACACTGACACTGGTTAGAGCCGTTGAAATTGAACTCAGATTGATATTATTGGGGTCAAATCCCTGAGTTTCTTTCAGCTCCTGCACAAATAAACCCTGCTCTCTTAGGGTAGTGCGTGCCTCAGCCGGAGAACTAGCCGTGATCTTTTGTCTCTTAGGATTTCCCTTGGAATCTCGGGCTTTAACAACATAGGTAGGCATGACTTGATCTTGAGTGGATGAAGATTAATTGAGGGGAATTATGCCGACGAAAAGGGAATTTGGCAGCGAAAACGAATCGACATCAGAATCAACGTTAAAGCTGCCCACGCTTGCTAGCAGCCAGAAATCGCATAGCAACTCTAGTTTTAGCAAAGGGTTAGCGAGCTGCTGCATAAGCCCCCGATTTTTGAGTCGGAGAGGGTCCACTATTGATGAGACGTTGTAATTCATCCGGGCGAGACGTTTTAGACATCGCAGACTCGAAGGAAATCGACCCAGATTTGTAAAGATCAGCCAGCACTCTCTCTAAGGTCTGCATCCCTAGCTTACCGCCAGTTTGAATCGCTGAATAGATTTGGGACGTTTTTCCCTCTCGAATCAAGTTTGCGATTGCCGGAGTAATAACCATAATTTCCTGAGCCATAATTCGCCCAAACTCACCAGGTTTAGGATTCTGCTTGGTAACTAAGGTCTGGCTAAATACGGCAACAAGCGAGTTGGAGAGCTGAACTCGGACCTGCGTTTGACGTTCAGCTGGAAAAACATCGATCATTCGGTCAACCGTCTGAGATGCAGAACTAGTATGCAACGTTCCAAAGACAAGGTGACCCGTTTCCGCCGCTGAAATTGCAAGCGAAATAGTCTCCAAGTCGCGCATCTCTCCTACTAAGATGATGTCAGGATCTTCACGAAGTGCAGCACGAAGGGCATTGGCGAAACTTTTTGTATCTTCTCCTAATTGTCGTTGGTGAATTAGGCTCTTGATGGGTTCATAGACAAATTCAATTGGATCTTCAATCGTCAAGATATGTTCAGCTCGTGTGCGATTGATTAAATCAATCATTGCGGCTAGGGTAGTCGTTTTACCAGACCCTGTCGGACCGGTTACCAAAATTAGCCCTCTTGGCTTTTCAGCCATTTCTCGAACAATATCTGGTAAGCCTAGCTTCTCAAAATTAGGAATTTTGGAACTCAATGCTCGAAGACATGCAGCGTAAGTGCCTCGATCTTTATAGACATTGACCCGAAAACGGGCTAGCCCTTTTACTCCATATGAGCAGTCAAGTTCCCAATTCTGTTCCAGCGCTTTTCGTTGAGAATTATTTAACATGCTGAAGATGAGACGCTGACATTGTTCAGATGTTAATGGCTCATCTCCGATGGGGGTCAATTTACCGCTAATTCTGAAATATGGAGGGATACCAGCTGAAAGATGAAGATCTGATCCCCCCATCTCAATCAATTGCTCCATTAAATCTTCAATCATCATTTCCATTGGGTTCTCTCCTACACGAGTGGGATATTCTGAGAGTAGAATTTGCTACTTTGAGATTTGATGTGAGATATTCGGCATCAAGCTGCATTCAGTTTTGTGCGTCTTAGCCAAATAGCCGAACGTAAGGGGTATCGAGATACTTTAATCCTGAAAGCGTGGAGTTGTGCAATATGGACAATCGAGCCATTCTGGCTTTAGCTCAGCACCGCACGTTCGACAGGTTAGCGAACTCTTGCGTTTCGCTTTAAGTTCCGCTTCTAAACCTGTGTCTGTAAAAGTGACACGCTCTACCTCATCAAATGTAGTCATGCCTTGCCTTACAAGATTCAGACTATAGGCGAGCAAGGTTTGCATTCCCTCATCAACCGCAACTTCCTTAATCCGCTCAGTGGGTGCGCCTTCGGTAATTAGGGTCTGCAAATTCTCGGTAATACGCATCACTTCGTATACACCACAGCGTCCTTTGTATCCAACGCCGCCGCACTTAGGGCATAGTGTGCCTTGGGCTCTTTCAGCTTGAATTTCCTCAGGAATAGGCGAATGGGCTCGATAAAACGTCAAATCAGATTCTCGTGTCGAAGAAAGCCCGAACCTAGCGAGGTCTTCAGGTGAGGGAGTGTAAGGGATCTTACATTGATCACAGACTCGGCGCATCAGTCGCTGAGCCAATACACCGATTAGCGAGCTAGATACCATGAATGATTCAACACCCATTTCTTCTAAACGAGCGATCGCACTTGCTGCATCATTGGTATGAAGAGTCGTTAAAACTAGGTGCCCTGTCAGAGCGGCTTCGATTGCGGTTTTCGCAGTTTCCCGATCTCGCGTCTCACCTACCAGAATAACGTCTGGATCTTGTCTCAAGAATGCTCTCAAAATCGAGGCAAAATCCAGACCCTTTTCACGAATTACCTGAACCTGGGTAATTCCTGGTAATGAATATTCGATTGGGTCTTCTGCTGTACTGATGTTGACTCCGGGGCTATTGCGCTCGGCCAATGCTGAATACAGCGTTGTCGTTTTACCCGATCCGGTTGGTCCTGTTACCAGAATCAGTCCAAACGGACGCATAACCATATCAGTGACAATTTTTAGTGTCTCAGGCTCAGTGATTAACTTGTCGAGACCTAGCTGAGTTGCCGAGTTGTCTAAGATTCGCAAACAAACCTTTTCACCATATCGGCTTGGCAGGGTATTGACTCGAAAGTCAACTTTTCGACCATCAAAAATCCGTCGAATACGGCCATCTTGAGGTAATCGTCGTTCAGCGATGTCGAGACTAGCAATAATTTTGAAGCGAGCCGTTACGGCTGGAATAATTTTCTTAGGTAACTGATCAAAGGCCTCCCTCAAAACACCATCTTTTCTGAAACGAATCCTCAGATATTCTTCCTGAGGCTCTACGTGTATATCAGAGACTCCCTCTTGCAATGCTTTAACTAAAATCTTGTTGACAAGTGCAATGACGGGTGCGGCTTCTGCATCTTGAAGGGCCGCACCAAGGTCGGCCTCCGCGTCATCTATCGCTTCTTCTAAATCTAGGTAACTTAGCTCTTCAATATCAGCCTTGACATCGACTTTAGATTGGAATTCAAGCTGCTTTTCGCGCTCAACTTTTTCATCAAGATATTGGGAAATAAGCCGCTGGTAATCTTCAGACGTAATTACCATACGCCGTAACGCCAAGCCCTGAGGTCTGAGAATACGATTCAAGTCATCTTGAGCCGCTAAGTCATCAGGATTGACCATTGCGACTAAAACCGATGGCGGATCGGTTTCAGTTCGGGATAACGGCAACAATCGATAGCGGCGACAGGTGTCAACAGAAATCAGCGTATCAATTAGCTGACCAAGCTGATTAGATGGTATTTGGTCAAGTTCTGGGTCGAGAGATTCAACTCCGTAGAGAATCTTGAGCTCAAATAGCTGTTGCCTCTTATATTGACGTAACAAATCGGGAGGAAGTTGCTGCCCAGTCAATGTTTCGAGAACATCGATCAGAGGGCGGCCCGACTTGCGGCTTTCAACCAATGCCTGTTGCATTTGGTCGTTATCGATGTACCCCGCTTGGATAAGCTTGTTGCCAAACGGAGAAAAATTATGTTGAACGACTAGCGCACGTCGCTGAGACGAAGAGTTAGCCATAGCTGATGCAGTAAAGTACCTCTAGAGAGTGTTCCCAGAATCTGCTTATAAGCTTACAAACGCTTATTAAGAAATCCGTAGATAAACGGTTTTAAGTCGGAGATGGTTCATTACACCAAGGGAAAAAAGCATTATGGAAGGACTCAATTTAGGCTGCCAATGTGGCTTTGCCTTAAATTTGCCTGGATAAGCATTACAACTTTTTCTTGACTATAATTCCTTTATGAGAGAATGGTGCGCGCAATTACACATCGAAACTCTCCAACAAGATTACGGCACTAATTAGTATGTAAGCCAATGTTTGAATGCATAACATAAAGTCATGTTATTACAAAACAATGCTTAGACATCTTTATCAATTCAATATATTCACTGAATGCGATCGCCCGTATTGCATTCATCAGATGTAAATTCGTGTGTTCTACGATCCTTAAGGCTTGAGGCAACGGATTAAAACAATGGGTTCTAGGACATCCGTAATCTAGGTAGCCAAAGCTATTAGGGCTTTAATTCGGTGTAGACTTGCACTGGCATATTAGAGCATGTGACTCTAAATTCATTAAATTTATGCCTAAGCTTTTTGAGCAAAGCCGCCTTGTTATCATGATTCATGATGGATGAGGCGTTAATACCGCAATACCGCATCTCAAAGAAATAAAAAAATAATCTGAATTCGATTTCTTCACTCATGGATTCGCTCAATCGCTAAAATTGTTAACAAGCGGTTGCTCAAGCCAGTTTTTATCCTGATTGAGGTGGATCACAGCTAGCAGCTAGACGTAATAGCCTAGCTCTAATGCCTAGATTCTGTAAAAGTAGCCGATTTAGGCTGTACGCTTTTGGTTCTCTAGGCATAGATCGTTAAAATGGCAGTTCTTGCAATGGAAATTGATACACAATGATTGACGAAGAAAAGCATCTAGAAGATAACCAGCCAACCGTAGCAGGTAATTCAGAATCCTCAGCACCTCATGGTGAGGATCAAATCGATGCAAAGTCAACAATCCAGAATGAAAATGCATCAGATGATTCTGGTGATGAAATGACCTTGGATCAAGTCAGCTTGGAGGATTTAGAAGAGAATGAAGCGGTTGGAGATTCCGCTGAACGCCTCCGGACTGCTGAAGAATCAAAAACTACGTATCAAAAAGCTGAAGCAGATTTAGCATCAATTAAAGAGCTGGGTCAGGAAATTGAGACATTGAGAGCTCAATTAGAAGACCGGACGAGTCAATACGTTCGGATTGCCGCAGATTTTGATAATTTTCGGAAGCGTACCCAAAAGGAACGTGAGGAAGTGGAAGATCAGGTCAAATGCTCTACGATTGTAGAACTTTTGCCTGTTGTCGATAACTTTGAGCGGGCGCGATCGCAAATCAAGCCTCAGACTGATGCCGAAATGAACATTCATAAAAGTTATCAGAGTGTTTATAAACAATTAGTCGAATGCTTGAAACGAATTGGTGTAGCGCCCATGCGTGCAGAAGGGCAAGAATTTGATCCAAATCTGCATGAAGCTGTGCTACGTGAACAGACTGAGGAGCATCCTGAAGGAACGGTGATCGAGGAATTAGTTCGAGGCTATCTTTTGGGTGAACGAGTCTTGAGGCACGCAATGGTAAAAGTTGCAGCGGCTCCAGAGCCAGTAGCAACTTCTGGAGAAGGTGATCAAAGTAATTCGTAAGGGCCATACGTAGTTTCGATTGCAATTGAAAGGAGTTGAGAGGTGCGTCAGAATTTCGTACGGATGAAGTCTTGACAAATTTTTTCACTCTTAGGGATGCCGTTAATAGCGAAACTGAGTTAATTTAGTTTGGACTGATAGGATTTCCAGGAAATTGCGGAATACTTGCTAAAGGTGGATTCACTATTTTATAAATCCATCTGTTGCATCCTACTCGTCTTGAACGCATTCAAGGCTGTTAGATATGGGGAAAGTTATTGGTATCGATCTAGGCACAACAAACAGTTGTGTTTCTGTATTGGAGGGCGGTCAACCTATCGTCATCTCCAATTCTGAAGGGGGACGAACAACTCCAAGTATTGTAGGTTTTGGAAAATCTGGAGAACGATTGGTTGGACAGCTTGCCAAGCGGCAAGCTGTTACAAATGCCGAGAACACAATCTACAGCATTAAACGATTTATTGGTCGTCGATGGGACGATACGGTCGAGGAAAGAGGCCGCGTCCCATATTCTTGTATTCGGGGAAAGGATGACACGGTTGATGTTCAAGTCCGTGGACGTGCTTATACGCCTCAAGAGATCTCAGCAATGATTTTGCAGAAGCTCAAGCAAGATGCTGAGAGTTATTTGGGGGAATCTGTAACCGAGGTCGTTATTACCGTTCCAGCCTACTTTACTAATGCTCAACGTCAGGCTACTGAAGATGCAGGGGTTATAGCAGGGCTAGAAGTTAAGCGCATCATTAATGAACCTACAGCCGCCGCCTTGTCATATGGACTTGATAAGCAAGACCAGGATCAGACTGTGCTCGTTTTTGACCTTGGCGGAGGAACATTTGACGTCTCTGTCTTGCAGCTAGGCGATGGCGTCTTCGAAGTTAAAGCCACCTCAGGAAATAATCACTTGGGAGGGGATGATTTTGATAACGCCCTCGTTTGTTGGATGATTGATAACTTCAGGGCTCAGGAAGGTATCGATTTGTCAACCGATAAAATGGCGCTCCAGCGTCTCCGCGAGGCTGGAGAAAAAGCGAAAATCGAGCTCTCCAGCATGTTGACCACGACCATGAATTTGCCTTTTATTACCGCAGATGATTCGGGACCAAAGCATCTGGAAATGGAACTGAGTCGTGCCAAATTCGAGGAATTGAGTGGACATTTGATTCAGGCGACGATCGAGCCTGTCACTCAGGCACTGAAGGATTGTGATCTCACTCCTGATGATATTGATCGAATTATTTTGGTTGGAGGGTCAACTAGAATTCCTGCTGTGCAGCAGGCTATTAGTAACCACTTCGGAGGAAAGGCTCCCGATCGCTCAGTAAATCCAGATGAAGCAGTTGCTTTAGGAGCTGCAATCCAAGGAGGAGTGCTGGGTGGCGAAGTTAAAGATTTGCTGTTGCTCGATGTTACGCCTCTATCGTTAGGGATTGAAACATTGGGAGAAGTTTTCACTAAGATCATTGAGCGGAATACGACTATTCCGACTAGTAAAACTCAAACCTTTTCAACGGCAACAGATGGTCAGACATCTGTAGAGATTCATGCCTTACAAGGCGAACGCGCTATGGCGAAAGACAATAAGAGTCTAGGTAAATTTCAGCTAACTGGAATTCCGCCAGCTCCCCGGGGAGTCCCTCAAATTGAAGTTTCGTTTGAAATTGATGCGAACGGGATTTTACAAGTTGCAGCCCGGGACAAAGGAACCGGTCGAGAACAAAGTATTCAAATTAAAAATACTGGCGGCTTGAGTGATCCTGAAATTGAGCGCATGCGCCAGGAAGCTGAGCTTTATGCTGAGGAAGATCTTCGCCGAAAACAGCTGGTTGAACTCAAAAATCAGGCTGACGGTTTATTGTACAGCTATGAATCGACCTTGAGAGATAATGGTGAATTTATCCCAGAGGAACTGAAATCTCAGGCACGCGATCGATTTACAGAATTACGATCAGCAATGAGCGATCGCAATATTAGTGTCGAAGATATGCGACAGTGCCTAGATGCTCTTCAAGCGATTTTATTTACCATCGGAGCATCTCTTTATCAGCAAGCAGACCAAGATGGTGATGAATATGCCGCCGCTCCTCCTGAGGATATGCCAACGTCTGATTTTAATGGCCATGCTGATTTGCCACAAAGTGATGACTTTGACGAAGATTATGGCGGATATGATAATGATGACACGATAACTGCTCCCTATGAGCCAGTCGATTAGTTTAGGATATAGGGCAGGGGCTACGTGTCTCTAGCCTGTATTACATTAGTATTTTGCCTGTCCCTTCTATCCTCTATTAGCAGCGCTATATGGCTCGTGATTACTATGAAATCCTTGGTGTCACCCGTGACACAGACAAAGAAGAGATCAAACGTGCATATCGGAGATTAGCACGGAAGTATCATCCAGATGTCAATAAGGAGGAGGGAGCGGAGGAGCGTTTCAAGGAAATCAATCGCGCCTATGAAGTGCTTTCTGAGCCAGAAACTCGGGCTCGATATGATCGCTTTGGCGAAGCAGGAGTCGGTTCTGCTGCGGGTGCAGGTTTTCAAGACTTTAGCGACTTGGGTGGGTTTGCCGATATTTTTGAGAGCTTCTTTAGTGGCTTTTCAGGAATGGGACAGACTGCACGGCGTCGTAGTGGGCCAGTTCGAGGAGATGATCTCCGTCTCGATCTAAGGCTGGATTTCCGTGAGGCTGTTTTCGGGGGCGACAAAGAAATTCGAATTAGCCATCTTGAAACATGTTCAACCTGCGGCGGGATCGGCGCAAAGCCAGGAACGCGCCCTCGAGCTTGCCAAACCTGCAGCGGTTCGGGGCAAGTTCGTCGCGCTACACGAACCCCTTTCGGCAGTTTCACGCAGGTCTCTGTTTGTCCGACATGCAATGGGGTTGGGCAAGTCATTGAAGAAAAATGTGACACGTGCGGCGGCAGCGGGCAGAAGCAAGAAACCAAAAAACTAAAGATTACAATTCCTGCCGGAGTTGATAATGGAACCCGTCTCAGAGTATCGGGTGAGGGTGATGCAGGGCAGCGAGGAGGGCCACCGGGCGATCTTTACGTTTATTTGTTCGTTAACGAAGATGCAGAATTTAAGCGCGATGGCATTAATATCCTCTCAGAAATTCGGATTAGCTATCTTCAAGCCATCTTAGGTTGTCGATTGGAAGTTAACACGGTTGATGGACCTCAAGAGGTCATTATTAATCCAGGAACTCAACCTAACACCGTTTTAACTCTAGAAGATAAGGGAGTTCCTCGTCTAGGGAATCCGGTTAGTCGAGGTAATCATCTAATCACTGTGCAAATTGCAATTCCGACGCGGATTGCCCCCGAAGAGCGTGAGTTGCTGGAGAAACTTGCCAAAATTAGAGGCGATCGCATTGAAAAAGGGGGAGGTATTGAGGGCTTTCTAGGGGGGCTGTTTCGAGGATGACCTATTCAATTGAATCAGCATCAAATTTAGTTCCCGATAGCCATCTGGATTTGCGAGGCACTCCTTGCCCGATTAACTTTGTAAGAACTAAGCTTAGGCTAGAAAAAATGGCACCTGGATCAATTCTTGAGGTTTGGTTAGATCCAGGTGAACCGATCGAACAAGTTCCCGATAGCTTGACGATGGAGGGCTATAGCGTCGAGTGTATTGAAAATCGGTCGCAATTTTTTGCAGTTAAAGTGCGGCGTCCTTCTATCTCAGCATGAATGACGCGTCCCTACATTTTTCTTTCGAGAATCATTCGGCGATCAGTTCTGGGTTGCTCGGAACTGTTATAGCTGTTCAAGCGAATTATTATTGGGTTAAGCTTGACTCTAGTTCTTCGATGCCTGACTTTGTCAGACACCTTGAGCGTGATTCAGCGTCATTACTTTGTACTCGACGCGCTCGTCTTAAAAAAATTGGGCAGCATGTTATTGTTGGCGATCGGGTGACTATCGAAGAACCTGATTGGATAGGAGGTCGAGGAGCAATATCGCATGTTTTACCTCGCAAAACTGAACTCGATCGCCCTCCAATTGCGAATGCCAATCAGATTTTATTGGTATTTGCTTTAGCAGAACCTGGGTTGGAGCCAATTCAGCTGAGTCGGTTTCTTGTTAAGGCTGAATCTACGGGGTTGTCGGTGAAACTCTGCTTAAATAAAAGTGATTTGGTCACGATAGATGAGCAGGAGACATGGTGTAACCGCCTCAATCAGTGGGGATATCATCCTCTGGTAGTCAGTATCGCAAATCGCCACGGTTTGGCAAGGCTTCACCATGAACTAAGCCATCGAATTGGAGTCGTTTCTGGTCCGTCCGGGGTAGGAAAGTCGAGTCTTATTAATCACCTGATTCCTAGGGTTGATTTGCGGATTGGAGAGGTATCTGGTAAGCTCGGGCGCGGTCGTCATACAACGCGCCATGTGGAGCTGTTTGAATTACCTGCAGGAGGTCTTCTTGCAGATACGCCTGGCTTTAATCAACCTGATTTGGACTGTGATCCTACCGAGTTGGCTAACTTTTTTCCTGAAATTCGAAAACGGATTGCCCAGGCTAGCTGCCAATTCAGTAATTGCTTACATCGAGATGAACCCAATTGTGTCGTCCGAGGAGATTGGGAACGCTATGAGCATTACTTGAGCTTTTTGGATGAGGCGATCGCCCGTCAAAGTGCTTTGGAAAGTGTAGGAAGTTCTGAATCTACGCTCAAAGTCAAAATAGGAGAGCATGGAAAGTCTCACTATGAACCCAAACTAGAAACCAAAAAATATCGCCGTCCCTCTCGTCGGTCTCAACGTCAAGCTTTGCAGGATTTATGTAAAGACATCGATGATGTCTTGCAAGACGATGATGATAATCTGCTTGATGATCTTAGGGATACGTGACTAATCATAGAGTTTTTGGAATGCTTAGTTCGGATGCAATCAGTTTAGATTAACCAATCAGTTTAGATACAGAAGCAAAGACTGAAAGCATCCAATTGTGAAGCCTAAAACACCCCCTAGATTAACAATGGCTTGCAGCTCATTTCTGACGATACCTTGAATGGCAAGCTCTAAATCTTTAGGTGAGGTCGTGTTTACCCGATCGATAATGACTTGATCGATGTTAAGGATTGGAATGATTTGAGCCACAATCTTTTCTAAATCTCTTTCTAGATAGCGCTCAAGAATAAGCGCCAATTCTCGACTGACTGGCGTTAGGGAACTAGTGACCGCTTCCGAATTCTGGAGGCGACTCAGTAATAAGCCTGCAACCTTTTCCCAGTCGATAGACTTGCTTAATCCCTGCAAAATTTCAGCACCACGAGTCTGAACGTATTTACGCAGGCTGTCTCGCATTGTTTTTCGCAACTGTCGAACAGTCGCTACGGGAAGATTCTGTAGAGAAAGATTTTGTAACCATTCCTGCAATCTATTTTTGACAGAAAGAGATCGAATCAACTCAGCGAGCACTGCATTGCAAGCGTCTCTTTCGTCGAGACAATAGGTTCGTAGACGGGTGAGCGAATTTCGAAGACCAAATAAATTAGCAACGACCCAATACGTACCGCTTGCTTTTTCTCGAAATCCTTCATCGATGATTTGAATGTTACGGTCTGTTAGAAAATCAACGATTGCTTGACGCAGTACATCAGGAGGCAAAACGACTTGTAGGATCCATTCTGAAAGTTGATCTGCCTGAGATTCGCTCAGTTGAAAATCGAGCAAAACCTGGTCAAATATCTGATTAAACTGGGCCTCTAAAAAATCTTCACGTCGTGCTAATACTTTTAACAATCGAGGTAAAGACTGACCAAGCAAGTCTTCTAATATACCTGCTAAGATGCGAGTTGTTTTTTGCTCATTTGCGCCTTGGACCTGACTGAATGCGAGTTCGAGTAACCAGCGAATTGCTGCTTGGGTGCGCTCCAATTGTAGAAGCCGTCGCGCCAGATTCTGCAATTCTTCTGGTGTCAGCAATGACCCCATGATTGTATCTGCTACGCGCTGAGCTAACCGCGCTTGATTGCTGGGTATTAAACCCGGTGTAAACGGAACTTTCCACCCGCGAATATAGAGGGCTCGATAGGGGCGAAAGAGCATATTAATTGCAAGGTCGTTTGTGAAATAGCCAATGATTCCACCCACAACCGGAGGAGCAATTAGCAGCCAGAGCGTTGAGAAGTCCAAAATTGATAAATCAACAATGAATAAATACGAACAGTTATAGGGAAAAAACCAGTGATCAGATGCAACAGAGGCTAAGTCTTGGTTGCGACTAAGACTCCCATCATTCCTCCAGCGATCGCATAATGAGTCGCTGTGCTAAATCCTGCCTGTTGAGCTAATTGAATCTGGTCAGGCCCTGTTGGGAATTTAGCTAGGCTTGAGCTAATGTAAGCATACTCTTGACGCAGACCAAACATATCTGCTGTCGGAGTAACAATGGCATCTAAATACCACTCCTGGAAACTACGAATAGTGTCATTATAGGGACGATGCATATCTAGAATAGCAGCACGCCCTCCAGTTCTCAGCACCCGATAGATTTCCCTGAGACTTTGTGGAATATCCACGATATTTCGCAAGCCATATCCCATTGTTACCACATCAAACTGTTCGTCATCGAATGCGATATTCAAGGCATCGCCTTCAATCCAAGTAATTTGGAGAGGTTGTACCTGATTGCTGGTGCTCTGGCGGGCGATCGCCAATTGCTCTGGCGAGAAGTCTAGGCCAATTACTCTTCCCTGGTTTTGGATGCGTCTAGCAAGCAGCCGTGCAATATCGCCGCTACCGCAGCATACATCTAAACACACATCCCCAGGCTTGGGATTTGCCCATTTGACTGCCATCTGTTTCCAAACCATATGTTGCCCTAGGCTCAGCAACTGATTTAGGCGATCGTATGTTGGGGCAATTCGGTTAAACAGATGTTGAATAGTTTGAGCATCTGATGGAGACGATTGAGGATGCTGAGGATGGGATGGGCGCTGTGGGCATATCACAAACTTTAATCGTCCCGAGAAACATTGATTACCTCCTCATCCTATCGTGTTATGTTGTCACACAGTACATACGTTTGCAGGCAAGGGCTAGAGCTGCATGCTGAACAGAAAGATAGAGCAGTGCAAGCTGATCGCCGTTTAATAGGCGAGACGTTTTCCACTGAAGTGAGAGAACGCCGACAATTTTGTCTTGAAACGTAATTGGGCTGATAAGATTAGCTTGAATTCCATTCGCTGCATAGTATTCAAGATGGGTCAGGAAGTCATCTGCCGAACTATTAACCGCTACTTGGAGCGTACGAGTGGCGATCGCCTCCTCAACTAATGGATTGCGAGCCAGCGAATTGGATTGATGTTCGATTACAGAAAAGGTTCCATAACTACTGCTGAGCGCATTTCCATTTGTAAGTTGCAAGGTGCAGATATCTGCATCAAAATTTTTACCAAACGCTTCAGCAACAGACGCTAAATAAGAATCTAGGCTAGAGGCTTCTTTGGCTGCCAGCACAATCGCACTTAATAACGCTGTCTGTGTTTGGGCCTGATGCAACTCTTCGATGCGATGTTTAAGCAGTTGATATGTTTCAATGGCTCGCTGAACTACTCGCTTTAATTCATCAGGGTCCCAAGGTTTAGTGATGTATTTGTGTACCTGCCCTAAATTAATTGCCTCGACCAAATCTTCGACATCGGTAAATCCGGTTAGGATGATTCGCATCGTATCTGGAAACTGAGGCACCGTTTTGCTCAAAAATTCCGTTCCTTTCATCTCAGGCATCCGCTGATCTGAGATGATGATTGCAACTTCTCCCTCACGAGCCAAAACATCGAGAGCATCGATTCCGTTTGCTGCCCGCAATATTTGAAAATCTCGGCGAAATGTCCGATACAGTAAGTCTAAATTGTCGGGTTCGTCATCGACAATCAGCATTTTAGGCTTCTGTAAACGGTCTAAATCCATTAGTTGACGGTTGGCAAGGTCAAAATTTGGGATTGCATCATTCATAATCCGAGTTCTCCATGAGCACGCTAGAGTGCAGCAATAGCGTACTGTTTGGAGATATCTCCAAGCAGTACGCTCCGTTATTAGTCTTGACATTTTGGGGCACGTTCTAACGAATCAGACGAAAGATTAAGATGGACTCACGCATGGGGTTCTCCAAACAGTATTAGAGAACAGCGGATATCTTTGATCACATTTGTGGTCACATCGCTGACGGATAATCCTCCTGCTGTGCGGCGTCGCAGCGATCGCAAAATTACAAGATCAACTGACCGAGTCGCATTTAGAATAGCTTGAATGACATTATTAGCGATTTTGATTTCAACGGTGGCATTTAGCTCTAAATCTTTTTTGTAAAAGGCTTGCGTGAGATCTGACTCAAATCGAGACACTTGGTCGAGCGGAACGTATTGGTCAACCACATGAAAGATTGTCACTGACGCGCCATTGGTCTTGGCGATTAACTGAGCAAACTGAATCGCCTTTAGAGTTCGTGGCGAGATGGTTTTCACAGGCACCAAAATCTTGCGGATATTGCTGGGTTTATCGAGCAGTCGCGCTACGGCAACTGGACAATGGGATAACCAAACTACACTTTCAGTGATGCTGCCAAATAAGCGCGATCGCAATCCAACGTGACTCCAGCCCATCATAATCAAATCGGCATTTTGTTCCCGAGCGGCACGACTAATCCCCTCGGCAATATCATCGTCAATCCGCAGAAGTGGATTAACCGGCACACCAATGTCTTGACCGATGGCTTCAGCCCGATTCAGGAGTTGATGAGTGTGCCACAGTTTGGACTCTAATTCTGGTTCATCCATAGGAACGCGAGCAGGTGTAATTGCCAGAGGTATAATTTCCCCCGATTCTTCATGGGCAAGCCGAGATGCCATCTCCATCAAATCCCGAGCAGTTGATGGCTTGGAAATAGGCAGCATAATCGTAAATCTGGACGGCGATTGGGATACTGAATACTGGATGGTGCTTGATTTTGAATCGTGCCAGTGCCAGATCGAATTGACGGTATCGGTATGACGGTCTGTAGGATTTATCTCTGCGGACGCTGGAGCAGATATTCTCGCTGCAAATCGTCTCGTGAGTAGAGGGCCTACTAGGGCGGTAGCCAGCATCATGACGATTACGCTGTTGAATACTGAGTCATCGAGCAATCCTACTTGTAGCCCTGTAAGAGCAGCCGCTAGCGTAGCTGCAACCTGGGGTAAGGATAACGACCACATCATTAGGGCCTCATTCCAGGTATATCGATAGGCAAGTTTGGCGGCGGAGGCAGCGATAAATTTTCCCACAAACACTTCGCCGGCGATCGCCACCGTAAACCCAACATTGGTGGTGAGGCTATCCATCAACGCTTGAATATCAACTAAAAGTCCAGTGCCGATAAAAAAGAAGGGAATAAATAAAGCACTGCCCACAAACTGAATTTTCTGTTCAACTGGACTACGACCCACGACATCATTGACTGCCAGACCTGCCAAGAAAGCTCCAACAATCATGTCTACGTTGATTAGTTGTGCCCCAATTGACGTTAGAAACACAGCAAAGAGAATAAAGAGGAATTGATTACTCTCCTCGTCACCTGTACGGCGAAAGAACTCGTTTCCAGCCCAGTCCAATCCAAACAGAACCAGTGCTGCATAAACCCCTAGAGATACAAACTGAAAACCAAAACTAATCCAGGAGAAATCTCCGGCATGAATGGATACACAAATCGCTAAAACGAGTAATGCCGTGATGTCAGTAAAAATGGTAGCTCCAATGGTAATCGTGACTGATTCATTCTTGACTACTCCCATCTGTTGGGCGATGGGATACCCCAACAGCGTATGAGATGCAAATAATGAGCCAATCAAAATTGCAGCATTCCACCCATAGCCAAACTGCCAACCAATCAGTGCTCCGACTCCCAGCGGAATCAAAAATGAGGCAACCCCAAATCCGAGCGATCGCTCCTTTGATTTTCGAAAATCTGCTAGGTCAATCTCTAATCCTGCGACAAACATCAAGTAGACCTTGCCGATATCGGATAAAAGACTCATCATTTCAGAATCTCTATCGAGAAGACCCAAACCATCAGAGCCTAAAAGGATGCCTGCAAATAAGAGCCCTATCAAGCCTGGAAGCCGTAACCGTTCAAAAATAGGAGGAATAACCAGCGTAACGAGAAGCAGGATTGTAAATTCAACAATTGGACTGTCAGGCAATCGAGTTAGGATGTAATCCATTGCAAGTATGGGTAAGCGACATCGTTCGGTAGATACTTGCTACGTCAATCAGACAGTACAAGTTGACGGGTAAATTTAAGAGAATTAGGACTTCTCAACCTTAATTCTCACAAATCAAATGTTTAGTAGCAGCAAATAAAAGCAGGATTGGGGATTGGGGATTGGGGATTGGGGATTGGCGTTCGGTAACTAGCTATCAGCTCTCAGTGTTCAGCTATGAGCTATGAGCTATGAGCCTGATTGATTGACAAACCTAACAATACTGGCGGCTGTTCGCAAGTTGAGCGATCGCAGTGCCCCTGTAGAGTCCACAACGTAACTGTGAGCGATCGCAATGCCTCTGTGGAGTCCATCATCATCATGTGAGCGATCGCAATTCAATGATCATCGATTACATTCATATGTCGAGCCCTGATCATTTGATGTTGCTCTATGACAATGGCATGTTTGTCGACAACAATGGCATGTTTGTCGATAACAATCCTTCTGTAAGGATTGCAATCCTATGTTGAACCATAACAATCCTTCTGCAAGAGCGACAATCCTATGTTGAGCGATGGCAATCCGTAACGATGGCAATCCATAACGATTGCAATCCTAAATCCCTTATGACAAGGGAGTGCGGGCATCTTGCCCGCGTTGGCAACGCCTCTCCATCAGGAGAAGCGGGCAAGATGCCCGCACTACAAACATGGATAAATTTGCGGGGGATGCTCCCGAAATGACTACGTTATCAGTATTTGTTGATAATCCATTAGGAATAATTTCTATCCCAAAATCTAGTCAATAGGAATAATCAATTTCTATCAGAAAATGGATGATAGAAATGCTGTGCTTATTTCAAAATGAGATGGAAGACCAATGGTGGTTTATCTCTATGAATTTTCTTTTTCACAAACACGTGTCAAAACCTTTAGTTGCAGCGGTTGCGGCTGGCTCCGCAGTATTGGTTGGTGCGATCGCACTGCCTGGCGAAGCGATCGCCACGCGCAGTCCAGCAGTTCATGTTGCTCAATCAAGTGCCATTCAGACAACGAGTGCTCAGAATGGAACGCTGTATCTCAATAATGATCGAATCTACTCCTACAACTTAGAAGTGGAAGATGATACCCGAATCAACGGCATCTATGTTCCTCCTGGCGCCGTGATTCAAGGTCGGTATGAGCCCGCAGAAGGCGGATTACGGTATGTTGCTCGTTCGGTCATCATTGGCGATCGCTCCTACAACATTTATGCAACGTCGCGGGTTCTCGAAGACGAGAAAGATCCCCGTGATATTTCAGCAGGTTCAATCGCTGAGGACGCAGGTATCGGCGCACTGGGGGGTGCGATCTTAGGTGAAATCACAGGCGAAATTGATGCTGGTGAGGTTATCGGTGGTGCAGCAGCAGGCGCAGCAACCGGCAACATTACAGCCGATCGAGTCGTCGTGGTTGAGCCCGATCAGCCTATTTATCTGTTTACCCAATAGTGGTACGGGTAGATATGGCTGAACAACGGACGCAAGTAGAACATCTATCCTGTTCAACTCCCATCCGAGCAGGAATAGGTGCTAATCAAATGCGATCGCCATTGAAATAAATAGGTGGCGATCGCATAAAGTAGCTTGACGTCGAATCAAGAATATCAAGTTAATCTAAGTCAATACCTGATAATCTGGCACGTCGTGCTACTACGCCTGCATCCACATGTCGCGAATCTTATCAGGTAAAAAGGAAGCGACCTCTTGAACTCGGTCTTGAGACAACTCATCTTTGGTTGCGGAAAAGACTGCCATAATTGCTTGCTCAGGAGTCGTACTCCTTGGCAAACCCGCTTCTTGGCGAATCCGAAATAGAAATGTGTCAGAGTCAATCTTTAAAGGAGGACGAACTCGGCTCAAAAATCTGACGATTGGATTGGTATCTCGCCAGAGTTCGGCAACCTCGTTTTGGAGTGCCTTATCATCCGTGGGCACCGCTTCTTCGTGAAGTTCACTTTCAACTCGCTCTGATGCATCCGTGGTCATCATGTCGCGCAACGTTCTAAAGATAACCTCGGAAATATCTCTGGCGTCGAAAATATCTTCTAACTGCCCTTTCAGGACAATCTTTTCTAGAAAAGGCATATTTTCTTTTGCAATAGGCACAGAGGGGCCGCTTCTTAAGGATTCTGGAGGATTGTCCTCCATTTTCTCCAGCATTCTGCGTCCCTTCTCAGTCAGTTCTGCCTTTTCGAAGGCAATTAAGTGAGGCAGAGGGCCATCGGGTGCGCCCAGCGTATTGGCAATTCGCACATTTACCTCATCAGGATTGACCAAATCAGGAACATCTTCCTGTCTTGCATAGGCATTACCTGAAAATTCGGCATTGATGTATTCCTTTTGGTTGAGGTAATCCAAATGCCCTAGTAAATCGGACTTGCTAACCTCTCGCCCCGCTACATCTTCAGCCGTCACACTGATTTCGTGCTTTCCGTCTGTCTTCTGATCGCCTGCACCGATCTTCTTCAAAAGAATATATGTAACGTCTTCGCGTAATGCAATTGGCATATGAACCTCCAATATTTCGCTAAGTCATCTCAATAGCAACTCAACCAGTCAAATCAGCAAAGTTCTTGAGGTATAAACTTTAGGATGTTTACCGTATTACCCATAAGCACTGCGACACAGACCAACCAAAACTACCGGCATCAAATGCTTTAGGTGCGTTGCCATTAGAAATGTATGCTGTCGCTGACACTATTGACAATATGCGAAAAGATTTTGGTTACGCATCTACTGTGAGGTGCATTTTTTTAAGATTGCCTCTGTACCGTGCCTCCCTGCTCGCAGAATGACAAATGCTGATCGCTACGTGACTGCATCTGCTTAATTTTGCAATATAAATTTAACTTTCTTAACATTTTGTGAGATAATCTCCTTGTATTCAGAGATTGTGTTCAGAGAAATGAATACTCAAATACTCTCATTCAAGGGATTTGAGATTCTTGTGAAAAGTTAAGCAGAGTTAAGTAGAGTAACGCCTATGCCATTTACAATCGAGTCAGCCCGCGGCATTTTTCCAGAAACCCTTGCTGCGGATGCTGTACCAGCGACAATTGCCAGATTCAGTCAGCTCAATGCTGAGGATCAACTGGCGCTCATCTGGTTCGCATATCTCGAAATGGGCAGAGCAATCACCGTCGCGGCTCCGGGTGCTGCAAGTATGCAATTTGCAGAAGCAACACTCAACGAAATTCGGAAAATGAGTTTCCAAGAGCAATCCCAAGCAATGTGTGACTTAGCAAATTGTGCTGACACACCCATTTGTCGAACGTATGCAATGTGGTCTCCAAATATCAAGCTTGGCTTTTGGTATGAATTGGGAAGATTGATGGAGCAGGGGATTGTTGCTCCTATTCCAGAAGGGTACAAGCTTTCGGCAAACGCCTCTGCTGTGCTGTTGGCGATCGAAAAGCTAGAGCCAGGTCAGCAAATTACGGTGTTGCGGAATGCTGTAGTAGATATGGGGTTTGACCCCAACAAGTTGGATAACTTTAGTCGAGTTTCTGAACCTGTTGTTCCGCCTCAGGACATGTCACAGCGAACTCAAGTCACCATTGAGGGCGTCACCAATCCTACGGTGCTGAGTTACATGAACAATATGAATGCGAATGACTTTGACGCGCTGATTGAACTCTTTACTCCTGATAGCGGATTGCAGCCTCCATTCCAACGCCCCATCGTCGGTAAAGACGCTATTTTGCGCTTCTTTAAGGAAGAATGTCAAAATCTTAAGTTAGATCCAGAACGAGGGGTTTCCGAGCCTACCGATGATGGATATACCCAAGTTAAGGTGACGGGCAAGGTACAAACCGCTTGGTTTGGCGCAGGGGTCGGTATGAATATCGCCTGGAGATTTTTGCTAAATCCTGATGGCAAAATCTTTTTTGTGGCGATCGACTTGTTAGCCTCTCCTAAGGAGCTACTAAATTTGGTTCGATAATAGTCAATCGTCATCATTAATTCGGCGTTGCTGATTTGATGGATGAAATTTGTGGGGGCAGTGTCTCTACTTGGAGATACTCAGGATGAACGCGAACTGTCCCCTCTACAGGAATGCCTGTCAATGAATCACATCTGTATTCAGCAACATCATTAATTTGTTGATTAGCGCTCTTGATTCGAGAGCGCTATTTTTTTATATTAAAATAGTTATCATAACTTAACATCACTTTAATCTTGCTGAGGCAGCTTCCTTCGTCGAAGTCGATTTGGCAATGCGAAGTTAAATCAGGGGCAAGATATGGCAGATTGCCATTCAATAGTGCAATTGAAAACACATGGAGTTTAGGTTGAGCCATGCAGGTGAGCGACACGGATTGGTCAAAGGTAGAGAAAAAAGTTGCACATGAAGCCTTTGAGAGAGCCTATCAGCGAGAGACAAGTACGTTAGTGCAGTCTGTTCGACAACGTGCTAGTAGCATTTCAGAACTTGATGATTTGTGGGATTTACATGATTTTCTAAGTGCAAGACGGCATGAGCTCGATGGTAAATATGACTATCGATACTCTGTTCTAATCTTTGTATTTGCTGGGCTGGTCAAGGAAGGATGGCTAAGTCTGGATGAATTGCAAGGTCTTAAGACCGAAAAACTGGCGAAAATAGCTGCTCTTACGCGCATGTAGTTTCAATCAATCTGCGTTGAGCTAAAGATTAGCCATCATACGGCTCTAACTATGCTCTAACTATAAGGTTGCAATGGCGATCGCCCGTATCGAGTTGAATGTGGAATACTCCCGTTAGGACAAGACCCAGGTATCTTTAGAACCGCCGCCCTGAGAAGAATTGACCACTAGCTTACCCGCCTCTAGCGCCACCCGCGTGAGCCCACCCGGGTGGACGTAGATGTCATCCCCTTGATGTAATACGTAGGGTCGCAGGTCAGTGTGACGACCCTCGATGGCCTCGCCAATCACGGTCGGAATCTGTGAGAGATGAACCGTGGGTTGAGCCATGTAACCTCTCGGTTTTTGGCGAATCTTGTCAGCAAAGGTTTCTCGTTCCTGGGCTGTGGCATGGATACCCATCAGCATGTCGTCTCCCCCTTCAGAGCTGGCTGATTTGACGACAAGCTCGTCTAGATGATCGAGGACATAGTCGCGATCGCTGTCGCGCCAGCATAGGTAGGTAGGCACATTAGGCCGCATGGGTTCTTCGTTCAAGTAGAACCGAATCATCTCCGGCACATAGGCATAGATCACCTTATCGTCACCGATTCCAGCGCCAATGGCATTGACAAAGGCAAGTCTTCCCTGCCGACACATCTCGATGATGGCCGCTACGCCGTTGGCATAGCGATCGCCTACATCAAGGTCATTCAGCAGTTCGGTATCGTCACGCCGATAGACGACGTCGATTTGTTGGAGCCCCTGATCGGTGCGGTAGTGCAAATAGTCGTCTGAAACCACTAGGTCTTCAATGGTCACTAGGGCAATGCCCATCTGGTCAGCCAACAGGACGTGCTCGAAATAGGCAGAGCTATGAGGACCTGGAGTCAGGAGCACCATAGTACTAGCTGCTGGTGCGATGGTTTCTAGAACGATCTTAAGCTGCCGGGCATAGCCGTCTACAGGTTGTGGATTAAACGTCTCTACCAGTTGAGGCAATACCCGCTCCATTGCCAGCCGGTTCTTTAATACATAGGCAATTCCAGACGGCACCCGCAGATTATCTTCAAGCACGCACCAGTCGCCGTTGCGATCGCGCACTAAATCAATACCGCTGATGTGGCACCAGATGTTTTTGGGTGGCTTCATGCCAATGCAGTCGGGGCGAAACCTGACCGCCGACTCGACAATCTCGCGCGGAATCACCCCATCTCGCAAAATTCGCTGATTGCCATACACGTCTGCGCAAAATAAATTTAGCGCCGTTATCCGCTGCTTGAGGTCAGCCGTAAGCTTTTCCCACTCCTTTGCAGTAATCACCCTCGGAATTGGATCGAAGGGCAGCACTCGCTCTTCGCCCTCGAAGCTGAAGGTTGCGCCCAATTCATCGAGCACTGCTTCAGTGGCGGCTTTGATCTGAGGCATATCCCGAGACGGTAGCTGTTGAAACCATCGCAGAATCGGCTCTACTTCAGGCCGGGGGACTCCCGCAGAGATAAAATACTCGTCGTAAAGACCTTGTGGATCGTAAGCATCGACGTTCATTGCCGCTCCCAGAAGAGTCAGAGTGTAGCATATCTATCGTTTTGGACACTCCTCCAATACGGTAGCAGGCGTGATGGCACGTCAGTTGTCATAGATGCCACAATTGCCATCGTACTTGACGCAACTGGAAATTGCTGTGCCTTTTGGAGAGATCCTGAACGAGTTTTCTGAGAAGCTGACAAAGAGAATGGGCGCAGGCAGAGGGTGCCAGTAAAGCAGCGGTTTGCAAACGCCACGCATTATGACATAGATTACCCTTTCCGTCTCAGCCAAATTGCTCTCAAACCAGCCGCCTTTGCGCCTTCGTAATCTTCTCGAAAACTGTCTCCCACGTGCCAAGCATGCCGCGGAGAACAATCGTGCTTCTTGAGCGCCATTTCAAATGCTTTCGGATCAGGTTTGGCGACTCCAACCTCACTCGAAATCGTCACGGATGATAGAAGATTAGATAATTTTAATGACTCCAATACGGCATGAATGCGGGAGTCGAAATTAGATAGCACGCCTAACTCAATGCCCTTGCTGCGCCAATCAGCCAACACATAGCGAGTTTCAGGATACACAAACCAAGGGCTTGCGGTTGCAAAGTGGGCATAGAGGGCGCTGAAAAATTCTGAAAAATGGGCGAATTGATCAAGAACACCGACCTGTTCAAATGTTTCACGGGCGATCGCCTCCCACCACTCAAACTCGCGCTGCGGAATCTCTGTAGGATCAACGCCCGGAAAAGCTAGCGGTGGCGCATCCCGAAAACTTCTAAAAAACGCTTGGTTTAACGCTTGAGCATCGGCATCCACGCCAAACTCTTTCGCAATGGTGTGATAAATCTGTCCGACACTACCCTGGACTCCGAACAACGTTCCAACGGCGTCGAGCAAAATAACTTTGGGGCGATGATGCGACGACTTCATGGAGAGAGCAACTCACGCACAGGTTTCGCGATCCAGTTTAGCCCGACGCGAATTTGGTGATCGAACGTCGGCATTCGATATAGATATGCCAATCGTCGGGCAATATGCGCCATTGGACCGTCTAATTTTATGCCCAGCCCCGTGAGTGTTGCATTATCCATGCCTAGGGTCATCATTTCGCCTAGGTTTTGATATCGAAATGGCAATAATGGCCGCCCTGTAACCGATGCCCAAATATTCCAAGAGGCATACTGAGCTTGCTGAAACGCAGCCTGAGCTGTGGCGGGAACACGTTGTCCGGATACATCTCGGCAGTCTGCCAAATCTCCCAATGCAAAGATTTCAGGATGATCTACGGCTTGGAGCGTAGGCGTTACCACAATCTGATCCTGGTCATTCTTTTTCAATGGCAACGTTTGAATGACATCTGCAACTTTCGTTCCAACCGTCCACAGCACAACATCAACCGGAATCTCATCAACCTGACCTTTATACTCCAGTGAGATCGAGTTGGCTCGAATTTCGGTGACTTGAGTTTCTAAATCAATCCACACGCCTCGTTCACTCAGTGCTTTGGTTGCCGTTTCCCGATTAAATTCGGGAGACGTTTTTAGAATTTGCTCTCCCCGGTCGATGAGTCTCAGCCGACCGCGATCGCCCAGACGTTCTGCGAGCTTGCAGGCAAGCTCGACGCCGCTATAGCCTCCACCAACAATCGCGACACGAATCTTATCGACATCGGATCGTTCGAGCGATTTTAAGGTTTCTTCTAATCGATACGCATCCGGAATCGTCCGAAATGGAATGGCATGCTGATCGGCTCCAGGCACAATATCAACCGGGGTTTCGCCCCCCAATGCCAGACCGAGCTGCGTATATGACAACTCCGGCGAGTCGTGCAGATAGACGGTTTGCTCGTCGAGATTAATTCCTGCTACCGCTGCTTGCTGAAACCGGACATTGGTATTTGCCAAAAGTTCTACAAAGGGAGGCGCAATTTCCCACGTTTGCAATTCTCCGGTCAAGAGTTCGTAGAGAAACGGAGAAAATAGGAAGCGATCGCGCTGATCGATGAGCACGATGTCTGGCTTATTGGGCAGTTGCCAAGGCAGTTGGCTAAGGTTTAATGCGGTATAAAGACCCGCAAAGCCACCACCCAGAATACAAATTCGATCGGGTTGGTCTGACATGAGCGTAAGCGGCAATCCAAGCAGAACGTTCCCTTTCAGGATAGCAAGGGTTTTGAGATTAGGGATTTAGACAGCGCGAAAGATTCTAATTTCAAGTCATTACGCTATTGTCAATGATTGCTACAGATTGGTGAGTCCGTCGATGCATGTAAGGGCTAGCTGGCGATCGCACTATAAACACCCATTAAGGATGCAGTTGGCGTTGCCCCTCCAAATTCATTTCCCCAATCAGTAATGTCTTCTCCAAAGATATGCATTAGATATGCATTCCCGAGCGATTCTCCGACAGAGAGACTATAGCCCTTTCGGGCATGGCTACGCTAGCGCCAACGCCCCTCAACTACTCAACATCTCTTATTCAGTAGGGTGGGCACTGCCAGCCCTACCGCTATCCTCTATTACTTGTGAGTAGGGATTGCCCAGTTGGCTAAAGCCTATGGATGTTGGGTTTCGTGCCTCAACCCAACCTTGTATATAAGCGGTACGCCCCTCGGATTTATCCTAAAAGCATATCGCTGAGGGGAGGACTCCGAACCCAACCTCAAGCC
>JBNPEG010000184.1:65780-71498 GCA_051117555.1 Elainellaceae cyanobacterium | reverse complement strand
TATTACCGTTCGTCCAGAACAAGATATGGAAGCGGTGATGGAGAAGATGCAAGACTCTCAATCTCGTCGCATGTTGGTGTTGAAGGACGGCAACCTGGAAGGAATCTTGTCCGTTACCGATATTGCGAATTGGCTGCAACGCCGTCGTATTTTTGGTGAAGATGTGCCAAAGCAAGACACCACCTTCACTAAGCAGCAAATTGAGCAAATGCAGTCTGGTCAAGCATAGGACTCAATGCAAGTTGAAGCTCCTCACATTAGATCCTGGCTTTTAGTTCGCACTCGTTCATAGAGTTCTTCCATTACTTCAATAAAGGAATTATCTCGGTTCCAGAAGGGAGGAAAGTCGCCTTGCTTTTTGACGAGAATGCCAGGAATCGCTGCCTGAGATGATGGCTCGATCGTATCAGGTAGCCGATTTTCTCCGTACCAAAATCGTCGGACATCGACTTCTTTAGGCATGTCGGTCAGTTGAGGTCGGGTAAAGTAGGACGATACCGTATCGGGTGGACGCTGTTCAGCCTGAAGTTCGGCGGAGAGCGCCTGCCCAAGCGGTGTCTTTGCTAACTCTACATGGAGTGCCTGTTTTGAAAGCCCCCGTAATTCGAAGAGTAAGAAGGGGTCGCGGTCAAGCTCGGCTGCTACCAGATAATACACCCCGGCAATATGCTTGCATGGGTTACTCCAGTCGGGGCAAGAGCAGGAGGTGTCAAAGTCAGAGCGACGCTTCGGTAGAAGATGTAGATTGAGAGTGGAAAAGGCATCCTCAATCGTGTCTGGCATTTCATTGAGCAGTAGACGCGAAATTAGGCTAGCTTTAGAGGCGATGTAGGCGATCGCCGCTATCCATTTCGCCGCACTAATGGGCTGAAACTCAATTGTAGTATGATAAAGCGGTTCTTTATAGACTCCAAAGTATGGATTAACTGAGCCTCTCACCTCCGCGGTCACCATTGTGCCGTCAATCTCGAAGCTCTTGACTTTGCCACCCTGGGCATAAGAACGTCCTCGACTGAGCCGTCCAGAATCGGTCAGATCTTTGATCGCATCGAGAAACTTTTGTCCCCACCAGGTTCGCGTAAAGGTTGCCATAGGTATCACTCCAAAATTGCACTTCTATTTAACGCAATCAGTTGCTTAAACGCGTCATTATCAAGCTCGGTTAGCCATGCCTCATCCGAACCTACGATCGCCCCGGCTAATTTCTTTTTATCTTCGATCATCTCGTCGATTCTTTCTTCAAGGGTGCCAATAGCAACAAATTTATGGACAAACACATTTTTTTTCTGCCCGATACGAAAGGCGCGATCGGTCGCTTGGTCTTCTACCGCTGGATTCCACCAGCGGTCAAAATGAAAGACGTGATTCGCTTTGGTTAAAGTAATTCCGACACCGCCTGCCTTCAGCGACAAGATAAACGCTGAGGGTTCTGTATTGGGGTCTTGAAACTCTGTAATCATGTTCTCTCGCTTTGGTCGAGACGTGCCGCCGTGGATGTAGTAGGTGTTGTAGTGACAGGTATGGCGCAGATACTTCTCCAGCGCGTCACCAATTTCGCGAAACTGGGTGAAGATGAGCAGACTTTCCCCTTCATCCATCACTTCGTCTACCATTTCTACCAAACGACTCAGCTTGTGCGATCGCTCCGTGGTAAACTCGCTACCATCTTGCAAGAACTGCATAGGGTGGTTGCAGATTTGCTTCAGTTTTGTCAGCGTTGCCAAAATTAAACCCTTGCGCTGAATGCCCTCATCAGCGCTTTTTAACTGCTCTTCCACGTCTTTAACGGTGGCTTCATACAGTGAGGCTTGCTCTTTGGTCAAATTGCAGTAGAGCTTTTGTTCAACTTTGTCAGGCAAGTCTTTGATGATGGCTTGATCGGTTTTAACACGACGGAGAATGAACGGCTCAACTAACGTCTTGAGGGTGGCAGACTGCCTCGGATCATTGGCTTTTTGAATGGGGAGTTCAAAGTTGCGGCGAAACTGAGATTGGTTGCCCAAATACCCCGGATTGAGGAAGTTGAAGATTGACCACAAATCCAGCAGGCGGTTTTCTACTGGCGTTCCTGTGAGCGCTAGCCGGTGCGGGGCAGACAGCTTCAGAATGGCTTTGGTTTGGGCCGCTTTGGGATTTTTGATATTTTGCGCCTCGTCTAACACGACGCGATGCCAGTTGACGCTGGTGAGAAGTTTGGCATCTTTCCGCGCCAGGGTAAACGAGGTAATCAACACATCGTAGGTTTCCCAGGCTTGCTTAAATTCGTCGGCATCTGTCACCCGTTGGCTGCCGTGATGGACGTGCGATCGCAACTGGGGTGCAAACTTCTGAATTTCTCGATGCCAGTTACCGACTACCGAGGTCGGCGCAATCAACAAGGTTGGCGAGAGAGATGTACTGCCATTGTGTTGGGCTTGCTCCCGCTCTTGCAGCAGTCGAGCAATCACTTGCACAGTTTTTCCCAACCCCATATCATCGGCGAGGCAGCCATTTAAGCCGAGTTCTTCGAGATACTGAAGCCAAGAAACTCCCCGCTTTTGGTATTCTCGCAGATGGCCGTTCAACTGCTCAGGGTCATCGATTGGCTCAAGCTGACTCTTATCGTTAAGCTTTGCCATCATGTCTGCCAAGGCTTCATCTCGGTCAAACTCTAGCTCCAGGTCTTCAGCTTCGCGTGCCCTCAGTTGCATAAATTCCAACAGGCTCATGTCTGGATTTTCCTGCTGCTGCGTTTTCCAAAACTCCAGCATTTCCTGCATTTTGTCAGAGTCAATCTCCATCCACTGTCCGCGAAACTTGACCAGCGGCGTCTTGGCATTGATCAACTGGTTCCATTCCTGATCTGAGACCGGTTCATCCCCAATGGCAAGCTGGTACTCGTACTGCACCAGCATGTCAAATGAGAAGTATTGTTTGGCTTTGTCCTCGCCCCCTGATAGAGACTTCCCTCTGGCTTTGAGCCGCACTTTGGCACGTTGCCGACCCTTGGGCGTCCACCATGCTGGAACGATCACTTTATAACCCGCATCTTCCAGCACCCAGGCCGATTCTTTAAGAAATTCGAATGCGGCGTTGAGATCTAAGAAAATTCCGGTTGGCTCATCGGTTTCGAGCCCTCGCCATAGACTTGGATAGATTCTCGCGGCATAGCCTAAGTTGCTGAGGAGATGCTGCTCGAACGAATTGCCAAACTGCTTGCGGAGTGTGTCTTGCTGGGTCGAACCCATTCGCCAGTAGTCCAACAGATTGATGCGGAGTGACGGATCGTGTTTGGGGGCTACTTGAAACTGAAGCATCCAAGGATCTTCGGGTTTTTGCGGGTCTTGCAGATTGAAGCACAGATGAAACGGTAGGTCAGTTTGCGTGCGGCTGATGCGATCGCGCCAGGTTTGCCATTGGCGGTACTGCTCCACATTCTTCGAGGGCGTTTGATTCGCATTTAAACATTGGTCAATCAATGAGCCATCAATGTGTTTTTGAAAGGATTGGGGAGTGTAGACGTGGGTGACGATATCTGTCAGCACATATTCGGAGAAGTGGCGCAGCAACGTAGCGCAATCGTAGAACTGGGGAGGGTTTTGAGGGGTTGCAAATCCGGCGACGCAGGCCAATGGCATGTAATCGACATAGGTATTGATATCCGTTTCGTATGCCTCGCTGATAATTTCCCACCCTGGATAGATATCAACCTGTGTTTTAACAGTGGTTCGGGCAGAGGAAGCCTTAGCCGTTGATTTGGAAGCAGAGGAAGCCTTAGCCGTTGATTTAGAATTCGATTTAGAACCTGATTTGGCGCTTGATTTGCGTCCCGCCTTCTGCTTGGATGAACGGTTGGATGAAGAGCTAGAGCGCGATCGCTCCCTAGTTCGCTCCTCTACGAGTTCCCGATACTTCAAGGCAGGAATATAGTGATCCTTGAGAATGACGCGCTGAAAGGACTGAGTGTAGTTGTACCAAAACAGTAAATCCGACCCCAGTTGCACGTCTGCAAGCCGATGTAGCGCAATAAAATGCAAATCATTGAGCAGCTTAATCACCGGAGTGACCGTGCTAGAACCATAGGTTCTTGTCTTTGTGGAAATCTCTGAGCGATAGCAATCAATTTGCCAGTATTTGAAGTCAGTAGCGTCTGGCGGATCAGTTTCTAAATATCGAGATAGCTCTAAAGACGGCAGTGGCTGAGATTCGGTACTGGGCAGCAAGAAATATTTAGGAGCGATCGCACTCGTTTGACTTCGGCTTTTCACGAGCTGAATGCCCAAGTCTTTGCTGAGAAACGGTTCTAGCTCAGCCTCTGCCAACTGCCAGGGATGGCGATCGCCTGTCTTTCGTTGACGTTTGCGTTCGGTTGTTTCTGCCCAAAGATAAAAATGTCCTGGCTGGATAAAGTCTAGAGTCGAGTTTGGAATCCAAGTGCCGTGAAGAATCTTCATACGCCACGTACCCTATCAGTCCTGAATGTTCTTGACTCTGACTCTATCAGGTTTCTCAAAAAAATTGCTGTCTCGCATGATAAAAACATGCATCATGCTGCGAAATTCGGCTCACATAACTCCAAAAATTTAGCCCCCTTCTAAATTCTTTTTCAGTTCTGTTGCGATTGACTGAAGCCTTTCTTCTTGATCGAGGTGTTTCTTGATTGAGCCTGGATCAACGGCTGTTTCTTGGAGTTTTCTCAACTTATAATATTCAGCTAAATCCTCAAGATACTTAGCTTTTCTGATAATGTCTTGAAGTAGCTTAAATGACGCTACCTTTTGCTCCATCTTTTTGAGTATTGCCTCGGGAATGGCAAACTCTCGCGGTGCGTTTGCTTGAAAGAGACTCGCAGCGAGTCGCTGATTTGCCAATAGGTCTTCGCTATTCAGCGAGTTAATAAATTTAGGAATAACCTTAACGACCATGTAATCAAGCGCAGTAGAATTTTGATTAATGACTATCGGTTCAACTTTGAGATTTCGAAGCTTATACATGCTCCCATCAACGTCATTTTCAAAAAAAATATAGGCTCCACATCGAAATGGAACATATCCCTGATTGGGCTGATACGTTGCCTCGCCGTGCAATTCTAAAGAAGCAGAAAATGCGAGGTCATGGTGATTTTTAAATATATCCTTGAGGCTTGCATATAGCCCAGACGCAATACTAGTAAAGGGTAGAATCGTAGGAAACACAGCACCCAAAAATTGAGCGACCGCTTTGATGTCTCGCTCAATATTGGAATGCCCGTCTACTTCAAGAATTTGCAGAGCAATCTCTAGCGTTTCATTGTTATAGCTTTGGTCAGCAAACATATGCTCGACAGCAAGATTTTCGCCAATGAAGTTTTCGCCAACATTTTTTCTGAAAAAATGTACGATTTCTACGGGAGGTTCGCTGCCGTCCACCGTCCATGAACGCACTAATAAATCATTGCCGCCTGTTTTCCGATCTAGTTTTTTAACCACATGAAAACTTTCGAGGGATATGGTAAACGGACTTCCCTGCTCCATCAGGCGATCGCTCTCTAAGATCGGTGAATTAGCACGCCTCAATGGAACTCCGCCATCCCGGAGTAAGTTTTCCAATGAGACAAACCAATATTTGCTGACGTTGCCGGACATAGCTTCTTTCTCGACTAGAATCTAGCTACTGAATCTGGATCGGAGTTTCAGTAATTTTTACCCGTTTTAATTTAAAAAATAGCAGGTATAGAAAAACATCCGGAAGACTGCTTAA
>JBNPEG010000184.1:0-65680 GCA_051117555.1 Elainellaceae cyanobacterium | reverse complement strand
GTTGCCGGACATAGCTTCTTTCTCGACTAGAATCTAGCTACTGAATCTGGATCGGAGTTTCAGTAATTTTTACCCGTTTTAATTTAAAAAATAGCAGGTATAGAAAAACATCCGGAAGACTGCTTAAAAGGATTTATAAAAGATTAGGGGATGCCAACCGCATAGGGGCAAACTCTGGTTGACGGGCAAAACGTTTTGCCCGTCAACCAGAGTTTGCCCGTGTAGCAAAAGTTTTAGCTGCTCTGCGGATTGGCATAAGGGTCAATTATCCAGACTTGTCGAACTAAGCGGAACCATATTTCCGTTAGGCAGCAATCCCAGCAGCATGGACTCATGGGGTCGAATCACACTCCCAGTAAGCGCACACCTTTCTTCTCGCTGGGCGATCGCCTCAACGCTGGCACGAATATCATTACGAGTCCAATTTGACTGATAATCTTCAGACTGCTGCCGCACGTAATCCCAAAGCACCTCCCGAATGAGGGCCTGATATCCCTGATTACCAGCAAGACCTTTAAGCTTCTCTTTTAATCCTCGCTCTAGTCGGATGCTGGTGACCTCCATATCGGTCGTTGGGGTACGGTTCAGTGTTTGCATGGAAATTCTCCCTCCTGAAAAAATAGCGTATCAACGGATTTAGAGTGGGAATTCGAGATTATGGATCTCAAATGGGTCACTTAATAAACCCTGTAATTCTGAGCATACTACATGAAACTACAGGGCTAGGCTTAACCGATACCGTCTCAACACAAAAATTCTCTGGAATATGGACTGGAGAGTTATATAGCCGTACGCTCTCGCGTTAGGACATCGAACGTAGGGCTATAACACGCATGTCACGCATGTCTTGATGTCTCGCATAAAAAAACCGGCTATGCAGATCCAAAACCGAAGGAATGGCATAGCCAGTGACTATTGACCCCAAAAGACATTCAAAATTGGGCGTTGCTGACCTGACGGGTGAATTTCCTCTAGATTCTTGTCCAAGAATCATACCTGTACTCAGCGATGTCTGAAACTGAGCCACGTGTTACTGCGTAGCAACTAGCGTGATATCGGCATATTGCCACGCATCTTCAAACTGCCGTTGCACCATCTCTGCCTCACCATCTCTGCCCTGGGCACGAAGACTGTGTGCTAATCCATAGAGTGCCCAGCCATTATTGGCATAAACGGCTAAATTCTCACGATAGGCTTGCTCAGCCTCAGCCGGACGCCCTGCCTTGAGCAAAACTGCGCCTAGATTTTGCCGTACAGGTGATGACCACGCAGCGGGTTCGTCGTAGTTGAGACGATCTTCTAACTCGACGCCACGCTGAAAATAGGCGATCGCTTGGTCGTAGTCTCCTTGGCTCGCGGCAATCTCACCAGCCAGTACGTTTGAGGCGATATCGAGCAGATTAGCCGTGGTGTTGATGTCCCAAATGGTGACGCCATCCAGATCGGGTGAACGAGCGATCGCTGTGAGAGCTGTCCATTCTTGCTGAGCTTGGTTGACCTGCCCGTTAGCAGCAAAGGCCATTCCGCGAGCATAGTGCCACACTCCGGTAGGATAAACCAAATCTGTAGCAGGAGCAGGGTCTGCAAGAATCTCATCCCACAGGTCAAACTGCACCATCGTATAGAGTGGAATCATGTAGTAGTGCTGCAACGTGCCATAGCCCACCTGCCGCATCAGGTCTTGATCGGCCATCTGGGAGGTCTGGTAAGCCGACTCCATCGCTACCTCTTTTTGTCCTGCCATGATCGCCGCGAAGTTGAGGAAATGATGGTTGTGCGGCATATAAGCAGCCGGATAAATCCCTTGAGCATGGCACTGGGTTACATACGCTTGGTCGGCGGCGGCGGCCTCTTGGTTTGCGACCACGGCATCGTGATAGCGCCCCACCCGAATGTAAATATGGGAGGGCATATGCACCAAATGCCCGGCTCCGGGGGCCAAATCTCCTAAGCGGTCGGCAGCTTCGACGCCCAATTCAGGTCTTTCTTTCTCGACCGCATGAATATAAAAGTGGAGGGCACCCAGATGGTTGGGGTATTTCTCAATCGTAGATTCTAGGGTGCTAAGTACTTCAATGGTGTCAGGCTTGGCATCCCCCTCATCCGTCCAGTAGTCCCAGGGCATGGTATCCATCAACGCTTCGGCAAATAGAGTCTGTGCATCTGCGTCATCGGGATAGCGCTGCGCCACGGCGCGCATGGCATCGGTATAGGCCAAATCTAGCTCAGAGCGGTCATCGACGGGGGCAGCCACATATCGGTCTGCCATTGCCTCGATATAGGCTTGCTCTCGCTCGGTGGCGTAGTCTTTGAGGGCGATCGCCTGTTGAATGGCGTCGTAAGCGGTAGGAACATCATCAGCCTCCATTGCGGCATTGATGTTTGGACCCAGCGAATATGCCAACCCCCAGTAGCACATGGCACAGGTCGAATCATGGCGAGCCGCTTCCCGAAATGACCGAGCTGCTTCTGCATGGTTAAAGCCATAGGCAAGAATCATGCCCTGATTAAAAAAATGTTGGGTCAAGATATTGTTAGTTGAAATAGGAAACTGATAGTCACCCAGATTGTTGAGTAAAGGGGCGATCGCGCCTGATCTAGTTTCAGGTATAATCGATTCCGTTTCCTGAGAATAGACTGGATTTACAAAAAGTATGGGACTGCTAGCAATTCCTAACGATGCCAGGATAGTGGCTAGAAGTAAAGCAGAATAGTTGTAGTTGAATATCATGATAGGCTCCCTTAAAGGACTATTCATCGAAACCGCAGTATACGTAAAGCTGAATCACTCACTGTCGCTTCTCACTCATCGTCGCTTCTGTCGTTTTCCCTGTCGGACAGAGAGACGCTGCTACTGAAACGTTGACTGTCTCTTGCCTTAAGTATGTCAACACAACGGGAAGAAGTCGGGAAGAAAGGGATGCGATCGCCACGTATAGCCCTACTTATAGCCCTACAACCTCAGATTTGTGTGTAGCCCACTCGCGGCGCGGGAGGGCCATACACGTTCATTTTGTAACTAGGCGCGGTTACCCTGCGGGACGCTTCGCGAACAGCCGCCAGTATCGTTAGGTTTGTCAGCCAATCAGGTCTATGTCGGAGGCTCTCGATGAACCGTTGTCTCTCGGAATTGTGAAATAAAAGGTACTTCCCTGATTGAGAACACTGTCGACCCAAATTTTTCCACCATGCTGTTCGACAATCGTCTGGCAAATGGTTAACCCCAAGCCCGTTCCTCCTTTTTGGCGCGAGTCTGAAGCATCGACTTGCTCGAATCGCTTAAAGATACTGTCAAATTTCTCAGGTGGAACACCACGCCCTTGATCGGCAATTTGAAACCGAATAAAACTTTCTGCGGGAATCGCTGAAACAGTGACGACAGAATGGCTGGGTGAAAACTTGATGGCATTGCTAATCAGATTAGTCAAGGTTTGAATAATCGCATCGGGGGCAGCCCTCACCATGACTGGAATAGGCTGACACACAAGCGAAACGTTGGCATCCTCTGCAATGCTTTGCATCGCTTCAACGGATTGCTGAAGCAAATCAGCAACCTGACAGGATTGCATCACCAATTCGACTTTTCCTGATTCGAGACGTTCAAGATCAAGAATGTCGTTGACTAAACGCGCTAATCGTTCTGTATCAAGCGCCGCAATCTCTAACATGCGCCTGGCTTTTGTAGGATTTTTATCGTAAATACCCGTTGCTAAGATTCCGAGCGATCCTTGAATTGCGGTAAGAGGAGTCCGAAGTTCATGGCTCACGATAGAAATAAACTCATCTTTCATGCGATCAATTTCTTTGCGATCGCTAATGTCTTGAGCAATACCAATGACGTGAGATGGACTGCCGTGGGCATCTCGAACCAACGACACGCTCAGCAATACCCAAACAATATGGCCTTGTTTATGGATATATCGCTTCTCGATGTGGTAGTAGAAAATCGTGTTGTTAATAAGCTGTTGAAGATACTCAAGCTCACGTTCAAGGTCGTCTGGATGAGTAAAATCTTGAACGACTTTGGTTAGCAAGTCTGCTTCAGAGTAGCCAACAATATCGCATAGGGCTTGATTTACCTGGATTAATCGCCCATCCAAACGTGCGATCGCCATGCCAACGGCTGTATCTTCAAAAACGCGACGAAAACGCTCTTCACTCTCACGCAGCGCAATTTCAGCTTCCTTCAATGCAGTCAAATTTCGGATGCTCACCACTGCCCCGGTGATTTCTCCTGCTTCATCAATATAGGGATAATAAGTGACGTTCATGAAGTGGTGCCCAGTATTGGGATAGGGAAACCAGTTCTCATACTGAACAGTCTGCCCGGATAAGCACTGGTCTAGTGGCTCTCGAATCACCGATTCAAAAACCTCATTCCCAATCAAATCTGCAACGGTATGCCCTAAGACGTCGCTGCGCCCTAGTCGATGCCAGTCAAGATGCGCTTGATTTGCCACTTGATAGACGTAGTTAGTATCTACCAATGCCACTCCATCAGTACTCGCAGCAATGATGCGTTCATATTTCCTCAAAGATTCTTCACTGCGTTTGCGATCGCTGATATCTGTGACTCGTACTAGGTGAAACGTCTGATCTGCCACACAAATTTGCGTTGCCGCTAAATTTCCCCAAAATTCATGTCCTTTTAAGGTTACATATTCAACCTCTTGGCTCCAAAAATGCTGATGATCAACCGCACGTCTGCTCTGTTCGATCTCAGCAGGCTTAAATGAATGCTTGTGGAGCATATAGCCTTTGATATTCAATAGGGCGCTTTTATCGTCGGCTTCAAATAATTCGACGGCTCGCTCATTACAATCCATAATTGATAGCGTGTCAGGATCGACAACAAAGATTGCATCGGCTGATTTGTGAAAAATTGCCTCTCGCAAATCGTGATTCCGAATCCGTTCAAGTTCGGCGTACTTATAGCCAGTAATGTCTCGACCAATGTTCAAAACAGTCTGAACCGAGCCATCTTCACCCAACTCTGGAACCATCCGGATTGACCAATACTTTGCTCCATCGGGTGATGGAAAATCTGATTCATAAACGAGTTCGTCACCCGTCTCAAATACGTGCTGTAGGGCAACGTGCCAAGGATTTACAATGTCTTCTGGAAAGCCCAACTCCAGTTCCGTCTTGCCAATCCAGTCCGTCATCGGAATGCCAGTCGCTCTTTCCACAGCAGGATTGACATAAACAAATCGATGGTCTGGATCGAGTCGAGAAATGATGTCAGGAGAATTTTCAACCAACGCTCGAAATTCTTGCTCCCGCTGGCACAAAATTTCCTCAGCCCGCCTGCGTTCAGTAATATCGAGCGCAATACCACACACTGCAAATGGATGATGATCGGAATCGCGTAACGGAAATTTTGTCATCAGCAGTGTGCATAGTCCTTCGGCAAGGGGCACCTGTTCTTCAAACACGAGAGGATGATCGGATGTCAACGCCGCATTGTCGCTGGCCTGACACCCTAATGCTGCTTCATTTGAGAGAATATCAAAGTCAGTTTTGTCAATGAGCTGGTCTTGACGAAGCTGGGTCATGCGCTGATAAGCAGAGTTGGCATAGATGTATCGCCCCTGCAAATCTTTGAGAAAAATAGAATAGGGTGAACTATCTAAAATAGACCGAAGGCATTCCTCGCTTTCTTGCAAGGACTGAGTCCTGCGCGTATTGTCAAGATCGTTGGGGTATGACGCTTTTATCTGGGCAGGATGTTTGTCGGAATCGAGCGATCGCACCAGATTGGCATCGGTTATGACTCCCAGAAGCTGATTGTGGGCATCCACAACTGGCAACTGTTGGATTTGATGCTGTCTCATTCGCTGGAGAATCCCTTCAATATTGAGTTGATCTAGATCAATGTTGAAGATAATAACAGCAGATACCATCAAATCTGAAATGGGCAATTCTAGCGAAAACTTTTTTGTTGCCACTACGCGAACTAAATCCCGCTCGGTGAAGATGCCTTTGATTTGACCTGCATCTGCAATGATTGCATAGCTCAATTCATGTTGGCTCATCAGTGAAACGACCTGTTCTGCCAGTGTTTGAGATGAAACAACAATTGGACAGGGCTGAATGATCTGATCAAGCGAGGTCATCATGGTGCTATGCACAGTGTGCATCACGATTAAAGCTTTGGGCGTAGACAATTCGTTTGATTAACTATAGCGATCCTAAATCGCTTGTGAATGGTGTGTGAGCGGTGGGGCTGTCTGCCCGCCCCACCGCTCACAACCCATCTAGGATTGCTATATTTGTAGTCTCAGTTAGATTTTCCACGATCTATAGATAAATACCTTGAGACTTTCATAATCCATAATGATCATCAAAGACACGCTCAAAGGTGATCGAATCTAATACACTTCACGTCGACACTCTCCTCGGCAGACATTAACCCTAGTTTTAAATTTTTCAGATATATTCGCCGTGATCGGGAATTTGCCCCAATAACTTTGGTTGTGAGCGCAATTTGATATGTGAAATTCGCAGATTTTCGACAGAGGCGTTTACGGATAATTAAGGATTTCAAAATTCAGAAGATGGGTTAGAAATTCTTAACAGTTATGAACACTGTGTGGCCGCATGTTCGCTATGCAAAAAAGAGTGCTTTTGTAAGCACTCCTCTACTCGATAACACTAACTTTGATGATGCAGAGCTAACTGCCAAGACCTAACCAATAATGGAGCTGACGGGAGTCGAACCCGTGTCCGCTCTGGGTATTAATACCTCATTCATTCACAGGTTTAGCCTATCTTGTCCTCAAGGCGGGAATCGTTCATTATCCCGAACGATAGGGATTCTCTGGTGAAGTCTTAGCTAGCCGTTGACCAGAGACAAACGACTAGAGCATCCGTTGGGGTTGTGCCCATAGCCCTTAACGGAGTCAAGCTATGAGCGCTCGCGAAGAGTTTTAATTAAGCAGCAACAGGAGCCGCTTTGCGAGCAAAAGGAACGATGTTATTCGCACTTACTTTTTGTTTGAGTCTTGATTTACGAGAGTAGACTCACTCTCGACCTGCGTCATAAGGTAGCTTTCGCCAAAACGTCGAAACCGTTACAGCCCCTCGCTTTGTTTTCTTAACTACATTATATCTGGGTACCCTGCCCTGTGTCAGTTAACCAGAGTTCGGTTTTCTTGAGAATTTATTACGGTTTTCTGCGCGATCAATCGAAGAATCATCGTTAATCTCCCCTTAGTCGGTGACTGTGGAGGACGGTGTCGCTGATTCGGTTGGTTGAGTTCCATTGAAATAAGCTTCTAAAACGTGGCGAACCATTGGAGCCGCCACCGAACCACCGCCGCCGCCAGAGTTCTCCCCAAATGCGACAACAACAATTTCTGGATTGTCATAGGGCGCATATGCCCCAAACCACGTATGAGAATCACGGGGCGGATCTTCGGCAGTACCGCTCTTACCTGCTACGGGAGGCAGTGTTGATACATTTAGGGCAGTGCCTGTTCCCCCGGTGATTACCTGGCGCAGACCTTTCTGCAACACTCGTAGCGTTTCGGGTTGTAGCCCGATTGACTCTCGCCAGGTTTGAGCGGCTTCGTTGTCTTTAAGGAGGTGAGGGGTGACGCGATCGCCCCCATTAGCAACCACCGCAAACATGACGGCGACCTGTAGCGGCGAGGATTGCATATATCCTTGACCAATTGACATATTAATGGTGTCTCCCTGGTACCACGGTTCGCCAATTTCCTCTAGTTTCCACTCTTCGTCTGGGACTAGACCGGGAGACTCTTCATTCGCAATTTCAATGCCTGTCTTTTGCCCAAACCCATATCGGCGAGTCCATTGGATTAACGGTTGCTCGCCCATGCGCATCGCAGTTTGATAGAAAAAGGTGTCGCTGCTCCATGCCATCGCACCAATGAATCCCAACGGACCAAATCCGGCTCGGTTCCAATCCCAAAACTGAATTCCCCCAGCTGTAACAAAGGGATATGTTTGCAATACTGTCCTTGGAGAAAATCGCCCCGACTCGATCGCGGCGGTCGTTGTTGCAATCTTAAATGTGCTAGCAGGCGGATAGCCTTGGAGGGCACGGTTGAGGAATGGATATTCTTTGCTCTGGAGCTGCTGCCATTGAGCATCGGTGATGTGAGTTGAAAAAATATTGGGATCAAAGGCAGGGCGACTCACCATCGCCAGCACGGCACCGTTACGTGGATCAAGCGCTACAATCGCCCCTATGCGATCGCCTAAAGCCTTCTCAGCGGCTTGTTGAACGCTTATATCGAGAGTCAATTGCACATCATTTCCGGGTTGAGAGGGTTTTTCTCCTAATATCCTTAAAACGCGTCCTGCACCATCAACCTCGACTTGCTGGCCACCCCATTCCCCTCGTAAGCGAGGCTCAAATGCAGCCTCGACGCCCATCTGACCGATCACGTCTCCCAAACGATATCCCCGCTCTTGATATCGATGGAGCTCATCATCGCTCATCTCCCCGGTGTAGCCCAAGACGTGCGCTGCTAAATCGCCATAGGGATAGTTACGCTCAGTTTCAGCTTCAACCTGAACTCCTTTAAGTTCTTGGCTATACTCAGCGAGAGCAGTGAGTTTGGCGGGACTAATTCCTCTCGCAATTCTGACGAGAAATGGAGACTCATATCCGGCTTGGCCTAAACGCTTTTGAATTTCATCGGTTGGAATTTCCAAAATCTGAGCAAGCCGACAGATAATTAATGTCCATTCGCGTTGCGTGTTGCTGATGGGCCACAAATACACCGAATAAGAAAGTCGACTTCCGACTAGAATTTTGCCGTTGCGATCTAAAATTTTGCCCCGCTCAGGGTTCTTTGGAATTAGCCGAATTCGGTTATCTTCTGCAAGCTGTCGGTTGCGATCGCCCTGAACGAGCTGCAAGTAGGCTAGGCGGCTTCCCATTCCAACGGGTAAGACGAGCAACACAATCAGCATGATAATGAGCGAACGAAAGGACTTGCCGACCGTTCGAGAAATTTGCCGAGATTTTGGCTGGCGACTCAGTGGAGAATGTTGGGTGAGTGTCATAGCCTCTGTAGATAGCGGGTCAGGGAACTCCTAACACCATGACTCAGACTAGGAATTGGCAATGCTTACCTAGTCTAGCGCCATGCTCAATATAGATGAATACAATTGATTTTAAGAAACGAATTCAGAGATCGAAAACGCGACATCTCCCGTTTGTCATTTGTTCTGAGTGCTGAGGTATGGTGAGAGCTTAGTGAGTCTTGTATCAGATTTGACGACCATTTTTAACGAGCTGACCAAATATTAAGGAGGGTAGAGCCGGCGTGATTTCGTCAATGGGAACAATAATAAGGAGTATTAATGGTCTAAGACTTGCCTGCCAACGATCTAGAAACGCTTTGCCATCACTCAACCATCGTTCATTGTACTTGGGCATTACTCACTACTTATGAATATTGATCGAGGAATTGCCACTGTGTCCCAGACTGTTGCACCAGACCAGATCACAGCCGACGTTGAAACTCGCCTGGATGTTGAACTTCGGAAAGTCTTCAAGGTTTTTAATGGAGAAACTGCGGTTCGAGGCGTCGATCTGGATATTCACCAAGGTGAATTTTTTAGTATTTTAGGCCCCTCCGGTTGCGGCAAAACGACCACTCTCCGACTCATTGCGGGATTTGAAGATCCCTCTGCTGGCGAGGTGCTAATTCGGGGGCGATCGATGACCTATGTGCCCCCCTATCGTCGTCCTGTGAATACCGTATTTCAAAGCTATGCTCTCTTTAATCACATGACGGTTTGGGACAACATTGCATTCGGATTACGAATCAAACGGCTCAGCAAGCCCGAAGTCGCTGAACGTGTCCAAGAATCGCTACAGCTAGTTAAGATGGAAAGCTTCGCCCGCCGATATCCCATGCAGCTCTCAGGAGGTCAGCAGCAGCGAGTTGCACTGGCTAGAGCCTTGGTCAATCGTCCGACTGTCATTTTACTCGATGAACCGTTAGGTGCTCTCGACTTAAAGCTTCGCAAAGAGATGCAGGTCGAACTCTCCAATTTACATCACCAGATCGGCGTCACCTTCGTCATGGTGACTCATGACCAAGAAGAAGCACTGAGTCTGTCCGATCGCATTGCGGTCATGCAAGATGGCAAGATTGAGCAAATCGGGACTCCCAGTGACATCTACGATTATCCAAAGTCCCCATTTGTTGCTGATTTTATCGGTGATACCAATCTGTTCCAGGGCACTATTGACCGATCAGACTATTCATCGCTCCAAGTTTTCACAGATTCGGGATTACGGCTGATCGTGAAACCTCCTGACCATTGGAATGGATCTGCGGCACATCGGAGTGTGGTTGTGAGCATCCGTCCAGAGAAAATTCAGGTGAGCTTTGAGCCACCCAATGAGAGCGGAATCAACTGTTTTGAAGGTCGTCTAACCAACATCATGTATTTGGGCACTCACGTTCACTATATGATGGAGCTGCCGTCGGGAGATTCGCTTAAAATTTTACAGCCCAATAAATTCTCAAATTTACCAGAGCTTTATACGTCTGTGTATGCCCATTGGACAGCAGATGACTGCTTGGCGTTGACTGTCTGATTAAAGGGATGGTAATTTCCTGGTGAATTCCATGCCATATCAGGACTGCCTTAAGTTGATTAAAAGTGCAGCAATAAAATGGCCCGTCTGTTCTATTTAGTAGGGTTTGGGGAGTAAAAACTAGGAATGAAAAATCATTCTCGATTGTATGCGGGGCGATCGCCACGGATTTCGAAACCAACTCGACGCCGATTTTTGCAAGCCTCAGCAGCGGCACTGTCGGGAGTCATGCTGTCAAATTGCCGACGTAGCGTGACGAACGTTCAGTCATCTCCAACGGATGGGGAATCACCCGCAGCCACAGGTGATGGAAAGACGCTGCACATTTACACATGGGCAGACTATACGGACGAAGACCTGACCGACCTATTTACTGAGCGGACAGGCATTGACGTGGTTGTCGATATCTATGACTCGAATGAAACCATGCTCGCTCGGATGCAGGCAGGCGGCGGCGATGCCTATAGCATCATCTATCCGTCTGACTATATGGTCGCGCAAATGATTGAGCTAGAGATGCTCACCACTCTTGAGAAAGACCGCTTAGAAGGCTTAGATAATATTCTCGATAAATGGCAAGATCCAGTCTACGACCCAGGCAATGCTCATAGCGTGCCGTATTCTTGGGGGACGACCGGGTTGTTATATAACCGGGCAGAACTTGATCCTGGTCCCGAAGACTGGGATTATCTGTGGGAAAACCAGGAGCAGCTCGAAAACCGTATGACCTTGCTCAATGACGTGAGAGAAACGATGGGTGCGGTGCTTCGATCGCTCGGCTACTCATATAACTCAACCGATCCGGCTGAGATTGAAGAAGCCTACAACAGATTGGTTGAGCTTAAGCCTGCGGTGGCATCGTTTCAATCATTTGGATGGGAAGATCAGCTTCTGGGAGGGGACTTACTGTTGGTGATGAGCTATTCTGTCGATGCGATCGCCGCCACCTTAGAAGATGAAAACCTTGAATATATCGTCCCAGCAAGCGGCTCCTCTCTGTGGACTGATACGATGGTGATTCCAACATCGGCACCCAATGTCGATGCAGCATATCAATGGATGAACTTTATTCTTGACCCTGAGGTATCGAAGCAGGCAGTGGAGAGTCTCTATTTTGCAACTCCTAATAAAGCGGCCTATGACATGCTCTCCGATGAGCTCAAAGAAAATCCTGACCTGTTCCCTCCCCAAGACATCCTTGACAATTGCGAGGGGATCGCTCCCGTTGGAGATGCGACAGACACCTACGATCGCTACTGGACTCAATTGACCAGTGCGTGACCCCATTTCAACTTACAGGATCGGTCAATAATCGGTAGGGCATTGGCGTTTCGCAAGCAACATAACACCCAGAGCACCTCGTCTGGAAGCTATCTTTAACACCAGACTGTGAGACTAAAGTCAGGCGTCACCAATGCCCCTACTCACCTGCTGAGATATTGTTTCTGCTGATCCCCAATCTGAAGTAATTTTCTCATAGCCCTTAATCCTGCCTCGGTGATATCAGACACCTTAGTAGGTATCAAAACATTCTCCCGTTAAAGACTATTCCATTCATTTAAGACATGCATATGAATCCTCGGTTTAATATACGTCACCTATCAAGCCGAAAGCCGACTCGACGGCGTTTTCTCCAAGGTTCAGCAGCGACTCTCTCTGCGATCGCCCTTTCAAACTGTAGTCGAAATGTATCGGATGTTCAGTCGGATACGAGTGCCGAGTCAGATGCAGGCGGCTCCCAATCCATCCCGGCAGCGTCGGGACCTCTTCATATCTACACCTGGGCAGACTATACCGATGAAGAACTAACGGCTCAATTTACTGACCAAACCGGCATTGAGGTCATCGTTGACGTTTATGAATCAAACGAAGCAATGCTTGCCAAGATGCAGGCGGGCGGCGGCGATGCGTATAGCATTTTGTATCCGTCCGACTACATGGTCACGCAGATGATTCAACTTGGCATGTTGACCGAGATGGATCACGCCCGTCTCGATGGGCTAGAAAATATGCAGGATAAGTGGCAAGATCCAGGCTACGATCCGGGTAATCAGCACAGTGTTCCAACCAGTTGGGGAACGACCGGGTTAATTTACAACTCGGAGGCGTTGAGCCCAGGTCCATCGGATTGGGATTATTTGTGGGAAAATCGCGATCGCCTCTCCCGCCGTATGACCCTGCTCGATGATATGCGCGAGATGCTAGGAGCCGTGCTCAAATCATTGGGCTATTCCTACAATTCAACCAACGAAGCAGAACTCGAAGAAGCCTATGCGAGGCTGGCAGAACTCAAACCTCACGTTGCGTCGTTTAAGTCATTTGGCTGGGAAGATCAGCTCATGGGAGGAGATGTGCTGGTGGCGATGAGTTATTCCGTCGATGCAATCTCAGCAACGCTCAAGAATCCCAAGCTAAGTTACATCATTCCTGAAAGCGGTTCGTCCGTCTGGACAGACACGATGGTGATTCCAACGTCAGCCCCCAACGTAGATGCCGCCTATGAGTGGATTAATTTTATGCTCACTCCAGAAGTGGCGGCAAAAGCAGTCGATCGGCTAAAGTTTGCAACTCCCCATGCGATCGCCTTTGATATGCTCTCCGATGAGCTCAAAAACAACGACGATCTATTCCCCCCCGATGACATCCTTGACCAATGCGAAGGCATTGCTCCTGTAGGAGATGCGACTCAAATGTACGACCGCTTTTGGACCCAGATCAAGAGCGCCTAATCTCTTTTGAAAATTAGATACTGCCTATGGCTGCCTCAACGTCTTCAAACCCAGTCGAACTTAAACGTCCCCCCACAGGCTGGGCAGCCAGACTGCGGAAGCTCATTCAGCCAATTGTATTACTCGGCCCATCGGGTCTTTGGCTGTTGCTTCTGCTGGTCATGCCAACGTTACTGATTACCGAAATCAGCCTAGTCTCTAATTTACGTCCCGAAGACCCGATTGCGAACTATTCGCTTGCCAACTATATCCATATTTTTGAAGGGTTTGGGCTCAGTTTTCAGACTGGTTTTCCCTTTATCTCTATCGAGGGAGTTTATATTCGAGTCATTCTCAGAACGTTTTACTTTGGCTTTGGGGCAACAGTGCTTTGCCTGTTATTGGGGTTTCCAGTCGCCTATTGGATTGCCATCATGTCTCCCCAGCGCTGGCGCAACTTGTTGTTAGTGGTCTTCGTGTTGCCGCTGTGGACATCCTCTCTACTGCGAGCCTATGCCTGGATTAGCATTCTCCGCCCGACTGGGGTTCTCAATACATTGTTAGGATTTGTCCACCTGCCGACGCTCGATTTTTTGCATCGAGATATTGCCGTGTTTATTGGGCTAAGCTACAGCTTCTTGCCCTACATGGTCTTGATTTTATATGCGTCGCTCGAAAAGCTCGATCGCCGCTTACTTGAAGCCGCCGCCGATTTGGGTGCAGCCCCTAGCGAGACATTCTGGAAAATTACTGTCCCTCAAACCATGCCAGGAATCACCGCCGGATGTCTGCTGGTGTTTATCACCAGTGCTGGCGATTTTGTAAATCCTGAATTGCTCGGTCCTCCTAGCATGACGATTCCACGCCTGATTTACAACCAATTTCTAACCGTTCGCAACTGGGGATTTGGTTCGGCGTTGAGTATGATTCTGATTTTGGGCGTGAGCTTAGCCATTGCGTTGTTGATTAAATATGGCGATCGCAACGCTGACACTCTTTCATGAGCGAGCCGTATCCAACTCTGACTCAAGACATCATGAACCTCAACTTCTAACCGCATCATGGAAAAATCTTGGCAAAGCCCGTCTTCCCGGTTTACGACCCCTATATTGAAGCCGTTTCGATGGCTGCTGCCATTTATGCGACGCCATTGGCAGTTAGTCTTTTCCCTGGTCATGTTTGCGTTTATGTATTTCCCTATTCTCGTTCTAGCTGTTTACAGCTTTAATGAGTCTCGCTATGGAGCCGTTTGGGAAGGATTTAGCTTGACGTGGTACGACCAGATGATTCACGATGAGCGGCTGTTATCAGCCCTGGGTGACAGCCTGAAGGTCGCGTTTGTTGCCGTGGGGATCTCTGCGATGTTGGGGACGATGATGTCGGTTGGGTTAGCTCGCTATCGATTTCCTGGGAAAGGGCTATATCGAGGCATTTCCTATCTTCCGCTGATTATTCCTGATATTTCGATTGCCGTTGCCACGCTGATTTTCTTAGCCACCTTGGCAATTCCCTTGAGCATTTGGACGATTATCGCTGCTCACATGGTGTTTTGTATTGCGTATATTGCGATCGTAGTCTCGGCTCGGCTTGCCGATCTCAATCCCTACTTAGAGGAAGCTGCCCTAGACCTCGGTGCAACTCCGGCACAGGCATTTATTAAAGTACTGCTACCCGAACTAATGCCCGGCATTATCTCAGGATGCCTGTTGGCGTTTGTACTCAGCATGGATGATCTGCTCATCTCTAGTTTCACGGCAGGAGGGGGAGCCAATCCGCTCCCAATTGAGATTTTCAGCCGGATTCGCACAGGCGTTAAGCCCGACATTAATGCGCTGAGCGTAGTTCTAATTACAGGTTCAGGAATCGTCGCGTTTATTGCTGAATATATTCGCTATCGAAGCGTACAGAAAAAAGTAAATTGAGCCAGATAAATTGAGACTTACACTGAAGATTGCTGGCGTTGATAAAGGGAATAATATAGTCCTTTATCATTCAACAGCGATTGATGGGTGCCTCGCTCCACAACGATCCCCTTGTCCATTGCCAAAATTAAGTCTGCGGTTTTTAAAGGTGCGAAGCGATGGGCGATGAGAAACACCGTTCGATTGTGAGACACGTTGCGGAGATTCTCTAAGACTTGCTGTTCAGTTTCTGCATCTAGATTGCTGGTTGCTTCGTCTAAGATCATAATGGGCGCTTGCGAGAGAAATAGTCGTGCTAGCGTAATGCGCTGCCGCTGCCCGCCTGAAAGCGCTACCCCCCTTTCTCCCACGTTGGTTTCATAGCCGTGGGGTAAGTCAGAAATAAAATCGTGAGCGACTGCTAATCGGGCTGCTTCAACCACATCTTCAGCAGAAACATCTGGATTACCTAACGTGATATTCTCTAAAATCGTTCCGTTAAATAAGAAGTCGTCTTGTAGGACAACCGCAATTTGAGGACGCAGAGAGGCTAAATCGGCGCTTTTGATATCAAATCCATCAATAGTGATGCGACCTGCTTCAGCCGGGTAGAGCCGCTGAATGAGCTTAGAGAGAGTGCTCTTACCCGATCCGCTCCGACCAACGATGCCCACAAACATGCCGGGTTCTACGGTAAACGACACCCCTTTGAGAATGGGCTCTTGTTCGCTTTGGTAGCGGAAAAAGATTTTGTCAAAAGCAACCTTCCCTTGGAGAGGGGGTAACACTAACCCAGTGCCCGGTTCAGCTTCAGGAGGGACATTGAGAATGTCACCAATGCGATCGACAGCTAATAACACCTCTTGCAGATTTTGCCAAAGCTGTACCAAACGGAGAAGAGGCCCAGTAACCCGTGCTGAGAGCATTTGAAAGGCAATCAGCTGACCAATCGTAAAGTCTTGATTAATCACCAATCTAGCGCCGATCCAGAGCAACAATAGGCTCGAAAAGCTGGTTAAAAAATCTCCGATATGGTTGCTGATATTTGCTGTTGTATTGGCTCGAAAGCCCGTACGAACAAATCTCGCATACAGCCCTTCCCAGCGATCGCGCGCCGCTTTTTCGGCAGCATGCGCTTTGACTGTATGAATGCCTGTAACGGTCTCAACTAAATACGATTGACTATCTGCGCTTCGATTAAAGGTTTCGTTGAGCCACACGCGCAAAACGGGCGTTGCCGTCAACGTTAGCACCGCAAACAGAGGTAAGACTGCCAACGCAACGCCTGTAAGCTTAACGCTGTAATAAAACATCACCAGCAGATAAATCACTGCAAAAATGCTGTCTAAAATGACGGTGAGCGCCGTGCTGGTCAGAAACTGACGAATTTCTTCTAGCTCTTGCACACGGGCGACTGTATCACCGACCCGCCGCGATTCAAAATAAGACAGGGGCAAGCGCAGCAGATGACGAAACAGTTGAGCAGACAAACTCAGGTCGAGGCGATTGGTTGTGTGGGTGAAAATAAACATCCGCAGCGTGCCCAATAACCCCTCAAAGACAGCAACGCTCAGTAGGGCGATCGCCATCACGTCGAGGGTAGGAATACTACCCTGCACCATCACCTTGTCAATGATCACCTGAGTAATGATGGGCGTTGCCAATCCTAAAAGCTGAAGCGTAAACGATGCTAATAGAACTTCGCCGAGCAAGCGTTTGTAGCGCCAAACCGCAGGCAGAAACCAGCTCAAGTTAAATGTTTCCTGCTTTTGAATCGGCTCAACTTGCCACAGTTCACCATCCCATCGCTCCTCAGCCATGCGCCGAGGAATACTCTCACACGTCTGAGCCGGATTCATGGGGTCGCCAATCACGAGGCGATCGCCCCGGATATCGTAAAGGGCGACCCATCGCTCATCTTGCCAGCGAAGTAATGCCGGTAGATTGATCTGTCGTAAATCTGCCCATGTGCCAATTAGCAGCCGCCGCAGATGCAGTCCCGCCTTCTCCGCTCCATCAACGACATGTTTTGGAGTTTGTCCTCGAAGCTGTCGCTTCATCCAGTCAAACTGGACAGGCGCATCAAAATACTGGCTCGCCATGGTTAGGCATGCCGCAGCCGTGTTGAGACCCGTCACAAAAGGGTATCCTGCCACGGGCTGAGGGGTGTCAGAAACATCAGGTTGATAGCGCGATCGCAGTCCCGCCCAAAACTGGCGGAGGGCTTGAGATGCCTCTGCCGAACCGTTGCGATCGCCCGTCAGCATATCAAACCATACTGATGATTCCCATCTCAGAATCACCACATCTTTACTAGCAGCTCTCGCTTTCCATTCTCCGGAAAGCTCAGGCAAATCACCAAACCAGTCGCCTGCCGTGAGCAAAACTGGCTTCTCCTCATTCGGGATCAGCCGAACTTTTCCCGAAATGATGCAGTATTGGTAGCCAGGTGATTCAGTCGACCCAATGACTTCCCCTAACCGATAGACGCATTCTTGGGCATTTGCCTGAATCGTTTCCTGCTGCTTTGAGTCCAACCAGCTGAGGGGTGCATGATTCCAATCTAAGCTAGCGAGTTGGTTTTGTAATGTCATTCACCCACCTGCAGCTTGATGGGTAAATTCTGCATTTTCTCAGCTAGCCATTGCTCAAACAACTCGTCTTGGAGCGACTGTCTTAGTTGAGGGTTATCTAGCGATGCGGGTAGCATCTCTTCAATTCGAAATAAGCCCCACCGTTCTTCCATCCCAATGGGGCCGACAATTTCCCCCGGTTGTGCCTCATCGATTGCAACTCTCAGTAAATCAGGCATCGATCCCCGACTTACGGGCCCCACCATGCCGTTTACAATCCGGTCATCCGTTAACGAATAGTCGCGCGCGAGCTGCTCGAAGCTGCTGCTCCCTTCTTCAATTTGACTTTTCAACTCGTCGGCAAGCTCTTTATCCGCGACGATGATACGAGAAATGACGACCCGATCGAGATAAATTTTGCGTTCAATGAAATATTCTTGAAGCTTGGATTGGGCGATCGCATCCTTGAGTTTCTTGAGCTTAAATCCTGTCGCAATCTGATTATGAAACGTGTCGTAGGTAGTACCGTTTGCAGCCAACCATTCCTGAAACTGCTTGGGGTCAGTCAGTTGCCGCTGGAGACGAAAATCAATAATTGCCTGCTCAATGACGGGCGAACTCACATGAAGGTCATCTCGAGTCCGCAACTCTTGTTCGACGACGAACTGACGAAGGATCTCTCCAATAAACGCATCAAATTTCCGCGCAGTTTGCAAATAACGAACAGCCTGAGCCAGTGAAACGGATTGGTCGTCAATTGTCAGAAACGGTGTAGGAGCCATGAATCAACCATCGAGAATTCTAGCACCCCCATTATGCCCAAACCACGGAGATGGATTTCAGTATAGTTAAGTGACATTACGAGAATCTGGGGCGTTGATTCCATAGATCTACTGATGGTCTATAGACTTGACATTTACAGAAAATTTACAGATTGATAGCGGTGTGACATTGAGAACGGGCTCTGTAGCATCGGCAATATCCACAGTCATCGCTTACCTACCGCATCTAAATGATCTCTAACCCTCGATCCCTTGTATTCTGAATGAATAATTGGACTCAAGGGAGTTGCTAAATATGAATTTTATTATGATGGATGTTGCGTCAGGGGCGTCTTCAGGGCTTCCGGCAGCATTTACGCTAGTTTACGTCGTGGGCTTTATCGCAGCGGTCGTGATTGGGTCAATTGCTTGGTATAACTCCAAGCGCCCGCCTGGTTGGGAAGGTGCTGAACGCCCTGATATTGTTCCAAAGGTAAATGAGCAAGACGACAGCGAATCATCCTCTGACAAGTCATAGTGTTCTGATGCTCGTTTAAGAGCACGTGTTTATCAGGGGGAGGATTTATGACTGCTGGAGACACACCATGAAAAATCCATCCATCCAGTGCCGGTGAGGCCAAACTTTAATCCATCCCTCTGACTCCACAAAGGCAGCCGCTGGGTTTGTAGGCGCCGGTTGAAAAATTTGCCAGCCTGGATGCTGGCTTAAAAATGACCGAATGATGGCTTCATTTTCTGCCGGATGAAGCGTACAGGTCGAATACACTAGCTTACCGCCAGGTTTGATCCAGGTGGATGCCTGTTCTAGCAAATCAGTCTGAAGCTGAGTGAGTTCTCGGACGGTATCTGGAGTTTGTCGCCATCGAGCATCTGCGTGGCGATGTAGCGTGCCCAATCCTGAACAGGGCACATCAACCAAGACGCGATCCGCTTGCCCAATGAATTTCTGAAGATGACGGCTATCGTGGGCTAAAACTCGGATTGATGTGAGCTTGAGTCGTTTAACATTCTCTATTAGCTTTTTTAATCGAGAGGGATTGCGATCGCATCCCCAGACCTCGCCGCGATCGCCCATTATCTCAGCAATATGGGTGGTCTTACCCCCAGGAGCCGCACAGGCATCAACGACCAAGTCTCCAGGATGGGGATCAAGTAAATACCCGACTAACTGAGCACTGGCATCTTGAATCATCCACCACCCATCCTGGAAGCCAGGCAATTGCTGGATATTTCCTGGCCTATCCATCAATCTCAATCCAGAGGGTAGGTGAGCAATGCCACGAGTCTCAATGCCTGCATTCTGCATTGCCGTCTCAACATATTGGATCGACGTTACCAGAGCATTAATCCGCAAATCAATCGTAGGAGGTCGATTAAACCATTCACACAGCATTTTAGTTTCATCAACGCTAAGCTGCTCCAACCAAACGTCGATAATCCAATCCGGAAAACTGTGCAACACGCCGAGTTGCAACTCAGCATCTTGAGGCAAATTCAATTCCAAGTCCGAGAAGATACGCGCAAGATGAGATGATTTATTTTCATTGGATATATAGTCAACTCTTACGCGTCGACTATATTGACGCAAGACACCATTCACAACTCCAGACAATTTACCGAGTTGATACCGTTTTGCAAGTTCTACTGCCGTGTTGACAGCGGCAGACGGAGGAACATGATTCAGCCAAATTAGCTGATATAACCCCAAGCGAAGAATGATTTGTAGATCAGGTGGCTGTTGATCTGTTTTTTTGGTTGTCAAGTGACTAATAATGGTGTCCAGTGTGCGCTGACGTCTGATCGTCCCGTACACTAATTCGGTCGTAAGCCGACGATCTGCTGACTTAAGACTTACTGGATGCAACACCTGATCGAGGGCCTGGTCGGCAAAGCTGCCCTGCCGAATGCGACGGAGAGCGATGAAGGCTAGCTGACGTGGATCGAGTGGATCTTTTTTTTTCATAGACGCTGACAAACCCGCATCGATGTCACGCACAAGCTGGTTTGTGGGTAAGCTATTGGAAGGAACATTTGTGAGGTAAATTAAATCTTAATTTACAAGTAGAGTTGTCTTGACAGTGATATGGGTGAAGTTGGTTTGTACAGGCAAACAATTGAATTCAATCGAAATTGTCCAACTCAGCTTAGTTCTATGTCGTGAGTTGCTGTCGAAGCATTTGGGATAACTCGTGTCGGGGTGCGATCGCGATTATCATACGTCAGCCAGTTAATAGAGAGTCTTTAGATTTATTTACCGCTGAGCGCTATCTCCAATTCCAGAAATTTTTCTCGCGGTAGCTGACTAAAGCTGCCCTAGATTCCCGTTGACGTTATGAATTAGTACTTGGCGATCGTTGCAGCCCATTGAGCGCCAAGTCGTATCAGTAGACCCGATTGAATTTATGTGACTATGAAATTTATGTGAGTATTGAGTGTTGAAATTGCTTCGGAAAATTCACATAGTCTTCAAGCCCTGATTGCTTCAGATATTGTTTCATTAAATCCGTCTTCCCTTAAGTCAGATTCAACGACATGTTTGTTAGTCTACTCTTTAGTTTTGCAGATGTGCTTCATTTTACCTTCAGTTCATAACTGGCTTTGCTGATCTGTTCATTTCCGACTCAATTGATTTCCGAAAAGGTGTTCACGTTCAGTGAATCTTACTAAGGACAATTCCAATACCAGATTGATCAATTGAGATGGGTATTTAAGCTTTGTCCTAACAAAAATTTGTTCTAGAATCTACCTTTAGCAGCATTGGAGGAAGCATTGCATTAATCAACATGTTAATAGTCTTTCCCTTTCTTCAATAGCGCTTTATAAAATCGACTGAAATGTTATGCGAATCCTGATTTACTCCTACAATTATCATCCTGAACCTATTGGCATTGCTCCCTTAATGACAGAATTAGCCGAAGGTCTGGTAGCTCGAGGTCATGAGATTAGAGTTATCACGGGTATGCCTAACTATCCTCAACGACGCATTTATGAGGAGTACAAAGGGAAGTTCTATACGACCGAAGAGCGTAATGGGGTGAAGATTCAGCGCAGCTATGTTTGGGCTAGACCTAAGCCAGGATTGATTGCTCGTATCTTACTGGATGGTAGTTTTGTGGTAACTAGCATGTTCCAAGCCTTGAGGGGCTGGAAGCCTGACGTAGTTTTACTAACTGTCCCTCCGCTGCCCGTCAGCGTACCTGCTGCCCTTTTGGCGTGGCTGAGTTCGTGTCCTGTTGTCTTGAACCTTCAAGACATTCTGCCAGAGGCAGCCGTTCAGGTAGGGTTGCTGAGCAACAAGTTTGCGATTCGAGTGTTTGAAGCACTAGAAAGATTCGCATATCATAGCGCAACGTCTATTAGCGTCATCACAGATGGCTTCGTGGAAAATTTAGTTGGTAAAGGGGTTCCGTCTGACAAAATCACCTGTATTCCCAACTGGGTTGATACACACTTTATCTGTCCTCTACCACCTCATACCGGTTCATTTCGAACCGATCATAATCTCGGAGAAAAGTTCGTCGCAATGTATTGCGGCAATATTGCTTTAACTCAAGGCTTAAAGACTGTTATCAAGGCTGCTGCCTTGCTACGCCACGTGCCAGACATCGTTTTTGTAATCATTGGAGAGGAATCGGCGTTAGAGGACTTACGAAAAATCTGCATTCAGTATCAAACCGATAACGTTATATTGCTACCGTTTCAGCCTCGTGAACAGCTTCCTCAAATGTTGGCTGCCGCTGACGTAGGGCTCATTGTTCAGAAATCCAATGTCGTATCGTTTAATATGCCTTCTAAGACCCAAGTGTTATTGGCAAGTGGTCGACCTGTCATTGCCTCAGTCCCCCTGAATGGAACGGCTGCTGCGGCAATACGGGCTAGTGGTGGTGGTGTGGTCGTAGCTCCCGAACGCGCTAATATTTTGGCGGATGCAATCTTCGACCTCTATCAAGATCCCGAAAGGGCGAATGTTCTTGGGAAACAAGGTCGCCAGTATGCGGTAGAAAATTACTCCTTTGAGCAGGCAATTAAATGTTATGAAGCTCTTTTTACAAAGGTGTTAGCTGACTACAAGTCTGATAATCCCCTATCTAATAAAAATGAAACCTCATCTGAGATGATCGTCTGAATTTGTCGCGTATTCACCATGAGTGTAGGTCGCTTCACTACAGCAACACAGAAGACCGATCTACAATGGTAGTGCTACATAGTTGCGACTTTGTGGCTAGGCGCACCTCTTGGAAAAGAGGCTGCATGCCTCCGCATGTGTGTCATTTTTCAACACGACAAACTCAGTTTCGAAATTTGCTCATGGGAAAATTGTCTGAGGCCCCACGAGAAAAAGTTCTGAAATGGCTAGAAAATCATGTGCCAAAGCCCCGGATAGAGCATGTCCTTAGGGTAGAATCCCTGGCGATCGCACTGGCGAGACATCACTCGCTAGATGTTCATAAAGCAGCTCGAGCGGGTCTCATGCACGACCTGGCTAAGTACTTTAAGCCCAAGAAGTTGCTGGCGATCGCTAAATCCGAAGGCATCGCTTTAGATACAGTTTATGAGACGACGCCTCATTTGCTGCACGCAGATGTTAGCGCTATCATTGCTCGGAATGAATTCAGCGTTAGCGATCCGCAAATTCTGGATGCAATTGCCAACCATACCCTTGGCAAACCCGGTATGGATGCTCTAAGTTGCGCTGTATTTTTGGCAGATAGCTTAGAGCCCGGTCGGGGAGACACCCCAGATCTAAACCATCTCCGCCATACGAGCCAGCAAGATTTAGCACAAGCCGTCTGGATGACCTGCGACTATACCTTTAAGCAATTGATTGGAAAGGGGCGTCTGATTCATCCTCGTGCGGTTCTGACTCGAAATTGGTTTTTACAAAGCACTAAGACTCGACTCTCTTCGAGCGAAAGATCGGTAGAATGCTCTCAAAACTCCGATTCTTCCCACTGAATATCTCGTGAATATCTAGAGCGATGGCCTCCATATTGACTGAATTGAGGAAAAAAATATTTGATGTCTAATCATTTCAAAACTCGGTTAAACACTCCAATCCCGCCTGCTCATGCCGAATCCTTGGCCAAACTATCTGCGATTGACAGCGGCAGCCTTGAACTCGCGATGACGGTCTGCCAAGCTGCTGATGAACGGAAAGGTGCTAACATTTCTCTTCTTAGAGTGGCAGACGTCTGCTACTTGGCGGACTATTTTGTTATCATCACAGGCTTTTCAAATGTTCAGGTCCGGGCGATCGCCCGGTCTATTCAAGACACCATCGAAGATGACTGGCAGCGCAAACCTGAGCAAGTTGAGGGTATGTCAGAAGGGCGTTGGGTGCTGCTCGATTATGGTGAGGTCATTGTTCATATTTTCTTGCCACAAGAGCGCGAGTTTTATAATTTGGAGGCGTTTTGGGGACATGCTGAGCGGATCGAGTTTTTTGCATCTGAATCGTAAAAGATTCGTTAAATTAATAAGCAAAAGCATGTTGACGCGCTCATGCGTCTAGCGAGCGGTGAACCATGAAATCTTCCACATTTGTTTGTCCAGTTCCAGCTGAACAACTGCCAATCAACGAGTATCAAGACTTAAGGGATTCCTGGTTTTTTCGCTGGGCTGCCCTTGATATGGCCCGTTACCTTAAACCCATTATCATTCTCTGGGGAATTAGCTGGCTGGTTTCGGGTCCCATTGCGGCAGCAAGCTTCCCGTTTGCGAGACACCCGATGCTGTTCTTAGTAGCCGGCACGTCCGGGGCAAGCGTGCTGCCTCTTTTGACTGTCTTACGACTTTATTTAGGCTGGAATTATGTGCAAAGCCGCTTGCTCAAAGAAACAATTTTTTATGAAGAATCGGGCTGGTATGATGGGCAGACATGGACAAAGCCCGAAGAGGTAGTACACCGCGATCGCCTAATTGTGACATATCAAATTCAGCCGATGTTGCGCCGTTTAAAGATTACTTTGGGCGTGCTTGCCATACTCTTTTTGACATCTATCTGGGTTTGCATAGCCTTGAGTTAGAATACAAACCTTACCGATCATTGCAAGCTAATCATTACGACAAGGCTAGGAGTATGTCACAGTCGCAATCATGACACGAGGAAAACGCACCCAAACCGCAGCCTTACAAGTTCGGCTGCTCCGAGAAGGCATCGTAGAATCGACACATTCTGTTCAGGCTGTTGTCTGCGATAATCGGGGACGATTATTGTCAGTGGCAGGTGACCCAGAAACTGCTGCATTTGTTCGTTCAGCCCTGAAACCATTTCAAGCCTTAGCTGTCACGACTACTGGAGCTGTCGAGCGCTATAAATTGACCGACAAAGATTTGGCAATTATGTGTAGCTCTCACCGAGGCACCATCGAGCATGCGCGACAGGCGTTTAATATTCTCTGGCGCTGTGATTTAGAACCATCTTTACTCCAATGCCCGATCCCGCCGGGAAATCATAGCCCACTCCAAAATAACTGTTCAGGGAAACACGCAGGTATGCTGGCAGTTTGCCAGCAACGTAATTGGTCCTTAAATACCTATCTTCAGCGCAATCATCCGGTTCAAAAATTGATTCTTGATAAAGTGGCTGAGCTGCTAAAGATGCCCGCAGAAGAATTTATTGCTGCTCATGATGATTGTGGGGCACCCACCTATTTTATGCAGTTGGGTCAGATGGCGACGCTTTATGCTCAACTTGCGTCTGGCGACAACTTAGACATGGAGCGAATTGCTCGCGCGATGATTCACTATCCACGGATGATAGCTGGAGAGGGAGCATTTGATACTGAAGTCATGCAGCTTACCGAAGGAGAGCTCATCAGCAAAGCTGGCGCAGAAGGGATTCAGTGTATTGCCCGTATGGGTGAGGGACTGGGTTTAGCGATTAAGGTCGTGGATGGAGCAAAGCGAGCCAAATATGCGGTGGCAATTCATCTCGCAAAGCAACTTGGATGGATTAGTCCGACCATTGCAGAAACCTTGTCTGAGCGATTTATGGCGCTTGGAGACTTTAAGCGGTTAGATGTCGTTGGAGAACTTTCTATTATTTAAACTTTCTATTATTTAAATTTAGGACTCGCGCAAGCCCTCCGTTAGTAAGGTCGACAGTGGCCGCTTTGTTTACCGCCGTGTTTGAGCGGTATGTATTTGGGTTAAGTACGGTGGTACGGGGTGCGGCGTGCCCCACACCACTGTTTCTGTACTTGACGCAATTGCAAATTGCTAAAAATGTGCGCCTAATGATGAACTCGACCAAAATGACGGATGTTGGTGATGTTTAGGTTTTTAGGCTATACTTAATAAAAGTGCTTAGGAAGCACGCTTATTATGTATCGCGGGGTAGAGCAGTCTGGTAGCTCGTCGGGCTCATAACCCGAAGGTCAGTGGTTCAAATCCGCTCCCCGCCACTTATTTATTTAATCCACGATACATCGCTATCGTGGATTTTTTTATGCTGAATGGTAGTGATTTCCACTGTAAAGATCTGGGTAATAACTCTCCTTTAAGGATGACAAACGCTCGGTAAGATGAAGATATTAGTAGCACGATGCTATAAATCTGCTAGTCCAGATGGATTTTGATTGGCAATCGATGCGTGTTCCCAACATAAACGGATTTTTCATGGCGGTAAAGCTGCGGCGACCTATTTTAATCGGTGGATTAGGGCTCTCCTTTGGAGTCTGGATTTGGGATAGTTTTTCTCCGTCGGTCTTAGACGTCGGCGGGACGCTCGTTTGGGGGGCGATCGCCATCGGTTCTAGTGTCTGGTGGCTCAAGCAAAAAGCGTCATTAGCCGACGAGTCTCTCTCATCTGCCCCAATTGACATTGATTATGAAGCAGTTAAAGGGGCGATCGCTGCGGCAGAAACTCGTCTTAGTACGCTGCTTGCTGAATCTGGAGACAATTCAGACTCCATTGCCGACTTACGAACTCAGCTCACCCGACTCAATGCAGATCTCCATCGCACTGAGATTCTTATTCATGTTGTAGGCGGAACGGCGGTCGGTAAATCTTCTTTGGCTAATCAGCTCACCTCAGATTGGCTTGCTGAGTTTTCTAAAACGTTTCCACTCCAGATTTCTATTCAAGAGACAAGCTGCTCGTCAGCAATAGGCATTGATCAAGCCGCTAGCGAAAGCGCTGATGTCTTAAAATCTGACCTAGTGCTATTTGTGGTTAATGGAGATTTAACTCAGCTAGAGTTTCGGCAGATCCATCAATTTCTCGATCGCAACCAGCGACTGCTTTTAGTCTTTAACAAACAAGATCAATATTTGCCAGCCGATCGTCTTACCATTCTGAAGCAGTTGCAGGATCAAATGCGGGGCAATTTGCAGCACGACGATATTGTCGCAATCTCTACGGCACCAGCGCCGATTAAAGTGCGTCAACTTCAATCGGATGGCTCACTGCAAGAGTGGCTCGAGCAATCTGAATCGGATGTTGCAGGCTTGACTGACCGTTTAGGTCGGGTTTTACACCAAGAAGGGCAGCAGCTCGTCTTAGCAACTGTTTTTCGGGAAGCACAAACTCTCCAAGCTGAGATTCAGATTCGGTTAAACCAAATTCGACGCGATCGCGCGTTACCTCTCATTGAGCAATATCAATGGATTGCTGCGACTGCAGCATTTGCCAATCCAGTTCCTAGTTTGGATGTCATTGCGACTGCTGCAATCAATACCCAGCTAATTATTGATTTGGGCACGCTCTATCAGCAGAAATTTTCCGTCGAACAGGCAAAAACTGCGGCTAGCACCCTAGCATCTGTCATGGTGAAGCTTGGATTGGTCGAACTGTCAACTCAGGCAATTAGCCCGCTGCTCAAAAGCCATGCTGCTACATTTGTTGCAGGTGGGTTAGTTCAAGGCATTAGCGCCGCTTACCTCACACGAATTGCTGGATTAAGCCTAATTGCCTATTTTGAAGAACAGAGCCATCACGCTGATGCCGAGTCTGCATCGCCATTTCAATTCGAACGGTTAACGGCTTCACTCACCACAATCTTTCAACAGAATCGGCGAACTGCATTTCTTAGCACACTGGTTCAGCAGGGCATCAAACAGTTGAACCCTGGAAATTCGGCGCAAATTTCGCTGACAGATAATCGTTCTACATTAGACGATAGCTTGATACCTACGTCGCAGTCACTCGCAAAATCATCCTGAGTGATCAAAAATGAGTTGCTCAGGAAATTAGAGAGAATAGAGTAATCTATCAATAAACTTTATCAATTAATAGGGAATGGTGAGTTTGATTGGCTTTGAGGCGTCCACAATCATCGGGTGAAAATTCTAATTTTTCTGAGTTGAATGAGGCATCGGCACCATCGCCCCATTCAAATTTGACATGGGTGAATTTATCAGACGCCCACTTTAATCGAGCTCGCGCTAGTCTCAAACAAGCAATTAGCCGTTATTCTAGGCAGTTACGCTTGTCAAAGCGGCATCCTCAAGCAATCAATTTGCAATCTGCTCTCAAGACGGATCTAGAACAGATCTCAGCCACCTTAGATAAGCTGAATCACAACGTTATTCGTATTGCTGTCTTCGGACTGGTGAGCCGAGGTAAGTCAGCTGTCATCAATGCCTTAATTGGACAAAAAATTCTTCAAACAGGGCCACTCCACGGTGTAACGCGCTGGCCTCGCTCGGTGTATTGGTCGCCGTTAGGTCAAACAAATCAATTACCCACACTAGAATTGATTGACACACCTGGGCTCGATGAAGTCGGCGGTGAGGTTCGTGCCGGAATGGCTCAGGAAGTTGCTTACCAAGCCGATCTGATTCTGTTTGTGGTGTCAGGCGATATTACTCGTCGCGAATATGAATCATTGGTGCAGCTTCAAGACGCTCACAAGCCCCTAATCTTAGTTTTTAATAAAACCGACCTATATCCCAATACCGATCGTCAAGCAATTTATCAAAAGCTTCAGGTTCTTTTTAAGCAAGATTTAGGGGCTACTCTCCCTCAGCCAATTTTGTCGAATGATATTGTGATGGTAGCCGCTGAGCCTGCTCCGCTTCAAGTGAGAATTGAGTGGCCTGACGGTCGAGTCACTCATGACTGGGAGTCACCACCTGCCCAAATTGATGAATTAAGCCAAAAACTGATAGCTATTCTGAAGCGCGAAGGTAAATCGTTGCTGGCCTTAAACGCACTTCGACAGGCGAGAGACGCAGAAGCAGCGATCGCTCACAAAACTCTCCAAATCCATGAGGATGAAGCAGACGATTTAATCTGGAAATTTGCTCGTTGGAAGGCGATCGCGGTTGCCGCAAATCCGATTGCCGTGATTGACCTACTCGGGGGTGCCGCAGCGGACTTAGTGATGATTCGCTCTCTGGCTCGTTTATATGGGCTACCGATGACGGGCTATGAGGCAAACAAGCTTTGGAATGCAATTGTCTGGAGTTCGGGTAGCTTATTTCTAGGAGAATTTGGCAGTGGACTGCTGCTAGGTTTTGGAAAGAGTGCTGCCGCTCTAGCCTCTGCATTTGACAGCGTCGGTGGGTTTGCAGCCTATTCAACAACGGCGATCGCCCAAGCAAGTCTTGCTGGCTATGGAGCATACCGCGTTGGCAAAGCAGCGCAGATTTATTTAAAACAAGGCTGCACCTGGGGACCTCAAGGCATCAACACCATCATTCGAGATATTCTTGAGCAGGTCGATTCTGACACCGTAATGCATAACCTGCGTCGAGAGATCGACGCCACGCACTCTAGTGACTAAAGAACCGATAATCAAGCGATATCACGTGATCTAAACCGCGATCGGTGGAGAATTCGGATATGCGACGTCTGTATCAGAATCTGATGATTGCCATGGCTGCCCGTCGAGCGCCATCTGTTCAATTAGACTAGCCAATCGAAGCGCTTTGAGAGCTTGTTCACCCCCTACAGAAGGCTGGTTTCCGCCTCTGACACAGCTCACAAAATGCTCTAGTTCAGCATGTAGCGGTTCGATATTACTGGTATAGACCTTTTCAATTAGTCCATCTTGCCGATACAAAACTTGACCATAATCAGTTGAACAATTCGCAATTGTTTGGCGATGAATCAGAATTTCATTGTTGAGAAAATCTGCTTCAGTCAGTGAATGCTTACAATGGGCAGCAATTCGTCGAGTCTTCCGATGCGTGACCTTACTTGCGGTCACGGTCGCTACGATGCCATTGGCAAACCCTAGCGTAGCGGTTACGTAGTCCAGGTATCCCGAATCTGAAGCACGACTGCCGCTCGATGTGAGTTTTGCTACTGGAACGCCCACTAACTCCATCAAAAGGTCAATATCGTGAATCATCAAATCAAGCACAACCGAGACATCATTCGCCCTCGTTGAGTAAGGACTCATTCGATGCGCCTCTAGTGCGAGAATCTCTTCGGTCTTCAGAACTTTGCTAAGTTCCTGAAAGGCAGGATTAAACCGCTCGATATGTCCAACCTGCAAAATTCGATGAAATTCGGCTGCGGCGTTCACCAAAGACTCTGCCTCCGCAATGCTCGCAGCAATGGGCTTTTCAATTAGGACATGAACGCCAGCTTGCAAACAGGTCATACCAACGTCGTGATGCAAGCGAGTTGGGACTGCAATACATACCGCATCAACATGAGGTAACAAATCCTTGTAGTCCTCATAAAACCGAACTTGGTATTTACTAGCGGTATCAATTCCTCGTTCTGCATTGACGTCAGCCACACCTATTAATTCGACATCCTTCAGCAAGCTAAGGACTCGTGTATGGTGTTGTCCCATGTTGCCCACTCCAATGACACCAATTCGAATTGGTGCTAGTGAACTCCGCTGGGAACCAGCATCGGCATTGCTAATTAATGTACTCTCACGCACTCCTGCTGTCTCCTACACCACAGGTTCAATGAACGGGGCAGCGTAAGGCTTCGAACCATACAAGATACTACCACAATGAACCCTTGTGCGAAGAATTTCAAATTTTTATCTCAAAATCTAAAACGCACATGCTGCCCGCTCAAAGTCTAAACCTAATTGATGATCGATGTATCAAAACCACCGCATGTGTCAGTTTTAATCCTGGCTACCCGAATGAGTGTATCGAATTATACGCATATTTCCACCCAAGTGCATACCACCATAGTGTCTCGGTGGAAAGGCTGAATTTATTCCGTTCAAAGGATTTGAGATGTCTACAAGATCGCATTTTTTTTACGTAAAGACGTGTACATACCAGTGTATTTCTCAGCGAATACATGCTTTATTAAAGCTTGTTAAGCCCCTACACTTTATTCTTTTGATTTCTCGAAGGAATTTCTTTCCTTAAGCATTAAATATTTAATCTAATTGTCGTGAGTTTTCCTGGGATTAAGGGCATAAACTATGGAACTAAACTATCGTGGTAACCGATATCAGCAACGTAGGGCAGAAGAATCGTCTTCCCCTCCTCCCTCATCTCCGCTGCCCCCTATTACTTACAGGGGAGTTCCAATCCGTAAAAATGGGGCCGTAGAGTCTCCTAAATTTGAGCAAGAAGCTCAAGAAAAGATATTTCAAGAACTTTCGGACACCGGAATTAAGCACTATCAAGAGGGTCACTATCAACAGGCTCTCGAAGATTTAAGCCAAGCGCTCCGGTACATTCCTCAAGCTTCAGGATTATGGGCTATTCGGGCGGAATGCCTTGCCCAATTAAACCGGTATGATGAGGCTATTTTGTCGATGGATTATGCAATTCGTCTTGAGCCGTCTAATCAAATTCTTCAGCGCGATCGCCAACTCTTAGTGACAGTTGGGGGAATGCACCAAATCAAGATGTAGCTGGATAGAGAGAAGAGCAGCTATCCAATGGGCGATCGCTCAGCTAGGCGATCGCTGCCCGATTAATAGATCTCCATATATTCATGTTTCTCCCACTCAGTAATGTGGTCATGAAAACGAGTCAGCTCAAAGCGTTTGACTGTAGCAAATAGATGGGAGAAATCAGTTCCTAGCTGTTCTTGCATGTCCGTATCAGCACTCAATGCGTCTAAAGCAACATCAAGCGTGGCCGGAAGTTTGGGTAAATCGGGATCATCTTCACTGGGCCCCTTGGCCATCGGCTGCAAGACACTCTGATTCTTAATACCTAAAAGCCCCGCAGCCAGGGTTGCTGCAGCCGTCAAATAGGGATTGCTTAATCCGGATGCTGCCCGCATTTCGATATGAGTGCCTTCATCACGAGTCGCCTTTACTCTCACCATGGCCGATCGATCTTCGATGCCCCAACTAATGTTTGACGGAGCAAAGGTATGGGGCTTGAGGCGACGGTAGCAATTTGGGGTAGGCCCAATCAGTGCCATCATTGCCGGAGCATGATCGAGAATGCCCTGAATAAACGACTTGGCTATGGCAGATAGCCCTAGTTCATCGTGGGGATCTAGGAATTCATTGGTATCGGTGCCCGCATTCCACAAGCTGACATGAAAGTGGCAACAGCACCCCGCCGTTGCTTCGAAAGGTTTAGACATAAAGGTTGCCTGATAGCCTAGCCGATGCGCGATTTCTTTCACCGCATTTTTGAAGGTAAACGCTTTATCTGCGCCTTTGATTCCTGTTGATGCACCATAATTAATTTCAAACTGAGATGGGGCGTATTCGCAGTTATGGGTGATCACATCAATTCCAGATGCTTGAAGATAAGCAAGCATTTGATCGAGTTCAGGCACATATTGGTTACGAATGTGGTTGAAAATATGCAGCCCCTCAAATAGAGGAGTTTTTGTTTTGGCATCTAATAGATAAAACTCAAATTCGTGCCCCATCAGGACATCAAAGCCCAATTGATGAGCGTATGCCAGCAGATTTTTGAGCACTCGACGGGGAGCTGCTTGCAGAGGTTCGGCAGGGCTCCAATACGGATCACAAATAACTTTCGCGGTTTTCTCAAGCCAAGGAACTATCGTTAACGTATCCAGATCAGGGAACAGATTATGGTCTTGATATTTACGCTCGGCGTGATACCCCGAATTAGGAACCACTATCGAAGCTGTATCTAGTGCCAGAGTGCCTCCATAGAAGTTAAGCCCTTTGCGAATATATCCTTCGACCTTGTCAACTGGCACGACTTTGAGGCGGGAGACACCGTGCAAGTCGGGCAGCTCAAATCGCAGATACTCAACCCCTTGGCGATTGAGTTCGGTCATGAATTGAATAATGCGATCGTCATCTAATCCTTCGAGCATGCCCGGAGCACTCATCTCCATCACCATTAAACCTTCTCCAAATAATAACTTACACGAATACTCGTAATGAGACTCGCTCAAAGCGTAGGAATTTTGAGTAGCAATGATTACACATTGGGGACATAGGCAGACCGTGTTCCCTAAGCAGCCGAAGCCTCTATCTTGCTAGGCAGTTGGTAATTCTAACTACGGAGTGAAACAGTATCGGCCTTTTCTGAGCGATCGCTGTCTTGTCACTTATTCCCTTGCAGCCATTGATAGAGAGCCTTTTGGGGTGAACTGATTTCATCGACCGATGTGTAATAGTAATTCTGCCACTGGGTTTGAGGTAACCCCGCGAACAGCATTAGATTGAGGGGATATTCGTCACTGTCGGCGCACTGACGAAAGTCATCTCGGAACAGGAAAATTGCCTTATTGAGGGCGATCGCCATTCCTAGCTCAACCATTACGCCTTCGTCGGGCGGGGTGCCATTCACAATTGCAAAAATGCCGCCACAATTTTTCACATCCTGAGCATCCGCTTGTGCAACGGTATAGGCCCACCCCTGCTTTGAGATGTCAACTTGATTATTACGCTCAAATGGTTCCCACACCTCAGCTCCCAAGGATTCAAGTATTTGAATAATGGGGGGAAGCAAAAGGGTTCGCTGCTGTTGAGAAAAGCCGTAAGGATTGGCCAAGTAAAGGATTTTATTCATTTTTTACCAGGTTTCCTTGAAAGTTGGTGAGTATAGGAAGCAGAGCAACCCATCTAGGATTGCTATAAAATGCGGATTCAGCACACTTAGTCGGGAAAACTGAAATGTAAAGAGCCCGGATGTAGACGAATCAGCCTGAACGCAATGATCGATACCCAAAAATATTACAAAATTTTGAGGCTTCACCCCGGGGCATCCCAACACGAAATAAAGCAAGCTTATCGTGAGCTAGCCAAGCAATGGCACCCTGATCGGTTTCCGAACAATCCTGAAAAACAGCAAATAGCCGAAGAATTGATCAAACGGCTGAATGAGGCATATCAGGCATTGCGAATTGTTTCTAAACCATTGAACGATGTCGTTTCACGATCGACGCCATCGTCTCAGCTAAACACCTACTCAACTCGACCGACCAATCCTGAACGTTATTACAATCAGGGCGCGGAAAATGCGAAACAGCGAGACTATCAAAATGCCATTGATGCGTTCACGATGGCAATTCGCCTCAATCCAAACTATGCAGAAGCGTATCGCTATCGAGGACTCGTCTTTTCGGTATTGGGATATGAGAATCGAGCTGAATCTGATTTGTTGAAAGCAAACCAGCTCGAATTAAAGCAAACCGTTGAATCCACGCAACCTGCTGAACGACATTCTTCACCCGAAGCTCAGTCTCCAATGCCCTCTTCCTCCCAAGAACCACTCTCGACACTCCAGTGTTCGTGGGAATGCGTGCATACCCTAATCGGGCATTCCGACAGCGTGACCAGCGTTGTCGTTGTTCAAGGAAACAAGATGCTGGCGAGCGGTAGCCGAGATGGCACAATTGGCTTGTGGAATCTCCGCACTCGGGAATGCTTTGCCACACTAGAGGGGCATTCAGCCGCGGTGCAGTGCTTAGCGATGAGTCCAGATGGGCAAATCTTGGCGAGCGGAAGCAAAGACTGCACCATCAAACTTTGGCACCTCCGCACGGGGAGTTTGATTCGCATCCTGGCCGGACATTCAGATATCGTCACATCCGTTGTATTTACTCCAAATCGCCATACTTTGATTAGTGCAGGATGGGATCATCAAATTGGGGTTTGGGATATAACATCCGGAAAACTAATCCGCACGCTAGTTGGTCACTCAGCCCCCATCAGGGCGATCGCCCTTAGTTCTGACAGCCGCATTTTGGTCAGTGGTGGAGACGATCAGTGCCTTAAGGTGTGGGATTTACAGACCGGAACCTTGGTTCAGACTATTGCCAATCCTGACCATCAAATTCTGGCGCTAGCGATGAGCCGTGATCAGCAGGATGTATTGCTCGGGAATAACTCCGGAGAAATTCAGCGCTGGACGATTGACCAGGCGATTTTGACAGATACGCAAGTTGGGCATATGGGCAAGATTTGGGCGATCGCCACGCAAGCTAACGGGGAGCTATTTGCCAGCGGCGGCGATGACCATACAGTAAAAATTTGGTCATCTGAAGGGTTACAACATACGCTAACTGACCATGATGATGCTGTTTTAGCGGTGAATTTTAGCTCAGATGGTCAACTGCTTGCTAGCGCTAGTGCTGATGAAACAATTCGGGTTTGGCAATTAGAATCAACTCCAATAGAATCAATTCCATCGACTTAATTGCCCACTAATCGCTGGATTGAGATGTCAATCGCAGGAAACGCCAACGGGCAAATCGTACCTTGACTTAAGATTTCTCTAGATTGATATCCGTCGTCGCTGGGGTCACGAAAGACCGTCAATTGGAGAGTGCGGAGATTAATGACCCAATACTCGGAGATTCCGGCTGCTGAATAGATTTTGGGTTTGACCTCTAAATCTTTGATCAAGCTCGATTCTGAATATTTGATGACCCAAAAGATGTTTTCAGGATAGGGATGATGTTCTCGATAATCAGGTCCTAATCGTTGAACAATCGAGATATCGGGCTCTGGCTCTGAGTTGCTGTTGGGCAATGTGATGGGCTTACCCTGACGAACTTTTGCGCGATCGCCCAACACATAGATCAAATATTCCCCGGCTTCATCGCTGAGGTATGCATGGGCTTCACCTTCAGGAGCCATCTCCACAATTTCTCCATCGATTAATTCGACATGACGAGTCTCTAAGATGCCAGCCGCAATCATCTGGTGATAGTCCTTGATGCTCCATTTGGCGGTGATCAAATTCACACGTGCTGCCCCTGTTTGCTTAGCGATTAATAACGACTTGTACTCGGTTTTGAAATAGCGGCACCCATTCATCTTGGCTCACAACCAGTGTGGGGAACGATCGCGTGCCATAATCGTGTCCGGCTTGGAGTGGAAACACAGGATTTTCATCGAGCGGCACCCAAATCGCCCCAGCAGCGTGGGCGATCGCCCAAATTGCCGCGATGTCCCAGATTTTAGGCGTAGCTTCTACGCCGCCCAGCGCGGTTCCCATCGCCACTGTCAGCAAATTATAGGTTGCAATGCCTAACATCCGAATCTTGCACGGGAACGGCTCCGGATTCTGCAAGACCTTTATGCTACGGGCACACAAGCTAAAAAAATGATTGGATGAGGGCGCATCTGTGCTTTTCTGAATGGGTTGACCATTCAGAAAAGCGCCTGACGGCATATCTAACCCTGACGCTCCTGACCAATAGCCATAAAATGCGTAGTTAAGCGGGGGCAAATACACATATCCAAAGACAGGAGTACCGTGATAAAGCACCCCCAATGAAATGCCCCATAGTGGAATGCCGCGCGTGAAGTTGGTGGTGCCATCAATAGGGTCAATAATCCAACACCAGTCTGTCTCTGGAAAAACATGCTCGACTTCTTCACTGAGCACTCCATGACTGGGAAATGCGTTCAAAATAGATCGTCTCAATTCTTCGTCAGCCCATTTGTCCGATCGCGTGACTAAGCTGCCATCGGCTTTTTCACTCGCTTGAGCAGAACCAAAGTCGTCTAGCAATTGTTTGCCAACTCGATGAGTCGTTTGTTCGGAAAAGGTCAGAATTTCAGTCCAAAAGCTCATGGTGAGGGAATAGAGAATAAGGGATGAAAGAGGGGGCGATCGGCCTCTTCAGATGACTTCAATCTAGGTCATTTTTCAATACGGTGGCGATCGCCTCGTTAGTAGTTGAGCGGAATTCTTGGACGTTGACGCGATTTAAGACCCCGATGGCTAACACCATGCCGATGGCTTGCAGACTGAATACCACCCCATATGCCAAAACAGGAGAGTCGAATATCATCTTTCCAAACCCAAGAACATAGCCACCTCCGGCAACGGCAACCCCTCGCGCCATTGACTGTGCCAACCCCCACGCACCGCTAAACGTTCCAGCCGTTTCAGCCGCAGTGAGATCAAGCGTTAGGCTCAAGGCTCCGGTGGTCAAAATTCCGGTTGCCATACCAAATAACACTAGGGCAAGTCTCAGCATATTTTCATTGGCTGTGAAACCCGACAAAATAATTAAAAAGAACGAAAACGCGACTGCCAAACAGCCTAATTTTGTGGTTCGTCGCTTGCCCAGGCGGGGAATGAGGAAAAACCCCGTTGCGCTTAGGCTTAGCAATAGCCCTATCGCCCAATAGGTATTGAGCAACGATGTTTCAGGAATTGACATCTGAAACACTTCGCCCCCATAAGGCTCTAACACAGTTTCTTGCAGAAATAGGCTAAATGTCATCATCAGCAAGAACACAAAGAAGATCACCGTTTGACGACTTGCCGTTAACACTCGTAGCGCAGCGCCCAGGGTAATTTGGTCTTCTCGGTTAACGGCCATTGAGCGATATGAATATCTAGAATATTTCGTTTCTACCCCGACTGTGGCTGCGATCGCCAGCCCAAACACAATCAGCGGCACTACCCAAAATAGATGGGTCACTGAGCGTTGCACTAGGTCAATGGAGGCATTGATATCGTCTAATGGACTGAGCAAAATTTTGCTGCTAATTCCGCCAATGGCTAACCCGACCATGAGCATCGTCCAGACAATCCCAATCAGTTTGCCACGATCATCATCGTCAGACACATCCACGAGTAACGCAAAAAATGAGGTAGAACTCAGGCTGGTTACCAAGCCATACAGCCCCATCAGGAGTGCTAAAAGTGCCGTCCATCCAATTATTGGCGTCGTCCAACTCCAGCCTCCATTGAGCTGCACCAATGCACCCAGTTGCCAGACAACCTGGACGGCAGCCAGCAAAATTGCCATAAAACACGCTGCGCCAATCCAGACGTATCCCGTGCGATGATATCTGCCTAGAGGTTTGGCATCCGACACTTGCCCTACCCAAATCCTGGCTGGGGCAACGAGCAGCGAAATTGCCAGCACCGTTGATGTGATTGCTTCGGGAATCGACAATTCGGTGATCATGACTCGATTGAGAACACCCACTGTGAGGACAGTCAAAACACCCAGTCCCATCTGAAAGAGTCCAAGCCGAAACATGGTCAACGTATTGATTTTGGGACAGGAGTGCCCCGATGAGCCAGATTGAATTGGAGGGCGATCGCGCGTGGTCATAGGTCAGGAAGGTAGGATGAGCAAGACATCGTTAGAATTTGAATCCCAGGCTTATACCATTTTCATTGAAGGTGAGGTGTCGTTGATTTCTAGAATAGGCTGAGCTGAGCGAGTGATGGCTCTACCCCGTTCCACGGTAAGGGTGAAACGGGCACGTTATTGTGCTCCAGCATTCGTTGAAACTGCCGAGCGATGTGAGGCGATCGCCCCTCATCAGGGCAATGCACAAAGAAATAAATATCCGTTTCCTCTTGAAGCCATTGATTAATTGGCGTTACCCAGTCTTGCAAATAGAAGTGATTAAACTCTAAATCAGGATGGCTAATAAATCGAACTAGGCTAAAATTAGCTGTCGTAACTCGCTGAAGCGGGACTTGGGGCTTCTTTCGTTCAGATGCTACTTGTGGATTATCTGGACAATCATAGATAGGACGAGAATCCAGTAGCACTCGTCCAATTCCCAGTTTGGATAATTCTTGATTCAACGTTTCGGCATGAGGCGACTCAAACCAATCAGCGTGGCGCACTTCCACCGCAAACGGCAGATCGTGATGCGGTAAGGAGTCTAAAAATGTGATTAAGTCATCTAAATGATGGGGATGATAGCTGGGTGGCAGTTGAGCAAAGATAGGCCCCAAGCGTGATCCGAGGAGTTGCATGTGGTTAATAAAGGCGATCGCCTCGTTGAGCTGAGGCATCAGCATTCCCTGGTGGGTAATACTGCGGGGAAACTTGAGACAAAATTTGAAGCTAGAGGGTGTTTCATTCGCCCAGCGCGTCACCGTTTCTGCCTTGGGAATCGAATAGAAGGTCGTGTTTCCTTCGACAGTCGTTAAGCGCTGACTGTAGAGACGTAGAAAGTCTGACGCTCGACTCCTCGACGGATAAAAACTCCCAACCCAATCTTTATATGCCCAAACTGCACACCCGATGTAAAATCCCATGCTCTTTCTACTAGTTCCCGATAGTGTTCGTCAGCATTCACTACTGAACTACCTTACCAGTAATAGAGCAAACACCCATTGGACAGCCCCCAGAGCGCATCTCAGGTCGAGAAAATGACGTCGGGCTCCGGCGCAAAAATATAGTCATAATCAAACATCAACGCATTAGGATGCCGAATGATCGAAAATCCAAATCGGGTTGTTTTATCAGTGGTAAAGGTTGCCATGATCAGCTCAACGAGTTTTTTATCAGACATTTTTGGCACTTGCACAAAATAATCCCGTTTCGCAAAAAAAATGCCTTCATCTCTAGGGACGATGATCCCGTTGATTCGATGCGTGTGCTGAACTGGTTTGATGTAAGTGTTGATAAAATCTTCCTGGTTTCGCTGGAGGCGATAGAGCCGCTCATGCTGCTGCCAACTCATGCAAAACAGCATGCGAAACAGTTCAAACCCTAAAACGTAATTAAACACGTTATTGCGTTCTTCAGTGTTAAAGACGAGCCTGAGAGCCGATTCTAAATATAAGTCAGGCTGTCGACGGGCATCCTGAGCGGAGTGAATATAAAACTGACGAATATATCGCCGCAAGACGGGTGCCGTTAATTCTGTCTCAATTCGAAGTTGTCTTAAATAACTGGTTACCCTCTGACGGGTATCTCGGTCTTCTAGCTTTTTAGAAACGAGACCGTCGGCTGTGTAATTATTTAGAAACTCAGCCTGAGCTTCGGGTGAAGCAGCACAAATGAAATGACATAGAGAAAGAACATATCGTCGTTGCTGCCAAGACAAGCTTTCTACCCATTCTCGTGCTTCAAGCGGCAGTTTCCCCAAGATGTTATGACCATCTGAGAAATGGGCGATCGCTGCCGAAGGATAAGCCGGAATAGTCATGATCAATAAAGCGTATTAATAAATAAAAATCTAAATTGAAAATCTATGTCATTTATTTTGCCCGAGTGCCTCCCTTCAAATCAGTACCATTTGGAAGACTGAGTAAAAAATTCATAAAATAATTCATAAAATACTGAGACTAGGGTAGTGACAATACGAGCCATCCGATTGGCCATATGCAATCAGGGTTCAACAATCACCGGAGTTCCTACCGCCACAATTTCAAATAGGGCGCGCACGTCTTCGTTATACATCCGAATACAGCCATGAGAGGCGGCTCGCCCAACAGACTGAGTATTGGGTGTGCCATGAAACCCAATATAATTCTGCCCATCTGTCCAAAACCCAATCCACCGTTCGCCCAGTGGGTTACTAGGTCCTGGGGGAATCACCTCTCCGGTAAAGGGATTTTGCCATCCTGGGTCTTGAACCATGCTAATAACCTCATGCTCACCCGTGGGCGTTTCCCATCCCGCTCGACCGACGGCAATCGGGTAGCTAATGAAGATTTCGTCATTTTTATAGACATAGACCCGACGCTGCCCAAGCCGAATCACTAGCTGCATCCTCGGCACGACTTCGGGAAAGATAGGGCTTGGAATCGGCAGATTGGAAAGGGATAACGGCGGATAATAAGGCTGGAAGACTCGCTCAGGAAGGGATAGCGGCTGTAAATAAACAGCGGTCAAGTCGTCAGACGGCTCGGCTTCACTGGAGGACGGAGCAGGAGGGGTTTGAGCTACGCCTGCTCCTTGTGCTAAGAGGACCAACAGAGCAGAACTAAGAATAGCATTTAACGAATGAGAATAAGGCAGGTGTCTATTCATCCCTTAGAGTTCCCACGTTGTTTAGATTAAAACTTTAAGATTCAAATTCTGAATTAGCAAATGCTAATCCGTGACTATGTCCGTGACTATGTCCGTGACCATGTAAGTTGCCTTGCGACCAGACTGGCTAATCAACTGCTATGACATCATGCAAAACTTTTTTTAATCTAGCATTCAAGCCAAACTACGAATTTGAATCAGCCTGGAGTTGCGCCCATCGAGCCTGGATATCGTGAATAGAAAATAATGCCTGGAATGGTAAATCATGGTGTTGATAAAGCTCAGCAGCCCCCTGATTGCGATCGACCAACGCAATTATTTGACGAATAACATAGCCTGCTTGTTTCAGGCGATCGACCGCTTTGAGAGCAGATTGCCCCGTCGTTACGACATCTTCTAAGACTGCAATGGGAGTTCCGGATGGTAAATCTGGACCTTCGATGTAAGCGCGAGTACCATGCCCTTTGGCTTCTTTGCGAATGATGAGTGCCGCGAGCGATCGCCCCTCATACGCCCCTACAACGCTCACTGCCGAAACCATCGGATCGGCTCCCAATGTCAATCCAGCAACCGCTTGCACGTCAGGCAAAACTCTAGACATCACAGTTCGCCCAACCAAAAATCCACCCATCGGATGAAGCGTCACCTGCTTCCCGTTGATGTAATAGCTACTCTGCTGCCCAGACGAGAGAACAAAGTCGCCTTCCTGATATGCGACAGTACACAACAGATCAAGCAAGCGCAAACGCAGTTCGTCCGGGTCAGTTAATTCTCGGAGCTGAATTAATTCTGTTTGAATCAGAGCGGGATCCATGGCGGATGAGTTCATGATGATCAAGAACTGAAACAGACCAATTCTTTCGATGCCAGTTTGTTCATTTTGGCTTTTAGAATTTAGACACTGGATTCTGATGAGTTTGAATTACGATCAAAAACCATAGGTAATGCCGAATCATAAAAAATTCGACTGTTGATGATCATACGCTTTAATATGAATTATCACGCATTAAAAGCTGAGGATTAAATATGAGCATCAGCCTTAAGAATTCCTTTGCTGCATTGACGCTAGCAACTTCCTCGCTAATTTTTACGTCTGGTGTAGCGATCGCCCAGCAAGCCCCAACTGAGCTAGACGAAACCATCACAATTTTTGAAGCCGTTGAGAACGAATATTTCTCCCACGATCGCGACTTCTATCGAAATCGATCGCTGACTCGGCAGGTTGAGTGGGTTTTTGGACTTTCATATCCAGAAAATGAAATTTATCGGGATGGGCGAGAAATCAATGAGATTTATAATGAGCTGCTAGACGCGCAAGTCTCAACAACACCGCTGATTCGAACTCCGGATTTAGTCAATCCCTACGAAACGTCCCTGCTATCAATGCCTCCCGAAGTTGAGGAAGAACGAGACGTAAGGCGTGACCCGATTCCGCCAGTCCCTCTACCCGTTCAGCAACAACCCACGCCTCCACAGCCTGTGCCTGCGCTGTGGTAGTGCTGCGCTATGGCAGCGATCGCTGCGTATCCTGAAAATCCAGGGTGCAGGAGTCGAACCTGCCTAGCGCGAATTATGAGTTCGCTGCCTCAACCGCTCGGCCAACCCTGGGAAAGCTGCATGGACTCCCATTTTATATCGAATTTTTCCATCCTATGCAGCGATGCTTAAAACTCAGCAGGTTTATTTAACGGTTCGCTCCGTTTGTTGAATCGGTTCTAAACGTTAAAACTCTCGCACGGTCTGGGCTTGCTATGCTACCCATTCCTATATCCAATTGAGGTTATCTGCCTCCAAACCTCTTCTTAATAACCGCATATTTACATTTAAATTGCGTATTTAAAAGCCTTACTTCGTAATGTTCTGTAAATGTTGCTGGGATGAATCACTCGGACGTTAGACAATTTAAGAAACATTCCCCATATTCTGATTACAGAGATATCGAGTTTTTTGTAAGTTGGGCGCCTGACTATGGGACTTCTATATCGTTCTCCTCCCGCTGAGGAGGAAACTCAAGCTCGAATCCTAAAAGCTGCACAACGGCTATTTGCCCGTCAAGGGTATGATGGCACGACAACTCGCGAGTTAGCTCATGCAGCGGGAATTGCCGAAGGAACCCTATTTCGACATTTTGAGAACAAAAAAGCAATCCTTGTAGAAGTCGTCACTCAGGGTTGGGTTGAGATTTTGACCGATCTCTTAACCGAACTGAGCGAAATGGGCAGCTATAAAGCCATTGATCAGGTCATGCGTAAACGCATGCTGCAAATGCACAAAAATGCTGACATGCTACGAGTTTGTTTTATGGAAGCTCAGTTTCATCCTGACTTGCGCGATCGCATCCAGTCAGAAATCATCGACAAGATGACAGATGTTGCCGAGGCGTTTTTCCAAACCGCCATGGATCGGGGAATCTACCGCCCCATGAATCCTCGCGTGGTTGCTCAAATATTTTTGGGAATGTTTGCGGTATCGGGTTTCAGCAAAGACACTGTGATGAAAGAAGGGGCATCGCCTGAGTCTATGAAGGAAATGGCGGAAGGCATAGCTGATATTTTCTTAAATGGCGTCTTAGCCAAGGGCTAATTTCCAACGCCTAGTCCCGAAGCCTAGTCCTATAAGCTGATTGAGTCAGACTAGCGGCGCATGTTGAGCAGATCTTGGGGGGCAGCCAGGAGCTTAACTCGAACAGATACAATGTCTGATTGAGGGTTTAGGATAAAGAACCACGCGACATTGACGCCAAACATAGAGGTTTGCACCTTTCCAGTGATGTGGTACTGGGTGTTTCCGTCATCGAGGCGCTCCAAGGTTCCTTGGCGGGGTTGAAGTCGCATTCCGGCGGCTTCGGTGGTTAGGTAGTGGGCGATCGCCTCTCGACCGATTATGGGTTCCTCAAAAGGCGGTCGCAATGCACCGTCAGATGCAAACAAGGCGGCGGCGGCGGAATAATCTTCGGTATTGAGCATTTCAAAATAACGGTAGATGCTGAGGTCTGAAATTCCGTCAATGATAATTGTTTCAGACACCTTAGATTGAGCAGACATAGACATTATTCTCCTAAATCTCGTTTCTTTTAAGTCTTTTAAGCTTGCGAATGCTACATACGGCGGCAGCAAATTCATGCATGGTCAATGAGATGATGAGTCGCAATCCTTCAAACCAACCGTCAGCATTAATTGAGTCACAACTGCCATTTAGCATCAATCTGCTGGATATAAATCTTCGCGCGATCGCCCGTTGTAATGAACTTATAAAATTGAAGAAATAATGGAACACAGCCTTAAGGCATAAATTTAGATCATGACACAAAGTCCGCCAAGACAATACGTCTCAGCTCGATTTTAATTTTATGAGTATGCAGGTTTGTGATGTCACCAGCAACTCCAGACAGGGTTGAGCTTACCAGTCAATCAATTAAACAAAAGGCATTCGAACTAGGTTTTCACAAAGTGGGGATCGCTGCTGTGATGCCACATTCTGATGCAGCGGATGACGCAGGTGAGGCCGCAGACGTCCGGGCGCTAGAACAATGGCTCGCTCAGGGCTATCACGCCGATATGGCGTGGATGGAATCGTCTAAACGGCGGGATATTCGGCGCGTAATGCCAAATGTCCAGGCGGTCATTTGTGTAGCCCTCAACTATTACACGCCGCATCAGCGCCCTCCAGGTCACCACTATGCTAAGATTTCTCGCTATGGGTGGGGACGAGACTATCATCGGGTCATGCAGAAAAAGCTGAAGGCACTCGCCCATTGGATACAAACTAATCATGAGACAGCTCAGGTTCGCTATTACGCCGATGCGGGTCCCATTCAAGACAAAGCGTGGGCACAACGAGCCGGACTTGGCTGGATTGCCAAAAATAGCAACGTGATCACGCGAGAGTACGGCTCTTGGGTATTTTTGGGAGAGCTATTGACCACTATCACTCTGACTCCCGATCGCCCGCATACCGAGCACTGCGGCACCTGTACTCGCTGCATCGACGCCTGCCCAACCCAAGCCATCACGCAGCCATTTGTCGTGGATGCAAATCGCTGTATCTCGTATCACACCATCGAAAATCGATCGGATTCGTTACCAGATGCGATCGCCCCTCATCTAGACGGTTGGGTTGCAGGGTGCGATATTTGTCAGGATGTCTGCCCGTGGAATCAGCGCTTTGCCCAAGAAACAGATATTTCTGATTTTCAGCCCTATCCTTGGAATGTCGCTCCTACCCTTGATGAGCTAGCCACCTTATCAGATGACGAGCACGATCAGCGGTTTCGCGCATCTGCTCTCCGACGAATCAAGCCAGACATGATGCGTCGGAATGCTCGGGAGAATCTAGAGATGAGAGTGGGAGATGAGAGTGAAAAGCAACCGTGACATATAAGAATTTTTGCCACGACCGGGGGTAGATGATCTAAGCTAGCGGAAGCAATATTCAAATTTTGATGGTATTTGGTTGTGCCTAAGCGTATTCCCTTCATTTCCCTAATTATTTTGGTTGGCTTGTTCAGCCCGATGCAAGCTGCATATGGGCAGGCGCTCGTGCCTCATGTGCCTCAGCTTGATGGAGAACAGCTCGAGCAGCAAGGACTTAGCCTTGCACAAGAAGCAGCTCAACTGGCACAATTTCAGCAGTATGAACTAGCGCTGCCCAAAGCTGAATTGGCGAGTCAACTGGCTCCCAACAATTCTGCGGTATGGGTGCTTCTAGGTCGCCTCTATCTCCAAAGGGAAGAGTTTGACCAGTCCCTGGAGGCGCTTAAACAAGCCGAAGCCATCGACCCGGAAGACCCAGCCGTCTTATTTGATTTGGGGTCGGTCTACTTCCGCATAGAAGATTATGATAGGTCGGTAGACTATTTGCAGGCTGGGCTGGAGATTAGCCCCAATGTGCCTGGCGCCCGCTTCGATCTAGGCAATGCCTACTACAAAATGAGCCAATATGACCAGGCAATCGAAGAATACGAACGGGCTGTTGAGCTAGAAGAGCAATTTTGGCCCGCTACCAACAATATTGGCTTAGTGCTCTATGAAATGGGCGATGTGGATGGGGCTCTCGAAAAATGGCGAGAAGCCCTAGCCACTTCGGATGGTGAAGCTGAGCCTCAATTGGCGATCGCCGTTGCCCTATATGCCCAGGGTGAACGAGACGAGGGCGTCCGACTGGGTGAAACGGCTCTCCGGAGCGATCAGCGCTATGCAGAGGTGGAGTTTTTACGAGCCAATCTCTGGGGCGATCGCCTCCTGTCTGAAGCCGAAGCTTTCCTCAATTTGCCCCAAATTCGAGAAACGGTTGCTCAGATTAGTAACAGCCCAAGTCCTGACGCTGAAGAGATTCCTAACGTCGAAGAAGAGGGAGAATAAAGCTTTTTATTCCTGTCTCTCTGCCATTTGGGGCACAGGCCGACTAGCATTCTGCGGAAACAGGGCTTGAAAGTGGCGATCGCGATCGCCTAAGCTCTCATAGAAAAAGAATGAAACGCCTGAAAGCTCATGGGTTCGAACGGTGTTGACCTGTTCTTGAATCTGTTCCATGGGAACAGGTCTATTTTTTAATCCAGTTAAAATACCAACGCCAACCGGAATATGCTGCATAGCCTGCAAGACTTCTGGGCGTTCAATCTCTCGAACAAAACTGTCGAGACTGTTGCGGTAGACCTGAACAATGAGTTCTTCAACGAAGCCAAGCCGCTCCCACGTTAACCAATCTTGCAAATAAAACTGATATGAAAACTGCCAAGGATTGGGAGCCAAAGAAATCAGGCAGTCTGGTTTGCGAGACTTGACGGCATAAAAGACTTGAACCATTAAATTGGTAATCTTGTTTGCCCGCCAGCGTACCCATTCGGAGTCATGGGGATCATCCGGTGGAGACTGCCCCTGATGATCGCGCTGATATTGCTGAACCGTATAGTCGTCGTAGCCAAGCTCAACGGGCATTCCAAAGTGATCGTCAAACTGAATGCCATCGACATCATAGGTCGTAATGATTTCGGTTACCAAGTCAACAATAAACTGCTGGACGTCAGGGTGAAGCGGATTCAACCAGACCCTAGGATGTTGCCCTTCCATGACGATTTGGGTTCCATTCTGCCGCTGAGTGATCCAGTCCGGGTGACGTTGCGCTAATACAGAATAAGACGGAGCCATGAGCCCAAACTCAAACCAGGGAATCACAGCAAGCCCTTGTTGATGCCCCTGTTCAACGATCTCTGTGAGAATGTCTCTCCCCTGTAGCCCCGGATGGGGATCAAGGGATTGCCCGAATTCGGCTTCAGCGACAGCGCTGGGATACAGGGTATAGCCCCAATTCCAAACGGTGGGATAGACCGTATTAAAATTTAGGCGGCTCAAGCGGTCTAGTCCATCGCTGAGATTCTCACGAGAGAATAATACCTCGCTGTCGATGTTGGTCATCCAAACTCCTCGCAATTCCTGACGAGGGGACGATGCGTAAGGAGAAGGAGACATTGGTGTTGAATTGTGCTCCTGCGATAGAAGCTGACTGGGCAATAGCGCCTCAGAAAGAATTAATGCAAGAGCAACCCCTATCCCCAGCAAAACTGATGTCCATGTGTGCCGCGCTAGCTTCACAGAGTCTCCATATTCAATCAAGTCACAATCTGATTCGGCATGTAGTGTCACCTGCTAAAGTAGCAGTACAGCAAGAGTACAGGTGTATCGTAATGGGGCAAGAATGCCTTATTCTTTAGGCAGGAGCGCCACGATTTGATCGACAAACCCTTGGTGGTCAACCACAGGTTTTGAGATATAGGCGTCTGCGCCACTTTGAGCTAGAAAACTCTCGCGATCGCCTTGCATTGCGTGAGCGGTGACGAGGATAATTGGCAAGTTTGCCGTATTCGGATCAGATTTCAACATTTGGGTAATCTTGATGCCGTCAACGGGTTTGCCTTGGTACATACTTCGGGATAAAGATACATCCATCAAAATGACATCGGCCTCATGGTTTTGGGCAATTTGGAGAACTTCTTCAACATCTTCGGTATGCTTAACAGCTAGCCCGCCGCGTTTCACCAAGATTTTGGAAAAAACGCGGGCGTTGATCAGATCATCTTCGACGATTAAAACGGTTTGCATAGTGCTTTACCTTCTCACACTGCCAGCATGAGGCATTCTCAGGCTCTGCGGTTTGATATTACCTTGAAATGGAAGCCAACATTTATATTGGCCATTTATATCGGCGGTATCTGCATATTGAAACATCTACCTCAAAATTATCCGAATTATTGGATAACTAAGGCAAGCGACCTTGTAACTTGATAACACCATCATCATTTAAGTTGTTACATCTTAGGCATTTGGAAGTCAGGATCTAGGGAAAATTTCATGGCAAGACAGCTCAATATTCTCTCTCCAGGTCAAGTCGTCGGAACCGCATTGCACACCGAGGTGCAGCGGTCGTATTTGGAATATGCCATGAGTGTCATCGTTGGACGGGCACTTCCCGATGCCAAAGATGGGCTAAAACCTGTGCATCGACGCATTCTATACGCGATGCATGAACTTGGCTTAACTCCCGATCGCCCCCATCGTAAGTGCGCTCGCGTGGTGGGGGATGTGCTCGGTAAATATCATCCGCATGGGGATCAGGCGGTCTACGACGCCCTGGTGCGAATGGTTCAAGACTTTTCGAGTCGCTATCCGTTGCTGGCAGGGCACGGCAATTTTGGCTCGGTGGATAATGATCCGCCTGCGGCGATGCGGTATACCGAGACGCGTCTCGCGCCCATTGGCGATGATTGTTTGCTCGATGAGATTGGAGAAGCCACTGTCGATTTTATTGACAACTTTGATAGCTCCCAGCAAGAGCCGATTGTTTTGCCTGCTCAACTGCCGTTTTTACTGCTCAATGGCAGTTCAGGGATTGCGGTCGGTATGGCAACGAATGTTCCGCCTCATAACCTAGGCGAGGTTGTGGATGGGCTCATTGCTCTGATCGATCGCCCCACTCTATCGGATGAGCAGCTCTTTGATCTCATTCCAGGGCCTGACTTTCCGACAGGCGGAGAAATCATAGATACGCAGGGTATTCGCGATGCATATCGAACGGGGCGAGGGAGTATTCCGGTTCGAGGTATCGCCCAATTTGAGGAGATTCAAACGGGACGGGGGCGTCATCGTCGCCCTGCGATCATCATTACCGAAATGCCGTTCCAGGTTAATAAGGCGGCCTGCATTGAGAAGATTGCGGAGTTGGTCAACAATAACCGGATTGATGGCATTTCTGATATTCGGGATGAGAGCGATCGCCAAGGAATGCGCGTTGTCATTGAGCTAAAGCGAGAAGTTCACCCCGAAACCGTTCTCAATCGCCTCTACAAACTGACTCCCCTGCAAAGTAACTTTGGTGCTATTTTGCTGGCGCTCGCCGATGGGCAGCCGCGTCAGATGAGCCTGCGAGAGTTGCTCCAGCATTTCCTTAGTTTTCGTGAAGAGACGCTGACTCGGCAATATCAGCACGAATTGCAAGCAGCGGAAGATAGAAGCCACCTGGTCGCTGGTTTACTCGCAGCCCTAGAAATTCTGGATGACATCATCGACATTTTGCGCAATGCGCCAGACGGCACGAGTGCTAAAGCAGAACTCCAAGAGCAATTTGACTTTAGCGATCGCCAAGCCGATGCGATTTTGGCCATGCCCCTCCGTCGCTTGACAGGGCTAGAGCGGCAAAAACTGCAAACTGAGTTTGACGAGCTAAGCGAGCGGATGCAAACTCTCACGGAGTTGTTGACAAATCGCCGGGAGTTTTTCAAAGCACTCAAGAAAGATCTGCGAACCCTCAAGAAAAAGTTTGGCGACCCCCGGCGGACTCGCATTCAAAGCGAAGCCGAGCGAGCCGAAGAATCGGAACGACTGGCCGAAATAGCGGCGGCTGAAGCGGCGGCTGAAGAAGATGTTGTACTGGAGGTTACGCAGCAGGGCTATGTCCGCCGGTATTCGAGAAAATCCTATGAACGGCGACAAGCCCGTCAAGATTCTCAAGAGTCACACTCTCTAGAAGAGAGCAGCGACACGATTATTCAGGTCGAAGCGGCTACCACGGGACAAGAAATTTTGGCACTGACACGCAGCGGGCGAGCATATACCGTGATGGTGGGCGATATTCCACCTACGTCGCGTAACTCAAAGGGAACCCCGCTGGTCACGATGCTGCCGCCCTCTGTGCAAGGTGATCCGGAAGCGATCGCCGCCCAGTTTATCCATTCGCCCGATAACGAACAGGATGACCTGATCATCGTGACCCGTCGTGGACGCATTAAACGGCTCCCCTTGTCTGAGTTTACGAATCTCACAGGGCGGGGGCTCACAGCCTTAAAACTAAAAGAGAATGATGAAGTCTTGTATGTGAGCCTCGTCCGGGTTAGAGAACAGTTGATTTTAGCGACCTCAGGCGGACGGATGCTCCGCTTTGAGGTGGATGATGAGCAGCTCCCCATGATGGGGCGCGCGGCTCAAGGGCAGGCAGCCTTGCGCCTCAGCAAGAAGGAAGAGCTGGTTGGGTGTGCCCGATTATCGGAAGAACGCGACGAGGTGCTAGTCGTTACGACTCAGGGCTATGCCAAACGGATGCCCGGTGATGCCCTCAAACGTTCAAATCGAGGAGATATTGGCATTCAGGCCATCCAGTTTGCTAATAAGACAGACTCGCTCGTCGGGATTGTTCCTGCATACTCAGGAACCTCAGTCACCGTGATTACGAATGCCGATCGAGTTGCGCAGCTTCCAGTTGAGACCGCTCCGCTGCGAGGCAAAGATGAGAAGGGCGATCGCATTGTCAAAATGCCGAAGCAAGAACTGATTACTGCGGTGGCGATCGCCTCCCTGGATCACGTTGCTGACGCTCCTTCCAACTAGATTATGTCCAATGCTGCTTTGGCAACCGAGTGATTAATCCGTCTGGTGAATTAACTGATGGGATGCCCGTAATAAATAGGTGTGATTTTGGGAATCCACGAGTCGCACGACTGCATCCACGCGGCTGCCAGGTTCCCAACTAGGGCCGTTTCTGGCAATTTCTTCAAGCTGATTCGGACGATACGCACCCGCGGGGCGAGGTTCGTCTGAGAAAACCGTTTCCCAAATTCGCTCATCTCTGATGAGCCAAAGACGATCCGCACGAACAGAGGACGGAAACTCTGGAGACGTGGTCGCTGTAATGCGGATGAGCGCAATCAACGAGCGATCGCCCGGTGAAATTGTCGGTATAAAGTCTTGCCAAAGATTAGTTTCGAGAACATAGGTGTGTCCATCGATGTCAACCATTTCGGGTGCAGCTTGAAGCTGAATCAGAGACAGCTCACCGTGAAGCCCAAAAACAACTCGGCATGACAGCAGTAACCCGAGGGTCAACACGACCAAAATCAGGAATTTCGATAGAGTTTTTGACATAGGAATCGCTCTGCTCAAAGCGGTAGATCCAGTAGATACGACCTTGAGCAGACGGTTTCCAAAAACCGTTACAAATCTCACGCTATTCGAGCACGAACGTCGATGTAAAGGACACTCGACGACTATTATCGATGATTGATGCCGGAATCTTGAGCGATCGCAGGGCGGCTGTAACGCGTGCATATGTTGAGCGATCGCCATGCTTCTGTAGGATAAATCAAACCAATGTGGGTCATCGCAATTCAATGATCATAGATGACATTCATATGTCGAGCCTTGATCATTTGATGTTGCTCTATGACACTGGCATGTTTGTCGCTGACAATCCTTCTGTAATGATTGCAATCTTATGTTTGTCGATGACAATCCTTCTGTAGCAGCTACAATCTTACATTTGTTGATAATAATCCTTCTGCGATCGCCACAATCTTATGTTGAAGAATAACAATCCTTCTGTAATAGCTACAATCCTATGTTTGTCGATGACAATCTTAATAATGTCGTCTCGTAGTTCCCTTTCAATGTGAAGAATGGGTCTCAGGCAAGCGTCTTATAAATTCCTTATGTTTATCGTTTAGGGTCGAGCTATAGCTCGGTTGGATGTTGCTCAAACGTTAAGCATGTTAACCAAAGTAATTCTGCTCATTGATGACGAGGCAAACGTGCGTGAGATTGTTCATGCATGTCTGACCGACTTGGGTGGATGGGACGTCGTTTCTGTTGCCTCAATGCAAGAAGGGTTGGCGTTTCTCACTACGACGCAACCGGATGCGATTTTGCTCGACATTGTATCACCCCAAGCAGATGGTGTTTCATTTCTTGAAACGCTCAAGCAGCATACACTGCTGGCTTCGATTCCAGTGATGTTGCTAACGGCAAAAGCGAGGTGGTTTACCTCCCAACAGCTTGAGCAACTTGGCGCGAAAGGGGCGATCGCCAAGCCGTTTAATCCCGTTATGTTACCTCAACAGCTTGCACAGACGTTTGGTTGGGATGTCGAAAATCAACCCAACCAAATGTCAGAACAAACTTGTAGTGTAGGTCTATCTGATTGACTGACAAAACGGTTTGTAGCGGCAGTTTTAACTGCGGCTACACAGACAAAACCTGCCTCCGCAGGTTCTAAACTCGTGGTTTTGCCAGAGTCCGCGTAGGCGGACTTTATTTGTATAGGCGCGGTTTACTCTTCGAGAAGCCGCAAGCGTCTATAACCGCCAGACTCTTTTCAAACATCCTCTTACTACTCCATCAAGCCGTCAAGCGACTCCACGTGACGTAGGGAAGTGTGGCCGCCGTTTCTTTGATTTGCTGCTCTTGAGCCACAAGCTGACCGCACGCGTCCCATGTGCCTGTGATAAACATTTGACGCGGACCTTCGCCCATCGAGATTGGAATAGACAGGTCTCCACAGGTAGCTTGCAGGGTCATCAAATCGACTCGAATCTCAACGTGGGGATCGGTTGCGATCGCCTCTTGCAGATGTTTCACATCAGCCGCTTCAGCCGTCACGCATGGAATTCCCATTGCAACGCAGTTACCAAAAAAGATTTCTGCAAAGCTTTCACCCACCAAGGCGTTGATGCCCCACTTGGCGATCGCCTGCGGGGCATGTTCTCGCGATGATCCACAGCCAAAGTTGCGGTTGACGACCAATATACTTGCGTCTTGATACTGGGGCTGGTCAAACGGATGTGTTCCCTCTAGCTGTTGGCGATCGTCTTCAAAGGCATGCTCGCCTAAGCCATCAAAGGTGACGCATTTGAGAAATCGTGCGGGAATGATGCGATCGGTATCAATGTCGTTGCCGCTGAGCGGAATACCTCGTCCTGAAACAGATTGAACTTGACTCACGGATAACCTCTTGATAAACACCTTAAGTAGCTGGACGCAATTTTCGTAGGGTGTCGTCATCGCCCAGCGTGACGCACCAAAACTAATTCTGATAGTGCATTACGGCCACGCCCAACGGCACCCTGCGGCATCGTTTAACTACGGTTCTCTTAGAAATCTTAGATTATTTCAACGCTATAAGTAGGTGGGACTAATTAAATATGAGACCTGTGTAGGTTGAGTTGAGGTACGTATAGCCCAAGGGGCATTCAAGAAAGGCGCAGCCTTGCCGAAGGCAATAACCCAACGCCCGCATGGGTTACGCTATCGCTTTAGCGAAGCCATGCCCGAAGGGCTATACCCATCCTACTGGTGTGACATGCCTGAAATAGTGCAAATTCTTAAAGGGCTGAAGCTCTTGAACCCGGTGTGTTACGCTGCGCTAACGACACCCTACCAATGCATTATTTTAGCTGTGCCACGCCACTACATTTGATTCCGCCCACCTACTTAGAAGATAAAGAATTAGTCAGCTAGTGTAACGATTTGATGAAATCATAGCGGTTTATCGAATCAGTAACTTCACGAAGTCATTACACTCCGCTACTGTCAGAATGTACTTAGATTGAAGTTGAATTAAGCCACGATGGAGCTAATCAACACTCTACTGTCTGATGAAGGGTCGCTAACTACCAACCTGATTCGTTCCCAATCTGAAGATCCCCTTTTTTCACGTCCAACCCTCATATCTCAACAGACGACGCGACAGATACTTGCTGCCCCTGATGTTGCCGCTGCTGAATTGGTCGAAACTAGACCTGATAGCTCCTTATTGCCTGACTCTGAATCCCTCCTTGATCAACGGTTCCGGCGGACTACGCGTGATACTTCAAATCAATCTGAGGGTTCGAGGGGGCGATCGCTCATCGGCGGGAGAGCCAACGATGCGCTCGTTGCACCCACGTCATCAGGCTCTCAAATTGATGACAGCCTGATCCGCGAATCCAAATCCCTTTCTTCCCCTGCAACGCCATCAACCGATATTTCAACAGCTCCGTCCATCTTTGCAACCTATCGCAAAGACTTTTTTTTCCCGAACGATGTCTACGATGAAGACACACCTGAACCTCTAACGGGCGGGCGAATCCAAATTGCGACGACGGCTCAATCGTCTGGACGAGTCACTCACGTTTCTATTGATGGCATCGAACGGCAAGTCATCTATGAACGCAATCCTAGCGAAACTCCCCCATTTGAATGGGTGCATGTGTGGCCTCGACGCGCTGAAGCGGGAGAGCCTATCTGGGTTAACTTTCATTCTCGTGATGCCAAATGGGATGCTGTCGATAGCGGCTCGATTCGAGTCGAAACGAATCAGGGTATCGTAGTCGACGGGCGCTTCTCTGTCGCGCAAACGCCAGCGCCGCTTACCTATGTCACGACTGCTGACAACTACTCTAGTTTTATCATTCATGTACAAAATACCGATGAAATCGCTCATCAGGTTGAGCGGGTTTGGGTGAATGGGGTCGATATCTTGCAATCTAATCCTGCCGCAATTTCTGATCGAACGATTGCCGCAGAGTCCCACGATCTATGGACAGTTCCTTTAGCAGAGCCTACTGCTCCGGGTGATGCTTGGACTGTGGTGGTGGAATACGCAAATGCGGCGGCGGCGGTGGGAACGGGGCGCGTTATTCCTGAGTTTTTCCCGGTAATGGCGTGGAATAATACATCAGAACGCCCATTTCCATCGGGAAACGTCGAAAACTATCAAAATATCCGTGAGGCCGGGATTGATACGATTTTTGTGAACGGGACGACCTGTGACGATGGAGTGTGTGATCCTTATACAGTAATCAACGATGAGTTAGGGAGCTTGGAAGGCTTTAGCGCCTTTGTCAACTACAACCCCTATATCAACCCCGGTCGAAACTTTCCAGACTTTACAAACACCTCTGGTATTGCTGCCGTTGTCACAGGCGATGAATCAGACGATACCATCTATGACGATGATACGGGCATTCCAATTCCTGCCCTGAAAGCACGAGACTCGTGGCGATCGTGGCAGCGATATCCCGAACTTCCGACGTTTAATGGGGGCAAAACGAATAAACATATCGGTTCATTTGCAGGCATGACCGATATCCAAGGGATGGACTTTTACACCGCCGCCTGTGCGCCCCATGTGACATCATTCGGTGAACATCCTCCTCTGCGAGCTACGTTCGACTATCTTCGTAACACCCGCAACAACCATATGCCTCTCACGACGTGGATGTATACTCAGGGGCTGTCTCCGGCTTGGAATCGCAGCCCACTTTTGGGAGGAGATGAATTTAGCGTGCAGCCTGACCCGCAAGAAATTTTGGCTCAAGGAATGATGGCAGTTGCCGCAGGAGCAAAAGGACTGTTGTGGTTTCAGGTCAACCAGGATGAAGCCGAAGAAGCACCTGAACGGTGGCAAGCGATCGCCGATATGAATGCAATGGTTCGAGCCGTCCGACCGTGGCTCCGGGAAGGTGACGTAACAGGAGCTGCATCATCAGACGATGAAACACTTGTTGAAGTGATTCAAGCGCGTGATGCGTTGATTGTCCCCATCATTAGCCTCGATACCGAGAGTGAACCGAGTGACTTAGAATGTCTGCTGGTGAATTCTGAAGGCAGTGTTCCCCACTGGATATTTGATGAATCTAGCCCCGATGTCGAAATCGATCTGCCGCTCGATTTTACCGTAGCGGATGCGTTTGAAGTACAGCCCGATGGCATCTCCCCGATTGAATTTAATCTTTCTTCTCAAGGCATCCAAGTTGATGACATTGAACTCGACAATGATATGCCGGTTCGATTGCTAGTCTTTGCCGCCAATGAGAGCGTTCGGAGTGAGGTCGAAGCCGAGTTTTTACCCCTTGCTTAATACTATTGCCGCGTACTACTAAGGATGTGAACACAAATAAATCGGGCTTTCCACTTATTATCAACTATTGCTGACGTGCGATCGCATGACCTAGGCAAGTTTAGCTCGACGTAGCAACACCGCATTTATGGCCACAATGACCGTCGACAAACTCATGATGATGGCCCCTACTGCCGGAGAGAGTAGAATCCCCCATGCGTATGCAACGCCTGCCGCAAGCGGGATTGCAATCACGTTGTAGCCCGTTGCCCAAAAAATATTTTGAATCATTTTGCCATAGGTCTTTCGAGCAAGTCGCAAGGCTTTTACGGCATCTAGCGGGCTATCCTCAATCAGAACCAAATCAGCCGACTCAATCGCCACATTCGTACCCGCACCAATGGCAATGCCTAAATCTGCTTCTAGTAAGGCAGCCGCATCGTTAATACCATCGCCTACAAAAGCGATCGCCCCGTCCCGCTTGAGCCGTTTGATAATATCTACTTTATCTTCGGGAAGTACGCGAGCATAATACCGATCGATTCCGAGCTCATCCGCCACGGTGCGTGCAACTGCTTCTGCATCGCCCGTCACCATCGCCACCTGAATATCAAGCGCTTTCAGATCTTGAATCGCTTGCCGAGCCTGCTGCCGAATCTGATCAGCCATTGAGATCACGGCAACGGGCGTGTCATCTTCAACCATCACTACTGCGCTTTCACCCCGCTGATTGGCATCATCCAGTCCATCTTGAAGCGCAGGGGGTAGAGCTAGATCTAATTCTTTCAACCATTCAGGACGACCAATTCGATAGTGTTTGCTGTGTAGTTGACCTTGCACTCCTCGTCCGGCAACAGGCTTAAAGTCTTCAACCTCAGGAATTTGAAGCTGACGCTCTTTGGCAGAATCAACGATGGCAGCAGCTAGGGAATGCTCAGACGGGATTTCCAGGGCAGCAGCGATCGCCAATGCATCCGATTCATTCCAGTTATCGGTGTATACATGCTGAACGCCAAACGTGCCCTGGGTCAAAGTTCCGGTCTTATCAAATGCCACAAGCTTGATATTACGCGCGCGCTCCAGCGCATCTCGATTGCGAACTAAGATCCCGTTATTTGCAGCCAGTGCCGTTGCATTAACAATCACCAACGGGATTGCTAACCCTAGCGCATGGGGGCACGTAATCACCAACACGGTGACGCTCCGATTGATGGCAAATAAAAGGTCTTGCAACGATAGCCAGACAATAAATGTGGCGACTCCAGCTGCGATCGCAATAAAGGTGAGCCAAGCGGCAGCACGATCCGCAAGTAGCTGATAGCCACTGCGAGACGACTGAGCCTCTTCAACTAATCGCATCATTTGGTTGAGGGTTGTCTCATCTCCTGTGCGCGTCACCTTAACTTTGATCGCTCCTTCCCCATTTACCGCACCCGCAACGACTTCATCCCCATCTTGTTTGGGAATTGGGCGCGACTCCCCCGTTAAGAATGACTCGTTAACGCTGGTTTCTCCGTCAATGACAACCCCATCATTGGGAATTTGTTCTCCTGGACGAATCAGTACCACATCATCAGTCTGAATCTCGCTGACAGACACGTCTTCGATGTCTCCATCTGTGATGCGATGGGCTTGTGACGGAACGAGTTCTGCCAGTTGCTCTAGGGCTTTGCTCGCACGCTGAACGGATGCCATTTCAACCCAGTGACCCAGCAACATAATATCGATCAGGGTCGCTAGTTCCCAATAAAAGGGAGTGCCTGAGAGCCCGAGGGAAACTGCCAAGCTGTAGATAAATGCGACGGTAATCGCCAGCGCAATCAGCGTCATCATGCCAATGCGGCTTTGGAATTCGTGCCACGCACCTTGCAAAAAGACCCACCCTCCATAAAAGTAGATGGCGATCGCCAGAATAGGGCTAATCCAAGCTGACCCTGGAAACTGAGCAGCTTGATAGCCGAGCCAGTCTTGCAACTGAGGTGAGAAGTATAAGATTGGGATCGTCAGGATCACACTAATCCAAAACTTTCGTCGAAACATGTCAGGGCTGTGATGTCCGTGCCCGCTGTGTCCGCCTTGGTTACTATGACCGTTGGTTCCAGCCTGTTGATGAGTAGAATTGGAATTCTTTGGCGAATGTGTCATAGCGCGTCCTCAAGAATATATGCAGCGTCGGAACATGACGAATCAAGGCGATCGCCCTTTCTAATATGTTTACCCTAGACTTTCCACCTTAGTGGAGGTCAAGCGAATGAGATAGAAATATTTCTTGAGACATATGCTGAGAGTCAATGGGAGATACCTGAGATTAGAAAAATTTATATCATGAGTGGAAAAATGAAGTCGACCGATAAAATTACGCTCCTCCCTGACAGCACTGAATCGGCTGATATAGCTCTACGGGTTCACCCCACGTGCAGCGTCCTAACTCAAGCACATACCGCTATAAGTTTTCGTAATTTTGAGAATGCGATTTGAATCGTCTACTGAGAAATTTTTTAACGGTCTGTAGAAGTATGAATCTATAGAATCTCTCTTAAAAGCACCTCTGGCGGTATCTAATGCGCTTCGACTCTCGTTTAGTTCGTCAATTATCTGCAATCAACCGAGCTTTTCTCAGGAAAAACTGTAGAACCGTTTCTTCTCTCGAAATAATGTCAACGGTTCCTTCCATTCCCAGCTCAATAGGACATTCCGCTGCGCCCCTAGTCAAAACAAAGTTATTTGGCTCGATAGTAACTTCGTAAGTGGGTGGTGCATTTTCAGAAGTAGTAACACTTCCTGCCAAAGTATCGCTAGTTTGGGGCTTAATCGTATCTTCAGAGATTTGACTGACCGTGCCGTTGAGCGTGCCATAGTCGGGATAGGGACATGCAGACACTCGCATCAGCGCTGATTGCCCTTCATTCAGCTTGCTTCTATGTTCAGGGGGCACAAATGTTTTGATTTGCAGCGGGGTGTCATCTGGAACAATCTGAGCAATGGTTTCTCCTGCACTAACAGTTTGTCCTGGATTTCGTAGATTCAAGGTTGAAAGTATGCCATCAGACGTAGCGACGATCGCCGTCTGATGCAAATCAGTTTCGACTTGCTGAAGTTCGCGGGTGTCTTGCTCTAGTTGCTTTTGCATCTCTACCCGTTGTTGAATCAGTGCCTCCCGCTCTTTATTCAATGCGGCAAGGGTAGCAGCACCTGTTGCCTGTTCTTGGGCAATGCGTTCAGTGGCGATCGCCACGTTGGCTGAACTGGGATTTAACCTTGCCTGGAGTCTATGCAGTCGTGCTTGAGCGGCTTCGACGGCTTGTTCTTGTTGCTGAACTGCCAGGTGTGCCTCTTCAAGTTGATCTTGGGAAAGGGCACCCGCTTGAGCAACGGGCTGGTAGCGGTGATACCGAGATTCAGCCGCACCCAGACTAGCCACTGCCGATCGGACTTCTGCTTCTGCTTCCTCGACTTCCATTACAGTACTAATTTGCTGGTTCTGATAATCTCGATGTTGTTGGCTAAGTTCTGCCTCAGAAGCGGCGATCGCCCGATTCATACGGTCTTCTTCAGCTACTATTTGATCGCCGAGTGCTTGAATTTGAGCATTAATCTGGGCAATTTGAAGTCGAGCCTGTTGGGTGGCGCTTTGCAGTTGGCTCTTTTTAGTTTGTAGTTGCGAATCATCAATCAACGCAATCATGTCTCCGCTTTGAATAGCTTGATTCTCTTTCACCAAAATATGGGTCACAGCACCCGTTGTTGCTGCTTGCACAATTCGCAATTCTCCTGCCGGACGAATGCTGGCCGGAGCTTTCACTGTGACCTTGTATTTGGCAACCGAGGCGATCGCCAGCGCAATGCCCATGATGCCGATGAGCACCAATCCTCCTGTAGTAGTCCAGCGGCTAATGGGTGGCAGAAAATCATTAGCAGAAACGGGAGGCAGGTTGGTTGAATCCGAGGAATGGGTTAAGGCCATGATTATATCCAAATTCAATTAGGTAGAAGAGGCGAAGCATTCGGGCAAACGGTATGAAAGAGAGGCAAAGATGTGTACCGAATGCTTCGCCCGTACTATGAAAGAGAGGTAAAGATGTGTACCGAATGCTTCGCCCGTACAGGTAATTGCAAGGTTCAAAGGTTGTATTCAAATTTGATTCAGAAGGGGCGGATCGTTTAGGCAGGGGCGAACGTCCGTTCGCCCGTACACGTAATTGCATTTCTATTCCAACCATTGGATGAAGGCACATCGCCCAGAAAATCGAGGTGATCACCGGGTCGGTGTCGCAAATCTTCTGGCGTACCTTGAATGACTACCTTTCCCTGATCCAGCATGATCAGCCAGTCGGCATGTTGCACAACACTGGGACGATGGCTAATGACAATCGTAGTTTTCCCTGGACGACTATTAAACAGCCGCTGAAGGATCTGGGCTTCACTGACCGGATCAAGAGCACCTGTTGACTCATCCAGAATTAAGACAGGTGGATCAGTGATAATGGCACGGGCGATCGCCAGCCGTTGCCGCTGTCCGCCTGACAGATTGGCACCAAATTCACCCAACACCGTTTGGTATTTGTCAGGTAGATTGCTAATGAACTCATCCGCACCCGCAATCTGACAGGCTTGAACGATACTTTCAAAGGTGGCGTGGGGATAGCTAAAGCGGAAGTTGTCAATGATAGAACGGCTCCAGAAGTGGGGCTCTTGAGGTACTAACATCACCTGCTGCCGCAAGCAATCCAGTGACAAATCGCGCTGGTTGTAAAGCCCATAGCGAATGTTGCCCGATTGGGGAAAATACGACCCAGCCAGCAGCTTAGCGAAGGTGCTTTTGCCACAGCCTGACTTGCCAATCAGCGCCACGACCTCTCCGCCTGGAATGGACAAGGAAACATCTTGCAGCAAATCGACCCGACCCGCATGATGAAAGGTGAGATCGGCACATATGATATCCGCATCGGCTGGAATCTCTGTCCAGGGCTTTTGGCTATCATGCTGATCTTCTGGCGTCGCGTCAATGACTTCAGCTAAGCGCTGGAGCACCACCTGCGCCATGATAAATTCATCCACCAAACCAATCACCGATCCCAGGAAGCCGAGAAAGTTGCCGCTCATGCCGTTATACGCGAGCAGTTGTCCCACGGTGAGCGTCTGATCAATCACCAGATAACTACCCAGCCACAGCAGTGAAATACTTGTCAGGGTTGAGAGAATGCCCGTCACGGTGCCGCTGTGCAGCTCTAGCTTCATCATGCCCCAGCCCAGATTAGCCAACCGACCGAAATTTGCTTGATATTCTTGCCATGCTTGGGGTGTAGCTTGCGTGGTTTTGAGGATTTGCATCCCGCGAAATGTTTCAACCAGAAAGCCTTGATTTTCAGTGCCCAACACAATCATATTGCGGGTTTTGTGACGTAGAGCCGGTAGAAACAGCAGATTAACTACCGTCACGATCACGAAAGCCGCCAGGGATGCCAGCGTCAGTTGCCAGCTATAAAACAGCATGAAACAAAGAGATACTACCGCAATAAAAAATTCACTAGGCAATCCCAACACGATTTGCGAAATCAGGCTATTGACGGCATCCACGTCAGAAATGCGGCTGACGACTTCCCCACTGCGACGGCTTTCAAAGTAGCTCAAGGGCAGGTGCAGCAGCTTGCGCCCATAGTCGAGAATCATGCCCAGTTGCAGCCGTTGACCAAAATGACCAATCAGATGCGCCTGCACTAAACTAATGACGCTACTAAACAGATTCATCGCAATCACGCCGATCGCCACGGTGGTCAGAAGTTGGGTGTCCCCCCGCACCAGCACATCATCCGTGAGCAGTTGCATCATCAGCGGTGACGCGAGGGATAGTAGACCAATCAAAATATTGATGGCGATCGCCTGAATCAAGATACTTCGATAGGGCAACACCCGCTGGAGAAAGCGCCCAAATCCACCGATCTGGTCTTCAGGTTGCTGATAAAACCAACCATCATCAGGTTCTAGCAATAGCATCACGCCATTGCCCCACCCTTCCATCAGTTCTCGACGAGTCAAATACCGAATGCCTACTGCTGGATCGGCAATCACATACTTCTTTCCCTGCCGTCCATATAAAACAACCCAGTGGTAGCCGTTCCAGTGGATGATGACAGGAAGGGGGGCTTGATGCAGCTGATCGAGAAAGTCTGGGTTTGCTTTCACCTGACGAGTGTTGAATCCTAATGATTCAGCGCCTCGACTCAATCCGAGTAGCGACGTACCGCGTGATCCGGTGCCCACGGCTTCCCGAATTCGACTGATTGCTAAGGTGCGCCCGTGGTGTTTGGCAACAGTGGCAACGCAGGCTGCGCCGCAGTCTTCTTCGTCATGTTGAAGGACACGTTGATATCGCATAGTTCAAAGTCTATTAAGAGGGCAATTAAGGATGCTGTGATTACGCAGTAATGCTGTATGTCAAATCATACGTAGAGCCACTGCCACTCAAACGTATCGTCCCACGTCCTAAAAGCAACGGTATTGGAGCCGGTCTAGGCTTCGATACAACTCCAATCAAATCGTCTGAACTACAGGTATCTGCATCAAAAAGGGCAAGGGATGTACGCCCCACTCTGGAAATAGGAACCCGTTGATTGATTCGAGCGACATCGCCAGTTTTCATGCTTCGTTCCCAGATCTTGTTTACTCTACCCATAGAAGGAAAGAAAGCCAAATATGCCTCATCAACACCATCTCGATCGGCTCCTGCTTTAATGGCTTTAATACTGTGAAGGTGAAAAATGTATCCTCCTTCAATAAGTGCAGATTGTTCTGGTGATAGGTCAATGAACAATGGATTAGATTGCATGATAAGTGTTCCTCCTTGTATCTGTATGAGAATGATTTTTCGGACTGAGTCAGGAAGTTGCCATGACGCTATACGTCAATACATAAGTCGATCCGCCGCCGCTCAATCGTGCTTTCGCTCTGCGACGTGGCAATCCTGAGATTGATAGCGCACCGATTAAATCAAAACGACTTGAGTTACAAGAACTGTCGTTGTCAAAAAGCTTAAGGCGGCTTGAACCGCTACTTGCAATGGAAAAGCGTTTGTTGATGCGAGCGATATCTGCCCTTTTCATACTTTCCCCCCAGACTTTACCAGCACCGATAACAGTAGGAAGAATTTTATCAGCGGGAAAGAAAGACAAATATGCCTCATCAACGCCATCAGAATCGGCACCTGTTTTGACAGCCTTAATTTTATGGAGGTGTAGCATATAGCCTCCTTCAATAAGTGCAGACTGCTCGGGTGATAGATCAACCAACAGTTGTTTGTTTTGCATGATAGATAGTGCTCCACAATATCTGACAAATCCGCGTTGACTGACAAAAGTTCTAATGTAGGTTGGCGTTGAGCGTAGCGAAACCCAACGCTAGCAATATTTTTGTTGGGTTACACTACCGCTAACCCAACCTACACAGGTCTCATATTTAATTAGTCTCACCTACTTACTTAGGAGAATTGGTATTAGAGAGTCTTCGAATCTCTCTAGAGAGTCTCTGAACTTCTTTAAAGAGTCTCCGAACCTCTTTAAAGAGTCTCTGGGATTGTCTAGAGAGTCTCGGAACCTCTTTAAAGAGTCTCTGGGATCGTCTAGAGAGTCTTGGAACTTCTTTAAAGAGTCTCTGGGATTGTCTAGAGAGTGTCTGCATCTCTTTAAAGAGTCTCTGAGAGTGTCTAGAGAGTCTTTGAATCTCTTTAAAGACTCTCAGAACTTCTTTAAAGAGCCTCTGGACGTGATCGAGTGAGGGCTGACTCGATCGCACTCCGTATCGAAACGGCTTAAACAGTTGTGACGTCTGCTTTGGGGCGACGACCACTAATCGACTTAAACCGTTCGCCCAACTGGTCAGCCACGCTCTTAAGACCGGGAGAATGTTTGGCTGCCGTTTTCACAAAGTCATAGACGAGCAGACTGCTTGCCATCGATTTTGGATTTTGGATTTTAGATTTTAGAGTTTGGATTTATGCCCATTGACGATGCTGGGGAATTTCAGCCTTTGTGTCTCTAGGCCATAGGTTACTCTGGCTGTTGAAGCTGACGCAGCAGATGTTGGGTAATGGGATTGTCAGATAGCACAGACGTTTGCCCCGAATTGATAACCCTGCGAAGGAACTCAACAAAATTATTCAAAACCGTTTGGGTGTTGGGATGGTTTTCTCCCAGTTGTTGATAGAACACCGATATCGCTTGGAGGTAGAGGGGTTCGGCCTCGCTATAGCGCCCTTGATGGTCGTAGAGTAACGCCAGATTGTTGAGGCCACGCGTCACAGCGGGATGCTCCTCGCCCAAGAGCCGTTGATATATCGCCAGCGCCTGCTGAAAGAGGGGTTCGGCCTCGCTATAGCGCCCTTGATGGTCGTAGAGTCCCGCCAGATTATTGAGGCCACGCGCCACATCGGGATGCTCCTCGCCCAAGAGCCGTTGTCTCATCGCCAGCGCCTGCTGAAAGAGGGGTTCGGCCTCGCTAGTGCGCCCTTGATGGTCGTAGAGTAACGCCAGATTGTTGAGGCTACTCGCCACATCGGGATGCTCCTCGCCCAAGAGCCGTTGATTCATCGCCAGCGCCTGCTGGTAGAGGGGTTCGGCCTCGCTAGTGCGCCCTTGATCGGCGTAGAGTCCCGCCAAATTGTTGAGGCTAAGCGCCACATCGGGATGCTCGTCGCCCAAGAGCCGTTGTCTCATCGCCAGCGCCTGCTGGTAGAGGGGTTCCGCCTCGCTATAGCAACCTTGATGGTTGTAGAGTAACGCCAGATTGTTGAGGCTAAGCGCCACAGCGGGATGCTCGTCGCCCAAGAGCCGTTGGCTCATCGCCAGCGCCTGCTGGTAGAGGGGTTCCGCCTCGCTATAGCGCCCTTGATTTTTGTAGAGTGCCGCCAGATTGTTGAGGCTAAGCGCCACAGCGGGATGCTCGTCGCCCAAGAGCCGTTGGCTCATCGCCAGCGCCTGCTGGTAGAGGGGTTCCGCCTCGCTATAGCAACCTTGATGGTTGTAGAGTAACGCCAGATTGTTGAGGCTAAGCGCCACATCGGGATGCTCCTCGCCCAAGAGCCGTTGGCTCATCGCCAGCGCCTGCTGGTAGAGGGGTTCCGCCTCGCTATAGCGCCCTTGATTGAAGTAGAGTGCCGCCAGATTGTTGAGGCTAGTTGCCACATCGGGATGCTCCTCGCCCAGGCGATCGCCCACCACCTCTCGACAGGTTTCATACCAGGGTTTGGCCTGCCCATAAGCTCCTTGCCCTTCATAAAACCGCCCCAACCCCGTGAAGGGCCAGATTAACGAATCATCCTCTACCCATTGCTGCCAGGTCGTGGCGGCTTCTGCCAGGTGGGGGATGGCCGAAGTCACCGCCAAAATCTGATCGCGGGTCGGTGTTTGAGGAATGGTTTGGGCGATTTGCACCATGCGCTGACAGTATTGCCGCTTCAAGGTATCGGCTTCAGTCCACTTCTCTAGCTTGCTGCGAAAGAATTCTCGAATCAGCTGATGCAGTTGCACAGTTTCCCGTTCCCAATCGACAGTCTTCACCAGGCTGCGGTCGATCAGTCCCTCATCGCGCCAGTCTTCCAGGTCATCGGGGTCGGTGTCTTCATACCAGTCCTCTATCCATTTCCATGGGATGGGAGCCAGGGCAAACAGGCAGAGGCGGTAGGCCAACTCCTGCACGGGGTCATCCAGGTCTTGCCAGCTCACCTCAAAGGCGGCAGCCACGTTTTCATGGATAGCGGTCATGTCGGGTTGGGCTTGACACAGGGCTCTGGCTTGCAGGCGTTTGTCATTGAGTCGCTGCTGCATTTTAGCCAGCGTCCAGGGTTTGCGCTGTAAAAAGCGCCCCACCAGCTCTAACCCCAGGGGCAGATAGCCCAGCCAGTGACACAGGGCTTTGGCCGTA
>JBNPEG010000247.1:0-9038 GCA_051117555.1 Elainellaceae cyanobacterium | reverse complement strand
GAAGCTTGGCTTTTGCTGCTTTTCGTATCGTTTTCAATGGTGGGTCATCTTCTAGGGGTGGGGGAGGTAGTTCAAGTAGCCAACAGACAGCCACTTTACTGGCTCAGCCCTTTGGACAGTGGTTAGTGGGCTTAGTAGGTGCCGCTGCTGCTGCGTATGGGTTCTACTGTATCTATCGTGGCATTAAAGTCAAGTTTCGAAAAAAGTTGAAATTAGCCGAAATGAGCCAAGCTGAGCAAAGCTGGGCGATTCGCATTGGCCGATTTGGATTGATATCAAAAGGGATTGTTTCACTCATTATCGGCTACTTTTTTGTGCAAGCAGCTCGCTCGGCCAACCCTCAACAAGCGAAAACAACTGAGGGAGCACTCCAGGTGATTCAGCAGCAACCTTTTGGTGCTTTCTTGATGGGTGTTGTAGCTTTGGGGCTTATTGCTTATGGCATTCATCTATTCGTCCAGGCTCGCTATCGTCGTATTTCTCCAGAACAGTAATAAGCTTAAAAGTGACAAATTTCTTATAGCCAGATTGAGGACAGAATAAACCCCATCTATTTTGTCCTCCTTGATATTGTAGAAACGTCCCTCCAAAAAGACCTGCGCGGCTATAAAGTAGTTTATTTGAGCAGTCTTTTTATTCGTTTTTAGTCTCTAAACAGTCCATAAGATAGAGGAACTTGCTATTAGCTTATCTCTGAAGAATGAGGTTCATAATTACCGAAATTGCTATCTTATTATAGTTGATAAGTAAAACTTGAATGTTGCATAGATAGGCAGTATTTCTTCAAGTGTTTACCCATTTATTTATTGTTGAATCGTTGTTGTAAATGAGGACATTTAGTATGAAAAGAAACGCTTTTTACAAGGTAATCGGAGCCTCTTTTCTGACGCTAGGTTTAGCTGCAGCTCCTATGTCACACGTGGCTATAGCGCAGGATAGTGAGTCTTCGGCATCGGAGGAAGCTCAAGACGCTGAGCAGAATTTCGAGGACGCAGGTAGCGAAGCGGTTGAAGGGTTAGAAGAAACGGGTGAAGCTGTTGAAGAAGGAGCGGAGAGCGCAGCTCAGGCTACTGAGAGGACAGCCGAGGAAGCTGCTCAGAGTGCCGAAGCTGCTGCAGAGCGAGCTGAAGCTGCCGCTGCTCAAGCTGTTGATCCTATCGAAAACCGCGCTAATTGGGGTTGGCTGGGCCTATTAGGTCTTGTCGGCTTATTGGGACTGGCAGGTGGCGGTAAAAAGCGAGAGGTCGTAGAGGCTCGTGATCCTTATCGAGGTACTGAGCGCTCTGAAACCTACCGCTAGCTTTTTTATTAATACCTAGACAATATAGCAATCCTAGATGGGTTGTGAGCGGTGGGGCAGTCGCCGCCCGCCCCACCGCTCACACACAATTCACAAGCGATTTAGGATCGCTATAACTTCGATATCGCCTTCATTCGGAAACTCGGTGGCCAAGTTCTGTCGAAGAGGTTCATTAATTCTCCAGTAATATGACATTTTCAGTAGTTCGGAGATATCGAAGCTCATCAACCTATAAAACAGTAAGTCATCTGGAGTTTGACTTCAGGGATGAAATAGCTCTGAGTCTTTCTTTAGCTTTCCAAAGCTTTCCAAAATCTGAGATGGGATAGGACGCATGGAATCGACTGATCGAGATAGACAACCTTGATCGTATATTCTGTTCTTGAGGGAGATTGTAGTGGCGAAATCATCCCATCGAACACGAAGGAAATAGCGATGCAACTTAACCAAGCTACACTGGTCAAAGCAACAGGCAGACTCATCCCAGTTTTATTAACTATTATCGCCGTTATTCTCGTTGTGCACGCCCTTAAAGCGACCCGCCCTGTGACGATGCCAGTGGCGTTTGCTTTTTTCATCACAGTGTTGACTGATCCGCTACAAAAATGGTTAGAACGGCACCTACCAAAATGGCTCAGTATGTTCATTGTGCTGGTAGTGTTAGCAAGCGTTGTTGGTATTTTTTTGGGAGCTGTTGAGCTTAGCTTAGATTTAATAGAGCCTAAGTTGCCTGAGTATGCTGACCGCTTGCAAAGCGTGGTTCAATCAATTCGTGGCTGGCTGCAGAGCTATGGCTTACCCACTGGGGGGGGAGAGCAAGCTAGAGGGGCGATTGTAGAACTACTCCAGCAGGCAGTTGGCAGTGTTCAGTCGCTATTGGGACTGCTTAGTTTGCTGATCCTGGTGGCCTCCTTTCTGTCTTTGCTGCTACTAGAAGCAAGCAAATATCGCGATCGCACCCAACGTGCTTTTCCCGATGGTGTGGGGGATCGTATTATTCATGCCATTTCTAACATGGGTCAAAAGCTCCGTCGTTACTTTGTGGTCGTCGCCTTCACTAGCCTTTTGACTGGAATTAGTACTTCACTCTGGTGTTTGTTACTCGGCGTGGATCTAGCATTTGTCTGGGGGTTACTTGCATTTATTCTCAACTTTATCCCTACATTGGGGTCAATTATTGCAGCTATCACCCCAGCTCTGATTGCTACATTATTTCAGGGACCCGCGATCGGAGCAGCAACCCTAGTGGGTTTAGCGATTTTTCAAACCGTTCTAGGTAATTTTGTCGATCCTAAGTTACAGGGTAAATATCTCAAGTTATCTCCTTCTGTTGCCCTATTTTCTATTGTGTTTTGGGGGTGGGTCTGGGGAATTCCGGGGGCGTTTATTGGCGTACCTATGACCGCTGCTATTATTTTATTTGCCAATGAATTTAAGTCCAGCCGGCCTATCGCAATCATGCTGGGTGGCGTCGATTAATTCCGCTACCGTTTATGGAGTGCTCGTTGGGATGGACTGCTGCTCTAGCCTCTTGACTGCCGGGCCATGAAGAATTGCCCCATTTGCGTCAAAGCGAGACCCGTGACAAGGACAATCCCAGCTTTTCTCGGCTGCGTTCCAATTCATGATAGAACTCATCTGTCTGAGGAAAGAACTGGCTGTTTGCGCTCTATAGCAATCGCTACAGCCCTCTGGGCGATCGCACGCTGGATAGCTTTCCTCGCTTAGTCTTCTGCATTAAGAGTCATGTCCTAAGCTGTCTGGCTAACGCTCCGCCGATTTGATTAGATATGATGAAGACTTACAGCAACTACTTTCTATGATTCCTATGGCGTTCAAAGATTTTTTTGCAGACGAAGACCGAAAAGAAATCCTCCGAGTTTTTCTGGCAATTTCAATTCTGATACCAGGCATCTTGCATTTTGCTGTGCCTGAGCCTTTTGTCAAAATTGTGCCATCCTTCCTGCCCTATCCACTCATGCTTGTTTACATTAGTGGTGTCTTTGAAATCCTGGGATCTATTGGGTTGCTCATTCCGCCAGTTAGCCAAGCGGCAGCGTGGGGCTTGATCTTACTTTTTATTGCAGTATTTCCTGCCAATATCAACATGGCTGTTAATCACATCCATATTGATGGCATTCCCGATTCACCTATCTTCCAGGCTATTCGTTTACCATTTCAAGGTGTTTTAATCGCCTGGGCTTGGTGGATGACAAAGCCGTCTAGCCCAGAGAAACAGGCATCTATTATTCCAAAACAGTGGCTGCCAATGCAACGCTCCGCTAACGAAAACACCGAGCAAAATTGATTATAGTACTTTCGTCGTAGTCCTGAATCTATCTTGAGGTCGACGTTGATGATCCCCATCAACCTGTAATGTGGTGGCGAAGGTTTGGTAGATAAATCGGAGTGATTTTAACATTCAAACAGTATGAGTAGTCTTGCAGATCATAGGCCATAGCCGTCAGAGTGGGCGATCGCTGGAGTGGATATTTGTTTCTGTTTCTGTTTATTATTAATGCCCCGTGTTGAAGGCAGCCAGATTTCAATATCTCTCTTTCATTAGGTTTACCTTTAAGAAACTTGCAAGGCATTCCTTGATTCATACCGCATTGAATCAATCAACCCATCAATTTAGATAATTTTGTATCCCCGATCTTCTAAATAATGCATTCCTCAAGGAGGAGTATTTTATGTCATCGACAGCTACAAACAAGCTCTATGACTATCTCAAAGAGTCTGAGCAGAAAATTTTTCAAAGCTTTGAAAATCTGAATACAGACGATAAGCTTGCTTGGTTTTATTGGGTCTACGAAAAAATGGGAGACTCTATTACTCCGGCAGCCCCATCGGCAGCTGATCCAAATTTGGCACCTGTCCTACTGGGTACATTTTATAAGCTCTCTGATGACGATCAGCTTGCCATCATGCGGCAAATCGTCAATCAGGAAGACACCGAATATTCCCGCTATTATGGTGCACTGTCTGTCAACAATCGGCTGATGGTTTGGTATGGCTGGGCACGCGCCATGGGTGAAACAGTGGTTGATTTGCCCAGCGACTACCCCAAGACCGATGCTATTAGTCAACTGCTCGACCAAACTCAGCAGCTTGAATTTCAAGAGCAAATCTCAGTATTTCGGGCGATCGCATCCGACATGGGCTATAGCGAGGTTGGTTCTGTTCCCGATCAATCGCAAACGGGTAAAACAGACAGCTTGTAAGCGCAACCTCAAGCACTAGCTAAATAAACGTCTCAAGAGCCCATTAGGTGCATTCTTGAGGCGTTTATGGATTAAGTGTAAACTAAACTAAATTCAGGAGCTAGCCTTTAATGTCGGATCCGTTTTTGCTGAGTCGTCTTCTTCTGCGTTTTGGAGATACGTCTGACGATCTACTAGAAGAACTATCTGCTACTGCTCGCACTCCTGACGGAAGTTTATGGGTAGGCTCAGATGAATTTCTCACGATTGAGCGTCTGTCACTCATCGAACCTTACGTCTATGGCAACCATAAGTCTTTCTTTTTAGGAGATTTCATCGAACTGTTTAATCAAGACGATGAAGCCGATATTGAAGGGATGGATTTTGCCCAGTCCTATCTCTGGTTTACGGGGTCTCATAGCAAAAAACGCAATAAAACAAAAGGCAAAACAGTCGAAAAAGATATTGAACGCCTCACCGAAATCAAGACAGACTCGAATCGATATCTTTTAGGGCGCATTCCGGTTATTAACGGCGAGTTGCTCAAGTCCTGTTCTCTATTTGATGATCCAAACCAGACGCTGACAGCCGCCTGTCTCAAAAAGACGGCAGACGGCAATATCTTAATCGATGCGTTGAAGACAGATGAACACCTGGGATCTATCATTTCTGCCTCGATTCCTAGCAAAGATAACGGGCTAGATATCGAAGGGTTGGCAGTTTACGGCGACACGGTTTTTTTAGGACTGCGAGGGCCAGTACTGCGTGGATGGGCTATTATTTTGGAGCTCGAGATTGAAGCAGCCGACGCTGATACGCTGGTTCTAAAGAGCATTGGTAATTCAGGACAGCCCTACAGGAAACATTTTGTGAACCTGAATGGGCTAGGAATTCGGGAACTATGTCTAGATGGAGAAGACCTAATTATTCTCGCTGGACCCACCATGGATCTTGAAGGAGCGATGCAGATGTTTCGTCTAAAAGAGGCGCTTGGACGCTCAGATAACTCGCTCTGCGACCAAGATTCAGATGAATTAACACTACTATTCAACCTCCCGTTTACTATCGGATGGGATCATGCCGAAGGGCTTGCCCTGATACCGGCTATTGGAGAATCACAAGCGCTACTCGTTGTCTATGATTCACCCAATCCGATTCGGCGGATCGCGTCAGATGCGGTTCTTATGGATATTTTTAAGCTTCCCTGAGATAGCTATAGAAAATGTTTCGATAGGTTGATGACATCACAGGGCATAGTTTGGGAGCATATAACTGAAAGTAATTATTGAAAGTAACTAATCATAGGTTACTAAAAGCTTTACTGCCATTACTCACAATCGTTTTTAAGGCCAAGCGTCTCTAGGCGTTTAATGGTCAGAGTTCTGTACGATATGGGATCAATCGTCAGTTGATAGATTGTAGTATTCATTACTGTTAAAGCAAAATTATAGGAGGTTATTGATGCCAACTCGCCAATCCGAACGACATGCAACGGGTGTATTTCCAACTCGTGAAAAGACTGAGAGCGCGATTCAAGCTTTACAAGATGCCAACTTTCCGATGGGACAAGTATCGGTTGTTGCAAAGACTCAAGAGGGCGATCGCCAAATTGCAGGCGTGCATCTTAAGGATTCAGAAGGTAATCACGCCGGAGGCGGTGCCCGAACGGGTGCAGTCACAGGAGGCGTTGGAGGTGCCGTTATTGGTGCACTTGAAGCATTAGGCGTGACCACAACGGCACTGGCTCTTTTGCCGGGTGCAGGTCAAGTACTAGCATTCGGAAGCCTCGCTGCCAATGCATTTGCGACTGCTGTAGTCGGGGGTGCAGTTGGTGCTGCCGGGGGCGGCCTTCTCGGTGGACTCATCGGCTGGGGCGTTCCAGAACACCGGGCAAAGATCTATCATGACCTGGTGTCTAAAGGCGAATATTTGGTCATGGTTGAAGGAAATGATGAAGAGATTCGTAAGGCAGAGTCGGTTCTCAATCCTCACGGTATTCACGAGTGGGCTATCTACCATATGAGCTAAATATGGGCTAACACGCTGACATAAAGCTTCCAACGCTAGTCTTTTAAGTCCCCAAAATTAGGGACTTAAAAGTTTTATTGGGCTACCTCAAAATCTACACGTCTGATACTACTCTGATACTGATACTACAGAGTCTCAAGCCCAATTCTCAAACTAGGATTCTAATAATCAATAGCAATCTTTCAATAGCAATCTTGAATCATTCATGAAATGGGAGTGCGGGCATCTTGCCCGCGTTGGCAACACCTCTCCATTCGAAGAAACGAGACGCTCGCGCTGGAAATTCTTACAAATCATTTGGGATTGCTAAAGTTCGGGATTGGTTCCTCCTGACGGGATATCTCGCTCAGCCACCAAGAGCATGCATTCACTTTCTCGAAAACTTGTCCGTATGTTTAGACCAGTAATCGGAGCAATCAACTGCCTTTGACGTGCATGCCCGCGTCGGATGAACAGCACACTTTAAGTAAGGACTCTGATTAAAGAATCGACAGTTTGAACAGGGTATTTGACCCAGCGGACTCCGAGACATATACCAATCTCGGAGTCGCTTCAACGAAACGGCTTTGACCCCGTACGTGATTGTCCAGGCGATCGCAATAAACCCTATCAAAAACGCCCACTCTCCTGCTGCGGGTGGCTTTGCTGGCGTAGAGGAGGGTTGAGTCAGATCGGGTAATGCAGATGAAGAATTAGTGTGACTAGGGGGTTGTTGCGTCTCGTCATGTTGCTGAGATGAATAGCGTTGAAAACTACGCATTGATCTATATCTGGTTAGGGGAAGAAAGTATACGAATAGGAGCATTGCTGCCAATCCATCAGGAATAGCTTGCTCAATGAACTATAGTCGTCGAGTCAGTATCGTCGGAGCAGTGTTTTCAAACTCTGTCCAAACTCTGATTTAGACTCTGATATAGGTGTATCTCAGATTCGACGATACGTGCTTCTACCGGGAGTTATGGAACCCTCAGAGACACCTCTATCTAGAGGCATAAGCAGCATGATAAATGGAGTGACCCCTCTACTTATTAATCACGTTTTCAAGGCAAGACGTTTGAAAATTATCTCTTTCCTGCGATCGATGTAGCACTTTAATAAATGTTGATAGCGTAGCCTTGACACTATTTATTGCCGAAGTATAGAAATCCTGGAGATGCAAAATGCAGAAGTATGAATGTACCGTATGCGGTTATATTTATGATCCCGAAAAGGGCGATCCGGATGGTGGCATCGAGCCCGGAACGGCATTTGATGACATTCCCGATGATTGGGTTTGCCCAAGCTGTGGCGCTAGCAAGTCTGATTTCAAACCCGTCCAGTAGATAAATTCAAAGAAATAATTTTATTGATTGGGGTCACGTGAGCTGCATCGTTGGGTGGGAAACGCGTGACCCACCCAATGTTTTGAAAACTTCAAAGATAAATCAGCCATAAATTTAGCTATAAACCTGGAGAACACCATGAAAACGAACATAACCATACGTCGTCACTTTGATCGGATAGTTCCAGTTGGATTACTCGGCATCGTGTCGAGTGGCATTTTGATTTATCCGATGACAGCAACTCGGGTAAATGCTGAATCTCGCATTGCTCAGGTTAATCCGTGCCCATCGCTTTACTATGAAGAACCCTTCAATTCCAATATCCCTGCCCCGCCGTTATGCCCTCCCAATGCGGTAGGAAATCGAGATGTTGCTGAACCAGGCAGTCAACCGCCCGTGATCCCATCTCCTGAGACTCTTCAAAATCCTGTAACCACGATTACTACCAGCCCAGCATCGGTGGATATTCGCCTTATCAACCAAACCGGAACAACGGTTTCATATCAGTCAATCGGTGATACTGAGCAGCGGATGCTTGAGGGCGGGAACGAAGCAGTGCTGCGAAATATAGAAACCCCAGTGACGGTAACCTTTACTCGCCCCGATAATGGATTGCTGACGGCCAGTCCCGAATTCAACATGGAATCCGGCATTTTAGAAGTCATCCTAGATGAAACGACAAGCCTAGGTGAGGACGATAGTGCCATTACTATTCAAGAAAGCGGCGAGGTCTATCTCAATTAGGAATGCGTCTCTCCGATTCTCTCCTATAGAGCGATCCTAAATCGCCTGTGAATTGTGTGTGAGTGGTGGGGCGGGCGCCGCTTGCCAGAAATACTACCTTCTGGTTTGAAACCTGCGGAATGTGGGCTGAAATTATTGCCAAGCCCTGCTGAAATTACAGATGCTATTAAATCTATGGCTAATCTTGAATAGGAGCTGATTCTGGAATCGTAAAGGAAAAAGTACTTCCTTCATTCAAAACACTTTCAACCCAGATCTTGCCTCCATGCTGTTTGACAATACTTTTACAAATCGCAAGCCCTAAGCCCGTTCCACCTCGCCGCCGAGAATCTGACGCATCGACCTGTTGAAACCGCCCAAAAATGCTTTCTAACTTATCTGCTGGGATGCCTCGCCCGCGATCGCTCACTTGTACTTGAATAGATGTTTCTAGCTTCTCTG
>JBNPEG010000173.1:0-9159 GCA_051117555.1 Elainellaceae cyanobacterium | reverse complement strand
CCAAGAATCTCTCCGAAAACTCGCCAAATGATGCAGGAGTCGCAAATCTTGACAGATTTTTACATTACGTTGTCTTGACATTAGGATTTCCATTCAAAAAGCGGCGATCGCCCCTCGTAAAAGTACATTTATACTATTATTGTGCAGTTGCTGTTTGAGAACTCAGGTCGCACTGTACGTCAGCACGCCTATCAATCACCGGAGGATTTAGATGATGGATAATAATCCCAGCATTCTCTCACATGTTTCAATTGGCACTAACCAGTTTAAACGCGCCGTTACCTTCTATGACAAGGTGATCTCTCACCTGGGGTGTCAGCGGATCATGGAGCATCCCGGAGCGATCGCCTATGGCAAACAATACCCCGAATTTTGGGGCAAACACCCATTAATGGTCAACCCGCGTCAGTCGGCAATGGGACTCATATTGGTTTTATTGCCCCCAGTAAAGACGCTGTTCGTGCGTTTTATGACGCCGCATTAGCCTCTGGCGGCTCTGATGAGGGTGCTCCAGGCTCCAGACCTGACTATGGTGAACCCTACTATGGGTGCTTTGTTCGCGATCCCGATGGGCACAAGATTGAAGCCGTGTTTTGGGATGTGCGACTGGATGCCGAACTTAATCCGGGGCAAGCCTGACTAGCGCGAAGGTCGTGTCAGAGTGTGACAACTTGTGGTGAGCGTCACAGTCGTGCGATCGCATCTTTGCTAATCTTTGCGATGGTCTGCGATCGCACAAGTCGATCAGTAGTACGCGCTATCATATCTGCTCTAGATTGCTGTGTGGAGTGACATTAATTATGCGACGACGGGACGATTTGCTGTTTCCTATGAGGGAATATGAGCGTCGGTTATACAATCTGAGGCGACGCATGGGAAAACATCGGGTCGAAGCGTTGATTGTCACCGATCCAGAAGGATTGCACTATCTCACGACGTATCAGACGGTTGGCTACTATTACTTTCAGGCACTGGTTGTCCCCCTAGAAGGCGATCCGTTTATGGTGGTGCGCCTGTTGGAAGATTCTAACGTTCAAACTCGCACGTGGGTTGAACATAGCCGTCCGTATCTGGATACAGAAGACCCCATTGAAAAGCTCTATCACGCCCTTGAAGAGTTTGGCTTGTCAAAGTGTCGCATCGGGTATGATCGCAAGGGATATTTCTTTCGCAGCTTTGAGCAAGAAAAGCTCATGGCAATCTGCTCATCCGCCACGTTTGTAGACTGTTCTGGGCTGGTTGAAGAAGACCGGATTATCAAGTCAGCCGATGAAATCAACGTTATGCGACGGGCGGCGATCGCCACTGAAGCTGGAATGCGGGCTGGCATCGAAGCATCTATATCTGGCGTGACCGAAAATGACATTGCCGCAGACATCCATCATGCAATGTATAAAGCAGGAGGGGAGTATCCGGCTATTTCGCCGTTTGTGGCATCAGGTCCTCGGGCGCTCATCGGTCATGCCACCTGGGAAGGACGCAAAATCGAGGCGGGCGATTGCATTATGCTGGAGATTGGCGGCTGCGTGCAGCGATATCATACCGCGATGATGCGGACAGTTTATGTGGGCGATCCGCCTGCCGGATTAAAGCAGGCAGAGGCGATCGTACTTGAAGCGGTGCAAGCCTCCATTGATACCATAAAACCTGGAATTACGGCGGCAAAAGCAGATGCGGTGAATCGCTCCATCCTTGCGAGCAACTCCATCGGAGCTGGGCAAGCGACCCGGTCAGGCTATTCGATTGGTATCGGGTTTGCACCCGATTGGGGAGAAGGCCATATTCTCAGCCTTCAGCCTGCTGAAACACGCCTGCTCGAAGAAAACATGACCTTTCATCTGATTCCTTGGATTCAAATTCCAGGACTTGGCATTATGGCACTGTCGGAAACGGTGCGTGTCACTGAAACAGGCTGTGAGTCGTTCTTTGGTTTTGAACGAAAGCTATTTGTAACCGATTGAGAAAGTATGATGATGGCGAATTCCTACACCGCTACTTCCTTTTTGGACAACTACCCGGATACTGTTGCCGTTGATGTCTTGATTACCGACACATCCGGAATTCTGCGCGGCAAGCGGATTCATGTCTCGATGCTAGATAAAGTCTTGCAGGAGGGAATCCGTCTACCCGGGTCAATGTTTTCGATGAATGTGCAGGGCGAAATTGTCTATGACACTCAATTTATTTTGGAAGAAGGGGAAGCCGATCGTCTTTGCATTCCGATTCCTCATACGCTGGCACCCACGCCGTGGTCAAATCAGGCGATCGCTCAAGTCCTCACGACGATGGTAGAACCGAATGGACAAGGCTTTTTTGCCGATCCGCGACAGGTGCTCGCTACGGTTCTCAAAACCCTTGAAGCAAAGGGATTGCATCCGATGGTTGCCGTTGAGCTAGAGTTTTATTTGCTCGATCGAGAACGCGATGCGGATGGGGCCCTGCAACCGGGGCGATCGCTCCTCACCGGAAGACGCCAGCAGCAAAACCAAGTCTATAGTATGAGTGAGCTGGATGATGTATCGCCCATCCTTCAAGATATGGTGCAAGCCTGTGATGGGCAGGGCATTAAAACCCACACGATTGTTGCTGAGTCGGCGTCCGGGCATTTTGAGATCAATCTCGATCATCTGCCGAATGTGCTGGATGCTGCTGATAAGGCAGTCATGTTCAAGCGAGTGGTAAAAGGCGTTGCTGCGCAGCATGGCATGGATGCGACCTTTATGTCAAAGCCGTTTGCATTGCGTTCGGGTAGCGGCATGCATGTTCACATTAGCCTCATGGATGAGGACGGCAAGAATGTGTTTGCATCCGATGAAACACCGCTCGGCAGTGAAATCTTTCACTGGGCGATTGGTGGGCTGTGTCAGGTAATGCCTGAATCAATGGCAGTATTTGCGCCCAATGCCAATTCATTTCGACGATACAAAGACCGAGCCTTTGTGCCGCTCGCACCCTGCTGGGGGCTCAATAATCGCACGACAGCGCTGCGAGTGCCGATGGGCGGGGCGGATGCGACTCGGGTTGAGCATCGGGTCCCTGGGGCGGATGCCAATATCTATTTAGTGATTGCAGCTATGTTGGCGGGGATTGACTATGGAATTACGCATCAGTCTGAACCACCCCTTCCTGCAGACGGCAATGCCTATGATCAATATCCGCCAAGCCTACCGCGCACGTGGCAAGATGCCTTACGAGCATTTGATCAAGGCAGAATTTTGCCTACCTATTTTGGTAAAGACTATTGCTTTGTGTATGGTCAGTGCAAATGGGCAGAATATCGCACGTTCAACGATTATGTAACCCCGCTAGAACTAGATTGGTACTTGTATTCGGTGTAAAAAACTTGGAAAGGGGCGATCGCTCATTTCCAATCCCCCTTTGTTCAGCCTTTTATTACTTTAATGATCCATTACTTTTGTAGCAATTTGCAATTGCCTCAAGCACAGAAACGGCGGTGTGGGGCGCGCCGCGCCCCACACCGCCGTACTTAACCTAAGTGCATACCGCTATATGATCATGAAGCAAATTCCAATTTCTCGAATCAGCACTGACATCAACTTTGAACAAGACGGTAAACAAATTAGTTATCTGTCGATTCCCTATTCTCGGAACGAATCTGCATGGGGGGCGATGCAAATGCCCATCGCAGTGATTAAAAACGGCAGTGGCCCCACGATACTGCTAAGCGGTGGCAGTCATGGCGATGAGTATGAAGGACCGATTGCGCTGGCAAAACTGAGCCGCGATCTAGATGCAAGCACGATTCAGGGGCGTATCATTCTATTGCCCGCGCTCAACTTTCCTGCGGTGATGGCAGGCAAGCGGTTATCGCCCATTGATGGCAAAAATATGAATCGAGTCTTTCCGGGCGATCGCACCGGCACGATGACCGAGGTGATTGCCCACTATGTCTATCATGTGCTGCTGCCGATGTGCGACGTGGTGCTTGATATGCATTCTGGTGGCTATTCCTTGGAATTTGTGCCCTGCATCATCATGCACTATCTCGACGATGTCGCCATGATGGAAAAAACGTTGGCTGCCTTGAATGCTTTTGGTGCGCCGATTGGTTTGCTGCTGCGCGAGTTAGATACGGATGGGATGTTTGATTCGGCAGTTGAAGACACGGGCACCCTGTTTCTTACTACCGAACTGGCAGGAGCAGCGCGTGTTTCGGTAGAGGCGCTCGCGGTTGCCGAAACTGGACTTCTAAATTTACTCTGCCATTTAGGAATTCTCAAAACTGATCAGGCGATCGCCCCCCAACCCCCACGATTGATGGAAGTCCCCGATACGGCATGTTATGTCACAGCAACGGCTGACGGCATCTACGAGCCATTTTGCGACCTGGGTGCAGAGATTCTCGACGGGCAACCCACCGGGCAGATTCATTTTCTAGATGATTTGGGGCGATCGCCCGTTGTGCTCAGAAGTCACTGGTCAGGAATTCTGATTTGTCGGCGATCTCCCGGTCATGTCGAGCGAGGCGACTGCGTAGCCGTGATTGCGAGTGATAGTTCACCGCATCTCCAATCTTAATTCTTTCCTAAACAGATTAATTTTGTTTAATCAATCACACTCTGAAGGTGTCGCACTTGGTACAGTTACGGCACATTTGGTTCGTTACATTGGCGACATTATGTTCTTATTGAGCAATAATCTGGCCACGGTTAACGAACTGAGATAGAGATATCGTTGCAATATTCTCCGCTCTTGTATTCGGAGGCATGTGAAGCACTATCTTTTCATGTTGCAAGAGGGATGGTATGCGAAGTATCTCAGTCAAGTGTGGCGATTTAGCGGGTAAAAGCCATCATGCAATTTTTTGACCTGATCCCTCCCCTGTTGGCGGGAATGGTGACCACCATTAAGGTGACTTTTTTTGCGTCTATTTTGGCGACGGTTATGGCGTTCGTCGCAGGATGGGGGCGGGTGTCAAAGCTGAAGCCGCTTCAAGCGATTTCAACCGTTTATATCGAATTTTTTCGCGGCACGTCGGTTCTGGTGCAACTATTCTGGCTGTTTTTTGCGCTGCCTGCCTTTGGAATCGAGCTGACTCCATTTCTTGCGGCTGTTATTGGGTTAGGGCTCAATATTGGCGCATACGGGGCGGAAGTGTTTCGGGGGGGCGTTAGCACTATTCCCAAAGGACAGCACGAAGCGGCGGCGGCACTAAGTATGAATCGAGTGCAAACCATGGGGCTGATTATCGTTCCTCAAGCCTTGGTGGGCATGATGCCTCCCTTCACTAACTTACTGATCGAACTGCTGAAAGGCACATCCCTCGTGTCGCTGATCACGTTGACCGATCTCACCTTTCAGGGGCAGTTGCTTCGATCTGCGACCCTGCGAACGGGGGAGATCTTTGTGTTACTGCTGGTGCTTTATTTCGCGATCGCCATAGTCATTTCAACCGGCATGAAATGGCTTGAACGTCGCCTCAGTTACGGTTTAGACCGAGGAGGAGTCTAGGATGGACTTTGATTTTGAATTTGCCCTATCCATTCTGCCAGAGTTGGCTAGAGCCACGATTATCACCATTCAAGCCACGATCTTAGGCATGCTGCTGGCAGCTACCTTGGGGTTGGTGTTGGCGATCGCCCGTCGTTCCTCGCAAAAGTGGCTGTCATGGACCGTCACTGGAGCCGTCGAATTTATTCGCAATACTCCGTTGCTGGTGCAGATTTTTTTCCTGTTTTTTGTTCTGCCAGACTTTGGAATTACCCTGGCTCCGTTCCTCTGCGGCGTGATTGCACTTGGCATTCACTATAGCTCTTATACCTCCGAGGTGTATCGGGCGGGCTTAGACGGCATTCAAAAAGGGCAATGGGAAGCTGCAATGGCATTAGGGATGCCTCCTTCGATGCGACTGAGACTGATCATCATTCCCCAGGCCATTCCACCCGTGATTCCAGCGTTGGGGAACTACCTCGTTGCTATGTTCAAAGACACGCCGCTGCTTTCTGCCATCACCGTTTTAGAGCTACTGCAAACCGCAAAAATTATTGGCTCTGAAACATTTCGCTATCTCGAACCCCTGACCTTAGTAGGATTAATCTTTTTAGTGCTGAGCTTGATTTCGGCGGCTGGGATTCGGTGGGTCGAAAACCGTCTGTCACTCAACTACCGTTATGCCAAGGTCAGTAAACGCATTCCAAATCTAGGAACAGCGTCGTAGCTTAAATCATGCAGTATTTCAATGGGATAGCTGTTAGTAGAGTGGTCGTACTGTGATTGTTAGAACATTACAAGATGCCGAACAAACTGAACGGCGGGTCGTGACTCAACAGTGGGAAAGCACGCGGCTCTTGCTCAAGTCAGACCAGATGGGATTCTCCTTTCACATCACCACGATCTATGCCGGGGCAGAACTGCCCATGTGGTATCAAAACCATCTGGAGTCGGTCTACTGCATCGAGGGACGCGGTGAGATTGAAGATCTAGCGAATCACAGGATTCATCCGATCTCGGTGGGTACGCTATATGCGCTCGACCAGCACGATGCCCATATTTTGCGAGCTGCCACTCAAATGCGAATGGCATGTGTGTTTACTCCGCCGTTGCATGGTAAAGAAGTTCACGATGCCCACGGAACCTATCCAACAGAAGCGGAGGCCATTGATGCCTAACCTCTTTTTCAGGACGAGAGCACCTTCCGTTGCATAATTGCAGACTTCATCAGGAGCACCTATGAGTTTAGCCCAGGATGTCTATCTATCCCGTCGCAGCAGCGAGTCGATTATCGATCGCCAAGATCCAGTTCTGTATAGCAACGAAGCACCCACCGTCGGACTCAAGCCAGACCAAGCCGAGTTTTATAGCAACAACGGCTTTCTATTCATTGACCGTTTATTCAATGACACTGACGTTGCCATCTTCCGTGCAGAACTTCGGCGCATGGCAGCGTCGGCTGAGCTTCAAGCCTATGATGAAGTGATTACTGAACCCGGAAGCGGTGCAGTGCGGTCGATCTTTCGGGCCCATCAGTTGAGTCCATTGTTTAGCTTACTGTCGCGAGATGCGCGAATTCTCAATATCATTCACTATTTGTTGGGCGATCGCGCGTATATCCATCAATCGCGAATCAACTACAAGCCAGGGTTTGTGGGTAAAGAATTTTACTGGCATTCTGATTTTGAAACGTGGCACATGGAAGACGGCATGCCGCGCATGAGAGCGATTAGTGTGGCGATCGCCCTGACCGAAAATACCGAGTTTAATGGTCCGCTGATTGTGATTCCGGGGTCTCATAAGCACTATGTGTCCTGCATGGGTGAAACACCCGAAAATCACTATCAACAGTCATTGAAAAAGCAAGAGTATGGGGTACCCGATGAAGAATCTTTGAAATTTTTAGTTGAGCAAGGAGGCATGGTGTCTGCAAAAGGTGCGGCAGGTTCCGTCATTTTCTTTGATTGCAACACCATGCATGGGTCAAACAGCAATATTTCACCTGATCCGCGCAGTAATGTCTTTTTCGTCTATAACAGCGTGCAAAATGCGCTGGTCGAACCGTTTTGCGGCTTGAAGCCCAGACCCGAATTCATTGCTGCTCGGCAGGTTGAGCCGTTAGAGCCAGTCACCCCCAACTATGCTGTGTTATCTCACTAACTATGAAAAGGAGAATCAATCCAATGATGTCTATGTCTCGATTTAAGACGCGGATTATAACCCTGTTTACGCTGGCGATCGCCGCTGCTTTTCTGATCATTTCCTGTAGCGGCGGGTCATCAGCGGGCGGCTCGACTCTAGAAAAAGTACAGGAGTCGGGAGTTGTCAAAATTGGCTATGCAAATGAAGCACCCTATGGCTATCAAGACACCGCAACGGGTGAAATCACGGGCGAAGCCCCCGAAATTGCTAAGGAAGTCTTAGCTGAAATGGGCATCAACGAAATTGAGGGCGTATTAACTGAATTTGGTTCGCTGATTCCAGGGCTGCAAGCGGGTCGCTTCGATATGATTGCCGCTGGAATGTATATCAATCCAGATCGCTGTGAACAAATTCTCTTCTCTGACCCGAGCTATGGCATCGGTGAAGGGATGGTCGTACAACGAGGCAATCCTGAAGGCGTGACCAGCTACGAAGATATTGCCAATAACCCAGATATCACGCTGGGCGTAGTCGCTGGCACGGTTGAGCAAGGCTACGCTGAGGCGACCGGCATTCCTGCCGATCAGGTTGAAATTCTCCCCGATGCGCCGAGTGCGGTTGAAGCTGTCAAGGCTGGGCGCGTCGATGCCTACGCCGGAACATCTCTCACCGTGCAAGATTTGGTAGACAAAGATAAAAGTGGAGACGTCGAGCGGGCAGAACCATTTAGCGATCCCGTTATTGATGGAGAGGAAATCAAGGGATATGGAGCATTTGGCTTCCGTAAGGAGGATGAAGAGTTCCGCAATGCGTTTAATGAACAGTTGAACGAATTTGTCGGCACTGAAGACCATTTGAATCTAGTCCGACCCTTCGGATTTACTGAGAGTGAATTGCCAGAAGGCAAGACGGCTGATGAGCTTTGTCAGGCTTAGTCCTCTCAATCTGTCGCAATTATCATTTCAAAGATTCCATCCTTTGACGTGGGAATTGCTGACTCTTTAGACGATCCCCTGCTTCGTCTGCTCAACCAGGTAATCAACGAGAGTGTGATAGTTGCCGGTGGTTTGATAGAGGTGTCGCTGCCGTTGGGCGCTGTTACCGTGGGTGAAAATTCGGTTGACCTGCTGACTTACCGTGTCCCAATCGCCATGGTCGTCTAAAGCAGGGCGAATGTAGCTCAGCAGAGACTGAATCGAGTCAGTGGCGGCAACTGAGCGGAGGTTTTTAAAGTCGATTAACTCGCCTTCGATGCCATAGCGTGCAGCTTGCCACATTCCGGCTTTGAGCAACTCTGAGCGAATCTCAGGATAGGCGGTCTTGTTGTGAAAGTCTTGATAGCAGGTCTGGCATAGGGCACGAATAATACCGGCAACCATCACCGTTTCGTCCACCGTACTGCACATATCTGCCACTCGAAACTCCACGGTAGGAAAGCGTTCTGATAGGCGAATATCCCAATACACCTTGGTAGGATCGTCAGTAATATTAGTTTCGATGAGATGGTGGATGAATTCTTGATAGTCGTCATAGTCCTTGAAGTGAGGCGGTGGGCCTGCGGTCGGC
>JBNPEG010000198.1:0-9165 GCA_051117555.1 Elainellaceae cyanobacterium | reverse complement strand
AGGCGTCACTCTAAACCGCCCTCAAAGAATACAGCAATCCCAGATGGATTTTGAGCGGTGGGGCGGGCGCCCCGCCACTCACACACAGTTAACAAGCGATTTAGGATCGCTATAGTTAAATTTTTCCGAGAAAAAAGCCAGCACAGTGGAGGTCACGTCGCTGGCATGAAACGTCTAATTCTATTAAGAGAATATCGAGAAACCTGACCGATCGGATGTGAGCTAAACTACATTTTCAAAAAAAAAGCGTCTCTTCTCGGTAAGTAGGTGGGCGGAATCAGCCGACTTTGTAAAACTAGGCGCGGTTACCCTGAGGTACGTTTCGCAACTGCCAACCTCCAAAACTTTTGTCAGTCAATCAGGGGAGGAACACTGTCCCTTTTTTCTATCCAGATGGCATCGTTCGCACGCACGCGATCGCACGATGCCTCATTGTTTCCTGACAGCTCCACTACTTTTTCCCAAAGCCCTGCCCTCGACTCGCCGACGGCACGCATACGCAGCTCTCAAGCTGCGATCGCAACATTGCGTGATCAAGATTTTGCCCAATCATCACCAGTTGATTCTTAGGCTGCCCCTTCCATTCATCATCATCTAGCGTAAATCGCTTGCCGCTGAGGTGAAAAATATGGCGTTTGGGACTTTCATCAAACCACAGAATCCCTTTTGCGCGAAACACAGAATCGGGAAGCTGGTTATCTAGAAAATATTGGAATTTCCGAATCGCTAAGGGTTTGTCTGTCTCAAAGGAAATGGAGGTAAATCCATCATTCTCTAAATGATGAGAATGGTGATCGTGGCCGTGGTGATCATGCTCGTGATCATGATGCTCGTGGCCGTGGTGATCATCATGATTGTGGTGATCATGCTCGTGATGATCGTGATCGTGATCGTGAGCATCAGAACTCACGCCAAAATATTGGTCTGATTCAAACAGCCCGACGCTGAGAATTAACGGCAATGGCACATTTGCCTGAGTCGTGCGTAAGATGCGAGATCCATCTTTAATCTTTTGAATGCTCGTTTCTAGATAGTTGAGTCGCTCTTCATCCACTAAATCGACTTTGTTTAGCAGAATGATATCGCCGTAAGCGATCTGATTATGCGCGGCTTGACTGTTAAATAAGTCGAGGCTGTAGTTTTCAGAATCAACAACCGTCACAATCGAGTCGAGCCGAGTCAAGTCACGGAGTTCTGTGCCCAGAAATGTCAATGCGACAGGCAGCGGATCGGCAAGGCCGGTCGTTTCAACGACAAGATAATCGACTTGATCTTGCCGTTCGAGAACTCGGTAGACGGCATCCATCAAATCGTTATTGATCGTGCAGCAGATACAACCGTTGTTCAGCTCTACCATGCTGTCATCACCTGTTGTAATGAGCAGATCGTTATCGATACCAATTTCACCAAATTCATTGACTAATACCGCAGTCTTCAACCCTTCCTGATTGGTCAGAATGTGATTGAGAAGAGTCGTTTTGCCACTGCCCAAAAAGCCTGTGATGATAGTGACCGGAAGACCATGCTTTTTGTCATCCATGGCGTTGGATTGCTGAGGAGTAACGGCTGATGTCATAACACACTCGCCTAAACATCAAAACAAATACATATCGTAGCATTTCCTAATTTTAGCGAGATGTCGCGAGCGATCGCCCCTCACTCCCTGATTGACTGACAAAAGATTCGGAGGCTGGCGGTTAAAACCGCGCCTAGACAAGCAAAGTCGACCTGCGCCGACTGGTTTCAACTGCCGCTACAAAAAGTTTTGTCAGTCAATCAGCCTCACCCCTTAAGATCAATCTAACGGTTGTCTAACGGTTGTCATAATTGAATGGCGTATGACTCTGCAAATCTACAACACACTTACCCGTCGCAAAGCCCCCTTTGACCCGATTGAACCGGGCACGGTGAAAATGTATTGCTGCGGAGTCACTGTGTATGACTACTGCCACTTGGGGCATGCTCGGTCATATATCGTGTGGGACACGGTGCGCCGCTATCTCGAATGGCGCGGATACGCGGTGCAGTATGTGCAAAACTTTACCGACATTGATGACAAGATTCTGAATCGCGCCCTGCAAGAGGGCTCCACGATGGAGGCGATCGCCAAGAAATATACTCAGGCATATTTTGAGGATATGGCAATTCTCAATGTCCGCGAGGCGGATGACTATCCGCGCGCAACCCACACTATCAACGGCATTCAGCGCCTCATCCACGAACTAGAGCAACAGGGAGCCGCCTACTCCACGAATGGTGATGTGTATTACGCGGTGCGAAATTTCTCCGACTATGGCAAGCTTTCTGGGCGTAAACTCGACGAGATGAAAGCCGGAGCCAGTGGTCGAGTGGAGGCCGATCCGGACGCTCCTAAAAAGCGCGATCCGTTCGACTTTGCCTTGTGGAAAGCCGCCAGACCCGGCGAACCCTCCTGGGATTCGCCGTGGGGTGCCGGGCGTCCAGGATGGCACATTGAATGTTCAGCCATGCTGCGCGATCGCCTCGGTGACACCATCGATATCCATGTGGGCGGCGGCGATCTGGTCTTTCCTCATCATGAGAACGAAATTGCCCAGTCGGAGGCAGTCACCCACAAACCCCTTGCTAACTACTGGATGCACAATGGCATGGTGAATGTCGGGGGCGAGAAGATGTCAAAATCTCTGGGCAACTTCACCACGATTCGCACCTTTCTCGCCTCTGGTGTTGACCCGATGGCACTGCGGCTGTTTGTGCTCCAGGCTCAGTATCGAAAGCCGATGGATTTTACAGATGAGGCGATCGCCTCTGCCCGAAACGGGTGGGAAACCCTCAAAGACGGTCTGCTCTTTGGCTACAAACAGGGAGCCACACTCGGCTGGACAGACACCGAGGATGCCTCATTTGGCGACCCATCGGCGATGCGCGTCCCGGAGGATAGCGAGCCTGTCATCCGCTTCACCGAGGCAATGGATGATGACTTTAATACCTCTGGAGGTCTAGCGGTCTTATTTGAACTTGCCAAAGCGTTGCAGAAAGAAAGCAACCGTCTGACCCATGAGGGCAAAACTGCGGTCGATGCCCAAACCCTCCGCGCCCAATGGCAAACTCTAGTCTGCCTTGCTCAGGTTCTGGGCTTAGAGGCTACCCCCGATCAAGCCAAGGCCCCATCCTCGTCCCTGTCGGAGCCGGATATTGAAGCGAAAATTCAACAGCGACGAGACGCAAAACAAGCTAAAAACTACGCAGAAGCCGACCGTATTCGAGAGGAACTTGCCTCTCAAGGCATTGTGCTGATCGATAAACCAGGCGGCGTGACCGAATGGCGCATTGAATAACGAGCTAGCTGGCGATCGCCTCTTTTTCGGGTGGGTCTGCGTGTTGAGGTCTCGCTTTTCCTAGCGACGGGCTCTGTCCAGGGCTCTGGAAAAGCAGATAGTTCAAAATCGTTCGGACAGCGATGATGGCAGCCAATCGCGCAATATCATCCCATTTGCTAGAAAACATGGTTTTCAGGATGCTAGCTCCGACTAGAAAACTAAGCCCCAGAGAAAACGAATACCCCATCGCCAACCGACTTTTTTGAAAGGCTTCCGGAGATTGCTCTTTCCAAAGCAAGTCTTTCAAAAAGATAACCAGTGCCCGAATCACCCCCACCGCAATGATAAAGATGGCGAGTAATTGACAAATACTTGTCAGAATTTCATTTAAAACTCTGACGATGAGAGCAATATCGGCGCTAGTGGCAATCAGATCCATGAGTTAAAAACCAGAAAGGTCAAAGGGGCGATCGCATTCTGACGCTAACTCCGAATCTGAACCGGCATCACTAAATACGTCATCTTCAACCCACCCAGCGGCGACATCACAAAGGGGCTGGTTGCGGTATTGAATTGCATCTGTATTTCGGATGAGTTGAATGCCTTTAAGCCTTCTAACAAATAGCGCACATTAAATGCAGCTTCTAAATCATCTCCGGAAATTTGAGCCCCGACGGATTCTCGCCCGCTTCCCACATCAGGAGCATCCACGCTGAGGGTCAATTCTCCACTTGCAGCATCCACGTTCATTTTGACAATTCCATTTTTCTGATCGGCTAAGACCGCAATTCTCTCTAGGGCGGCCATTAACAAACGCCTCTCAGTCGTTACTTGACGAGAGAATTGCTTAGGAATCAATTGCCGATAGTTGGGATATTGGCCTTCCAACAATCGACTCGTGAGTCGTTGATTTGCCCACTCAACTACGAGTTGCCCCTGGTCAAAGCGAACGGCAATCGGTTCAGAAGAGGGATGGAGCTGAAGCATTCGCTCTAACTCTCGCAGCGCCTTACCGGGTACCGTAACGTTTAAGACCCCGTCTGCTTTTGCATCCCCTGATTTTTTCGAAGACGACTCGTCTGAATCGCCATCTTCATTAACCGTTTGCACCACTGCGAGACGATGCCCATCGGTTGCCGCAAATTCAAGACTGTCCGACTCGGCAGTTAGATGAACTCCTGTCAACACTTGTTTGGTTTCATCGGTGCTAGAGGCGAAAAGCGACCCGCGCAGTCCTTCAATGAGCGCATCAACAGGTAAATACGCCACCCCACCAGCTTCGATGGTCGGCAATTCAGGATATTCCTCTGCGCCCATTCCCTTAACCTGATACCGCCCCGATGAAGAGGTCAAGGTAACTAGCGCATCTCCCGATTCATCATCTAGCGTAATGTCTCCGTCTGGAAGCCTTGACACAATATCGCTCAACAGTTTTGCAGGGAGTGTCAAATCGCCACCAGACTCGATGTCTGCACCAAAACTAGTCTGAACGCCCAAACTCAAATCAAACCCAGTCAGACTGACTTGCTGAGACTTTGCGTCTACCCGAAGCAGCACATTTGCTAAGACAGGATGACTCGGACGAGACGGGACTGCGCGGCTGATGAGGGAAAGACGGGTATTGAGTTCGCTCTGGGCGCAGGTTAGTTTCATGAGATTTAGGGGCTGATCCGATGGATTAACAGTGCAATGCGTTTAGCTTCAGGAGCTACAGCAATCAAGACGCAAGCGGGTGCAGGTATTTGTGCAAATCTGCCTGGAACGAGATCCTATCACCCCTCCTCAAAAGGTTCAATTTACATTTTCTCAAACCTGATTGCCCTCTATCTCTAAAGATCTTTATATATTGAATAGTAGTAGTAGTCTCTGTGGAAATTGTGGAAAAATTTGGGGATCAAGAAAGCTTAAAGCTCACCCGTGATCTGATTCTGTGGAAAACGTGTGGAAAATGAGGTTGGTTTCTCACAGAGTATTTATACTTACTTGGATTCTCCTCATTGGAGGGGCGAATTTCCCCGAATTCTAAAGAGCTTTTCCACAAAAATTGAGGGCTTTTCCACAGGATTAAATCGAGTTTAAATATAAAGATTTACATGAACCTGCTCAAATATTGAGACACTCGCGGACTCCAGTAAACCTTAGGGATTTGAAACCTGTGTTTCGCAAGCGACATGTAATGTGTGACGCCTCTGTCAAGAGAACGTTAGTCAATAAGGCAATAAAGCTAGCGCCTGAATCGAATTTGATTGCTTCATTCATAATAAACGCTTAATTAAATATTTATTCAGCTTAAGCATTTATTATGAATGGGCGTGTCTGATCGCTTTCGCGGGTGTGAAATATAAGTTTTGCTAAAGTCTATATTGATTTCGTATAAGCATTAGTCGATTTGAATGGTCTTGAATCGAGTTTGAATGGTCTTGAATCGAGTTTGAATGGTCTTGAATCGAGTTTGAATGGTCTTGAATCGAGAGTGTAAGACCCCTTGTCGTTGCAGGGGACGTGGCGATCGCCCTCCCGAAATGAACAAACTGTTGCAGAAGCTTTAGACCGGATGCAGAGTTACTTAAGTCCGTGCCATTCTGGGGAGGTGGCGATAATTTTTGCGGCTCGGTGTTAACTCATGATGCGTTATGGTTCTGATTCGGAGGCGATCGCCACTACGTTAGGGAATGTCCATCAATCGCTGATTGATGAACTCGATCTGCTGATTCGAGCGCGGTATCCGCTCTTATACATTGTTTCAGTTGAAGAAGAACCCGTTGACGCTGTATTAGCAGAGACTGCGCGGCGATCGCCCGAACGGCACGTGCTTTTCTGGGATATTGTGCAGGGCTGGGCAGACAATGGTGCGGACAAAGGCACAATCATGGGAGCCTTGAGTCGGATTGCACGGACGACGGATGAGGTGCCCACGCTATTTGTGGTGCGCGATTTGCATTCGGTGTTGCGGAATGCCGGGAGCGATCGCACGACTCCAGTGATTCGGGCGCTCAAAAACCTGGCACGCGAACTCAAACGGACGCGCAACACCCTGATTATTCTCAGCCACACCTTAGAACTCCCGCCAGAGCTGACCGAAGAGGTGACGGTGATTGATTTTCCGTTGCCGAGTGCTGCGGAGATTGAGGGAATGATTGCTCAGCAGGTGATGCCAGAGTGCTTAAATCTGACTGAGCTGGCGCGTGAGCAGTTGGTGAAAGCCTGTCAAGGACTCAGTCGAGCCAGAATTCAGCGGGTGCTTGCCCGGGCGATCGCGGCTAAACAGCAGGTGAATGAAACCGACATTGGGAGCGTGCTAGACGAGAAGAAGCAGGCGATTCGGCAGACGGGCATTCTTGAATTTTTTGCATCCCAAGATTCCCTCAAGAGCATCGGCGGATTGGACGCCCTCAAGCAGTGGGTGCGCATGCGTCAGGACGTGTTTACGGAAGAGGCACGGCGCTACGGCATTCCCAATCCAAAGGGATTGCTGCTCGTGGGCATTCAAGGAACGGGGAAGTCTCTTTCTGCCAAAACCATTGCTCACGATTGGCGGCTCCCGCTCCTGCGGCTCGATACCGGGCGGCTGTTTGGGGGCATTGTTGGAGAGAGTGAAAGCCGAGTGCGGCAGATGATTCAAGTCGTAGAGGCGATCGCCCCCTGCGTATTGTGGATTGACGAAATCGACAAAGCCTTTGGCAACATGATGGGCAGCTCAGATGGCGATTCTGGCACCAGTCGGCGCGTATTTGCCAGCCTGATTACCTGGATGCAAGAAAAAAACAGCCCGGTGTTTATCGTCGCCACTGCCAATAATGTGCAAATTCTGCCTGCCGAACTGTTGCGCAAAGGGCGATTTGATGAAATCTTTTTTCTCAATTTGCCCACCGAATCAGAGCGCCAGGATATTTTCAAAGTGCATTTGCAAAAGCTTCGCCCCAGTCGGTTGCGCGATTTTGATATGCCCCTCCTCGCGCGACAGTCGAAGAATTTTAGTGGCGCAGAGATTGAGCAAGTTGTGATCGACGCCATGCATCTGGCATTTGGTCGTGGCAACCCCGGACACCGACAAGATTTCACCACCGAAGACATCATTCGGGCAATCGAGGATACGGTGCCACTCGCTGCGATTTCTCGGGAGCAAATCGATGCTCTTAAGCGCTGGGCAGCAAATGCAGGCGCACGAAGTGCGTCTAAGGATTCGCTGCTGTTAGAAGAATTGCAGCAGTATGCTCAGCATCGATATCTGGGAATAGGTGAAGAGGGATGAACCGGATCTTGTTTCGAAGGGGCTGCCCAGCCTTTATAAATTTGGATAGGATGAATGGATAATCCTGTGCATCACCTGCCTTCATAGAAACCAAGAGCCCGTAGGCCGACCCTCCTCCAAAATCGAAACGCGACCATGTCACATTTTTCAACAATTACCGTTCAAATTAAACAGGGCGATGTTCTGTATAAAACGTTGAGTGATCTAGGCTATTCGGTTGAGCGCCATGCCAAGGTGCGGGGCTATGCGGGCAATCGTGTTAGTGCAGATTATGTGATTCGCCAGTCGAATGGCTATGATGTGGGCTTTCGATTTAACGGAGAAACCTATGAGCTGGTAGCAGATCTGTGGGGCGTCAAAGCAGATGTGCAGACTTTAGTGAACGACATCACTCAAGCGTATGCGCATTCCATGCTGATGACCTCAGTTCGAGAGCAGGGCTTTGATGTGGAACAAGAGGAGACACTCGCCGACGGAACGATCCGCGTCGTGGTGGGTAAATGGGTGTAGAGCGGCCATTTCTTCTGTTCCCCTGCATTTCTGTTCCCCTGCATCGATATGCATAGGTGGAGAATGCTAGTCAGGTTTGGGCGTTAGCATTGTGTATCGAATCTTCCCTGTCACATAAATCGAGTCGCTGGGCGATCGCCTCGACGGTAAAGATGCCAAATTCATCGCCCATAAAGGGCAGATGTCCGACGGGTGCCTGGCGAGAGAAGGTGAGTTCTGGATATCGCTTCCAGCGCTTTTCAAGGAAGACGTTCAGCGATCGCCAGCCGACGGTGTCTCCAAACGAACTCCACATGACGACCTTATCCCAATAGGTGTTGAAGCAATGCGTCCAAATGCGTTGCTGAACGCTAAAGCCAAACCGTCCACTGCTGTAGTGCGTCCAGAGGTAATCAATCAGGCGCAAATCATAACACGAGCATTTTAGTAGCCAACCTGGATGAGGTTGCGGCAACGCATCTGAGAGTTTGCCGGACGCCCGGAATAGAGCGATTCGAGTTTCCCGATCGGCGATTTCCCATCGTCCGGATGCGAGTGCCTGTTGCAACTGACCATAATGAGTGCGGATGTAAAACCGCTTAACCGCGTCCTGGACTCTGATTTCCGGTCGATGGTGCAAAAGCGCATAGGCAGCCTGACGAACCTGCTCAGACGGGTCGCGAAGCGCTTGAATCACTAAGCTCAACCCACCTTGTCCATATTGAATCGCTTCGGTGAGGGCTTCACAACGATGCTCCACCACCGGACTCGCCAAGCGGCGCTCGACTCCATCTAAGCCTCCTAAGATGATGCCTGTTCTAGGGATACTCTTGTCGCCGAGCACAGCATCATCTGGCTGAGGATTGGGGGTTGCTTGGGTAGACATGTCCATTTCCGAAGTGCGATTCCGAAGTGCGATTCCGAAGTGCGATTTGGTTCGAGTGTAGCGTTGGTGATTGGCTATCAGCACTATAGCTATCAGCTATTGTAGGATGACCCAACTAAAAATCTATGCCCCAAATTCTCACTGTCTGGTCTTCGCTGCCGCTGATGATGAGGCGATGATCAGGATTAGCAGCCACAGCCGTCACTAAGCTGGTATGTCCCCGCAAGACGCGAACTTCT
>JBNPEG010000032.1:69177-73788 GCA_051117555.1 Elainellaceae cyanobacterium | reverse complement strand
AGGTTGGGTTGAGCTACAGCGAACCCCAACGATGTCAGGGCTTATTGGGGTTTGTTACGTTCAACGCCAACCGCCGACAAAATCTATGACAAGCCGCGAGTTCGGCTGGTATATGCCGCTTCGTCCAGCCCGTCTCCTACATTTGCAGTCGCCGGATCAATAGCTACATTTAGAGCTTCGATGCGATCTGAGGTGGCCGGGTGAGTGCTCAAAAACCTCGGTGGCGAGCCGCCCTGATCGAGAAGCTTTTCCATAAAGGCAACCATTGCGGATGGCGCGTATCCTGCTCGTCTCAGGTTTTCCAATCCAAGCTGGTCGGCTTCTAGCTCATCTCGTCTGCTGTTGGGGCGACGCAGGGCTAGCTCCACGCCAATGTTGACTGCAAGATTTTGGTCAACTCCGGCAGCCGTCATCAATCCCTGGGCGATCGCCGCTTCTCTCATTTGCTCGACTGCGTGACGCGCTGCAATATGCCCAATCTCATGACCCACAACGCTAGCAAGCTGTGCTTCATTGTCGGCTGCTCGCATCAACCCGGTTGTGATATAGACATAGCCCCCCATCGTAGCGAATGCATTGACCTGATTGTCTTGAACCACTTGAAACGTATAGGGAATATCAGGGCGATCGCTATAGGGTACAAGGCGTTGACCAATTTGATCAACATAGCGGTTAATGGTGGGATCACCATAGAGCCGAAATTCTTGATTGACCAACTGTTCATTAATCTGTCGACCCAGCGCCACTTCTTGTCGATCTGAAAGGGTCGAGAGTTGGATAACTTGAATGCCTCTAAAAATCAAATCTAAAAACGGAATCGCCGGTGCTGGACGCGCGGTACCCACAATAATGGTACAGGACATGACCAGTGACATCAGGCCATAAAACCAGCGGCGTCGAACTTGGTGAGAAACGAAAGAGAGTAGCTTAACCATAGGACATTGGGAGGGCAGAATATCAAACAAAGCGTGACACTGAATCGAATTTAAAACTCTATGATCCAAGTCGCTTTCTTCTATTCTAGGTTCCCTGGGTGTGTGACACTTCGTCTCAGTGTCCCCTCGGTCTGTGCTATGGTGCGGCGTTTCTTCTCACGTTTGAACAGCTAATGGGTGTCGCCAATCATACTCCATGTAGGTCGCCGTTTTGATCGCATCCGAGGGACTGAGAAGCTTAGCAACCACATAGAGCGCCATATCAATTCCGGCAGAAATTCCGGCGGATAGGATGATGTGCCCGTTATCTACGATGCGATCGCCTGCTAATACTTGAGTGTGAGGAGCTAATTCTCGAAGATTATCCATGGCTTGAAAATGAGTCGTGGCCGACAAGCCATCCAGTAAACCTGCCTTTGCCAAAATGAGCGCTCCGGTGCATACGGAGAGCAATACCTCCGTGTTTTGAGCGCGCGACGTGACCCAATCGAGAATAATTGGATTGTCCATCTCTCGACGGGTGCCATAGGGTTCTCCCGTCTCACGATAGCCGCCCCCGCCTGGAACCAGCACGATGTCGGGATGAGGACAGGTGTCGAGCGTATACTGAGGATTGATGCTGAGCTGGTTCCGAGCTAGGATTGGCTCTAGAGTTTCTGCGACGGTGCAGACCTGGAATGGCTGTTGTCCTTCGTTCTGACCTGTCGTTGAAAAGACTTCGAATGGACCGGCAAAGTCCAATACTTCTACATCGTTAAAAAGAAGAATAGCAAGAGTTCTAGTCATGATTGGTTTGCGTTCAGATATAGCGGTATGTGCTTGAGTTAAGCATTTGAATGTGAATACGTAATTTGAATGTGAATACGTAAACCGATTTAAAGATTTCTAGAATCTCCCAATTTTATAGGCTTTACAATTCTGAACAAGCTGCGATCGCATTAAATCAAGATTAGGATATTGGTCGGAGTTTCGTTTTAAGGTTGTACTCAGGAATGTCTGAGTACTCACGTTATGGATAGATATTCCAACGGTCGTATTCTGGTGATAGGAATCGGGCTTTTGCTTGCGATCGCCCTGATCATCGCAGCCATCACAAATTGGGTAGCTCAGAGTTTTATGTCATCTCCACCCCGGTTGTTGACTGACCCATTTCTCCAATATCCAACCCAAGATACAGTCCACGTAGTTTGGTTTACTGAATTCGCAGGGGCTCGCCATTATGTGACCTATGGTGAAAGGTTCAGGCAAAAGGCGATCGCCACGACAACGAAACTCAGCCGGACTCGCGAAGATCAGAAATCGCGCGTCGGTGACCAGACCGAAGACGGGCAAATTTATCAGCAGCCCGTAATGCGAGACATTTGGCGGCATGAAGCCGACGTAACCAATCTGGCAGCCGATACCCGAGTGCCCTATCGGGTGATGAGCGTTCGAGAAAATGGAGAGTACGTTGGTAGCGATCGCTTTACCCTCGCACCCTCTCCCTCGCCTGGAACTCCCCTCAAAATTCTGCTGACATCAGATCACCAATCCAAAGATATGACCCCTGCAAACTTGCAAAAGGTAGTCGAAACGGTCGGGCAAGTGGATGCGGTGTTTCAGGCCGGGGATCTGGTGAATATTCCCGATCGGGCATCCGAATGGTTTGACGACAATGAAGGAAAAGCATTCTTTCCCTGTTTGCAAGGCAGGACAAACTTTCAGCTTGGCCCTGACGGACAAACTACGACCTACAAAGGCGGCGCCATTATCCAATATGCGCCGCTTTTTTCTGCGATTGGCAATCATGAAGTGATGGGTCGCTTTTCGATGGAAAAAGGATTAGGAGAACAGTTTAATGATCCGATTCCTCGAAATGTAGCTGACCAACTCTATTCTCAAAACGCGAAGCAAATTAATCCGCAAAATGATCCGAAGATTCGCGCCGCCTGGATCAAAGACCACTCGTTCAACGTGGATACCTATCGAGAAATCTTTACGCTGCCCCAAAGCCCAACGGGCGGATCAAAGTACTACGCTGTCTCATTTGGAGACATTCGCCTTGTTGTTTTATATGCCACCAATATCTGGCGTGTTCCTGGCTTAGGCCCCAACGATCGAGGGCGATATCGTGAAAAGGATGAGCACCTAGCCGATCCCGAGCAGTGGGGCTATGGGCAGCATATCTTTGAGGCGATCGCCCCCGGCAGCCCTCAATATCAATGGCTCGTCTCAGAGCTTAACAGCCCAGAATCCCAGCAAGCGACCTATAAAGTCGTGATGTTTCATCATCCAGCGCATTCGATTGGGGATAATGTGGTGCCGGCTTACACCGACCCTATCCAATTTATCGACCGCTTTCCAGATGACACGATCAAAGCCGTTCGGTATGAATATCCGCTCGATGCAGATTATTTGGCGCGAGATGTGTTGCCATTGCTTGAGCAAGCAGGAGTCAATTTAGTGTTTTATGGACATGATCACATCTGGAATCGCTTCGTCAGCCCTAGCGGCACTCACTATTTGGAATCCTCTAATGTGGGGAACACCTATGGTGCATTTCTCAACGGTAAACGGCGCAATATTCCCATCGGCTATCAAGAAACCTATGTTCCCAATGGCGATCCAAATGGCCTAGACCCGGTGATGCCGACTCTTGAGCCGCTCTTGGATGATGCAGGCGAACCGATGCCTTATCTCGCCAGTGACGACATCACTGCATTTAGCATTCTTGAGACCAAAACTGGAACGGTCAGCAGCTATCGATTTGATACGAGAGACCCTGATTCGCCCGTTATTAAATTTGATGAGTTTTCTCTGCGTTAAGCATCGGGCTTCGCAAGCGGAATCATACACTGAATCTGAATCGTATTAGCGCGATCCGGTGGCATATGATCGTTTTTCACCGGCACAGACAGCAGTTCTAAGGTACCCTGCATGAGATGCATGATAATTTGATTACTCACCAAGCTCAGTCCTGAGGTGGAATGAGGCGCGAGGGTTGCTAATTTGCTGGTGTCAGTAGTTTGGCGCAGAGTTTGCAGGCACGCTTTAGGAGAAGACAGTCGCTCAGGTGACTTCACCATGAGATCGAGAGGCTCACTCCAGGTTTCACTGGGGCGATCGTCTTCAATTCTTAAAAACACACTGTCTGGGGTTGGTGAAGGCTCGATGACCAAACGAACGCTGCCCCCATCCATCGCATAAATAGGAGTCACAATTAGATTAATAAGAACCTGCCGAAACCATCGGTGATCAACGGCAACATAAAGATCTGAGTCGGGATCGTCGATGTGGAGCTTGACATTGCGATTTTGAGCGTGCAGATGCGTTAGCTGGCGCACCTCACTCAGCAAATAGGAGAGCTGAAGCGGTTGGATATTGAGCTGCGTCGTACCATGCTCTAATTTAGATACACTGATGGTTTCGTCTAGCAAAGCCAGCATTTTTTGCCCGCATGCGTACGCTTGAGCAACGAATTCCCTCTCTTCAGCTTGGTCTTCGCATAAATCGGCCAAAATCAGCTGATGAAGGCTAAGGACGCCGTTCATGGGCGATCGCAATTCATGAGATGTGCGAGCGAGAAACCCAGCTTTAAACTGTTGCATCTCAATTGCCATCTGATACGCCAGTTGCGTATGTAAAAGGTGTTCATAGAGCGCTTGTGAGGAATCTGATGCCAGCGAATCTGATGCCA
>JBNPEG010000032.1:3094-69077 GCA_051117555.1 Elainellaceae cyanobacterium | reverse complement strand
GATGTGCGAGCGAGAAACCCAGCTTTAAACTGTTGCATCTCAATTGCCATCTGATACGCCAGTTGCGTATGTAAAAGGTGTTCATAGAGCGCTTGTGAGGAATCTGATGCCAGCGAATCTGATGCCACTTGTGAGGAATCTGATGCCAGCGAATCTGATGCCAGCGAATCTGATGCCAGCGAATCTGATGCCAGCGAATCTGATGCCAAATTAATCGGCCTGTCAGATGGCATGTCTTGAGGACGCTCCTTTGCAGGACGTCGGATGAGCGATCGCCGGGCAATCAGTCCGACCCCTATGCCTGCGCCTAAAAATACGAGATTTATCCATGCCATAACTTGGACTTTGCTCCGAGATCCTCGCTTCAACTGTAATCACTTCGATTCATATTTGTCATGTTTTGTTCAAACCCCTGATTCTAGCTTCAAACGGAGTTTCTAATCCCATACATGTACCCTTACGCATCATCAGGATGGGATTAGTTCACCCTGTTTCGCACGTGGGTCTGCGTACGGTATGTTATGTACGACCGAGATATGGCTATTTAGCCTCTACACACCCGTTAAATTCGGATCAATGCTCGTGGTATATGGTGAGGTAAAAGGCACATCCGAGCATAGACGAAGTTGATTTGCAGAAAGGCTTCTACAATAGAAGTTTGAGGAATCTTGATTACGTTCGCTTGCCACAAAAGTTGGCGAGAGGTTTTATGTCTTTGCCTATTGTTGCGATTATTGGACGCCCCAATGTGGGCAAATCAGCGCTTGTGAATCGATTGGCAGGCAGACGGGATGCAATTGTGCATGATGAGCCCGGAGTAACGCGCGATCGCACCTACCGTCCAGGGTTCTGGCAAGATCGAGATTTTGTGGTGGTTGATACGGGGGGGCTCGTATTTGAGGATGATACCGAGTTTTTACCCCTGATTCGAGAGCAGGCGATGATAGCGCTAGCCGAAGCAAGCGTCGCAATTATGGTAGTGGACGGTCAAGATGGGCCCACTGCAATGGATGAGGCGATCGCCACATGGCTTCGTCAGCAGCCAGTGCCCGTCGTGCTTGCCGTCAATAAGTGTGAATCTCCTGAGCAGGGGATCATCCAGGCTGCTGAATTTTGGAGTCTTGGGCTAAGCGAGCCCATTCCCATATCGGCAATTCACGGCAATGGCACCGGCGACTTGCTTGATCAGGTAATTATCCATCTGCCGCTAGCCGAGGATTTACCAGAATCGGACGAAATTCGTGTGGCGATTGTAGGTCGTCCGAATGTCGGCAAATCGAGCCTACTCAACGCGTTTGTGGGCGAAAATCGAGCCATCGTTAGCCCCGTCTCGGGAACAACGCGAGACACGATCGATATGGTGGTCGAGCGCAATGAGCATCGCTATCGGCTAATTGACACAGCGGGCATTCGCAGGAAGAAAAACGTCGACTACGGCCCCGAGTTTTTTGGAATCAATCGATCCTTTAAGGCCATTCGGCGGGCTGACGTCGTATTGTTGCTAATTGATGCCGTTGATGGCGTCACCGATCAAGATCAGAAACTAGCGGGTCGCATTGCAGAAGACGGACGGGCGTGCGTATTAGTGGTCAACAAGTGGGATTTGATTGAAAAAGATTCATACACCATCTACGACCATGAACGACGGGTGCGCGATCGCCTTTACTTCGTTGAATGGGCAGACGCGATTTATGTCAGCGCGCTCACCGGACTGCGAATCGAAAAAGTGCTCGATTTGGTTAACGCGGCCGCAGACCAACACCAGCGAAGGGTAACGACCTCTGTGATTAACGAGGTGCTTGAAGATGCGGTAAGCTGGCATACACCGCCAACCACCCGCCAAGGCAGGCAGGGCAAGATTTACTATGGAACTCAAGTGAGTACTCGTCCACCCACTATTGCTCTGTTCGTAAACGATCCCAAACTATTCAATGAAAATTATCGTCGCTATATTGAACGACAGTTTCGAGAGCAGTTAGGATTTACCGGAACTCCCATTCGCTTACTGTGGCGGGGTAAAAAAGTCCGCAATTTTGAGCGAGTTACGGCGAATCGAGCCACCCGAGTGTAATAATCTCGTCACGTTTGCCTGTTAATCATGGATTTATTGCGCTCCCTTCCGATTGGGCTCTATCTCGAAGAACCGATCACCTGGCTTCATCGAATTGACCCACGGGTCAAATTAGCTTGGCTGCTTGGGTTTCTCCTCGCTCCAATTGGAGCCAATCCGATTTGGCGCATTGGCCTTGTCGTTTCTCTATTGGTTCTCACGCTGACTGCCCAGATTCCCTGGCGAGTATGGCGACGGCAAATCGGGCTGCTGATGATATTTGGGCTACTGCTGTTTCTGATTACAATGCTAGCTCCTGATGGGATTGACGTTGACCATCAGCCTCGTCTGCCCGATCATGAGCTTGCCATCATCACGAGTCCATCTGCGATCGCCTCGTCGTCTCAGTCAGAATCCTCGGACTCGACAGAGGCTGAAGATAATTCGCTACCCCCTCTTCCACAGCCTACAGAGTATGAGTATGTCTTATTTCACAAGGGCATTATTCTAATTACGCGGCGATCGCTTGAGTTGGCCGTTCGAGTATCAACCCTGATGTTTACGCTACTCTACAGCTCAAATCTCTATTTACTCACCACCGCTCCCGAAGAAATCACCGCCGGGCTTGAAAATTTAATGCAACCCCTGAAGCGATTCAACGTGCCTGTTACCGAAGTGATTCTGACCCTGACTCTGGCATTGCGATTTATTCCACTCGTTCTTGAAGAAGTTCAGAATCTTGTGCGCTCGGTACGAACTCGCGCCATTAACTGGAAAAAGTTGGGATTTCGAGGGACCGCTCAGGTATGGATTGTGGTTGCGGAACGGTTAATTGAGAATCTTTTGTTGCGAGCGGAGCAAATTGCTAGCGCCATGCAGGTTCGAGGCTTCACCAGCCCAAACCAGCACCAAGTGCGTTGGTATCAATTTCGTCTCAGACGGATCGACTGGCTCTTACTGCTAGGATTGGTCGTTTTTTGGGGCGCTCGGTTTACGTGGCGATAAGAAGATTCGGTTTTGGCTAACAAACTACTCTCAATTTTGCGAATTTTGGTAGCAATACGGCACACTTTCACATACAGTAGTTGGAAAGCTTAATACTCAACCTCGGTCAGCATTAATATATTGATTGCATCATTGCTGTCAATATGTTGGGGCGTTAGGGATGTATTGTTTGGCGCAAACATCGGGGGAACATGTTCCTGGTCTGACGTGGTCCATTCTGCCGCTAGTCTGAATAGCAATACCCACCCTGTTAACGCGGCTTAACTCGTGTTAATGAAGAGAGAAAACTATACATACGATTTATCCGTTGCCTAGTTTCTGCTGAAAAATAGCGAACAATGTCGATTTACCCCTTTGGTCAACCTCATGATTTTCTCTACAGCGCATTACACCGCCTCTTCCGAACAGTCTATGTCTGCCATGAGTAGTGGCGAAACATACCTCAACCATCCAACATTCGGTTTGTTGTACCGGGTCTGCGTTGTTGAGGACAATCAAGAATTGTTTGCGACTCTCTACGCCCAACGGCTGTTCTTTTTGGTCAAGACAAGTGCCGAAGGGATTCAATTCGATCCCGTTAGCCGCAGTGATGCTCGCATTGTCGTAGAAAATCGCCTTCGCAATCTTCGCCGCTCAGGGCAAGGACACGAATATAATCAGCTTCAGATCGCGTACAAACGAACGTTTCAATGACGGATTCTTTTTCTTCGGTTCGAGCGATCGCCAACCACGTTCATCACATTCGTCAAACCATTCCTGATAGAGTCCGATTGATCGCGGTTACTAAGCAAGTTTCTGTAGAAGCAATTCGGGCAGCATATGATGCTGGGATCAGAGACTTTGGTGAGAATCGAGTGCAAGAGGCGATCGCTAAGCAAGAGCAACTCCAGGATCTACCAGACATTACGTGGCACCTGATTGGGCATCTTCAGAGCAATAAAGCGCTCAAAGCTCTCCAGCATTTCACCTGGATTCATTCCCTCGACAGCCTAAAGCTCGCATTGAGATTAAACCAGCTTGCGGCTGACTTACACTGTAAGCCCACCGTCTGCCTTCAAGTCAAACTCTTGCCTGATCCCAACAAATATGGCTGGATGATTGACGAACTTTGGGCCGATTTGCCCAAACTCGAACAGTGCGACCATCTTAATATTGTCGGACTCATGGCAATTCCCCCTTATGGTTTAGGGGAGAGCGATACATTGTCCGTATTTACTCAAGCCCGCGAGTTGGCGAAGACAATCAGCCAACAGGAATGGAGAACTATTCAAATGAATCACCTCTCTATGGGAATGTCTGAGGATTATCTGCTTGCGATTCAGGCAGGCGCGACCATGGTTCGTTTAGGACGAATCTTGTTTGGTGAACGACAATAAAGCGACCCGTCACAAATGATATCTAAATCGATTCGCTTTAAGAAACTTAGAGCCTTTCTTGAGAATCGTTTCAACAGTCTAAATCTTGAATCCAAATTTCCCGATATAGAGATCCTAAATCGCTTGTGAATTGTGTGTGAGTGGTGGACGCCGCCCACCCACCACTCACACACAATTTGGGATTGCTATATGTTCAGATGCATACCGTTAGTTTGGTGTACATTGCTACTTTAATTGACCATCCTCACCGCATTATTTGAACCTACTAGGCCAAGGCGATTTGCGGAATGTTTAAACTTGAAAAAATAGTCATCGACAATTATTATTTCTAATAACGAAATAGAGGTCAGAATATCTAATATCTGCACCAATCAATCTGTCCCGATCAAAGTGATCAATGTGTGGCTGATTTCAAATTTATCGCTTAAGATTACTGGTTATTCAAGCCTGAAACATTGGAAGGCGATTCAGCATTTGTTTTCTTAAAAATACAAAAATAAAGTATCTATTTGAGAAAATTGATGTATACTATTCAGGCAAATCCAGGCAAGTTATGCAGGGCCGCTATACCGATCTCGTTAAGAAAATCAACAGATCAACTAGTCGTCTGTGTGCATGCAACCCTGTTGTAGATGGGAACGATTAAAAATAAGTTCTTATCAAAACTTCTGGCTTTGGATCACCCTTCTAGCAATAGAAGTTTCTAGCTTTTTACATCGCCAGTGATTACCGCCTTCCTACATAAACGCTAGTGATTGACGGAGAGTACCAGTGAGCAATATTTTCGCTAAGTTAAAAGACTTTGTCGGTCTAAATGATCCGGTTGAGTATGAGTATGAATATGACGAGATGGATGGGGAGGAATATCAAAATCTCTATCAGGAAGAACATGTTCAGCCCGCGCAAGAAGAAGAGCCTCGTCGTCGCAGAATGAGAGAGCGCTCGGTATTGTCATCTATGGACCGCGGAACTACGCCTGGGGCCATGAATAATGTCATTGGCATGCCCGGTGCAGCGAACGGCATGTCCGAGGTGGTTGTGATTGAACCCCGCAGCTTTGAGGAAATGCCTCAGGTTATTCGAGCCTTGCGAGAGCGCAAATCTGTGGTTTTAAATCTAACCGTCATGGACCCAGATCAGGCTCAGAGATCAGTTGATTTCGTAGCAGGTGGAACCTACGCCATTGACGGGCATCAGGAACGAATCGGGGAGAGTATCTTTCTGTTTACGCCAAGCTGTGTTCAGGTCAGCACGCAGCCCGGATTTACTGGAGATATTCCGATGCAACAGCAGCCCGTGCGATCGGGGCGCCCGATGGCACCCACCCCTGCTTGGACAACCGATCAAGCCCGTATGGCTTAGTCAGTGCGGTCGTTTCGCGCATCCTGTTGTCACAACATTTAGGAGACAGCCGTTCTGTTGTCTAAGCAACTTGGGATTATCGGAGGCGGGGTAATGGGAGAAGCTCTCTTATCCCGCCTTGTTGATCAAGAGATCTATTCGCCTGAGGGGATCATTGTCAGCGATCCCCAGTCGACGCGATGCGATTATTTAAATCAGTTGTACGGGGTCGGCGTTACATCTGATAATGCGGCAGTCATATCGGATTCTAAAGCCGTACTGTTAGCAATCAAACCGCAAGTTTTTGATCGGGTGATTGCAGATCTAAGGTCGGCGATCGCTGACCGTGAACCAGGCGATCGCTCCAATCAGGTCGTGCTATCGATTTTGGCAGGAATGCCGCTAAGCCGGTTAGAGTCTGCGTTTCCCAATCAGCCTGTCGTGCGGGCGATGCCTAATACTCCTGCGACTATCGGAGTTGGCGTGACTGCGATCGCGCCGGGTCAATACGCTACAGAATCACATCTCAAGCTTGCAAAACGGATATTCGAAGCGGTAGGTGCGGTCGTTGAAGTGCCTGAATATCAGATGGATGCAGTGACTGGGCTATCCGGTTCAGGACCGGGATATGTTGCAGTGGCAATCGAAGCTCTCATTGATGGAGGAGTCGCAGCAGGATTGTCGAGGGCGATCGCTACCCAACTGGCTATCCAGACTGTTCGTGGCACCGCTGAACTGTTGCAAACCTCAGGGCTCCATCCGGCTGAGCTAAAAGATCGAGTCACGAGCCCCGGAGGAACGACCATCGCAGGCATCGCCTCTCTTGAGCAAGCAGGATTTCGTTCAGCCCTCATTGAAGCTGTGAAAACAGCTTGTCGTCGTTCTCAAGAACTAGGCAACTAAGGTTGAGGCAGTTCTGATTTGACTAGACTCGTCTTGATCGGGTTAGCCGGAGTTCGAATCGAGCAATGGAGCTATCGATCTAACATTGAGTGTGTTAGGTTCAGTTTCTAGGCATTTTTTTAGGCATTAAGAGTTGCGGAATGATCAAAGTGCCTCATCGCGCATGAATTTTTCTTCCAGTTTGGATGCCATCAGTCACTACGAAGCGAAGCTTGCTGCACTTGAACAGGCTTCACCCCATCCATCTGCAGAACTCGTGTTGAATGTTTTGATTATCCGCGATGCGATCGCCACAACGCTGACTGATTTGTCATCAATTCCCACGGAGCACCTAGTGACGCTGGCCGACTTAGATGAGCGGCTCAAGCTCCAGGGGGAGGTGATTGCGCAACAGGTGAATCTTGACCAGTGGCGCAAAAGCTTTAACTCTGCCCAAGACCGATGGTGGTGGTATTTTGAACGCCGCGAAGCAACACACCCGTGGAATCGATTTAATTGGCTATGGACGGCTGTTTCCGTGACCTGCCTGACAATCGCATTGAGTCTAGTCGGTGATGTTTCTAGTCGATTTGTCACCGGAGGGCCGGATACCCTAGGCGCACTAGCCATCAGCACTCAGAGCGTTTTAACGTTGCTGGCAGGTGGCAGCGCACTTACTAAAGCTGGACGGGAAGCGAATCAACGCGTTCTTAGTAGCCTCAATATTCCAAACTATTACTGGCACGAAATTAGCGCAGGATTTTCTCTTCTGGTTCTGGCAGGATTGGTCAGTTTCCGATTCTCTCTGCCATGGGTTGCAACCTTCTACAATACTTGGGGCAATGAGAGCTTTGAGAAAGGGGAATTAATGAGTGCTCAATACAGCTATGAGCGGGCACTCGCGTTAAATCCGGCATACCTAGAACCCCACCACTGGTTAGGAGTCTTATATGAAGACCTCAACCAATTTGACAACGCTCGCACTGAGTATGAAATCGCCGCTCAAGGCGGATTTGTCTTATCCTCAATTAATCTAGCTCGCTTATATATCGTTAATGGTGAACCCAGTAAGGCGATCGCCCAACTGATTCGTGCAGAGGATCATCTAAGCAATTTAACCCGCAATCCAGGTGACCGTTATCAACGCCTGATTGCGTTGGCAGGCAGCGTCGAACTGGTTCAATATTTTCTGCTCAGGACTCAGGGATGGGCACGAGTTGCTCAAGAAGACTATGGACGAGCAACTGCACATCTCGAACAAGCGTTCGAACTCGGTGAAACGTTGCTCAAGGATGCCCAAGACCATAATCAAACCAACTTGGTCAATCGACTCTTGAGAACCCAATCGGGCATTCAATGCCTTCTGGCTCAATCTTCCGAAGCTAGTGGCAATATGGATTTGGCAATCCTTCAGTGGCGAGGTTGCATTGCCTATGCGAATGAAGAAGAATTAGGGCATGATGAATGGATTCGGATGGCACGTCAGCGCTTAGATAGTGATTTAAACCAGTAATTTAGAACCGTAATTTAGAACCATGAATTGGGGAGTAGGGGTGTGGCACATCACGTTAAACATTCAGGTTGGCTGACCTTAGCACTGCTTCCGTGGGTTATTGTGGGTGCTTCATTGCCCGTAAAAGCGGAGATTCGGCTAATCGAGGCGCAGGGAGAGGTGTACATACAACAGCGAATCTTTGGGCTGTTCCCCGGCCCGTCTCGTCCGGTGAGTCCGATTCGGACACTTAGCTTGGGGGATACCTTGCGGGTTTTACAAGGAAGCGTCGTCATTAGCTGTGAGAATTCGTTGACCCGACACCGCTTACCCCAAGGAACATCCAGCATTTCAAACTACTGTAGTCCTAATATTTCTCCGACAACGGCTGGCGGACTGAGAGGAGATGACAGCGCTCCAGGACGCTTATCGGTGATTCCAGGTGGCGTCAACTCTAATCGTCCTTATGTCATCAGACCTCGCCGCACGTGGCTATTAGACGACCAACCCCGGATTGTTTGGAATCCGATTCCTGGCGCGCGTCAGTATACGGTGCGCGTTGAGGGGCCTGACGTGTTGTGGTTGCAAACTGTTGAAACCAATCAGGTGGTCTATCCGGGTGAGCCAGCACTAACACCCGGTGAAACGTATTTTGTCACTGTTGAGTCTGACACGGGGCAATCGTCTCTGGATGAGCCCACCGCTGACCTCTGGGAACAACTAGGCAATGATGCTGCGTTCTTATATGAAACCAATGACGGGTCAGGATTAGGGTTTAGCCTCTTGCCACCCACCATTGCGACTCCTGTCATTAGAGAATTAGAGCAGCTAGATGAGCAAGACTTGGGTCAAGATGCAAAAGCCGTGAGTCAAGCGGATATTTTAATCCGAAATGATTTGTTTGCAGACGCGATCGCCATTCTCGAAGAACGAGCAACGGCAGGCAGCGAAGCCGCAACGGTTTATCAGCTCTTGGGCGAACTGTATGCCCATACCGGCTTAAATCAACTGGCGCGCGATCGCTTCTTACACGCCATTGCCCAAGCTGTTAATGCCAACGATCAAGAAAACCTCATCGTGTCACAAGTTGAGCTTGCCAAGGTTTATGCCGTTTTGAACAATCGGCCATTGGCTGAGACATGGTTATCGCTAGCATCTCATGGCTACAACGAGATGGAAGCGTCTCAGCTTAAAATTGAAATTGCAGAAAAAATTGGAGACGCCCATCGCGCGATCGGCAATGTTCAGAACGAGCAGGTTTGGCTACGTCGAGCGCTCGATGGATACCGAACTATCTACACCGCTCTTCAACGCGTCGGAGAGACAGACGAAAAGAATCCTCAGATCCAACAGATCTCAGAACGAGTTGATGTCTTAACGATTCGTCTCAGTCAGTTTTAGACTCAGTTTGATTTAGTGCAACCGCCCAGTTCTTTGGGCGGTTACATGCCAGCTTTCCCAGCTTAGTCCTGTGGTTAAGAGTTATGTCCTAAGCTATTCTGGCTAATGCTGTACCTTCTCACCTGCCGTGCCCGTAGAATTTACCCATAGAATTCAAGGGATATAGCCCTACAGGCTCAGATTTATGCATAGCCCCCCGCACTGCGAGGGTCTACATACGTCCGACATCATCTGGAAACTTGACTACACGGCCGCGAAGAATTCTTTGGACTTCACTGGATCAGGAGTCATCGTCTTCTCACCGGGTTTCCAGCCTGCTGGGCACACCTCATCCGGATGAGTCTGAACATATTGGATAGCTTGCAGTACACGCAACGTTTCATCGACGTTGCGCCCAAACGATAGGTTATTAATCGTTGAGTGTTGAATAATGCCATCCTTGTCAAGGATAAATAGACCACGCAACGCAACGCCAGCTTCAGGTTCAAGTACGTTAAAAGCGGTGCTGATTTCTTTCTTGATGTCAGAAACCAGTGGATAGTTGAGGTCGCCAACACCACCCGACTTCCGATCGGTCTGAATCCAAGCAAGGTGAGAGAATTCGCTGTCGACTGAAACGCCAAGCACTTCCGTGCCTAGATTTTTGAATTCCTCGAAGCGATCGCTGAACGCTGTGATTTCAGTAGGACAAACAAATGTAAAGTCTAGAGGGTAAAAGAACAAGACAACATACTTACCACGATAGTCAGACAGTTTAATTGTCTTGAATTCCTGATCGTATACTGCTGTTGCAGTGAAATCAGTTGCAGGTTGACCAACCCGCAAACATCCTTCTGTCTGATAAGTCATGAACGAACTCTCCTTATGCGTGATATGAGATTACGATATGTAATGTGAGATTACGCTTCTACATGTTCGCGGAAAATCTAATACGCCCAGCAGATTTATCAAGCTGTCTACCTATGGGCATCATGTTCAATTTGTCGAACCATAATTTACGAACTGTTACGAATATATCATACTCATAACGATTTTGAGTAGGCTACCGATTTTGAGGCGATGGTCATTGCTTATTCGCTTTCAGCGTGGCGGGGATCTGCCACGCCAGTGTAATTGATCTAGCCAGCATAAATGAGGTTAGCGATAGCCAAAGGATTTGAAGATTTTGGAAGTACCAGCCCGCGATCGCCACTGGAATAAACCCAACCAGCGTAGATACGATCATGGCATTGCGGAGGATGCGTCCTTCGGTTAGACCTAGAAAGTAGCCGTCTAGCATGAACGCGATTGAACCAAATCCTAATACAGGCAACAGCCATAGAACATAGCGACTAACTTCATCGATGAGGGTCTGGTGGTTCGTCAGCATGCTAAAGAAAAGATCGGGACGTATGACAAAGGGCAGTGCAAACATTACGCCAGCGGCGAGACTCACTCCACCCGAAAACCGCACAAGCGGGACTAACTGGCCTATTTTGCCCGTTCCACGAATCACTCCAGAAATACTTTCGGTGGCAAAGGCAAGCCCGTCAATAAAATAGGCGGCAAGCGTGATGATTTGTAAAAGTAGCGTATTGGTGGCTAGCGCAACAGTGCCCAGCGCGGCACTAATATTCGTAAATACGGCAAATGCGGTTGTTAACGCAAAGGTGCGGACTAGAATATCGCCGTTGAGAGTAAACACAGCTCTGAGAGCTGCCCAGTCAACGAGATGAGGGGCGATCGCCCGCAACTGTGCCCACGAGACTTCCCGACTGACTGCAACTAGCCCAAACATGAGCGCCAAATATTGACTCAGTGCGGTTGCCCAGCCTGCCCCAGCGCTTTCCCATCCCATCTGTACAATAAACCCGTAATCGAGCACCACATTTGCCCCATTGACGATGGCAGAAAATAGCAGCACCAGCGTTCCTTTTTCACGTCCTAAGAACCAACCGATGAGCACATAGTTGAGCAACACCGCTGGTGATCCCCAGATACGAGCGTTAAAAAATGCTTCTCCCGAGGCTTGTACATCCGGTGTGGCATTAAGCAATGCAAACCCGATATGGCGTAACGGATATTGCAGCGTGAGTAAAATTAGCCCCAATGCAAGAGCAAGAATGCCGTTGCGGAAACCCGTAAGCAGCACATCGTGGCGATCGCCCCGCCCAACAGCTTGAGCGGTCAGGCCGGTTGTGCCCATTCGCAGGAAGCCAAACGACCAATAGATATAGTTAAAAATCACCGTGGCAAGCGACACCCCTGCGAGATGACGAATGTCTGCAAGATGTCCGAGAAATGCCATATCGATGAGCCCTGCTAGCGGAACCATTAGGTTTGAGATGACATTGACAATGGCAAGGCGAATAAATCGGGGACGAAAGTCTGTCCAGGTTGAAGACGGGTTAGTATGCATGCCGATTGAGTATGAGAAAAACTGAGCCAAAGGATTAGCGTTTATCTGCCTTATGACTAGTACAGCCCTACAGGCTCAGGTTTGTACGTAGAACCCGCGCGGCGCGCGGGTTCTACATCGTTCAGCGTCCTAACGCGAGAGCGTAAAGCTATATTAATTGACCTGAATGGATCGACATGGGTCTGCATGGAATACACTCTACAAATAGAATTCATCCGACTGATTCGATTCGACCGCTCTACCGTTTCGGGAAACGTTATGAATATCGCTCTACCCCTGATCGCCGTTGGCTTGACGTCGCTTCCGCTAGTAATTTGGGCCACCCACGATGCGATCGCCCAAGTTTCTCCAGCCCTTGACGGCACTGGAACCCAAGTCAATACCCAAGGCGATCGCATCAATATCGAAGGCGGGTCGCTCTCCCGTGATGGCAGAAACCTCTTCCATAGCTTTGATGAATTTGGCTTGAGTGAGTCGCAAATTGCGAATTTCCTCTCCAATCCTGATATCCAAACTATTCTGAGTCGAGTCGTGGGCGGCAATGCCTCGGTGATTGAGGGACTGATTCGCGTGACGGGTGGCAACTCCAATCTCTATCTGATGAATCCGGCAGGCGTCATCTTCGGTCCTAATGCTCGCTTGGATGTGCCGGGTTCATTCACAGCAACGACCGCGACTGGCATCAGCCTGGGCGATCGCTGGTTTAGTGCGTTTAGCCCCAATGACTACGAAACATTGGTGGGAGAGCCGACTGCATTTGCGTTTGATCTGAGTCAACCCGGCGCGATTCTCAACGCCGGAGAATTAGAGGTCAATGCGAGCGAATCACTCACGCTGCTAGGCGGAACGGTAATCAATACCGGAACCCTTTCTGCCCCCGACGGAACGATTACTATCGCAGCGGTTGAGGGCGAAAACCTCGTGCGGATCAGTCAAGACGGGGCCTTATTAAGCCTTGAATTGGAAACAAGAGAAGCAGAACAGCAGAATGGAGGATTCGGAGCATCTGTTCCGTTTACGCCGTTACAACTGCCCGACTTATTGACCGGCAGCGGCTTTGGCAATGCCGACCGAGTTACTGCTAATCCTGATGGCACAATCAGCATTATTGGCTCTAGGCTAAGAATTGAACCTACGTCTGGAACCGTAGTTGTATCCGGCACCCTAGATGCCTCGTTATCGGCAACGTCGTCTCCCTCCCCGCTTCGATTTCCTGAAATTAACGTATTGGGCGATCGCATCGGATTGATTGCGGCTGACCTCGACGCATCTAGCCCTCGCGGGGGTGGCACCATTCGCATTGGCGGCGACTATCGAGGATCGGGAGAAGGACACGAAGCTCACATCGGTTCAACTCGGTATGCAATATCTTCCACGTTTAACGCCGAGCACACCTATATTGATAGCGCTACCATACTTCAGTCTGACGGACTCGATCCCGCACGTTTCAATCCAATCGCGAATCCTTCAACGTCTGCGCTCAGTCCAGGCGGTACGATTATCGTCTGGGCAGATGACACAACTCAGTTTTATGGAACCGCGACTGCACGCGGCAGCGAGGGTGGCGGCGATGGCGGCTTTGTCGAGATCTCAGGTCGAGATCATCTCAACTTCGACGGTGGCGTTGACCTAAGTGCCCCTTTGGGTGAAACAGGAACGCTCCTCCTCGACCCCGACAATATCGTCATTATCAATGGCGAAGACGCCTCGAATGACGGTCAGATTGAAGATGGACAAATTTTTCAAGCCGATGGGCTAGGAACAGATTTCACACTCTCAGAGTTGGCTCTCGAAGCGATCGCCGCAGATGCCAACGTTATTTTGGAGGCGACCGACTCCATCACCATCGAGGACTTATCCGATAACGAACTCACGTTTGCAGCCGGCCCTGGAGGTTCAATCACGTTTCGGGCAGATGCAGATGCAGACAATGTCGGTATCTTCACCATGAATAGTGGCGACACGATTCGAGCAGACGGACGAGATTTGAGCATTTCAGCCGCTAGCATCACAGCCGGAACTCTCGATACATCCCTAGTTTCGCCGTCGTCTGAGAACAGAAATGGCGGAACTATTGAATTGACTGCGACGAGTGGCAACATTTTGGTGGATGGATTGATTTCAGCGATCGCCCGTGATGCGGTATTGTTTGACCCATCTAACCCAGATCTCAACGCCGGAGACGGGGGAGACATTACTCTAACGGCTGACAATGGCGATATTGCTATCGACAGCCCCATTGTTTCTTCGTCTTCCAGTGGCAATGGTGGAGCGATCGCCCTCACTGCTAACAGGGGCTCAATTCTCACAGACGACCTGATCGCATCAGGGGCAACGGGTGGCGATATCGTGCTCAACGCGCTTAGGACAATACGAACCGGAGCGATTTTCACGAGTGGCAATTTTGGCGATGGCGGCGATGTATTGATTGATCCGCGTCGCAATGTGCGAGTAGACCTAATCGATGCTCAAGGCGGACCTGAGGGTAGCGGCGGAACCGTTGACATTACCACCCGGCGATTTTTTAGGGCGATTGACACATTCTTTGACCAAAACGGGCTAACGGCCAGCATCTCGACCGCTGGAGGCATTGCGGGAGGCGACATTACGATTCGCCACAGCGGGGCTCGTCGCAATACGCCGTTCATTGTGGGTGATGCCGATGTGAATGGCACCGCAGGCGATCTTACAAGTGGCACTGCCATCCTGCCATCCAATCCGCAACACGTGTTTGAAAATAGCGTTTCGGAGGGCGACTCTCCAGGACGAATTCGCATCATCACCGGGCTGGTGAATGGAACTAATCCGGATGGTGCTCCCGAACCCCCTGTCACGTTGCGCGAGGACGTCTGTCCGCCGTTTTGTGATAATCAAGCGGAAGACGACATAGACGATGAGGTTAATTCTGAGGATCCCAACGTTCCACCTGCCGGGGTGCAGCGAGACGTGGTTCTCACCCTTAATCAGACTCGCAATATCATGCAAACCATCGAGCAATCAATCGGGGCGAAGCCTGCTCTCGTCTATGTTGGCTTTGTGCCAACTGGAACGTCTCTTTCGCCGGGTTACACCCAGCGGGAGTCAGCCGCCACCGAAGAGATTCAGAACTATCTAGAACACGATAAAACAGAAACGGACTTGACTTTCTCGTTTCAGCCGCAGGGGAGCGATCGCCTCGAGTTGATTTTGGTGACGGAAGGGGGTGAAGTGATTCGCAAACCAATCCGGGATGTGACTCGCGATGAGGTGCTGAGAGTCAGCCGTCGGTTTACCAGCCAAGTATCCGATCGACGACGCATCGGCAGCACAGGCTATCTATCTTCCGCGCAGCAGCTCTATGGTTGGCTGGTTGCCCCGATTGAAGCCGATCTGCACGCGCAGGAGATTGATAACATCGCCTTTGTGATGGATGCTGGCCTGCGATCGCTCCCGGTAGCAGCCCTCCATGATGGCAATCAGTTTCTGATCGAGCGCTATAGCGTTGGCATGATGCCCAGCTTAAGTTTAGTTGACACCCGCTATGCAGATTTGCGTGGTGCCCAAGTCTTAGCAATGGGTGCCTCTGACTTTGTTAATCAGCCCTCTCTACCTGCCGTTCCTATCGAACTCAATACCATCAGCGACCTGTGGCCGGCTGATATCTACCTCAATACCGACTTTACGTTCACTAATCTGAAAACAGAGCAGCAAGAAAATCCGTTTGGCATTGTTCATCTAGCAACCCACGCCGAATTTCGACCCGGTATTCCTGATAATTCATATATTCAATTTAGCGATCGCCGTTTGCGGCTTGATCAATTGCGAGAATTAGGGCTCAACAATCCTCCCGTTGATTTGTTGGTGTTAAGTGCGTGCCAAACAGCACTCGGTAATGAAGACGCCGAGCTTGGATTTGCGGGCTTGGCACTACAAGCAGGCGTAAAGTCTGCCTTGGCAAGCCTCTGGCTCATCAGCGATGCTGGGACCCTCGGCTTTATGAGCGAATTTTATCAGCAGTTGAGAATTACTCCCATCAAAGCAGACGCGCTGCGTCAGACGCAGATTGCTATGCTGAGGGGCAACATTCGGATAGAAGAAGGGCAATTGCGCACGACTCGCGGCGATACAGTGCCGCTCCCCGAAACAAACACGGATGGATTGTCGGGCGATTTATCTCATCCGTTTTATTGGGCAGCGTTTACGATGATCGGCAGCCCTTGGTAGAGATCCCAGTGGGGGCATCGCCCATCCTGACATTTCCCCTGTGGAATGATATCGTCCTCTACTGGTAGATCACCCTACAGAGCAGCCTCAACCTGTACCCATGAGGCTGCCTTTATTCTTTGCAGCTACCGATAGAGCCGTACGCCCTCGCGTTAGGACTCTGAACGTACATTCGAGAACAGATTACCGAAGACAGGGTTATCTAGCTCTAGGAAGCCCCCTTACCCTCAGCCTGTCGTTTTTATCTTGAGACTCGCTAAGTCTGCCGGATTGCCCTGTATTTCAATGCCGCGCTGATTTGCTTGCAGGTGTCGCACAATTTTGTAAATAATCTCGACTTGCCCAGGTTCACCAGACTTTTCGGCAAGTGAATCCAGCGTTAATGCACCGGGAGCCTCTTTAAGCGTCGACGTCACTTTTTTCTGAAGTTCTAGAACAGCCGCAGCCGCCTTCTTGCCAGCTTCTACACCAGGCTGATGGTAAGCGTTAACATTAACCAACGACGCATAAAGACCGACCGCACGCTCATATAGAGCAATCAGCGCGCCTACGGTTCGAGAATTTACCTCTGGAATCGTGACGGTGATCGAATCTCGATGGTTCTCAAATAGCGCTTTGCGAGTTCCCTGCATTAAACCAGACAAGTAATCTCCCGATGTCACGTTAGGCTCAACCGCGATCGAATCCCCTTCGCGATCTTTTAGAACTTCAATAAATGTCAAAAAGAAGTTCGGCACTCCCTCTCGTAACTGCTGTACATAGGCATGTTGGTCGGTGGTTCCTTTATTGCCATATACTGCAATACCTTGATAGACCGTGTTGCCATCTAAATCTTTCTCTTTGCCTAGCGATTCCATAACGAGCTGCTGGAGATAGCGGCTAAACAGCAGCAGGCTGTCTTTGTAAGGCAACACCACCATATCTTTATCGCCCTTGCCATTTCCAGCGTAGTACCATGCCATCGCTAGGAGAGCCGCCGGATTATTTCTAATCGCTGACGTGCGAGTCGTTTTGTCCATTTCCCTAGATCCAGCCAGCATGGCATCGATATCAATGCCCTGGAGCGCCGCTGGAAGTAAGCCCACTGCTGACATTTCAGACGTACGCCCTCCCACCCAGTCGTGCATTGGGAAGCGAGCTAACCAGCCCTCTCGCTTGGCTTGCTCGTCGAGCTTGCTGCCGACCCCCGTCGTCGCCACCGCATGTTGCGCAAAATTTAAACCTCTGACTTCATAGGCATGCTTCGCCTCTAGCATGCCGTTTCGCGTTTCGGGCGTGCCACCTGATTTGGAGATGGTGAGCACCAAAGTACTCGACAGGCGATCTTTTAGCTGAGTCAGCGTGCGATCGATTCCAGCCGGGTCGGTATTGTCAATAAAGTGAATTTGCATCGGCGGACTGACCGACGCGAGTGCTTCTGCCACAAACTGGGGACCTAATGCAGACCCTCCGATACCGATTGAGAGAATATCGGTAAATTTTTGAGCCTGGGGTGGGCGAATTTCACCAGTATGGATTTTTTGAGTGAATGAATGGATTTGCTCTAAGGTTTCGACAATGTCTGATGTGAGTTCTTCGGTAGGTGCCGACTCCGGATCTCGTAGCCAATAATGCCCAACCATTCGGTCTTCATCGGGGTTGGCGATCGCCCCCTGCTCAAGCGCTTTCATATCATCGAACGCTTTTTTGAATTTGGGCTCCATCTCAACGACAAAACTATCATCAAACCGCATTCGGCTAATGTCGAGATAAAACTCCAACCCCGGGTGATAGTAGAGCCAGTCTTGGTAACGTTGCCAGAGCGCAGCAGCATCCATACACTCAAACCTCTTACATGAATCACGCCTACAGTGTAACGATTGAAATTGAATAATTTCTAAGCTTAAGGAATTCCAAGGAATTAAGAACTGATCGGATTAGCTTTATTCAATTGATGGGAGCGGGCTATGTCCGTTGTGTTTGATACTGGCTGATTTTTTCAGTACGGTTAAAATGCAAGCACCTAATAGAGCCGACACTAGTCGGCATCCGTGTTCAAGGCTCCCCTTAGACCCTATTATCCGAAAACCCCTGACGGGGTCTTGGCATCCAAAGACTCTAGCGAGTTTTCGGATAGGTACTCAGAGGTAGCATCTTTAAAGTGATGAAAATCTAGACCCGATTCTGGCATAATTTTGGCTGACGAGCGATCGCCCTATGATCGCCCTACGATTGTTGACCTGCTTACAAAAACCCCATGGAAGGCTATATTGTTTCTCTGGTCATCTTCACATCAATTTTTGCCCTCTTTGGTCTGGGCTTAAATTTGCAATGGGGCTTTACCGGGCTCATTAACTTTGGGCATGTTGCCTTTATGGCAGTAGGGGCCTACTTCGTCGCCCTGCTGACTCTTCCGGGCTATCTCCAAGAATTGCCCACCAACATGCTAGAAAATTTCACCTGGATGCAGCAGTCAGAGGCAATAAGCGGCTTTCTTCGAACAATTCAACAGGTGATGCCGGAGCAAATTCCAATCCCAATCGCTGTTCTAATTGGCGCATGTGCCGCTGCTTTTCTGGGCTTGTTGATTGGGTTGTCAACTCTCAAACTCCGGGAAGATTATCTGGCAATCGTTACGATTGGCGTTTCAGAAATTATTCGACTCATCGCACTGAATGAAGAATGGTTGACTAGGGGATCATTCGGCGTCCAGCGATTTTCTCTGCCCTTAAGCAATCTAAACCCAAACATATTCACCCGGATTGGTATGATTGCGCTGCTCACGGCTGTGTTGGGCATCGCATTATGGCAGCTTTGGAAGCGTACAATAAGCCGAATTAAGGCAGTGCCATCCCAAGCCATTATCAAAGGGTCGGTCATCCTAACTGGCTATGTGGGCTCCCTGCTTTTGCTGCTCTATGGCATTGGTTTGAGCGCGCAACAGCTAAAACTATCGAATGCGCTCCCTCCTTGGCTGCTCGGCATCTCTATGATTGCCGTCTTTGCCGGGGTGTGTGCCCTCTATATTTGGTTATCGCGTAAATTCTTTCCAAAACTTTCTGCACTCGGTGCATCCAGTACGCTTGTTTCTGTCATGGCTTGTACCGGGTTGGGTGTCTGGCTATATGGGTTTCTAGCGACTGCTCTTTACAACTATTCTCGCAACCCAACTAAAACGGGTCTGATGTTAATTTCATTGCTGGTGCTGGCTGTCGTCTTCTGGGCGTTGCAGCGGCTGGTCAGCTCTCCGTGGGGGCGAGTCTTGAAGGCAATTCGAGAAGATGAGGAAGTCGCCAAGGCACTTGGCAAAAACGTGTTTTGGTATAAATTGCAATCGCTCATGTTAGGCGGGGCGATCGCTGGAATAGCAGGAGCCCTATATGCGTGGCAGCTAACGACCATTTATCCAGATAATTTTCAACCTCTCGTCACCTTTAATGCTTGGACAATCGTCGTTTTAGGCGGGGCAGGTAACAACGTCGGCACCCTGCTAGGAGCCACTATTTTCTGGGCATACCAGACTCTAACCCGCTTCGTTTTGGCTGATATTGTCCCATTAGATGATGCTCGTTTAGGTGCATTTCGGATTATGATCATTGGTTTACTACTAATGGTCTTGATGATTTGGAGACCCCAAGGAATCTTAGGCAAGAAGGAGGAACTTACCCTTGGTCGATGATGCACCAGCAGAAGACACCCCGCAAAAAACGATGAATACGTCTTCCCAATCCACGTCAGTTTCACATTCATCAACGATAACTCCCGATGCCAGTTCCTTATTGGCAGCCAATGACTTGTGTAAAAGCTTTGGGGGAATTCGAGCCGTCGACCACGCCTCTTTAGAGGTTAATCAAGGCAGTATCACCGGGTTGATTGGTCCTAATGGTGCAGGAAAAACGACCCTATTCAATCTCTTGTCTAACTTTATTCAGGCAGATAGCGGCCAAGTTTTCTTCGACGGAGAACCGATTCAAGATCTTCCCTCCCACCAAGTTGCTAAACAGGGCTTAGTTCGGACATTTCAAGTTGCCCGCGTGCTCTCTAAGCTATCTGTTATGCAAAACATGCTGTTGGCATCGCAGCATCAAGCGGGTGAAAATTTTTGGAATGTTTGGTTTCGCCCAGGGCAGGTGGCTAAAGAAGAGCGGCAGCAACGAGAATACGCCATGGAAATTTTAGAATCCGTCGGGTTGGATCATATGGCAAAGGAATATGCAGGTGCACTCTCAGGCGGACAGCGGAAACTCTTGGAAATCGCGCGAGCCTTGATGGTGCGCCCAAAGCTAATTTTGCTCGATGAACCTGCCGCTGGAGTCAACCCGGTTCTGATTGACAAAATCTGCGAACATATTAGGACGTGGAACCAAGATGGAATGACATTCTTAATCATTGAACACAACATGGATGTCATCATGTCGCTATGCGATCGCGTCTGGGTCTTGGCAGAGGGGCGAAACCTTGCATCAGGGACACCTGCTGACGTGCAGCAAAATACAGAGGTTCTCGAAGCCTATCTAGGCCAGTAGTTCCTACTCGTAATTTTTTCCAACATACCCTGTCTTGAGGCTGATTCGTTGGCTTCAACAGGCGATTGGGCATTCTAAGTCCAGACTGTTAGATTGGTGAAGAAGCTTACAACATTGAGCAAATTACAGCGAGATCAAAGATCCAATCTATTCAGGGGCGCGGGAGCTTAAGGATATCGCTAAAATAACGATACTGCATCGGTATGATCGAGCTAGTCCAAGACGGCAGAAGTTTCATAACCATAGTGTGAACGTCTCGCTCACGTCGCGGGCAAGATGCCTGCACTCTCAAACGGTTGGCTTATTTCTGCCAAACGGTACTAGTCTAGCTTTGTCGTTGTTTGATGGCATAGCCTCTAGCGTTTATACGCCATGATTAGCTCATTGAAGGCTATAAATTTCTTTGACTTAACTTGTTTAGCTAGGTCTAAATTGTTGAGTAATATGTAAAAGGTGTTGAATATTTGGCGATCGCCAAATATTGCTCATTCCCCTATCTCATCGACGCGCCAAACATTCTTGAAACTATCAATTTCCAAATTTTCAATCGTTCTTCGAAAATCGCATGAGGTCGTCTGTGACTTTACATCACCATCGTGTCAAGAGACTTAGCAATCAGCAGTCAAGATCTATGTCCAAGCTCGATTCAAGCCGCAGAGTTGGATGAGGGAGGACGACTGAGTCATGACGACAGACCCAAATATCGGACGCAAACTCAATAAACGCTATGAAATTGTAGAGATCTTGGGTCAGGGCTCCATGGGGCGAGTCTATGGGGGGCGAGATTTTTTGTTGGGGGGTGTCCCTGTTGCCATCAAATTTCTCTCACAAACGTTACTCAATAGCAGAATGCGAGAGCGCTTTGAGCGAGAGGCCACTACCTGTGCGCTGCTAGGACAGCGGAGTATTCACATCATCCGGGTTACCGATTATGGGGTGAATGAAGACGGCATTCCCTTCTATGTTATGGAATACCTGAGGGGTGAAAGTCTCAGCGATGTCATTAGTTACCAACCGCTCCCTCTGCCTCAATTCTTAAACTTAATTCGACAGATTTGCCTCGGTTTAGAGTGTGCCCATCAAGGAATCTTAATTGATGGCGAAATCTGCCCAATCATTCATCGCGATATTAAACCCAGCAATATTCTGATTACACCAGACCAAAGCCTCCTTCAACTTGCTAAAATTCTGGACTTTGGTATCGCTAAAACGCTTCAGGCGGACGGTGGTCAAACAAATTGTTTCATGGGAACACTGGCCTACTCATCCCCAGAGCAGATGGAAGGCTGCGAACTCGACAATCGGTCTGATATCTACAGCCTCGGCGTGATGATGTTTCAAATGCTGACAGGTAAAATGCCCTTACAGGCTAATACTCATACCTTCCCAGGATGGTATAAAGCTCATCATGCTCAAACCCCTCGATCATTCAGTGAAGCGAATCCGTCTATCACAATTCCCAAAGCTTTAGAAACATTGGTGATGGGCTGTCTTGAAAAGTCAGCAAACAATCGCCCCAAAAGTATTACTGACATTATCGAGACGCTAAAACCCTTAGAAGAACGATTTAGACCGGGTAAGGAAGTTGCTGAGCGCATCGGAAGAGATTTGAAAGGAATTCCGATTAAATCACCAGACACCCGAACAAACGACCAGATTCTCTCTGAAGATGTATGTCGGATCACGTCATGGCCTCCTGATAAGCCACTCGCCGAAATTGTTTTTCCCCATATTTTACAGACTGGCAATGACTCCTTAGCGACGCTATGGGTTATGCTTTCGCAACGTGACATCGACAAACTCTGCATCTGCACTCCTTACAACAAGTTCTTATTTTTAGGAGCTCCTCATCCGGTGATGCTCTGGCTAACCGTGTTATATAACCGTGGATCAGGACCTCGATGGTTGTCTTACTATCTCGACCTAAAAACTCAGCTCGGACAACGAATGACACGGCTATTGAGCGAATCTCGGCACTATCGAATATTATTTTTTTCACTCGAAGACCCTCACCGATGCAATAGGGTCATGACGTTGACAATCGCCGAACCTGCGGCCTGGGGTAATCCTCAGCTTATCGAAACCCAAGCCAAACATCTGCAAGAGTTTGCAACGCTCGGCGTGGCTGCGCCTACGAAGCAGCCAGCAGCCAGCAAAACGTTCTTGAAAGCCGAACTTGAAAAAATTAAGCCGGACATTTTACAGAAGCTAGAAGCGATTGGTTGAGAAGAGAGCTTTGATCCCTTGATTTCAATCTGTGGGGGGGAAATAAACGACGGGGTGCCAGCTTCGACGTAAAATTTCTCCCGCAAAGCTTGGAACTGACCATTCTAAAATCTTGCCTAAACTATCAGACGACAGGGCGATCGCATTGATGTCGTAGTCTTGGGCTAACTTCAAAACTTCAGATACCACATTACCCTGACGAACAACCGTTACAACCTCGAGATTGAGCGCTTCTAACTCTGCTTTAACGTCCAAAAGTTGTTCTTTAGCGACTTGCAGTTGATTCTCAACATAAGGAAGCAACCCCTGTCGATTGACATCATCAATAATCCAACACAATAGGCACCGCTCGAGAGAATTGTGATCTCCATCGGCAAAATGCTTGATCTGATCAATCAAATACTTAGACGCATTACTGCCGTCATAGGGAATGAGCAAGTATCGAAACATATGTCTACAGCGCAGCTCAAGCTCCTCGCACGTGTAGGTGGAAACGAGTTGAGGTCGCCAAATCATCAAAGGAACTGAGACTTGCCGACAGAGCTCCATCGTGGTGCTGCCAAAAAGTTTTTCAGTCAAGCGCGTCCGGCTCGGCATGCCTAACAAAATCAAATCAATTGAATATTTTTTAACCGCACTGACAATGTAATCGACAGGGCGACCACATTGAACTTCAACTTGGACATTAACCCCTTCAGGGACATTATTCAGGGCAACTGATAACTGCTCTCGAACCTCCTGCATTTTTTCAGCATCGGGTCTAGGAATCTCTCGATCGTCTAGTAGAGGCATCACATGCAAAAAAACAATTTGCTTGGCTCCCCCTGCGACGAAACATGGGACAAAATCAACTAGACGGTGGAGTCCATCCTCAAGGTCAGTACAGACCATTATGTGCTGAAACATAGGCTTACGCTTAGCAGGGCTGACGAAACGTTCTTTAAAACCCTATCATTGCCACTATAAATTTTAGGAAAATCATACCAGATATAGCTTAAATAGAATCTATCACCAATCACACCCTATCTGGGATTGCTATAGGTACTGAGCCAGAAACTTTAAACATTCAAAGATAAGTAGGTGGGCGGAATCAAATGTAGGATGGGTATAGCCCTTCGGGCATGGCTTCGCTAAAGCAATAGCGTAACCCATGCGGGCGTTGGGTTATTGCCTTCGGCAAGGCTGCGCCTTTCTTGAATGCTCCTTGGGCTATACGTACCTCAACCCAACCTACACAGGTCTCATATTTAATTAGTCCCACCTACTTAAGCCTATTAACTCTGTCGATAAAACGCTGAAGTAGCTTGTGATGATATGCGTTCGTCGACACTAGGTTAAATACAATCAATACTCGATAGGATAGCGACTTTGCGCGCTGAGGAAAATTAAGACCTAATGAGTGGCATAAAATGCATTCCATGCAACACGACTCGTAAGAGTAACTGTGCGCTCTATAATCAAGAGCCGAATCAATATCATGGGTTGCATTATCTCGAACCAGGATTTTGCGATACCGAAGCTAGAATCTTGAATTTGCGAAACTATGAACAACTAGAAAAACTCTACTCTTATTTTGAACGCAATGGCTGATTTAAGGAGAGTTGACGCCCCATCATCCCCAGCTCTTTCCCCACGAAGGGAGGGAGCAAGAGAAGGAGGTCGCCCACTGTAGTAGGCAAATCCTAATCGAGCCGAGGACCGGACTCAATTCCCCATTGATGCTTGATGAAGTGCTTATACATAGTTTCGCGCAACATCATCTGCTCATAGAGCTTAACTAGGAACTGCTGAGCTTGTTCACGACTCATTCGGTCTACTTGAGTCTCAAATGAGCGGAGATTGAACTGCTGCTCTAAAGAAAGCTGTGCAGGCTGGTCCATAATTTCCTCCAATTTGGATAATGGGGTGAGTGCAAAGAGTCTAAAGCTAGATGCTAATGACACTCTGCAATCGATTTCACAACAAACGTAACGCTATGGGTAAATATTCCCTACCTAGGCATCCTGATCGTTGTGTGATATTACAAATATTAACAATTATTTGACAAAGATGCATATCCCCTTGAGGGTACTTTTACAATTCATCATTCGTGATGAACTAATCTTCATCAGCGAGATACGTCACTATTATCAAGTTACAAATTGTAAAAATGCTCGACACGAACCAAATTATATGGGTTCGTTAATCTATTGGTATAGGCCCAAGGGTCAATTTTTTGTGTAGACCCCTCCCCGTTACAGGGTTATGCCAACGTTCGACCTCCAAAAAGATGACGAGAGCATAGGGCGCATGCCGCAGCGATGCCAGATTACCTTCTGCCACTCATGTGTTGGGTCGTGGTAATGCTTGCCGTCGATATTCGTATGAAACAAAGTCAGCCCCTAAGAACGGGTAGCGTTATCAGCGGTCACAATAATGACGGTGATGTTGTCTCGTCCGCCTTTATCTTTCGCCGCATCGATTAAGGCTGCCGCAGCTTTATCGCACGCTCGGATTGACTTGAGATGAGAGGCAATAAGGTGATCAGATAGTTCTTCGGTGAGCCCGTCACTGCATAGTAACAGGCGATCGCTTCCTTGCCAGTCAAAGCGTTGAACATCGACTTGCTTGAGATCTTCCCGACCTAAACATTTAGATAAAATATGGCGCCAAGGATGAACTCTTGCCTGAGCAGGCGTTAAATCACCTAGTTTCATTGCTCGCGCAACCCAGGTATGATCTTCCGTAATTTGCTCTAACTTAGCGCCCCTAAGTCGATACAAGCGAGAATCCCCGATATGAGCACACCAAGATTGATCGTGACGAAATAGGACAACAAGCGCTGTAGTGCCCATATCGGCTCGCTCAGGGTGAGCCATTTGGTCTTGCAGAATGGCTTGATTTGCTTTCAAAATCGAGTTTTCTAAGAGGGTTTCGGAGGATTCAGCTTCCTCCCATTGGTCATTTAAATAATCTTGAATAACGGTTATTGCAATCCGACTTGCTTCCTGTCCGCCTGCATGTCCACCCATTCCATCTGCAACGATAAAGAATCGACCATCTGGGTCGACGTGGTAAGAATCTTGATTGGCAGTACGAACGAGTCCCGGATCGGTAAGACCCGTAAAAAGGCATTTCATAGGGCGAACATAGCAGTCATAGTCGGGAGAGATATTAAAACATTTTTTCGTGTCGATCGATGCGCATAAGCAGGCGAATCAGAGCCACTGCTGATGCAACTGCAGCGATCGCCGCCAGAGACGCGACCCACACATATGCATTGACAAGCAATATGGTTGCTGACAGCGTAAATACGCCGATCAAGATGGTGTAATTAGTCCCCATATTGACGCTACCAAGACGCCTCAACGCCCGATCAGTCTCAGTCGCACGCACTCGAATCCGAATGTCACCCCGATCTAATTTTTCAAACGTATCTTCGATACGTCGTGGCAACCCCAAGGCGGTCGTACTAACTTGAGCCGCCTGACGACCCAACTCGCTAAAAATACCGTCAGATACACTTTGTTGAGAACCGTTTCCGTCTACCATAATCTCCATTGCAAAGGGTTTTGCAACCTCCATGAAATTAAACTCTGGATCGAGCCCTTTACCCACTCCTTCTAGAGTCGAGAAAGCGCGCATGACAAATGTAAACGTTGCTGGAAATCGAAAGGGCTGATCGTAGGCAATCTCATACAAATCGTCACTAATGTCAGCAACGGATTGTCCCTCAAATGGCTGATCCATAAAATGGTCAAGCATATATTGGATTGAGCGCCGAATAGGACCCATATCTTCAACAGCAGCTAGAGCACCTAGCTCAACCAAGGATTTAACAACTCGATTCGCATCTTTTTGAGCAATCCCAAAAAAAGTTTCTAAAAGTCTTTCTCGCGTAGCAGGCTGAACCCGCCCCATCATGCCGAAGTCGTAGAATATCAGAGCCCCTTCAGGACTGACCGCAATATTACCAGGATGAGGGTCTGCATGAAAAAACCCATCATGCAGCAATTGCTGAAGGTAGGCTCTCGCGCCAAGCCTCGCCAATATACTCCGGTCTAGCCCTGCTGCTTCAATCGCATCATAGTGACTGATTTTAATACCCGGAAGATACTCTAGCGTCAGTGCTCTCGGAGAGGTGTAGCGCCAGTAGACACGAGGAACCTTTGCCCAATTCTCTCGACGGAAATTCCGACGAAACGTATCTGCATTGCGCCCTTCGTTTAAATAGTCAATTTCTTGCCACAGAATTCGGCAACATTCTTCATAAATTCCCATCCAGTCTCGCCCGCGACCCCAATCTGGATGTCGCTGGAAGTAGCGCGCAATTCCTTTGAGAATATCGAGGTCGATTTCAAACAGACGTTTCAGCCCAGGGCGCTGAATTTTAGCGACCACCTCCTCTCCGGAATGTAGCTGAGCCCGGTGAACCTGCCCCAAGCTTGCAGCTGCAAGTGGAATTGGGTCAAAATTGCGATAAAGCTCGGGGATCGGCTTACCAAAATCTTCCTGGATAATCAGTTCGACCTGCTCATAGCTAAATGCGGGAACTTTATCTTGGAGCTTAGATAATTCTTCTACAAATTCGGCTGGAAAAAGATCGGCACGAGTAGAAAACAATTGCCCAACCTTGATAAAAGTGGGTCCTAAATCAAGAAGAGTTTCCCGAATCCAGACAGCAAGGCTTCTTCGACGGATTGCTTTCTTTTCATCAGTCGCAAGCCCCCGATAGCTCCAGCTCTTTTTATAGAGCCATTGAGCAGCGAGTAGCCGTAAGACAAATGACCAAATATGAATATAACGCTGAGTATGGGAATAATTTTTGCGGCTCCAACTGTAAGACTTGGACGAATAGGCTGGCTTTGAGCGAGCAGCCTCAAAAATATTCTCAGAGCCATTTGGATCTGCCTCATCAGTAGCAGAACCGTTCGCGAAGTCATATTGCTTCGCGCTTTGCGGGGATGGAGCAGAATTACTGGGAGTAGCAGACACGTAGGTTCAGACGAGATTCCGACAGGAAAGGACTTCAGAAGAATCAAACACGCAGACTTTATTGGTGAGCGTAACGCCGTCAAGCCGATCGGCTCCGATAGCGCTGTAGCTCGGCACGGAGCTGGGCAATTTCAGCTCTTAAATCATCAATCATGGCTTGCAAATCTTCGGACTGTGACTCAGAAGACGCCGCTGGAGAAGCGGGCCGGCCTTGCATGGCGGCTTCCTCTGCTCGATTAGCGCGCTCCATAACTTGGTCGGTGAACTGACGCAAGCGTTCTCGCTGCTCAGCATCAAACTTACCAAGCTCACTCATGGCATCAGCAAATGTGATTTCTATTTGTTCACCTAGAGCATCGGCGACAGCTCTACCAACAAAAAATGCATGGACGAGGGGATTGCTCATAAATAAAATTTGCATACATATCCGCAAAAATTATAACTTGCTTGCTCTTATCGTGCCCGGAATTGAGGATTTAACGCGATGGTGCAACTCAACTTATGCAGCGATGATCAGCAATGTGTTGGTTGGATCGCGGCAATCTACAGGGTTGCCAAGACTCGAAATTCGTCCATGCAATCAGATGTTGCTGAGCGATCGCCCAGATCTAATCGCCCAGATCTAATCGCCCAGATCTAGAGGAAGAAGCGGCAGGTCCCGTTGAATACAACTCCGTCATGACTTTAGAGGGAGCCCTACGATAGAATTAGACGATTATGAAAAGCTCTTCGATATTCGATTCCGATATTATTGTGCCTAAATTCTAACTTACAGATGTCTAAAACTACAGCTGTCTAAAACTACAGCTATCCAGCTACAGATAAGCTAAGCACACATGAATTTACATACCAATGCATCAGCACATCACAGACTGGTTTGAGTCTCATTGGGTGATTCCGGCATTCAGTGGGTGGGTGCTTGCTGGACTTGCCATCTTTTTCTTCGGCGCAGCAACTAACACACTGGCTGGCTGGCTTTATGTCATCAGTGGCATTATGGTGGCGCTGCTTGCGATCGCAGCGTTACTGCCTAGGCGATCGCTGCGTGGCGTTCAGGTGACCCGGCGATCCATTCGTCCGGTTAGTAGTGGGCAATCTCTGAGTATTGAATTGGCGATCGCCAACCTCGATTCTTCACCAAAGTTTTTATTGCAGATTTCTGATGTGCTGCCATCAACGCTAGGTAAACCTGTTGTCCAGGCAATTGAGGTCATTCCGCCCTACGAAACCTATCGATGGCATTACGAACAATCGACCCAACATCGAGGAATTCATTGCTGGCATACGGTTCATCTTAGAACCGCAGCACCCCTGGGTTTATTTTGGTGCCGCCAGAGTCACCATGCTGACGCCAAAGCAGTCGTCTATCCAAAGGTTTTGAAGTTAGCTCATTGCCCTTTGATTGATGAACTTGGACAGGATACTAGCACCCAGATTCAACACCATGCTCACTTCCATCAGGCAGCCAATGAGCTAACTCGGGCTCTACGCCCCTATCGATGGGGAGATTCAATTCGCCTGATTCACTGGCGTACAAGTGCCCGCTACGGCGAATTACGAGTTCGGGAAATGGAAGCGCTATCTGGAGGGCAGGAGGTGATCATCGGATTAGATGCTCGCCATTCTTGGGATGCCGATGATTTCGAGAGTGCCGTTATAGCAACTGCATCTCTTTATTTTTATGCACGTCATCAGAACCTTCAGGTCAGCATTTGGACGGCAACTACAGGGCAATTGCGCGGCAATTCGGCGGTGTTAGAGACGCTGGCTGCAATTCGCTGCGAGGAAGCCGAAGGGGGCGATCGCCTGCCTCGGCCCCCCATCATATGGCTCACCCAAAATCCGTCGAGTATTCAGCACCTTTCTCCAGGAAGTCGTTGGCTGCTTTGGACGCCTCGCAGCCTGCGATCGCCAGCGGATGCATCAGACGGAATATCGTCTAGCTTACCCGGGTTTATCATTCACCCAAGCCAACCGCTAGAGGCTCAACTCCAAACGCCCTTGGTAAATAGCAGAGTCAATCTACAGCGCGATCGCACGCCCATACAATAGCGCCCATACAATAGCGCCCATACAATAGCGCCCATACAATAGATGGAGTTGTATCCATCACCCGGCATTTATGGAGCCCAATATTCCTCCCGCTTTCTGGTTAGGGATAGAGCAGTTCAATCAACGAGATTTCTATGGGTGCCACGATACCCTAGAAGCACTTTGGATGGACGCTGAGCAATCAGAACGCACGTTTTATCAAGGAATTCTACAAATCGCAGTCGCGTTTTACCACATGGGTAACGACAACTGGAAAGGAACAGTCATCTTGCTTGGAGAGGGCGTTAATCGGCTGAAATCTTATCAACCCTCATACTTCGGCATTAATGTTGAGCATTTACTAAACCAAAGCGTTTCGATATTGACGATGTTGCAGCAAAACGGACCTGACTGCATCTCTGATTTAAATGAAAAATTTCTGCAGGCTGCGAACCATCCAGACCTAGACCTCACAGAGACCTCAGAGTCAGTGTCAACATTCCCTCGAATTGTGAAAGCTTCTGATTAAAGCCCTACGGGCTCAGATTTGCTGTATAGAACCCGCGCGGCGCGTGGGGCCTATACATGTTCAGCGACCTAGCGCGAGAGCGTAAGGCTCTAATACGGAGAGGGTGGGATTCGAACCCACGGTGCCTCTCGGCACACTCGATTTCAAGTCGAGCGCATTCGACCACTCTGCCACCTCTCCAGGTTCTCTATCATAACCTGAGATATATTAACTCACCCTGAGTCATATCGACGCAAACTGAGCCGTGGGCTGAGATTTTTGATAAAGAACGTGCTCTGATCGGATCTCAAAATCTTGATTAACCCACACCAGAGAGGTGTTGGAAACTGTTCCCTGCTCCAAAGTGACTAATGAAAAATTTCGTAGCCGCTCACCTGCGCTAGTTTTAATGATTCGAGGAACACTTGCCGCATTCAAATACACCGTATTATCTGCGTCGGTGTCGATCATTTTGCGGAGACAGTCTTTGGTATGCCGAAGTCGATGGTGCATATGCCCAAAGGTGACTAGCGGAATGTGTTTCCCTAATGTCCGGGACTGGGCGATCGCCTCAGCTAAATCTGGATCGCCAAAATCGCCACCCAGCGGTTTCCAATCTCGACCACAGGGGTCTTCGGGGCGATCGCCCAACCCGGAGGGTCCGCAATGCCCAATAAAAATTAGCGTCTCATGCGCTGCATCATTCACCGCAGCCATAATCCGGTTAACAGATTCATCGAAATTTTCAACGCCATACCAGTCGCGGTAAAAATCTTCGTGTTTCCACGATGAGCCACCCCAGCTAAAGGGACGACCTCCAACAACCGTCAAATTGAGATCTGAAAAATCAAGTTTGCTATACCCCACATGGGTTTCACCCAGCAAGTCAAGCTGCTGCTGCACCCAGTTTTCACGCTGGACGTCATACGGACATTTTTTTCGGCCCCACTGAGTCGCGTTGTACCAAGCATCGTGATTTCCTAAAATCACCGCCTTGGGGAGATCTAAATTGGCGATCGCCCTTACCACATCAACCGCTTCATTCCCAAAATCGCCTACCAGTAGAACCAAATCTACACCGAGATGCCGAAGGGCAGCTTCATCTTCCGTCGCATCCCAATCATTATGAACATCTCCGACGACCGCAATCGTAAGCGATCGCCCTTGCGAATTGCGCTGAGATGGTGGGTTCTCCAACTCTGGCTGTATTCTGACCATGTCATCATCCTAACGGCTCCCTATTCAAGAATAGGGAGGCTGAGCAATTTTTGCATCCTGGCGTTTTTTATCCGGGCAGGATATTAATGCGAAACATCGCCCTAACCAATCAACCGTTGCCACCGCTGATCTTCGCCTTATAGCCCAGCTTGGCCAAAATGTCTAAAATCTTTGAGGCATGATCGCCTTGAATCTCAATTTCATTATCTTTTACCGTACCGCCCGCACCACACTGGGACTTGAGCTGCTTCATGAGAGCAGTTAACGTATCTGGTTTAGACTGAAATCCAGAAATGACAGTGACAGTTTTGCCTTTGCGTCCCTTGCGTGATGCTTGAACTCGAATAGTTTGTTGATTAGGCGGAAGGTCTGGAACGGCTCGTTCTAAAGCAGGAGAATTTGTTGATCCAAATTCAGAATAGGCGACTCGATAGTCCCCTTTGGCGTTTTGCGAATTTGACCGTTTTGGTTTCGCCATCAGAAAGACTCCATATTCTCCGGGATTAGCCCTTAAATCTCTTTATAATGAAGGCTAACTTAATTATTTCATGTTGATATTGAATTCAGGTTGAGCCACCCGTGACACAAACTCCCTTTACCCCAAGCCAATCTGTGATGAACTCCGCTCCATCAGCAACGTCTGCTGCTCGGCGTCCTGACATGCTTGGGCGATTTGGGCAGTTTGGGGGCAAGTATGTTCCTGAAACACTGATGCCCGCATTGAGCGAATTAGAAGCCGCATTCTATCAATATCGCGATGATGCTGATTTTCAGAAAGAACTACAAGCCCTGTTGCGTGACTATGTAGGACGAGCAACACCTCTCTATTTTGCAGAGAGGTTATCCGAACGCTACGCCAAACCGGATGGTTCGGGGCCTCAGATTTTTCTAAAGCGAGAAGACTTAAACCATACGGGTGCCCACAAAATCAACAACGCAGTAGGACAGGTTCTACTGGCAAGGCGCATGGGCAAACAGCGCATCATTGCAGAAACAGGCGCGGGGCAGCATGGTGTTGCTACAGCAACCGTGTGTGCGCGGTTTGGCTTAGACTGCGTGATTTATATGGGCGTTCACGACATGGAGCGACAGTCGCTTAATGTATTTCGGATGAGGCTCATGGGCGCGGAGGTGCATCCAGTCGAAGCTGGAAATGGAACGCTCAAAGATGCAACGTCAGAAGCAATTCGTGATTGGGTCACGAATGTTGAAACAACGCACTATATCTTAGGGTCAGTGGCAGGTCCTCACCCGTATCCAATGATGGTAAGAGATTTTCATGCCATCATTGGGCAAGAAACACGAACCCAATGTCAAGAGAAGTGGGAAGGCTTACCCGACATTCTTCTCGCCTGCGTGGGCGGTGGCTCCAATGCAATGGGGCTATTTCATGAGTTTGTGAATGACTCATCTGTCCGTCTAATTGGGGTTGAAGCAGGGGGTGAAGGTGTCCAGTCTGAACGCCATGCGGCAACCTTGACTCGTGGGCGTGTCGGCGTGCTGCATGGCGCCATGAGCTATTTATTGCAAGACCAAGATGGGCAAGTGCTCGAAGCTCATTCGATTAGTGCGGGGCTTGACTATCCGGGGGTTGGTCCTGAGCACAGCTACTTGAAGTCATCAGGGCGTGGTGAATACTACAGCGTCACTGACCGAGAAGCTGTGGATGCGTTTCAACGCCTGTCTCGTTTAGAAGGCATCATCCCTGCATTGGAAACGGCGCATGCGATCGCCTACTTAGAAACCTTATGCCCTCAGCTTTCGGGCAGTCCTCGCATCGTCATCAACTGCTCAGGTCGAGGCGATAAAGATGTGCAAACTGTCGCAAAATATTTAGAAGAAACCGAGTAGCTAATAAGACAGCCTCAACAACTGACCGGTCCTTACCAGCGTGTGGATTCACACGCTGGAAGTCGCGCTGACCGCTGACGACTCACCGCTAATTACTAACCGCTTCGTGCTATCCCCCTATCGAATCTATCCTCTCTTAACATCTCATCAAGACTTTGATCACACTGGGGAACTCCAAGTTGCATATCCAGTCTAAATAGAGTAAGGCACTCTTCGTCAGTGTGTGGTGTGTGAGTCATGGTTCGATCAACTGTTGCAGGCGCAATCGCAAATGCGCTAGTTATTACAATTGGGTTGCTGAGCATTGATACGGTTCAGTCGATTGCCTATGAAGAACCCAAGCAGCCTTCGATGTCCTTGCTGGAGCGATCGCTATCTGATATTGCGAGTCGTAAAGCTCAATTTTTGGAACGCTCTCCGTTAAAGACGAGCCAGTTTTCCGGCATCGAGCAAGAAATTTTGTCTCAAATCAATCAGTATCGCGATCGCCAAAATTTACCTCCCTTAGAACCCAGCGCCACCATTAGCCAGCAAGCCCAGCAGCACAGTGAAGCGATGGCAAGTGGTCAGGTTCCCTTTAGCCATGATGGGTTTGACGAACGCATTGAGGTCATCTCTCAGGAGATTTCCTATGGCGGAGCCGCAGAAAACGTAGCGTTCAATCAAGGCTATGGCAGCCCTGCCGATCGAGCGGTGAACGGCTGGCTTGAAAGCACCCGACATCGTCAGAATATCGAAGGAAATTACGATCTGACCGGCATCGGAGTGGCTAGAAGTGACGACGGAGGATATTACTTCACTCAGATTTTTGTGCGTCAGCGATAAGCCAACTCCTGACAATTCCTCGTTAGGATTGAATACGAAGGTCATCGCAAGGACAACCATGCAACACGCATTGAAAGAATGGGCGGTTGCAGTCAATTCATTGGCGCAAGGAGAGATGATTATTGTGCTGAGGAAAGGAGGAATCCGCGAAAAAGGCGATTCCTTTAAGTTTCCTCATCGGCAAGTTTGGCTGTATCCCACATATGAACATCAGCGCCCCGATCTCCTCAAAGCCGAGTATGCGGATTCTGTAACCTCAGTAGAACCTGGCTGGCATCCTGAAACCGTCTCCATTCGGGCGTGGGCAGATATCACGCATGTTTTTCAAATATTCGATGCCGAAACGGTTGAGGCACTGCGTCCTCTGCATATCTGGACAGAGAAATTTGTCTCGGAACGATTAAAGTGGAAACCCCAATCGCCGCTATATCTATTGCTGCTGCGAGTCTTTCGACTATCAACGCCTCAAACTATTTCCTACCATTCCAACTATGGTGGCTGCCGCTCTTGGATTAAATTAAACGAACCGATTACAATTTCGGAATTTGACCCTGTGCTGAGTGAGACTGACTATGAAAAAAAGGTCAGAGCAGTTCACCAAATTGTCGAGGCGATCGGGGAAAGAGTGTGAGATTGAAATCATGATTGACTACGAATACCAGCAGACCCTGCGAGAGAAGGTGCTGAAAGAGGCTCAAGAAGTCGCTGCGGTCGGGTTCTTCTCCAGTACATCAATGGCGGCAGTATCCATCGGGCTTACTGCCTTCATCCGTTCGGGTGGACAGATGCGCCTGGTAACGTCGCCCAAGTTATCAGATGAGAATATTGAGGCGATCGCCCAAGGACTTCAGCAGCGGGAGCAAATTATTGAGAAGGCATTGCTGCGAGAGTTAGAACAAGAACTAGAGCAGGTAGTGCGCGATCGCCTGCCATTTTGGCATTGCCGCGATTTCTAAACTGATAAATTTCTAAATTCATCAGTATGTATAAGTAGCTCTTACAGCGGAGATGCAATTTAATGTTTCTACTTTATTCTTGTTCCTGAATTCCATTCCTCGTTAAACCCAAGTAAAACAAACTGTTTAGAGGATGTTTTAAAAGTCGGTTAACCAGTAAAAAAGCTCACTCAGCGTAAGCTGCAAATAGCAAAAAAAACACAGCACCGAGTGAGCCATGAGTAAAGATTACCCCAGCAACCTGACCCGTGCCCAGTACGAGTTTCTCAGTGACCTTATCCCGGACCCCAAACCGGGTGGACGTCCTCGTAGTGTTAACATGTGGGAGGTACTCAACGCCATTTTCTACGTTCTGGTCGAGTGGGTGCGCTGGCGCGCGTTGCCAGGAGACTTTCCAGCTTGGCAAACGGTCTACACCTACTTTCGCAACTGGCGCAAGGACGGCACCTGGCTTGTCATCCATGATTATCTACGGGAGTGGAACCGCATCGAAGCCAATCGTTACCCAAGTCCATCGGAAGCGGTGCTCGATAGTCAAAGTGTCAAGAGTGCCGCAGGGGTTCACCAAGCAGTCGGCTATGACCCTGCCAAGCAGATTAAGGGGCGAAAACGGTTCATGACGGTCGATACTCTAGGTTTGGTCTTACGGGTGTTGGTCACTGCCGCCAGCGTTGGAGAGCGTCAAAGGGGTAGGCAAGTCCTTAAGCGAGTGAAACGCATGGGTCCTAGAGTCTCTCGATTGCACACTCTTTGGGTAGATGGTGGCTTTGACGGTGCCCCTTTCATGTGTTGGGTGATGGACGTCTGTCGGTGGATTGTGCAAGTCGTTCTGCGACCCGAGCAAAGCAAGGGCTTTGTCCTGCTGAAGAAACGATGGGTTGTGGAACGAACGTTTGGGTGGTTGATGGGATGCCGTCGATTAGTCAGAGATTATGAACTTCTACCTCAAACTTCGGAAACCTTTATCTACTTAGCCATGATCCGTATCATGGTGAGGCGCTTGGCGTAAATTCTGACTGTTCCTAACTTTTCAAACACCCTCTGATATTAATGCAGATTCTCATAGCAACAATAGCCTCATTTTTCTTGGGATTAGTTACAAACTGGTATTACGACCTCGCGAGAGAAAAAGGCTGGCTCTCCGGAAATCCAGGCAAAGTTAAAGTTGTGCTTTCGGTGGCAGGCACATCTCTTTTGTTACTGTTAGTGACTCTCCCTGAACTACAGATTTTTCAAATAAGCGAGCGAATTGAAAAGGAATTAACAAATAGCTGTATTCCACCAAGTGAATACGTTCCGAGTGGTGGATTGATAAGGCATAATTTGGATGAAGATTTTGATCTCAATGTAGATTCATATGAGGAAACAAAACTCATTTCTTTCACGCAGGGGGATGAGTTTCATAAAGTTTCTGATCTTATTGTTCTTGGATGCCAGGAAGGCGAATGGGTAAAGGCTTTTCAAAAATCCTTCACAGAAGGTTGCCCATTTGATGCTGAAGAAGTGGAAGTTATGGAGAATGGCTCTAAGCAAGTACTCATTCAGCAAACCTGCGGAAGCGGGGGGTTCCTCGATTTTTGGTTGTTAGGATATCAGGAAAGAAATGTCTTCCAAAAACTTATAGGTGGTTTTGTTGATCCAAACAATCAAAATGGCTTTAACAGTAATATCAAAGTACTCTTGAGCAGTTCAGATACGGATGGACCTTTTTTTATGGGTAGTGTCTACCCTACTGAAAACGGATTGGTAGTCGAAGAAGGCGATATTCTTTGGCGTTACCGCTGGAATGGCGACAAGTTCTTAAAGGAGAGGGACAGCGCTTTTCCTTCTAATGCTCTGATTGTGAAATATTGGTGGGATGAAAATGGCAATGCATTTACCGATTTGGAAGGAACCCCGAAACCTTTCGATACTCTGACAAGTGAAGAAATTCACTTGAAAGTGGGGCAGCGTCTTTACTTAATTAGAGATCAAGAGAGAGATAAGTCTACTGCTTCTAGCCGCACAATGATGGGAGATGTTCATCTTACAAGCCCAGTTTCTGGGATTGAAGGGCCTGGGCTCTCAATGGAAGCAGAAAACGTTGGAGAACTGCGAGTCGGTTTTGAACATCCGCCGTATAGTAATGAGTTTGTAGGTTTTAGTGTAGTCGTTACTGAGTAATGAATTTGTTTTCTACTGCACATGCTTTTCTCTGCAGCAGCAACTTCCATAATCTTTATTCATTTCGATAACGCTTCAACCCAAAAAGCAAATACTAACCCCAAAGCCCATCATCCTCAAGCAAAAGCTGCTGAACATTGCCATCCGGCAAAATCTCCGGCAACAGCGCATCTCCCCGCACCTCAGTCCCATCCCACTGATTCGGCCACGTATTCGCCGCAATCAACTCCTCGATGCGAGCCAGTTCCTCATCATTAATCAAAACCATCTCAGGCATGCCCTGCTTTCTTGCCGCTTGATTCACCTCATCCTGAACCGCTAACACCTCTCCTAGCAACCAGCGACGGGCATCTAAATGCAGTGGCCCCAACCGATTCCTGCCAATATACTTCGTCGCCGCCTTCCGAATCTCCCCATGCTTCCGAAGAAGATATTGAGGCTTCTTAATCTCCCAATACAGTGGCCTGAGCCTCTGCAACGGAGCCAGATAGGCCCACTCTGGCTGTGTCACCACCCGATCCAAGGCCGCATCCTTCTGCACTAGAGGACACCCAATGCAGCCCGTTCGAGCATTGATCGGTTCTTCTCCTTCAGCCGTATCCTGCCCGTAAACTTTGGCAATAGCATCCGTCGAGAACCCCATCATCGGAGCCTCAAACATCAGCCAGTCCCACACATGGCAAACCCGCCAGTGGACAATCGGCGCAAGGGTATCCGCTACCGCATTCGACGAACTCTGCTGAAACCAGCCCTGTCCACACTCGCCGCCATCCTTCGTGCAACTCATCGAAATTCGCTGATCCCGTGCGGCACTCTCCCCAATCCGCACCCCCGTCAGCATCAAAAACTTCTCGCCCCGCTCCTGGCGCAGCGTCTCCAACTCCCGCTCCATGCTCATCACCTTCAGCTTCGGCGTACACCAGCGGAACGTATTCGACGGAGGCGGCACCCCCCGACCCAGCATGTAGACGAAATAGCGCTGGTCCATCTCTGGCAACACCACACGGGTATCAAACCCCCGCTGCCGCAGTTCCCCCATAATGCTCATCGCCGCAGTGTGGAGGGGCGGCAACTCCTGACGAGTATCTGCATAGAGAACGGTGATAGATTCAGGTCTGGGAATGCGTCCCGTTTCCAGCAGATGCGCCACCAGGGTCACAGTCGCCGTGCTGTCTTTGCCCCCAGAAAAGGCGATCGCCCAATGTTTGTAAAACTCCCCATACTTGCTCAACGACTCAGCGAAAGCTCGATGCTTTTAGGCAACGTTAAACGGTCTTCTTCACTGATTGAAGGAATTAGAGCTTTAAAGAGTTTTGTCCGTCAATGAGCGATCGCCCCCTGAATCCTCCACACAGGGGAAACCTCGAATCTAATCTCTAAATCAGACTCGCATTAACTCTCCTCGATTCGGGAGATCCGATATGCGATTCCCCAGCGTGGATATGCCATTTCCGAGTGTGGTTATGCCATTCCCGAGTATGGATATGCCATTCCCCAGCGTGGATATGCCATTCCCGAAGCTGGTTATGCCATTCCCGAAGCTGGTTATGCCATTCCCCAGCGTGGATATGCCATTCCCGAAGCTGGTTATGCCATTCCCGAAGCTAGTTATGCCATTCCCGAAGCTGGTTATGCCATTCCCGAAGCTGGTTATGCCAATTTTCGATTTCGGATTTTCGATTTTGGATTTGTAGACGCAAGTGCTAGGAGGCTTTCAGGGTCTGCATCAGTAACTTTAATTCGCAGAATCGGTGTGACGCGATCGCGGATCTATCTAGAACTCAGCATCCAGGTAGCGGTGAATATAGGAGAGATTAGCATTCGCGGCACCCAACAATTCTCGCTCAGTCAGCAGGAGGGCAACTGGGGCTTGTTGGATGATGTAAAAGCAATTTACGACTGTCAAGGATAGGAAAGGTGTCTAGAGGAGCACTGTGCCCAGTTGCGGGGGCAATTTCCTTTGGAAAAGCTACGCCAACGGGTGGTGTGGCGAAAAGACGCTGATCCTTATCGGTTGAAGGTTGATGAACTGGAGTTTAGACTAAGTTGAAGCATCTCTACCAAGGAGTACAATGCCAAAAGCGTTAAATTTCAAGCTATACAGCTTTCGACACAGGACTCTCTAGTCATCATTTCGTATTTATTAGGTTTTTTGGTGGACAGATGCAATGACTCGAACTCCTTAATAAATACGAAAACTTCTCTCAGTGAAGCCCTAAATGACGAGGAATCGTCGGATCAGTACTCAAATTTGAATAGATTTAGTCTAAACTCCAATGCCTACCACAATCGCGGGCGTGCCAAATCTGCTTTGGGCGACCAGCAAGGGGCGATTCAGGATTACCAGGCGGCGGCAAGGCTGTATCAACAGCAGGGCAACACCGAATGGTATCGCGATGCCTTCAACCAGATAGAAAAACTTGAAAAAGAAAACAAAGGGTTTTGGGGCAGGCTTCTCTCATAAAGCTGTCGAGGTTACTGCTCTCAACTCCCTACAATTCACACATTACGCAGCACCTGGGCGATGCTCTTTCAGAGCGGCTACGCCAACGCTGGCTTAAACTGGAGCGTGGAGGGTTTCCAATCGTGATGGATTCCCCTTTTGGCAGTCTGGATTCGGTGAATCGCAGCAATATTGCCAGTGCGATTACGACCCTGGCGGATCAGTTGGTGGTGCTGGTGAGCAAAACCCAATGGCTGAATGAGGTAGAAGCGGAAATGGAGCCGTCAGTTGGGGCGGAATATGTGCTGGTCTGCTACACCGCAAAGGAGGATGCGCTGCCGGAGGAGATGGAGCGCTATGGGCGATCGTATTCGCTAGTGCGGCGAAGTCCAAATGAGTTTACCTGGACGGAGGTAGTAAGAGTAGATATGGGATGAGTGAGTGGATGTATGGACGTGTGGATGTGTGGATGTGTGGGTGAGTGGATGGGTCGATAGAATTGGGATGGCCGTGGACGGAAGGGGGAACTTGCGATGGTTTCTACAGATGATGGGGTTTCTACGAAGCTGTCTCTGGCAGACTACTTAAGTCTTGAGGCCGAGTACGAAGGGCGGCAAGAGTTTGTTGATGGGGAGATTATCACGATGCCGCCGGAGAGTCCGCACAATATTGTCATCGCCATGTTTCTGATGACTCAGTTTGTGAGGTCTGTTCCGTTTTATTGGATGCGAACTAACACGGAAATTGTTGTTGCTAGTCGGGTGCGGATGCCAGATTTGATGATACTGGGAGAGGAACTCTCTGCGGTGTTAGACCAGAGTGGGCGCAGCACGGTTATGGAGGAAATGCCTGCGCCATTGCTGGTGGTGGAGGTGGTGTCGCCGGGGAAGGCGAATGCAGATCGAGATTACCGCTACAAGCGGTCGGAGTACGGAACGCGGGGGATTCCAGAATATTGGATCGTTGATCCGGAGCAGCAGCGGGTGTCGGTGTTGACGCTGGTAGATGGCTGGTATGAGGTGGAAGAGTTTGAGGGAGAAACTGAGATCCGCTCGGCTCAGTTTGCAGCGCTGGGGTTGACAGCTGCGAAGGTGTTGAGCCCAAAGGAAGGGGAATGATGCAGTCTTACACGCCCCAGATAGTATTATCTGTTGAGGATTTTCTCGATCGGTATGGGGATGATCCTCGGTATGAGTTGATCGATGGAGTCCTACGAGATTTGGAATCTACGGGGCCACACGAATCAACGGCGGGCAAAGTCGCAGGGCGTTTGTTTGCAGAAATTCTGCGACTAGGATTGCCTTGGACGATTCCCAAAAATTGTTTGATTCGCCCTCCCTTAACTGAGGCAACAGCATTGCGCCCTGATGTTGTGGTGCTCGATGAGAGGGATTTGGCTCAGGAACCGCTGTGGGAAAAGCAACCTATTTTGACCGGTGGAAACGCGATTTGCTTGGTGGTGGAGGTGGTCAGCACCAATTGGCAGGATGACCATGCTCGAAAGGTGGAGGAGTATGCGTTTCTGGGCATTCCTGAATATTGGATTGTCGATTTTCGAGGATTAGGGGGCATTGCATTTATTGGGAAGCCCAAACAACCGATGCTTACGGTGTGTCAGCTTGATGGGAGTGAGTATCGCCAGCAGCGTTTTCGCCTTGGTGAAACGATTACGTAGTCCATATTTGCAGAGTTACCGTTGATGCTAGATGAGGTCATGCCGTGAACAATGAGGGAATTGTAATTTGAGATTCCCTTTTCTAAGACGTTTGTATTCGCATTTAACTTTTACGCAGATTACGATAGATGGATGAACGAAGGGTAAAACGATGGTCAATGCCTTACCCAATCTAGAAAATTTGACCCCTGAACATATTCAGGATCGGTGGATTAAAGCTTCCTGGGATGATTATGTAAAGCTGACGAGCGATCGAGCCTATGAGTCGGGTAGGTGCTATTACGATAATGGCTGGATGAGGATTGAGATGTCTCCACTGGGGCCATTGCATGGGCGCGAAAATTCGATCGTTTCGACGTTGGTGAGCTTGTTTACAGCCTTGAAAAACTTTCGCAGCGCTGAATTAACCAATACAAGCTTTCGTAGGCAAGGCGTCCGGGAGGGGCAACCCGATATTGCTTTTTATGTGGAACCCAATGCTGAACGAGGTTCAGGGGCACTATTTCGCTTACCGCCACGGGGTAACTTGCCTGTGGATGTGGATGAGTTTGGTGCGCCCCAGCTTGTGGTTGAGATTGCTTCTACCTCGCTCGATGATGATTTGGGGCGAAAGCGGCTGCTCTATGAACGGTTGGGAGTCCGGGAATATTGGGTGGTGGATGTGAATGCGCGAGAGGTGCTGGCCTTTGAGGTGCAAGACGGGGGAAGCCGACAGATCCGTGTGTCGCAGGTGTTGGTGGGTTTAGATATGGCTCTGGTAGAGGAGGCGCTTTGTCGGAGCGAGACGCAGGATGATGGGGAGATTAATCGCTGGTTGATTCAGGTTTTTAGTGGCTGAGGTGGATTGGGGGTTGAGAGTTTGCGTAGTGGCGAGCGGCGGTGAAGTACGCCTATCTAGATAGGGAACTGTTTCACCTGCTGAGTGATCCAAAGACACGGGCAGAGTTGACGACGGTGTTGATTCAAGCCTGGTTTCCTGACTGAGGCGGCACGATTTTCGAGACATTCAAGTATGACGAGTTTGGTGCGATTCAGCGGAGTCTGTTTGACTCTTGCGGTGCAATCTACAGCGTGAATGAACTGAAGGATGAGGATCGCATTTTTGTGCGGAATGCGGCGTTTCGGCGCAATGTGGTGAAGCTGTATGACCAGCGGTGCGCATTTTGCAAGATGCGAGTGGTGAGTTGGGATGGGCAAACTATTGTGGATGGCGCACACATTAAACCCTTTTCAGAATTTCGAGACGATCGCTTCACAAATGGGTTAGCCCTCTGAAAAAACCATCATTGGGCATTTGATCGCGGTTGGTTTGGTATCAGTGACGATTATCGGATTATCGTACCGGGCGATCGCATTACTGAAGAACCACCGGAGAAATCACGAATGATGCGAGAGTTCAATCATGAACCTCTCTTCTTGCCGAATCGGGAAGCATACCAAAACCGCTGCAAAACAATGGGCAGAAGTGAAATTTGGGAAAAAGGATGAGGGATAAAACATTGGGACGTGAGATGAGTGGATGAAGAGATCGCGTTCAATATTAGAGTAAAGGCACGAGACTCTTAACAATGACGAGGAGGTGTGTCAATGTTGGGCATTGCAAATGTAAATATTGCCGAAAATATCGTGCTGGGAATCGCGATTCTATCAGTGCTATGGCTCACTCTCTCACTCCGGCATTCTGCACTAGACGGAGGCGGCCTATTTCCAGCCCTAATCCCAATGGCATTGCTGTGGATTGTGGCGATCGCCATTGTGTTGACCTTTCATTTGTCTCCTTTTCATCTGATCTGGCTTTTTATCCTCGGCATTCCTCTGAGTTTAATCGCCATCATGATTCCCCCAGTACAATCTCTCTCGATGGGATTTTTGATCCTGCTTTCAATGACCGGAGCATCGCAAGGCGAACAAGAAAACCCTGAACAGATCGTAAGATCTAAAACTCAGCGTAGTAGTGGTAAGCAAAACCCCACTGGAAAAGGATTTGGACGGGCCAATTCATCAAAGAAAAAAAAGTAGAAATCTGTGATCTTCGAAGAACTGATTTTGCAAAACTTTGGCCCCTACTACGGACAACAGTCTCTCGATTTATCCACGACCGCAAACCATCCGATTATCCTCATTGGCGGTCTAAACGGAGGCGGCAAAACCACCATTATGGATGCCATTCGCCTTGCACTCTACGGTCAACGGGCTCAGTGCGATCGCCTCACCCAGCGCAAACTCAACGACCTGGAACAGCTCATCACCTAATACTTTTTGATGCTGTTGTACAAGTCTTCTTTGGTTCATCGTATTTTGGTCAACGCCGAGACGTTTCAACTCGATCTCTATGGCACGGAAGGACAACTCATCCCAACTCATCGCCTTTCCGCTGGAGAAAAACAGCTTTTGGCGATCGCCTTTCTCTGGGGACTGGCTAGTCTCAGTCGTCGTCAGCTCCCAATCGCTATCGACACCCCTTTGGGACGCCTCGACTCCAAACACCGCAAGCACTTAGTGGAACGGTACTTTCCCCAAGCCAGCCATCAGGTAATCTTACTCTCTACCGACACCGAGATTCGAGATAAGGAAGTCAAGATGCTGAGAGAACAAGGGGCGATCGCCAGAGAATACCTACTACACTATGATCCCAATCAAAGGCAAACCGACGTGAAGCAGGGCTATTTCTGGTGAATCATTCCATTCCTATTAACCTTCCTAAAACAGCAGAGATTAGCAAATTGCTATATGCGTTTGCGTTCATAGCAATGCGGACAGCATACCCCTTCTTGATACTGCTGAGATGCCTTATCTTCTGCTGAGACGGGGTTTCCGCATCCTCTGCACATATCGTACGAACCTGGCTCGACACCGTGTGTGACGGCGACTCGCTGATCAAAGACAAAACATTCTCCCCGCCAGAGGCTCTGGCCGGGAGCAACATCTTCTAAATATTTAAGGATGCCGCCTTTTAGGTGATAGACCTCATCAAACCCCTGGTTAATGAGGAAAGAGGTTGCTTTTTCACACCGAATCCCCCCGGTGCAAAACATCGCAACTTTTCGGTGCTGACTCGGATCAAGGTGCGATCGCGCGTAGTCGGGAAACTGCCGAAACGACTTTAATTCTGGATTCTTCGCCCTATCAAATGTGCCGATTTTAACCTCATAGTCATTTCGCATATCGATAACGGTCACCGTTGGATTAGAAATCAACTGGTTCCATTCCTCAGCGCTGACATATCTGCCAACCTGCTGACTCGGATCAATCTCTGGCATTCCAAGCGTGACGATTTCCGCTTTGAGCTTGACTTTCATCCGATCAAAGGGGGGCGCATCTGCATACGATTCTTTATGCTCTAAATCTGCCAACCGAGCATCCGCCCTTAAGAATGACAGCACCGAATCGATCGCCTCTCGCGTCCCGGCGATGGTGCCGTTGATGCCTTCGGCTGCTAGTAGAATCGTTCCTTTAGCGCCCTGATGTTGACACACCGTTAAGATTGGCTCCAGCTTATCGGCGGCGTCAGCTAAGTGGACAAATTTATAGAAGGTCGCAACAACCTGAGACATGATTGAAGACGAGAAGATTGCTAAAGAATTATGAGAAAATTGCGAGACAACGAAGAGATTTAATTGTAAGAAATTTAGAACACAGTCGTGAAGGCGCGATCGCCATGAAACATGCTAGTGATGCGACTCTTGATCAAATCGAACAGGTTTTGACCGAACTTCGTCAATGCAAAGGGATAAAAGAGAAGAAGCGAGGCATATTCTATCGAAAATCAAAAGCGTTTCTCCATTTTCACGAAGATCCGGCGGGAATATTCGCAGATATTCGAGATCAAGATGACTGGGAACGGTTGCCCATCAAACGTCCGCTGAGCGCGAACGTTTGATGGCTCGAATAACTAGCAGCGTATCGAACGCGTAATCCAGTTTGAAAGTTGCACTAGAATGCCATTAAAGGAGTAGAATGATTGAAGTTTTGGCTTCGTAGGTGATCGTGGGGGTATAGCTCAGTTGGTAGAGCGCCTGCTTTGCAAGCAGGACGTCAGGAGTTCGAGTCTCCTTACCTCCATTAATGATGATATTGCTGTAGAATGCGGGGATCTGCCAAATTTTGTCAATATTCCGCAATGGCTTAGTCTTGGGACACGACATCTGTAAGCATGAATGTCGCCGCATAGTCAGACGGTTCGAGCGATCGCTCGGCTTGCGGATGGGGATCGACCTCAATCAGCTCTAATGAATAGCCATCGATTGATTGAGTCGCTAACTCGCGTTGCCCGACATGGCGCGTCAAGTCGATCTGGCGAATCACACTATCCCCTCGACGTACTTCAAGGGTCGTCGTTACCTGCCCCTCCCACGGGCACTGCACCCCAGATGGGCATCGTGAATCTTCAATGTTAAGCAACGTTACGTTGAGGTCACTCGGCTCAACCGTTACCGTCTGGTCTAGATTCAGGTCAAAGGGTCGACCCATTGTAACAGCCTGAGATGCTGAATTATGGCTTTTGGTTTGTGAGGTGATTAGCCCGATGCCAATCAGCAAGGCGATCGCCAGCGCCGCTATGCTTAGCCCCAGTCGTTTGGTGATCATAGTTCGTCAGTGATCAGCAGAGAGTCTGCTATCGACGTTTTTCATAGGTCGCACGCGATGCCACAAATTCAACTAAGGGCTTCAATTCGGTTGGAACTGCGGACCGCCCCATACGCATCGTGCGTGATTGCCCATCTGTCTCGATGGTAATCGAATACTGCTCTTGATCGGGGAGCGATCGCCCCGACGGAGCCGACATTGACCAAAAATTTGCGTGTTCAATCCAAGACTGCACCATACCCGATTCGTTATCCGGCAACTGCTCAGTGTCAATTTCTGCCGATTTCACGAGTCCGGCAAAGCCACCCGTTTGTCTAAATTTAATTTTCATGATGAAATCTCCGTGACGAGACGTGCGAATAGGAGAAGACGGAAATGAAATGAGTAAGGTAAGAAAATATAGCCCTACAGGCTCAGATTTAGGGGCAGAGCCCTAGTGCTGCGGGAGACTCATGTTCGGCATTCCAACCCAAAGAGCACAAGGCGATATGAGATGTAGGGAGTTTGGGAGACGAGGCTTCCTCTAGCGTTTACTCAATAGTGCTTACTAAAGGGTGAATATATTCCGGCAGCCTTACATTCATGACCTACACCCTACATCCCATTTCCATCTCGGCCTACAGCACTTTTACATCTTTCCATGCCTTCTTGACAGCTTTTTCTTCTAAACTTCCTTTTCCAAACTCCTCACGTGCAATATCGACTGTGACGCGAGCCGCTTTCTTGAAGCTAGAGAGTCGCCCGAGGCGATCGGTTAGGGCGCGGTACCAGATTAATCCAGCCTTTTCCCAAGCTTTACCACCGATTTCCATCGCGGCAAGATAAAACGCATAGTTTGGGACACCAGAGTTGAGGTGAACGCCTCCATTATCTTCCCAGGGAGGCAACGTTAGATAGTCATCCATCGTAGCGGGTTGCGGATCAGTCCCCAGAATGGGGTGATCGACATAGGCAGTTCCGGGCGCTTTCATCGATCGTAGGGCATAGCGATCGCCCACCAACACATTTGCCCCGATCAGCCAGTCGGCGGTTTTGACATCTTGCCCAAGGGCGCGCTGTTTCACTAGCGAACCAAACACATCGGAAAATGATTCGTTGAGCGCACCCGCTTGATAGTAGTAAACGAGTTTGGCTTCGTACTGGGTGACTCCGTGGGTGAGTTCGTGGGCAATAATATCGAGGTCGATGGTGAATCGCGTAAATAGCTCACCGTCTCCATCGCCATAGACCATTTGTTCACCGTTCCAGAAAGCATTATTAAATTGATTGCCATAGTGAACGGTCTGGTCGAGGATCAGCCCGTTATCATCGATCGAGTTGCGCCCATACTCTTCCATGTAAAGTCGCCAGGTTGCCCCAGCTCCCTCATAGGCTTCGTCAATGGTCACATCTCCGGTTGGGGCTTGCCCTTCACTACGAGCAAGTTGTCCCGGAAGGTTTTCGGCATTTTGGGCATTGTAAACGCGTCGAATCAATTCGAATGAATGGGAATCCGTTCCCGGAGACATCACGTTTTGTAGGGGAGTGGGCTGCTCATACCGAAGCGATCGCTGGCTGCGAAAATGAGCAGATTGCTTGGCAAGTTTTAATACCTCTCCTCGTATTTGCTGATCGCCCGTTTCCAGTGCCTTGTCATACATATAGGGCGGAATGATGCAATGAATAGGGTTATGTCGATAACACATTGAATTCTCTCTTTATCTGAAATAGTTGAACAGAAAGGGTTGAACAGAAAGGGTTGAACAGAATTATTGAGCGCTGCCAAGACCGAACGCGATCGTCGGGCGCACAGTGATGAGTACTAATCCTCTTAAGGTCTGAACATCATTTTCAGAGGACTATTCCAGAGGACTATGGCGCAACCTAACCGAATTCTTGAAAATGACTAAACGATTCAGGCTAATACAGGGATTTGCACGTTTCGTAATCTCTAGATTAGGATGTGTCGGCACAGGACACTACCAAGTTCATGTTTGTTTTAGTTCTTACACATCACTCTATCTAGCTCTAGCTCAAGCTCCAACTCAACCCCGTTGACACGACGGCGATCAGGTCCAACGATCATACTTCGCAATATTTATTCACAGAAAGAAAAGCTCATCCAAGCTCACTTGGCGGTTAGAACGCAGTAAATTTTGTTCATACGTTCAAATCCAACCCGCTTCGGTGACATGTTGGGAACTATGAGAACTGGAAATGGCGTGACACGATAGTGAGGCGATCGCTCTCCGTTAAGTCTCCGTCAAGATTTTCTTTAAAGGTGCAGATTATGGATATTGTCATCAATCGTTTGTTCAATGAGCGCGACAATGTTGCTGTTCCGTCTTACCTCGTCACCAGCACAGCACCCTTCAACGTAGAAGATGTCGAGAGAATTGTCACGGAAGCAAACGAGACTAGTATTCAAGAAATCATCGAATGCTTATATAAAAATAGCCAATCCGGGGACGAATCTGGACTGGTGTTGACGATTCACGGCTATAACACTGGCCCCGATGACCAAGGCAATGATGGCGTTTTAGATTCGTGGTACAAACCCCTCAGCCACTACGTCAATACTGAGGATCGATTTATTCAAACTCAAACGAATCGATTGGTGTATTTAGGCTATCGTTGGCCCTCTGAAAGTCTTAAGAAAAGCGCAACTCGGAAAGAAGCCCTAGCAGCCCTGCCGTTTTTGCTCAGTGTGCTGATTTACGGAGGGTTTAGCATCGCCTTGGTTGCACTGATTCTGATTTTTGCAACCAACATTTCTCTACTTGCCATTCTAATCGGGGGTGGCGCGTTGCTCTTTGCGCTTGTCTTTTGCCTATATTTCTTACGAATTTCGGTCTATTTCAGAGATACCTACCGGGCAACCAATTTTGGAGTGACAGACTTGGTTGAACTCATCAGACGACTCGACCAGGGGCTCGTTGAATGTAAGGTCAATGAAACCCTAACTGATGAAAACCTGGCTAATCAGTTAAAAAGTGATATGTCCACGCTCTACAACGTGGATGATTCGGTGCTCAAAACGTCACTACACATCATCAAAGACCAGCTCGCCATTCGCCCGGATTTGTCTATTAAGCGGGATGACCCGCGCAGCGCTCGGTTTTTAGAGAGCCTCATGAAGGCGATTCCTGAGCTTGCATCCGATTTAAATCAGGATACGCTGTACGAACTGATCGACCGCATCGCGACGCTGGAAAGAAATGAGCTTGAAAAGGCTCGGTTCTATTGGGACAATCACCCCATTAAACTCTCATTCATCGGGCACAGCATGGGCGGGCATGTGACGACTCAAACCATTCGAATTCTATCGGATGTGTTTGATCCAAGGTCAGTGGGGGCAGTCGGAGGAGCAAGCTCTAGCAAGTTGCCGTCTCCGAGAGTTGGGCGGGTTTTTTCTCTGGGTCGATTAATTTTGGTTTCGCCTGATATTCCAGTGCTGGCAATCACGTCAGGGCGATCTAACTTTCTGCGGTCATCTCTCCGTCGATTTGAAGAAGCCTATCTATTTAGCAATGAAGGCGATCTAGCCCTCCGAATTGCATCAACAGCCGCCAATTATTTTTCATTTCCGGCAAGAAGCCGTTTGCAGGGTTATCGGCTGGGCAATGTAACCATTCGATCTCAGATGCGAGGTGCTGACGGCAAAGAGAATGCTGGGGGATATGGCGTCGTCAATTTAGATTTACTGCTTCGAGATAAAAGCCATCACCTGTTGCCCTATCTAGAAATTAGCGCACTCAACGAAAATCAAAATCAAAGCCTCGATCCTGTCAGCCGTGTGGAAGAGGAGGACTCGGTTGCCCTTGAGCCTGTTGCAACTGATGATGAGTCGATCGCTGATTTATTTACCTACTTTGACTGCACCGAATATCGAGACTACACCGACTATGCATGCAAAGATCGGGGGAAAATCTTCAACGTCTTAACCCTTGATCATCAAAAATCCCCCATTCGCCTGATGGGCTACGCCAAATTACTTCTGGCGTATGCATCATTTCAGGATGAATCATCCTTTCCCAAGGGGCGCGATGTGCATGGAGGCTACTTTGCAGGTCGATTTTGCAAACTCCTGCTCTATCGTCTGGCGTTTTTGGGGTTTGAAGGCATGTTAGATTCTCTGCTCGAAACCTCTCCTCAAGAGTTAGGCATTGAACAGTTTCCACCATCGGATCTAGAAGCCGAACTGGCGGAAGCCCGGACGACCAAACCGATCACTAAAATTCCAGGCTGGGCACGGGTCAACGAACCTCAACTGCTGGGCAAACGGCGTAAGGCAGCCCTCAAGTATCTATCGTGGATTTGCCAGCATAAACTGATCCAAGTGGCAATCTCACCTGAACGCTTTAAGGTGAATATCGAAGGGCAAAATCAAGACGTGGTGCGTGAAGAAATGCTGATGTAACGGACGCCAATTCACTAAAATTGCCGCGACCATTCGTGGGGCCATCGCTCAACTACGACTTTGGTTTGGGTGAAAAACTCGACGGCATGCTGCCCTTGCCCGTGCAGATCGCCGAAGAAGCTCTCTTTCCAACCGCTAAACGGAAAAAATGCCATGGGCGCTGCTACGCCAATGTTGATGCCGATGTTGCCGACTTCGGCCTCATAGCGAAATTTGCGGGCGGCTGCGCCACTGCTTGTAAATAAACAGGCCATATTGCCATAGGTACTTTGATTAACCAGGGCGATCGCCTCGTCGATGGTTTTGCAGTGAATCAGGCTCAGCACCGGGCCAAATATTTCGGTGCGAGCAATCTCTCCGGTGGGATCAACATTCTCTAACACCGTTGGACGCACAAAATATCCCTGTTCATACGCTGCAATTTTCGGATGTCGCCCATCTACGAGAACCGTGGCCCCCTCGTCTGCTCCGTGTTCAATGAGTTCTTCGATGCGAGCTTTGCTCTGAGCCGAGATGACGGTTCCCATTTCTACGCCATCCTCCAATCCGTACCCGACGACCCGAGATTCAGCAACCGTGGCGATCGCCTCAGTAAACGGCTTGTCTGCCTCCCCGACTGTAATCGCCACTGAAGCAGCTAGGCACCGCTGTCCCGCACAGCCAAACGCGCTGTCTGCCAAGATTCGCGTGGTCATATCTAAATCGGCATCGGGTAAGATGATGACCGGATTTTTGGCTCCGCCTTGGCACTGGGCACGCTTCCCGTTGGCGGCTGCGCGAGCATATACGTACTTCGCGACCGGACTCGACCCGACAAAACTGACGGCACGAATCAAAGGATGGTCTAAGATTGCGTCTACTACTGTCTTGTCGCCATTTACTAAATTCACAACGCCCGGAGGCAACTCAAGCTGATCAAGCAGTTCAAATACCGTGTGCATCGTCAGCGGTACTTTCTCGGATGGCTTGATCAGACAAGTATTTCCGCAGGCGATCGCATAGGGCATAAACCAGAAAGGAATCATACCCGGAAAGTTAAACGGCGAAATGATTGCGGTGACTCCTAGCGGCTGACGAATCATCATTTCATCAATGCCGCGAGCAATATCTTCTGAGTTATACCCCTGCATCATCATCGGAATGCCGCATGCCGTTTCTACATTTTCAACGGCTCGTCACATCTCCCCCCGTGACTCTGCCAGCGTTTTGCCACACTCCATTGTGATCGTGCGGGCAAGGTCGTCAAAGTGATGTTCGAGCAATTCGCGCAGGGCAAACAAATAACGAACGCGCTTGGTTGCGGGTGTTCGTCGCCAGGTGTGAAATGCTTTCTGCGCTGCCTCAGTTGCTTGGTTGACCTCATCCGCAGTCGAGAGAGGAACCTGCGCCAAACGCTCTAAAGTCGCGGGATTGACAACCTCTAACGGGTCTGAAGATACGGATTTGCACCACTGACCGTTGATATAGTTCGGCAAAATCAGAGTTGAGTCCATACAAAAGCTATGGGTAGACGCTTCTCATGAGTGTGCCATGGAACTGAAGCAGACGGGAACGAACTGAGCCCCCTTATACCATTTTGGATTTTGGATTTTGGATTTTGGATTTTGGATTTTGGATTTTGGATTGCAGAATCCTGATGAGGCGACGATTTTATACCAATTCTTCAAAGTAAGGCTACACATGAATAGGCCAGAACCCTTGTAAGGCTGCTGGCCGTCAATCCAAAATCGCCAATCCAAAATCGAGAATTGGTATTAATCCATCATTCGTCATGCATCACCGCAATCTCACATTGGTTGGGCGATAATCGGTTCCACGCTTATCGGCACAGAAGCCAATATCAACGGTCTGCCCGCCCCAAACCGTTTGCGCCCAATCAGGAGGCGTGACGGTATATTGCGTTCCTTGCCGGTTAAAGACACCGTTCCAACTGCTATTAATGTCAGCCTGATTCATGCGAAATGTGAGCTGCCAGCTTCGATTAATCGGTGAAGACCCTGGATTAGTGACCTGAAAGCTAGCGCAAAATCCGGCGTCCCAGTCTGACTGAATGCGTGCAACGACGTTCAACCCTGATCCTGAAGTGGACACGGGTGGAGGCGTCGGGCTTGGTGATGGAGTTGGGCTCGGTGAGGCAGTCGGACTTGGTGGGGGAGTCGGGCGAGATGACGATGGTGGGGGTTGAGGCGTCGGGCTCGACGACGGAGACGGTTGGCGAGTTGAGGGAGAGGGGCTGGGCATTGGGCTGGGCGATCGCACTTCAGCAGGACCTCGCGTCAGTCCGGGAACGGGCAACAGTCGGTTTAATAGCCGTTGTTTAGGTTCGTTAAGTGTTTGCCAGTCATCCAGCAAGATGCCGCCCGTATCGCCACTATTGGGATTCCAGCTCCAATAGGTAAAACTCAAATCATTTTCTTTGATGAAATCTACTAAGGCTCGCTGCCAGATGCCTTCGGTAGACTGAGCATCAACCCGTCGTCCGCCAAATTCTCCAATCAAAATAGGCGCGATGCCGTCAGCGGCAATATAATGGAAGCCGATCTCCCACCGTTCAAGCAGATTTTGAGGAAACTCTGGCTCAGAAAACCAGGGCTGATTGAACACACCCGGACCATACTCGTGGGGCGAATAGACGAGCTTGCGCGGATTAAGCCGCACCGGAAACTGCCGCACGCCTTCAAGATTTCCACCCTGCCAATGAATCTGGAGCTGTTGTCCCGGCACATTATTTTCGACCCCTTCAACCACAATCAGCCAGTCTGGGTTGACCGCAAGAATGGCATTTCCGGCACGTTCGGCAGCAAGTCGCCAATCTGTCGCGCGATCGCCCGTTCCCCAGCTTGCTCGTCCGTGAGGCTCATTTTTTAGGTCAGCACCGATTACGTTGGGCTGGTTGCGGTATCGCTGCGCCAACATCGTCCAGGTACTAATCCAATCGTCTTCGGTATAGCCGTCGCCGTACCAAAGTTCAGGAATATATTGATTCCTCAGCGTGTGGCTGTCGAGCAAAATCATCAGCCCTTGGCGGTCAGCTTCCTCAACCACAGCATCCATCACCTCAAGCGGAGATTTGCCCTGCAACTCGCGGTTATTTCCGATGCTGTAATCAATTCCGTTTGTTGAATTGCTGCGGATTGCTTGAAGCGAATAGGGCAGCCGAATCACGTTATATCCTAAGCCGCGAATCTGCGACAGCATCTCTTTATAGTCTCGAACCTGAAGCCCAAAGGGTGCCTGATTCTCGGTTTCTAACCCAAACCAATTAACGCCTCTCAGAAGAACGGTCTGACCTTGAGAATCGACAATCGTTGACCCTTGAGCCGATAAAGGCGGCTGAATGAGACGGTTTGATTGTGCAAACGTGAATGGCTCAAAATAGATGGCGAATCCGACTGCCAGTAATGATGACAGGATTGCCAGACTGATCCATCGTCCCCACCGCGCCAGTAGTGTCCAGATTCGGTTTTGGCGAGCGGACGATTCTGGAATTTTAGCCATGCGACGGCGGCTTGCCCTCCAAAAATCGTGCAGCATAATGTGTTATCTCCTTGAGATCTTTCAAGACTGCTGACTTAGTAAACCGATCAGGCGTAATCAGAGGGGCTCTGTGATGCTCACATCCACAGCGCGTGCGTTTGCTTATTAATTCTTCATGTCTGGATTCGAGGCGACCGGAGACTTGTCTGTAAAGTCTTGTGCAATTTATTCAGAGAACGATTAGGCAACGATAAGGAATGCCGTTAATTGCAGAAATAATCTTTCACATTGGGGAATTCGTTCGGCAAACTGGAGATGCGTTGAGCAGTTCGACATGTTGTTCTGCGAAGCGTGTCATTAATCTTGGCTCGAATTAATCTTGGCTCGAATGTTTACCCCTCCTCTGATCATGTTGTCTATGCAATCTTTGTTTCTTTATCGTCAGTACTGGCTTAATGTGCCCCCTCAAACTAGCCTTACCGAACGCTTGCATGATGTCCGCGATCGCCTCGCTGATCTAAAAGACCATGCGCTGAGCGTCTTTGCCCAGACAAAACAGCAATCGATTGAGGTCGTATCGGAGACGCTCGATCGAACTCAAACTGCCCTGCAAACTAGTCCATCACCTGACTCGCCGCCCTCTCCCGAGAGTGAGCCATTACCGAGTTCTGACGCGGTTGAAAACGTTCGTCGGGTGTGGGATACCGTTCAGGACCAAACGGCGGCGTTGAGCCACCGGGTTTTAGACGCGGGCGATCGCACGTTGGATACTGTCACCGCAAGAACGGCGCAAGCCCAGAGGATGCTGACTGATACGACCCATCAGATTCAGGATAATGCGAGGGATGTTGCTAACCAGACTCGATCAGACCTGATCGAAACCAAAGATCAAGTCGTCCAAACCCTGTCAGACACATCCAATCAGGTCGCTCAAACCCTATCAGACACATCCAATCAGGTCGTCCAAACCCTGTCAGACACATCCAATCAGGTCGCTCAAACCCTATCAGACACATCCAATCAGGTCGTCCAAACCCTGTCAGAGGTATCCGATCAAGCGGGCGATCGCCTTGAGGGTCTAGGTGAGCAAGCCCAATCTGCCGTTAGTCGAACCATTGAGCAGGTCGATCAATTCAATCATCAGATGGCTGAGTCGGTGCAAACCTCTCTCGATATTCCTCAGCACTGGCTGCAAACCCATCCTGGTCTGGCGTGGATGATTCATCATCCGATTTTGGCAGGTGTTCTCATATTCATTACGGTGTTTTTGACGTGGGGGTTAGTGCGGGCGATCGGTCGTCGCGCGGGTACGCTTTGGTTTGCAGCGGTGGATGCTCCCTATACCTTGGGCGGACGGTTGATTCGACGCTCTAGCCCGCTCGATGCGATGCGTACTCAACAATCTGCGCTATTTTCATCTAAAAAGGCATATGAGGCAGCCGCCCAACGGCTTTCCCCCCACTCTCATCAAGAACTCATGCAGCGACTCAATCGGTTGGAAGCGATCGCCCAAGAGCAGAGCAAACTGCTCCAGCAAATCGCCACCATCCTCGACTCAACTCCTAATTCCTAACTAGTTTTCTTATCCACCTCACCCTGTCCCTCACCGTTCCCCCAAACAGGTTATTCCCCCTGCCCGCAAACTAACCTACACTGATGCATGAATCACATGCATGAATCACATGCATGAATCAGATTGGGTGCCCAATGTATGACTTCTCAGTTTGAATACCAACCGCTGAGCGATTCGGGCGAGGCACAGAAACTCGGAGAACTTTTGACTCAGTGCTTCATCAGTCCTCCAGGAATCGAATCTCGCTACATCGATCGCATTGGGATGCAAAACTTTCGGGCGATTTATCGCGCCCATGAGCTGCTCGGCGGGCTGTCGATGATTCCGATGGGGCAGTGGTATGGGGGGCAGCGCGTGCCTATGGTTGGAATTGCCTCGGTCGGCATTGCTCCTGAATATCGGAGCTCTGGTGCGGCGATCGCCCTTATGCAGCAGATGATCAAAGAGCTTTATCAGCAAGGCATGGCATTATCTGCCCTGTATCCGGCAGCTCAGCGATTGTATCGCAAAGCAGGTTACGAGCAGGGCGGAACACACTGCGGTTGGAAGATTATCCCCGATCACATTCAGCTTCGAGACATGGTGCTGCCCGTTCAAGCTATCTCGCCGAATCTTGATTGGGTTCAACCGATTTATCAGAGACAGGCGCACCGCCACAACGGAAATCTGGATCGCCACCCTTGCCTCTGGCAAGAACTCTTGCAGGTTGAAGAACAACAGTCCCTCTATGTCTATCGTTTCGGTTCACCGTCTGACCCAGAAGGGTATCTCATCTTTGATCAAAAACGAACTTCAGAGGGAACAACACTCAATATTCGAGATTGGGCAACCTTAACGAATGCTGCGGGGCGAAGCATTTGGGCCTTTTTAGCATCCCATCGCTCCCAGATTGACACTATCTACTGGAAAGGCGGCTCGGCAGATTTTCTCACCCTTCTGTTGCCAGAACAGCGCTGGGAATCTCGGTTTAGCGATCGCTGGATGCTACGAATCATTGATGTATCCAGCGCTTTGGAGTCGCGGGGCTATCCCCCTAGTTTAGAGAATGAGCTGCATCTCAACGTTCACGATGATTTAATTCCTGAGAATAATGGCCCGTTAACGTTGTCCGTTACAAATGGAAAGGGGGCCGTCATGCCGGGAGGTAAGGCTGAGCTGTCGATCGATATCCGAGGATTAGCGTCGCTCTATTCTGGACTTTTCTCGCCCCATCAACTCCAGCTCGCAGGCTATCTGACTGGCACAGACACCAGCATGGCGATCGCCACTCAGCTTTTCAGCAGCACAGAACCTTGGATGCCCGACTTTTTCTAGGCTCAGCTCATCCCGTTGCGACGTTCCTAAAGAAATCTGGAAAAGGGGATTGGAAAATCAGAAGGTTGGTAGTATATTTGTACTGTCAGCTCCAGTCACCCCCACGTCAACGGATGAGGACGCGCTATGCATTCCCCGATTCAGTTTTCGGTTGAAATGATTGATGGCTACCGTCTCGGCAAATTGAGTATTCCCTTACCGCAAATTGCAGACTGGCTCAATTTTCTTGTGGCGCCCCAATATCATGCTGACATTATCTCAGCAGAGCAAACGCGCGATCGCGTCGACATTTATTTTCAAGCGAGTGAAGGTCTATATCTGTATCTAGATATGCGGCTCAGCCAAACGCCAGAACCAGCCCTCATCCGCTAAGTACATCCTGCCTATCTAAGCTAGTTCGCTATTTTTTCGTAACTTCTAATGGCGTCCGCTACAGCGCGATTAATTGTCTTTGCTTGTGAATGCTCTGCTCGTTACATTCCAAGCCAAACTCCCTCCTCCCCCTTTCGTAATGAAGGGGGATTTTCTTTTTCAATGGAGTTTAAAAAAAGTTAAATTCACCCTGCCCTATTTATTCTCTCGACACATAAGGTCAATTGTCGATATCGCACTAGTTACGAGCGATCGCCGCCTGCATAGAAATTAAGAAATATTCAATTTTGTAGCCTTTGTTACAGAATTATCTGATATAGTTATTCTTATAGAGTTCGCTTAATCGCAACCACTCATTACGACAACAAGGGAGATTTCAGCAATGTCTACTCAAGATCAAGCTCGCGCATTGATGACCCGTCATCATCATCTGGTAAAAAATCGTCAGCAGTCGATGTTGACTCGTGTTATGGCCGAATCCGGCATTCCATCCGAGCACCTAAGCTGGAACAGCATTCAAGGGAAACCCTATGGATCAGCTCGGGATTCCTATGATCGCAGCAATGCAGCCCTGAGCTAACGGGTATTCAGATTTGTACATCAAGCTTTCATTTCCCCAGATTGAGAAAGACCTGACATAAAGATCTAGTTTGACTCACGATACTTGAATTGCTGATTTGCCTCCATGACATGGACCTAATGTCTCAATCTGGGCGATCGCTGGTTCAATTATTTACCTTCATAAAAGCGTTTCTCAGCTAGAGAGACGCTTTTTTACTGCCTAGTGGTCTGACATGCCTAAAATAGTGCAACTTCATAATGGGCTGAAACTCCTGAATCCGGTGCGTTACGCTGCGCTAACGGCACCCTACCTGATGCACTTTAATCCACCAAATTAGCTGTGCCACGCCACTACTTCCGCCTTTCGCCTTTCGCCTTCCGCCTTTCGCCTTCCGCCTTTCGCCTTCCGCCTTTCGCCTTTCGCCTTCATTCCTTTGCTGTAGAGTATCATCTGTCGTCTGGTTCGAGACTAGCGTAAACTAAGACTCACACCCCCAAATCGTCTGACTTTTCGTTAACACAAAAGGTATAACATCCATGACTCGCGCCATTATGGAAACTGAAAAAGGAACGATTCACATCGATTTCTTTGATACGGATGCACCGAATACGGTGAAAAACTTTGTCAGCCTTGCAAATGATGGGTTTTATGATGGGCTGACGTTTCACCGGGTGATTCCCAATTTTATGATTCAAGGGGGATGCCCTCGCGGTACGGGGACAGGAGGGCCGGGGTACACCATCAAGTGTGAGATTAATCCCAACAAGCATCTCGCGGGCACCCTCTCAATGGCACATGCTGGAAAAGATACCGGAGGAAGCCAATTTTTCATTTGCCATTCTCCACAGCCTCACCTTGACGGTGTTCACACCACGTTTGGGAAGACCGACGATATGGAGGTGGTGAATGCGATTCGTAAGGGTGACAAGATTCTTTCAGTGAAGATTGAGGAGAATTAATGGCAGAGTGGCACGAAATTTCAGGGGGTGTAACAGCGCCGAAAGGATATCGAGCATCTGGGATTGTAGCAGGCTTGAAACCCTCAGGAGCCAAGGATTTGGCTCTGATCTGGTCTGATGTAGAGGCGATCGCCGCCGGGGTGTTTACCACAACCCAGGTCAGAGCCGCATGTGTAGATTACTGCCGGCAACGACTGCATGCCAAATCAACGGCTCGCGCAATTCTCTGCAATGCGGGGCAAGCCAACGCAGCCACGGGAAGGCAGGGGTGGGAAGATGCTCAAGAGAGCGCCCAGCTCGTGGCCCAAGCGGCGGGCATTCCGCCTGAATCGGTGTTGGTTGCCTCGACGGGGGTGATTGGTCAGCGCATTCGCATGGACGAGATGCGCGCTGGCATCCCCAAGCTCATTGAGGCGGCCTCATCGACTGGGTCTGATGCAGCGGCTCAAGCCATCATCACAACCGACCTCGTGCCCAAATCTATCGCGCTAGAAACAACTCTGCACGATCGCCCTGTACGCATTGGCGGCATTTCTAAGGGATCGGGCATGATTCACCCGAATATGGCGACAATGTTAGCCTTCGTTACCTGCGATGCTGCGATTTCGCCCCACCTTTGGCAGCAAATGCTAAGCCGCGCAGCAAATAAAAGCTTTAACCAAATTACGGTAGATGGCGACACCAGCACGAATGACACGCTAATCGCACTGGCTAATGGCGAGTCTCGGACTCCCGCAATTACCGAAATGGGAGCCGAAGCCGAGAAGCTAGAAGCCATGCTTACCAAAGTCTGTGTTCACCTCGCCAAGGCGATCGCCCGCGATGGAGAAGGAGCGACCTGCCTCATTGAGGTGCGCGTCTCAGGAGCCACTGACAATGCTGCTGCTCGCCGTATTGCTCGTACGATTGCTGGGTCGTCGTTAGTTAAGTCTGCCATCTTTGGGCGAGATCCCAACTGGGGGCGAATCGCTGCTGCTGCCGGACGCGCAGGCGTCTCGTTCGACCAAGATTATTTGAGAGTCGAACTGGGCGATATTTTGCTCATGAACTACGGACAACCTCTTGCGTTTGACCGCGAAGCCGCCAGCAACTATCTAAAGGACGCTGCCGCCGGAGATTATCTAAAATCTGACACGGTCTTAATTTCGGTCAGCGTTGGGAGTGGGACAGGTGCGGGCGTGGCATGGGGCTGCGACCTCAGCTATGACTACGTAAAAATCAACGCGGAGTATACGACCTAACCCCGTCCTTGCCCTACTCACACTCCGTATGAATCTACACACGATCGCCCGCGATTCTATTGAGTATCCCATCCGTGCCATTCAACATGAGCGATCGCTTGTTCGAGAAATTCAGGGATTTCTGAACCAGTTTGGATTTTCAATTGGAACCATTGACGGCATTTGGGGAACTGTTACTCAATCCCAATATCGCTCTTTTGCCTCAGAGTATGGATTTAGACCCGACGAGATTTCCCCAGAGGCGGCTCGGTTTATGCTCGACGTGCAGCAGTCTCCTCGACCGCCAGCACCTCAGCCCGCTCCGACGCCATCAAAATCACCTCAACCCTCGCCAAGCCAACCCTCTGATGATCCAGATGCCCAATTTGCCAAGGCACTCCAGTTTACCTTGCGGTGGGAGGGAGGCTACGTCAATCATCCGATGGACAAGGGAGGACCCACTAATAAAGGCATTACCCAGTCAACCTATGATGCCTATCGCATCGGAAACCGCTGGTCACCGCAACCTGTGCAGTCCATCACTCATGAGGAAGTTCGTGACATTTATCGCACCCTCTATTGGAATGCTGCTCGGTGTAATGAGTTAAAGAAACCCCTGGCGATCGCCCATTTTGATACGGCGGTCAACTTTGGCGTTCAAGGCGCGGTGCGGTTTCTTCAGCGGGCTTTGGGCGTTGAGGCAGATGGAATCATCGGAGCAAATACTCGACGGGCGCTGGAGCGGTCAAAGACTTCTGACATTGTGAACCGGTATGTTCAAGCCCGAATTGACCATCGCTATCGCCGCGTGACTCAAGACCCCACTCAGCGGGTGTTTTTGCAAGGCTGGCTCAATCGCGATCAGGATTTGATGCTCTATGTAACTCAGATTACGTCTGCCGCATCACCCAATTGAGGGATGACGGGTCAACGCAGCAAATATTAAATAATGTTAAAAGGATAGGAATGCCCATTAGGAGAAATACGTGTGCAGAGACGTCCTCAAGTCGTGATCGTTGGCTCTGGATTTGGAGGAATGCAGGCTGCCCAGTCTCTTGCCGGGTCTGGCGCGAATGTGTCACTCATCGATCGCCAAAATTACCATACATTTATTCCTCTGCTCTATCAGGTCGCAACGGCTCAACTTGACCCTGAACATGTTGCCTTTCCAGTCCGGACGCTTCTGCGGCGCTTTTTACCTCGACGGCATCAAGCCCCTCAGATTCGGTTTCTCATGGCAAATGTGACGCGCATCAACATGCAGATGCGATTGGTAGAAACAGACCGTGGGTCACTTCCGTATGACTATTTGGTGATCGCAACGGGAAGCCAGCCGCAGTTTTTGGGCATTCCGGGGGCTAACGACCATGCCTTCACCCTCAAGACATTGAATGGGGCGATCGCCCTACGAAACCAGATTGTGACGTGCTTTGAGACTGCCTCCAATGAACCCGACCCGATTTTGCGTCAACAGCATTTGACGTTCACGATTGTGGGAGGCGGGCCAACGGGGGTAGAGATGGCAGGTGCCCTGATTGAAATGCTCCGAAGTCCCATGCGACGAGACTACCCAACCCTAAATCCTCGGGATGTGCGAGTGATCCTTCTGCAGGCGGGCGATCGCCTCTTGCCTGGTCTGCCTGAGCGGCTTGGAGACTATACCTGCAAGCGTTTACGAAAGTTGGGCGTGCGAGTGCATTTGCAATCGAAGGTGAGCCGCGTGCTTCCCAATGCCGTTCGTCTGCAAGACGGGCATGTGATCCCGTCGGCGACGGTCATTTGGGCGGCAGGAGTAGAAGCTGAAACGCCTGAAACATCGGACAGACTGCCGACAATTAACAAAGGAAAACTAGTCGTTCGCTCTACTCTCCAGGTGTTGGAACAGGATCAGATTTATGCCATCGGCGATGTTTCGTATGTCGAACAGAATGGAGTGCCATTAGCGGGTGTCGCACCTGAAGCCCTGCAAGCTGGAGTTGCCGTCGCTCGGAATATTAAACGTCAGATTCGAGGCAAATTCCCCAAGCCGTTTCGTTACTTCAATAAGGGCAGACTGGCCATCATTGGGTGTGGGTCAGGAGTCGGCAAAATCGGTCCGTTGATGCTGACGGGGGCGATCGCCTGGTTCATGTGGTTAGCCGTCCATGTCGTCTATTTGCCAGGATTTCGCAATCGCCTCTTGGTGCTTTTAAGCTGGCTGCAAACCTATGGGTTGGGCGATCGCCCTAGTCGATTTATTCTGCCACATCCATCTATCCCAATGCCTCAGCCCCAGACCGATTCTGGCATCAGTCGGAGTATACACCAGTCCTCTGACTCGACAACTCATCTCTAAAGGCATATGAGTGTGAGAATGATATCCATTACATTAACCATTGAGCCTGTCTGACCAATTTCGATTTGTCCAATATCTACTACCTATCACGGGTCATGAGTTTTCAAACCTATATTCCTCTGATTGCTAGAATCTTCTTGACGGTCATTTTCCTGCGGTCGGGCATTACTAAGCTGCTCAGTTTGTCAGGGACTCAAGAAACTATTGCCAATGCTGGAATTCCCTTACCTGCCGTTGCACTCACTCTGACAATTTTGTTTGAAATTGTAGGAGCAGTGCTAGTCATTTTGGGATTCAAAGCGCGATGGGGTGCCCTGCTGTTGCTTCTATTTATCATTCCAGCCACGCTTGTCTTTCATAATCCGGTGACGACCCCTGAGGAAACGACTCAATTTTTCAAAAATCTGTCGATTATGGGGGGATTATTATTGGTCATTAGTTATGGCTCAGGTCCTCTGAGTTTGTCGAAAGCACAAGACTAACCCTGTTCAAGACGAAGCCGGTCTGCAATGACAACGGATTGTATTCACGTGAATGGCATTCGCGCCTATGGATATGTCGGCGTATTGCCCGAAGAGCAAAGCATAGGGCAATGGTTTGAAGTCGATTTGACCCTCTGGCGCGACCTGTCTCAAGCGGCACAGAGCGATCGCCTCAGCGACACCTATGACTACACCTCAGTGGTCAAGGATGTGCAGCAGGTGATCAAGACGGCCAAATTTGCTCTGCTCGAACGACTTGCCGGGGCGATCGCCGATATCGCGTTCCGGGCTGACAAGGTCGATCGGGTACATGTCCGGCTGACCAAACTGTCTCCGCCAATTCCCGATTTCGGCGGCACCATTTCGGTAGAAATCACTCGCCCCGCGGGCGATACGCCATAATTCACGAAATGATTCACGAAATAATTCACAGGCGATATTTCACGCTGAAGTAAATTCCATCATCCTGAATGTTTTCGCCACGATCATCCAAATTGATGAAGGGAACGGCAAAGTCGAGCCGCACGTCTAAATTCGGGATTGGTTCCCACAACACTCCAACACCAAGCCCTGCGAGAAAGTTTTGCTCAGGCAACTCGTTGGGATTGTTTGACGTGTTCCAAACGGCTCCCATATCGAAGAAGGGCGCAAGCTGAAATTTTGATTCTCCAGCTTCGTTGCGTGCCAGAGTAATGCGATTTTCGATGGAGAACCGTACGCCGTTGTCGCCTGCCCTCACATTCTGACGATAGCCCCGCAGCGATTGCCCGCCCCCAATGACAAACTGCTCAGACGGCAAGAGACTATCCGGCGTGAGCTGCACGTCGAGCTGCACAATCAAGATATTGCTGGTGCCGATGCGTTGCACTCGCTGGGCTTGCCCCAACCAGCTCAGGAAGCGACCGTCCGGGACGGGATCATCATTCGTGGTCGCATTGAAGAGATCGACGCCGACACTAAACTGCGATCGCAATGCCCATGCCCCCTGAACGTCGCGTCTCACATAATCTTGCCCAAACCGAAAAACGCTGGTGCGGCTGATTCCATCCTCATCGGGACCAATGCCAAATCCAAATGGCTCACCGAACAAAAAGGTTTGCCCGTCTCGGTAGCCAAACCCGGCTGAGAGCGCAAATTCCTCCCGAGGCGATCGAATCAGCGGCTGTCGAAAGCTGATTTCGTATCGCTCAGACTCCCCTTCGATATCAAATTCGCTGACGGGTTCCTGAATCACTTCATTGCGATCGATAATCGTGTGGAGTTGGAGCGTTCCGTTCATCGGATTAACAGGCGCACGATAGGTAAATTGGGCAATATCGGCTCCCCCGGGGGTCGTGCGATCGTAGGAAAAGCCGATGAAATCCCCAATACCCGTCAAGTTTTGATAGCCCAAGTCTAGCCCCGTGCGTTCTGACCCGACACTGGGAGGGGAATAGTTATCAACTCGCACCTCACCCACAATGGGATCTGCCTCCGTCACCCGCACAATAAGGATGCTTTCACCAATCCTGTCTCCAGCTCTTAGACTGGCTTCGACGTTTTCTAAAAGCGGATCGGCACGAAGCAGACGCAGTTGGTCTTCGAGCTGATCGGTTCTCAGAGGCACCTTCGAGCCAAGCTCAATCCGACGGCGAATATAACCATCATTCAGTCGCTGGTTTCCGTCTACTTGAATCTCTGCCAATCGACCTTCAATCACTTGAATGCGAACAATGCCATCGTCCACGACCTGATCGACCAAGAGGGCGCGCGATGTAAGATATCCGTTATTTAGATAGAGCTGAGTGATCGCATCTGCCGCTTGTTGAAGTTCGTCGAGGGTCACCGTTTGCCCTTCGAGGGGCTCGGTAATCGGCGCGAAGTCGTCCTCATCAAAGACGGTGCTGCCGACCACGTCGATGCGAGTCACTGATAGCGTCGCGGCAGGCTCGTCTTCTGGCTGATCGGGGTCAGATGGATCAGATTCAGGCTGATCAGATTCGGGCGAGCTGAGGTCCGACTCTTCAGAGGGTTCGTCGGGCAAGACTCGATCGTCAGTCGATTCGGGTGGAAACGGCTCAGGCGTAGGCTGCAGGAATCGTTCGTCATTGGGATCAGGCTGTTGAGCAAGGGTCGGTGCACCCTCACGATGCTCTGGACTATCGCGTAATTCGACCGCAGGGGCGATATACGTTGCAAACGCATAGCCAGGAGCAAGGCAGACTCCTAATACTGAAGCGGGAATTGAGGCGGGAATCATCACAAATTTGGGCTGCAGCATATACTCCTTAAGCCTCTAGCAGCTTTTAGCATGACCTAGTTATGCCATGAATTACACGCTATCAGAAAAGTTTTTCTCTCTAGAGCAGGATAGATCCGATAAGTTATCAAAATAATTGAGAGATTAAGCAGGGATCTATTGAGAGTGGGCTGTCAGCATTCAACGACTCGCTGGCAACCTTTGGCAATTAAGGGCTGTAACGAACCAAATTCACAATTTGATTGAGCCGTAGGTGCTCAGCGTCAGCGCAGCGTAACGCACCGGATTCAAGAGTTTCAGCCTTGCTCTGCACTTGAAACACGACGCTTTGAACTTGAAATACGACGCTCTGAACTCAAAACATAAAGGATTGAACTCGAAATACGACGCTCTGAACTCGAAACATAAAGGATTGGACTCGAAATACGACACTCTGAACTCAAAACATAAAGGATTGAACTCGAAATACGACGCTCTGAACTCAAAACATAAAGGATTGGACTCGAAATACGACGCTCTGAACTCAAAACATAAAGGATTGGACTCGAAATACGACGCTCTGAACTCAAAACATAAAGGATTGGACTCGAAATACGACGCTCTGAACTTGAAACGCGAAGCTTTGAGAGCGTTTAGCTTGTTAAAAATAACCTCATGGTGGTGCGTAACGCACTACCATGAGGTTCCTCTTTGAAGAGCCCTTAGCCTGCCAATTGAAATACACTCTAGCGGTCAATGTAGAACCAAATATCACTTCAGCAGGTTCATCAAATACGGCATAACCGAATCTTGGTTACCAAGAATTAGGGCACATACTCTCGCTATGCCCCCTCGCTATGCCCCGCTCACTCTATTTCTTGTCTTATTGGCGACTCATGCATCTCACCAGCCAAAGTGACACCGAAATACCCACAAAATGGGCAAGTGCCGTATTCGTGTTG
>JBNPEG010000032.1:0-2994 GCA_051117555.1 Elainellaceae cyanobacterium | reverse complement strand
ACTCTCGCTATGCCCCCTCGCTATGCCCCGCTCACTCTATTTCTTGTCTTATTGGCGACTCATGCATCTCACCAGCCAAAGTGACACCGAAATACCCACAAAATGGGCAAGTGCCGTATTCGTGTTGGCTTGCACTACCCAAATATCGAGGGGTTGAATGGCTTGGGTAATTCGTTCCAAAAACGCTCCACCCTGGGGTTGAGAGAGCGCCTTGGCCACGAGTGCACCAATGAGTGCTTCTCCGCCCAATAGGGTTAGCAGCATTCCCACCAGATTGATAATTAGCCCTAACTTAAGTGCTTGAATCACATCACTCGGCTTGGGGCGCAATTTGGTTTCAACGGCTCTCAGCTTTTGGGACAGTCGCGTGTAACGAAATGCCCAGTAGGCTCCTACGAACAGTGCGACTAGCCCTGCGACAGCAAAAAACAATCCGGCGCCTGTCCCTGGATTATTGCGCTGCGCTTGGTCGGTTTGACCTTGAAAACTCAGCACGACCGAGGAGAAAATTAGGACTAAGCCAGATACAATGCCTAAAACCGTTTGCACCCAAAAGCTAAGCCAACCAAAAATGCGAAAAGCCCCGACGATTCGGCGGACCGCTGGTGGAAGAGAGGGAGAATCTTTACTCAGCATAGGATGGCGTTTGGATGGTGCTGCGAATGGACAGCCCGCAATAGCTCAGGGTTTAAATTTGGCGATGATATCTTTGAGGCTAACATACCAGCAATCTTAGTTGAAACCTATGTAGCGAACGAGCGACGCCTTTGATGGAAACGATTAGGAATGGTCCGAGGAGTTAATTTGAGGGAGCTTTGATGGCCTGACAGCCAGCATAAGCCCCCCTAAAAACAATAATCCCATGACTCCAGACAAGGGATTTTGATCAATCCCAGACACCCATTCTGGAACCCGATGAGTGTAGTGAATCCAGTTTCCTACACTAACGATATAGTAGCCCCATACGAGCCCTGCATGAAGGCCAATCGGGAATCCGAGTCGATTATGGTGCGATCGCTTTGCCCAGACTAATGTAAGTCCCAATATAAATAAGCCTGGAAATTGGGGCAACGTCCGTATCATCTCTGGAATCGGGCGAATAAAGTGAAGAATCGCAAATACCAGGCTGCTAATCCATAGTGAATGAGTTAATGGATAGTCTCGCTCCAATTCATCTAAGACAAATCCTCGGAACAGGAGCTCCTCAGCCAGCCCAACTCCAAGCGCTACCAGCAATCCTTCTGAGACCACGGAAGCCATTTGGCGGGATGGAGAGGCCCATGTGAGCCAACCTAGAATCCCTTGGACGCCAAACAAGGCGATCAGACTAATGCCCCCCAGTGCCAGCCCTTGGAGCATCTCTAGCCCATTTTTCTGAGTACTCACGAGCCCATAGCGTCGAAGCACACACGGATGGTGATAGAGCCAACGCCCCCACAGAGTGACCCCAGCAAGGAACTCTATGAACAAAAGCGTCATGGCTGCAATGCTAGCGAAATTTGGATTGGACACAAGCAGTGTCGTCATCCACGCAAATGGCAACCATACAATTGCTAGAGCCACTGCAAAGACTATTAGCCGGACGAATACCGGGAATCTGGCTAGGCGATCGCCTACGTTTAGCGTCAATTTAGCCAATAGGTATCAAATCAAAACGACATCTGCGAAGGATTAGTCATCAGGCTCAATGCTGCTGGTCAACCCGTGAGATTTTAGACTCTCACAGTAAAATTCAGCATGTTCTTGAGCACAGATAATAACAACGGCAACACCGGATGTGTGAGCTTGCATCATAATGTCGACGGCTTGGGGAGTCGTCAAACCGGATACGGTTTTTAGCAAGACTTGAACCACATATTCCATCGCGTTTTGGTCATCATTATGAAGCATGACTCGATACCGAGGAGCATGCTTACGAACCGTCGAACGCTTCTCAACAGTTTGAACTGACACAGTTCTAACCTCCCTAGACCAATAGATACTGCTAGATACGTTAAAAGAACTTAATTAGGATTCGGCATAACGCGCCGTTAACATCGCAAGGCAACATCTCATCCAAAATTTGAGCGATCGCCCAAGGAGAATGCTTTGAGTGAGTGAATATTTCAAACCTGTTGATTTACAAATTCTGGAGAGAACACTGCTAATCCGTACGCGAATCGAGGATTTGCTGCATAATTCAAGGCAAACTCACCGATCTACACGGTTTCTTAATATTTTGTATAGTATCACTCTTCTCATGATGCTATCATCCAGAGCGATAGCAATCCTAGCCTATTTACGAAATAGAAGCGCAGGCATCGTGCCCGCCTTGGCAACGTCTCCCTGCTCGAAGAAACGAGGCGCTAATATTATGCATCGCTTACGATGCATCGCTAAAGCGTTGACATAGCTTTGCCACAGGCAAAACGCACTAGGATTTTTACTTTGGGATATCGTCCGCAGGGCAATTTTCACCGGAGAACCGTAGTCAGCAGCAGGCCAAATGTGATTTAGCTAAACTAGCATTACCCAAATGATGACCGATAGCCGCGTGGCTTGTCACTGTAGTTGGCTAAGTTGCTATATGCCCTCCTTTGATTTCGATCGCCTCTTTCATACGATTCATGATTTAGTGATGCTCCATTCCCCTAGCGGAGCCGAATCTCGAATCGATGAGTTTTTGATGAATCAGTTTGACGCACTTGATGTCTCGGCTTGGATTGACGAGGCAGGAAATGCGATCGCCAAAATTCCGGGTCGCGATTCGAGTCGTTCTCTGGCAATTACGGCCCACAAAGACGAGATTGGCGGCATCGTCAAGGCTGTTCATCCGAATGGGTGTCTTGATGTCCGCAAGCTCGGCGGCTCATTTCCTTGGGTGTACGGAGAAGGCGTCGTCGATATATTAGGAGATCATCAAACACTCAGCGGCATTCTCAGCTTTGGCTCCCGCCATGTCTCCCATGAATCGCCTCAAAAAGCGCAGCAAGATCATAAACCACTTCGATGGGA
>JBNPEG010000214.1:0-9306 GCA_051117555.1 Elainellaceae cyanobacterium | reverse complement strand
CTTAATTTTAGCAATCACCAAGAATCTGGTTTCATCTTCAGTTCTGGCAGGGATCTCGATGCGATCAACATCCATCCACAACCGTTGAGCCTCTACAAAATCAATTCCATGCTTTTGCTGATTCGACTGACTCTTTTGGGGATTGAACTCAAACTCCATCTCCTGCTAAATCTGTCACTCTATGTACACGCTATCATGTCTTTGATTTAAGGCACGATTCTCGGAAGAAAAGGCTATAGCCTCTCCATCGGAGAATCGCGCTGGGAACCTATGTGGGCAATCGCTTTTGATAGGCGTTTTGAGCAGGAGCTGTAGGCTAAGATCAAAGTACGCACAGTTGTTGAGATGGGATAGTCACGGAAAAAGAACGGTTAAAAATCCCCTACTGCATCACAATTTGAGCTAACAATTCTGGTGCAATCCGAAAACCAGCTTTGTTTATTAAATCATCAATAATTGGTTGTAGTGACTCAATTTCACCTAACTGCTTAGCACGCAGCAAGATTCCTAAAATTCCTGCTACTTCTAATCCCAAAGACTTAGCTACTTTTCTACCTTCACGTTCATCCAGAAGTATCCACTCCGCTTTCATTTCAAGGGCAAGAGCGATCGCCTCAGCTTCTCCTCGATCCAGTGTCTGCTTCAGCAGTTGGGCAAGAGGTTCGTTGCTCACCTTTTGAGTTTGAATCCATCCAGATGCAATAGCTTCACGAATTGCTTGAGAACCGGGTCGTTCCTCCCCAATTTTCAATTCATCCAATACCGGGTTAGGAATCAGGATTTCCCCGAATTGCTGACGTAGGAGGTCGAGCTGATCAACAATTGCCAAGTTGAGTATCGGTGACGTGTTACTCACGACGGGCATAGCTTAAGTCATCATCTAATTCTGCAAAACCATAGTGTCGTTCCACTCCGCGTTGAGAAAGCAATAGCCCAAATTCGTATTTTTCCATCTCGGCGAGTTCTCGCGCCTTGCCAAAGGAGAGAATGTCTTGTGCATAAAGGGCAACGGCTAGTTCCCTACGCAATTCCTCTTCAATTCGCTGCTCAGGTAGGCGAAGAGCTTGCACAATAGAGTCAGAGATTGAAATTTGTAGTCCCATCTTTAGCTAGGGTGGTAAGGTTTGACTGTTACTATCATGATATATTCACTCATTTGGCGTAGTCTAACAATTTGGGAGCAGACTGACGATTTGAGATGAGGCAGCACGGGTAGATGCACAGATAGCCGGTAGACGGCTTGAGATACTGAGTGACTTTCCACTGCTTGACGTGAATGAAGCAGTTCAGAATCTGGCGGTGCAGTTTCTCACGAAAAGTAATCTTCCACCTAAAGCTGCCGACGATGCCATTCATATTGCGATCTCTACAATCTATGGCACAGTAAGTAGTAGAAAAATCATTTCTGAACCTCTTCGCCAGCCTCGCAATTCGCATAATAAATCGCTGCACTCAACCAGATAAAAGTGCGATCGCGGCTTGAGGCAAGTTGAGTAGTTGATGGGCGATCGCTTTTATGAAGAAAGTGGCGATCGCAGTTCACTATGTTGGGATGAAGGGGCGATCTCGACTCTGCAAAACCTATCACCTCTGAGCATGTGTATCTCGCGTTATCTTAAAAGCGTATCGTCATCATCCGATTGAGAGAATCAACACCGTGGAACCCATTACGATTGAGGTTGATCCAGAAATTGCAAAAGCCTATAGAGAGGCAACCCCTGTCGAACAGCAAAAAATCCAGTTTATGGTTAACACGTGGCTGAAGCACGCTATGAGAGGGCGATCGCTCGACACAATTATTCATGACATGCAATCACAGGCGAGCACTACAGGTCTGAGTCAGGATATTCTCGACCAATTGCTTCAGAATGAATAGGTCGAGATTCGTCTTTGACACCAACACATTAGTCAGTGCGGTTTTGATTGCTAATTCTGTTCCAGATCAGGCACTGACGAGAGCTAGGCGGGCATCCTTTTATTCTCAGAACAGACTTTTGCAGAGTTGCAGCGGTTTATCACGCGGTCGAAATTTGAACGTAAGGTTGAGAAACTTTGCGATCGCCCTCCAACCCTCATCCTTCAGCTTCCGAACATGGAACTTCGACCTCAGAACCGCAATCGTGAACCTCCAAGCCTTAACTGTGAGCCTTTCCACACTCCTCACCATTTCACCTGCGAATGGAGATCAAACAAATGCATCTGAATCTCAAGAGTTTTCAGCCCAGTCATTTCTAAGCATGATTGATGAAATTCGTGATCAAGTGCCAGATGAAGAGTGGAAAAAGCTTCCGACAGATCTTTCAAAAAACATCAATCACTACCTGTATGGCGCTCCAAAGGGTGAAGAGTGAAAACCGTATTTGCTGATACGGGCTACTGGGTCGCTATCTTAAATCCTGACGATGGCCTGCACAACGTAGCAAAGGGCACCCAGTTTGGATGCCCTTTTGTGAATACGGTGGATTAGCGATTATGCGCCGACTGCTTCTTTGGCGGCGTACAGCACTTCAGCGGTGATTTCACCAATGCCGCGATCGCGCGCAAACTTCTCCGTATTGCGTTTGACCTTACCCCGCACAAATCCAGGGATTTTGTTGAGTTCGGCTAATCCGTCTTTGCTCCAGTTGAGGTCAGAATCAGCCGAGATGCCCTTCGTAATCACATCTTTGGTATCGTGCCCGCCAAAGATTTCGAGCAGGTGATCTTCCATACCTAGGGTAAACGAGTTATACACCAAGTCAGCGACTTGATTGGTGCCTTCGTAGCCTAGGAAAGGCTTGTAGCCGATTGGGAAATTTTGAATATGGATCGGAGCGGCAATCACACCACAGGGAATGTTTAGCCGTTTGCCGACGTGACGCTCCATTTGCGTGCCGAAGATGGCAGAGGGCTCGATGCGGGCGATCGCATCGCCAATAGCGCCGTTGTCATCGCTGATCAAAATCTCGTCGCAATAGTCGCTGACCTGTTCTCTAAACCAGTTTGCGTCATATTTGCAGTAGGTGCCCGCGAGAACGACATGAATACCCATCTCGCGTGCCAAGATTTTGGTCATCGCAGCCGCGTGGGTATTATCGCCAAACACCACTGCTTTTTTCCCGGTTAAGTTTTGGCAGTCGATTGAGCGAGAAAACCAAGCCGCTTGAGACACATGCAGCGTTTGATGGTCGATAAAGTCTTCGTAATCGACGGCAGCACCCTGATGGTTCAAAATCTTTTGGATTGCCCGAATACAGCGCGCTGTTTCCACGACTCCCATCGGCGCGATGTCGACATAGGGCAGGTCAACCTCGTTTTGAAGGTAGTTGGCAGTCATCAAGCCAATTTCCCGATAGGGAACGAGGTTGAACCAGGCACGATTCAGCGTTTTTAGCTCCTGCACGGTTGCTCCTTCTGGAATCACCGCATTGACTTCAATGCCGAGATCAGCCATCAACCGCTTTAGCTCCATGCAGTCGTGCTGATTGTGAAATCCGAGGGTGGTCATGCCGATGATGTTGACCGAGGGGGTTTCGGTTTTGCCCTCTGACAGTTCGCCTTTTTTACGAGCTTTTTCTAGATAAAACTGCACAATCTGATGGAGGGTGCGATCGGCGGCTTGCAGTTCATTGACTCGATAATGGTTGACATCGGCGAGCATGACGTCACCCTTCGAGTCTAGCTGAGCGCGCTCGACAAAGTTTTGTAAGTCTTCTTGCAAGATACTCGACGTGCAGGTAGGCGTTAGCACGATCAGATCGGGGGTTTCTTCTTTGTCTTTGCGAACGATGTTGTCGACGACTTTTTCTTGCGAGCCTCGCGCTAGCACATTGCGATCGACGATACTCGCCGTGACTGGCGTATAGTTTCGTTCTCGTTCGAGCATCGACCGCATGACATTGAAATAGTCATCCCCTAATGGGGCATGCATGATAGCGTGAACGTTTTTAAAGGAACTGGCAATGCGCAAGGTGCCAATGTGGGCAGGTCCTGCATACATCCAATATGCCAATTTCATAGAGTGATCTCCGTATGTTGAGCAATATGCCCAATGAGGTTGCAAGCCATTAGCAGTGAGTCGGGGTGGCGCATGAATGAGCGATTTTCTCATCTACGCACGACTCACTACTCGGTAAGCTGAGGACATTAACGTTTGAGGTTGTTCTGATTGTCTCAAAGATGCCGCGTATATCGCGATCGCTCGTGATAATTTCAGATCAGCTTAAGAAACGGGGCGATCGCTCTAACACTTGTTTGACAAGTCATTTGACCCTATTGACAGCCATCATCCCGATTCCAAACTGCAACGATTCTTAATGAGTCCATCGATATAGCGGGATGCGCTTGAGTTAAGCACGGTGATGGGGGAGCGCGCCGCGCCCACACCACTATTTATGTACTCAGCGCAATGGATTTTGGGAATCATCGTGTTGCTCCGCTGTCTCCTTCTCGCGATCGGCATCGAAGTCGTTACGTGGGGATTGCGTAACCTGCAATATTGGGCCTGGGTTACCGGCATCGTTATTTCGGCGATTTTATAGTCCGAGCATCTTCATCGACCCTGCGGTAGAGCGTCGGAATCTACTTTAGGAGGGGTGAAAAATTAGGGATCGGATCGCTATCTTGAATTCAGTAGTAAATCTTAAGAAATGTTTAGAGAGCGATCGCCAAGAGCGAATTAGTGCCTAATCATTTCGTGATTTGATCCTAGAGGAGGTTCCATTATGAGTCCGGGCACGAAGCTTTCAATGGAGCAAGAGTTTAATCTCAGAAATTTTTCTGACCAGGTGCACCGCATGTCACGCCAGCAAGCTCAAGACTTTTTGGTGAATTTGCGTAAGCAGATGATGGTTCGCGAAAACCTTTATAGGTCTATGCTGAAAGATAGCTGGGGAATTGGAACGGAAGCATAGTCTTTGCATAATTCCTTATTCTCAATCGATTGAGGACTTTCCATGGTTGCTGTTACGGGCATTATCTTAGCTGGGGGACAAAGTTCTCGCATCGGGCAGGATAAAGCCCAGCTTTTGGTTGACGGGGTACCCCTGTTGCGGCGCGTGTTTGATAGCGCTGCTCAGTGCTGCACGACTGTGTATGTGGTGACTCCATGGCCCGATCGATATCGGGAGATAGTGCCTCCAGAGTGTCAATTCGTTCACGAAGTACGCGATTCAGATTCGTTGAAGTCCCAAGGGCCCCTAATCGGATTTATTGAGGGCCTCACTCACGTAGAGACGGAATGGGCATTATTGTTAGCCTGTGACCTCCCTCGACTAGAGGCAGAGGTTCTTCAATCGTGGGTGACCGAGTTAGATACGGTAGACAATTCTATCGTTGCGTTGCTTCCCCATCATTCAAAAGGCTGGGAGCCTCTCTGTGGGTTTTATCGCCAGCGATGTTTGCCAGCGCTTCAGGCATATTGTGAAGCAGGTGGGCGATCGTTTCAGCGATGGCTGTCGGGGCAGTCGGTGCAAACGCTACACGTCCCTGATAATCGCATGTTGCTCAACTGCAATACGCTGCAAGACCTGGAGCAGGTGATGGATCTCAGAACGATTTTGTAGGGCTATCTTGGTTAGGACTCCATTAATTGGTCTTTACCAGGACGTCTGATTTATTGCCGTTTAACGTGGCGATCGCCATCCGAAGAGCGTCTAAGGTTTTGGCTGCTTGCCCGCTCGTTAAAATTTCGTCGGCTCTTGCTAACCCCGACTCGATTGTTGAGCAGACCCCACTCTGCCAAAGATAAAAGCCTCCATTCCAGATTGCAGAACGGGCGAGTTCAGTCGCGTCACCGCTAAGCGCAGCTTGAATATCGGCGATCAGGTCAGGGGCTGATCCAAGGGGAACCTCTTTGCCCGCAAATCCGTAATCGCGAGGATGGAGCAGCAGCCGTTCAAGATTGGGCTGGGGTTGAGTCGTACCAATGCCGATGATGCAGGTGCGATCGCGCGGCAGGTCGCAGCTTCCTTCCAGCCCTTTGACCGTAATAAATCGATGGATTCTGTGATGGGCTAGTGCTGCTTGAATCATATGCTCAGTCGGAGGATGCACAAATCCTGAGACGAGAATAGCATCCCCGACGTAGGGGCACCATATCAGTTCGAGGGTTGCAAACGGCGGACGCTTACCGATTTGATCCCGATAGGGAACGAGATCATCGGCTAGGGGAAAGTGATGCGGCACATAGACAAATCCGAGGTGGGTTTGGTTAAACACCCATTGAACCTGATCAAGAGTCAGGGGTGCCCAATCAATACCTAGCGCTTGCCAAATTTCGATTAATGGGATGCCATACTTGGTCGGCATGCGTCGTCCGCCGTGGAGAATGACCGGGCAGCGGGCGGCTGTCACAATCAGCGCTGTTAATACCGAGATTGGAGCTGTGCGCGATCGCCCATCATAGGGCAGGCTAAAGACCAGAGTTGGATACGGCGCTGAAATAGGCTGGAGGTGCGGGCCGAGATGGTTGTAGGCGTCTAGCATTCCAGCGAGTTCTTCGCCGGTGGGTCGCTTAATGCGATGGGCAATCATAAACGCCCCAATCTGGGCCGGTGTTGCCTCTTGCTGGAGGATCATCTGAGTCGCGGCGGCGGCTTCAGCACGGCTTAGATGTTCGCTCGTGTGAGCGCCACTGCCAATCTTACGAAGTAAGTCTCGAAACGCATTACTCATAACTCTCAAGGAGTGCGTACTGTTAGGTTAGCAGAAGCGTCATATGTGCGGAGATTAGTCTCCAACAGCGGCAAGCGGGAGGTCTAGACTTGGGCTATCGGGTGGCTGCACGAGCAGCATTTGCACCAGATTGCGGAAATGTTGAATGGGGGGAATGTCGAGGCGATCGCGGGTGGTCACTAAAACAACTTGACGACTCAGCTGAGGCTCCGCCGTTTGGCGCACCGTCAGCGCTGGATCGCGCCCGACTTCAAGGAGCGCTGAGCGGGGCAATAGGGCGACTGAACTGCCCTGTCGGACGATCCCACGAAATGCATCGAGCGTGTTGAGTTCGAGGCTAGCTTTCAATGTCAGTCCTTGCCGCTGAAACTGCTCTTGCACCAGGCGCTGCATTCCATATCCATCTTTGAAAACGACGTGGGGATATTGGGACATTTCAACCCAAGGAATATGCTGATGGGCTGTGAGGGGATGATTCGCACTCATTAAGACTTCAATGGGCTCTTCGTATAGTGGGTCGACCACTAGCTCTGGACTCGCCGTCAAAAATCGATTATTCATGACAATTGCCAAATCAACTAACCCGTCGCGCAGTACCTTGAGCGCGCGATCGCTTCCTAGGGATGTCACTCGCAATTGCACCTGCGGATAATCTTGGCAAAACTTCTGTAACACGGGGGGCAGATGGTGAGCACAGATTGAATGGATTGCTGCAACGCATAGCTCTGGCTGCTTTCCCTCTAGCAACTCTGTGACTTCGTCGGTGATGTTGCCCCATTCTTGGCAGATTTTTCGTGCTCTAGGCAAGAGGCGATCGCCTGCCAGAGTCAACTTAGCTTGAGTGGTGCGATGGAACAGGGGCAGCCCCAATTCAGTTTCTAAGGCTTGAATCTGACGGCTGATAGTGGACTGAGTCACACCACACTTTTGGGCTGCCTTCTGGAAACTCCTAGTCTCAGCCACATTGAGAAATGCGTGTAGTTGTTCGAGCCGCATGATGACCCTTCCCTTCGGTTGGCAGTAGCAAACAACGAGGGATGGATAAAATCATCTCCCATTTGAAAGCAAACATTAAGAGAATTAGGCAAAGACCTTAGTATCAGTCAATACATTTCTTGGGCGATCGCCTGGCCTGGTATCAATTTCCGATTTTAGATTTTAGATTTTAGATTGGCGGACATATCTTCTGAAAGGGGGCAGCGGGTTTATCGATCGTGCCATTCCTGCAACGCATTTTCGATGCCTGCTCGTAATGCGGGATCAAGAGCTGTATCTGAATAGAGATGATGCAGATGCGGCAACACCTGATCGGCGTCGATGTGTTTGAGCGCGGCGATCGCGTGCAGGCGGACTCCTGCATCTGCATCTGCTAATAGATGAATTAGGGTATCTAAGGCGTGAGGCTGACCGAGATAGCCCAAACTGAGGGCGATCGCTTGCCGAGTATGAGGTAACTGGGTGGCTGGGCGGTGGGTTGCTAGAGCGTCAATCAAGATTTGGCTGGCTAGAGGTTTTGATGCGTCGAGTTCTACTCGCCCCAAGACGGTGAAAATTTCATGACACACCGCGATGTAGTCAGACTGTTCACGCGCGTTTGGTTCTCGTGGGTGGATGGTTTCGGGTGAGTCGAGTTTTAAGTGCTCGACCAAGCGAGACAACGCCGATGGGGTGCCCATCCATCCTAAAACGCGGACAATCTCAATGCTGACCGTCACGGGAGTATAGGGCGATCGCAACCCGTCAGCCAAGACTGCAACCGCCGCAGGGGTGCCGACTCGCCCCAGGGATATTGCCGTTTGACGGCGTACATTGATGTTGATATCCCACAGGAGAGGACTCAGCCATGAGATCACATCGGTCTCATTTAGGGACTGCGCTTGTAGCCCAAGCCCAACTACAGCCGCTTGGCGAACCTCAGCAGCGATGTCCTGGAGTGCTTGAACTAAGACAGGCGGAACATAGGGCTCATGACTGTGGCTCAGCGTTGTAATGGCGATCGCCCGAATCAGCGGATCGTCATCGTCAACAACCGTCAGCATCGTTTGAGGCACCTGGGGATGGTGGACTTGAGCCAGTGCTCGGACGGCTGGCAGCCGAGTGGGTGGGTCGTTCACGAGTAGAACGATCTCATCGATGGCTGGTTTGCCAATGTTGGCGAGTGCAGCGCCAGCAACGGCGATGAGATCCTCATTTGGGGATGATTTGAGGAGGTTGACCAGCGCGGCGATCGCATCGGGATGTTGAAACTCTCCTAGGATACGAGCAATGAACCACGTGAGTTCCCAATCATCGTCAGTCGTTTCTAACAGTTCTAGCAGCGGGGCGATCGCCGCTGAACCAAAATTAGAAATCACTTTTGCGATGTCCCATCGAGACCGAAAATCGCCCAGTTCTAATGCTTGGATCGACGACCTCAGTAATGTTTCAATCTCGGCATCTTGATGAATGGCTGAAGGAGGGTTAAGCGCTGACCTCTCGTGGCTGGACAACAGTTGTTGCAAACAACGATTGAGAAGCGCCCAATTTTCCTGCTGGGCTGCGGTCTGTGCTTGCTTGAGAACGTTGGACATCACAAACGCGACGATAAGGTTCAATTCTGATCTACCAATAATATTGGCAAATGGCTGAAGTGCTGCAAAATTTCGACATATT
>JBNPEG010000166.1:0-9471 GCA_051117555.1 Elainellaceae cyanobacterium | reverse complement strand
AACGATTAAGCCGTTTTCTGGCAGAGAGTAAGATAGATTTAAGGGGATTTGCGTCGTTGCAAATCCCCTTTTTACGTTTATAGCGATGTGCGTTTAATCGTTGAACTGCTTAATTAGATTGGATATTAAGGGACCAATCGTAGTCTAAGGAGGTAATATCATAATTGCCTTCTAAGAGATATTCACGCTCTTCTGGACTGACATACTGACTGATAAAGTTGAGGGCAGCACGTTCCTTCTCATTGCCGGTAAATTCGTCGTCAACCCCATAGGATGGAATCCAGTCTTCGCCAAACCAATCAAAAATGGATGAGAGATAAACCTGATTTGCATCAGGATCGATTTTGAATCCAATGTCGGAGCGAGATAGCCAGTGATCGGTCTGATCATCGAGCTGGACATCTAGGGTTTCAGCTCGATAGGGTTCGGTTCGAAGTGGCGGGCAACTCATGGCTGCACACACAAGGGCTGCATGAATTCGAGGTTCATTAAACTCGGTTCTTAGGGTTTGATGTTCGATATTATCTAGAGTTTTCTGCTGACCCGCAATTTCAAAGCTACGGATTCGCCATACCCCTGGAATATCTCGAATACTAGACTTTAGTGGGTCTTGGTCGATGATGGCCTCTAGCGTAAATGAATTATATGCATTGATTAGAAAGGCAATTTTTCGAGCATCATCCCAGGAGTTATATGTATCTGGAGAGACGTCACCGATAGAAGCGTTAAAAGCATCAAGCTTTTGGCGATTGGCTTGTAGAGATTGGTAATCGACTAACCCTTCCCGATTAACATAGGTATTGAGAATGTCGGTGTAGGGATCATAGTTGAAGGCTTCGGAGGATGATAGATTCGATGATTGAGTTGTCGAGGCTTTCTGACTATTTGAAGTCGATGAAACAATACTGGAACATCCAGTCATCAGCACGACGGTTGCAAGCAGTCCAGAAAAAAGTCTGTAATGTTGAGCGATCATAGGGCAGCAACTATCAATTGCCCTTCTATCATGCTGCTCATCGGTTGATTAATCCTGAGGATTTACTGAGGATTGATTAGATATTGGCTGAGAAGATTTGGGTGGCACTACTGGTTTGACACGCCTAGAATAATGCGAATTCTTAGAAGGCTGAAACTCTTGAAATCGGTACGTTGCGCTTCGCTAACGGCACCCTACCTGATGCACTATTTTGGCTGTGCCACGCCACTACAGTCAGGAAATTGAAGATGCGTTAGCTTTCCCTGCTGGGGTGGGGGAATGGTTTTCAGGATTTGCTATTGCTCAGGTATCGCCGACTTGGGCATAGTTAGCTGCGCCAAAAATTGCGTCGGGGTGGCAATAGAACTTAAATTCCATGAGATTGTGGCATGGGTCTTCTAAAAAGAAGGTACGGTGTTCTAATGCCGACCCTTCAAACCGACGTTTGGGCTGCTGATAGAATGTCAACCCATGCCGCTGAGCCAGTTCTAATAGGGATTCCCAGTCTCCCTCGTGCTTAAACACGAGTCCAAAGTGACGAGGATAAATCCCTTTTTGCGGGGGGAGCGGTTCTTTCGTGAGATGGGCAACCAACTGATGACCATAAAGATTGAGAATCACAGAATTTGGACTTTCTCGCCCGATGCTGCAACCTAAACCGTTTGCATAAAAGTCTTTTGTTTGCTCAATATTTGTGACTGGGAATGCCAGATGGAAAAGAGTATCAGCCATGATTTAACGGATGCTGCAAACTGCCTTACTTATGAGTTTAGTCTGTCGTGGTAAGGAGTAGAGTAGTATAGCGATCCTAAATCGCTTGTAAATTGTGTGTGAGCGGTGGGGCAGGCGACGCCCGCCCCACCGCTCACAACCCATCTGGGATTGCTGTAGCAGAGATTATAGGGTTACTGCCATGCTCATTGAGATGTCTCTCATCGTGCCTTGGCTAGTTGGGATTCTGATTAACACGGTATTGGGAGCGATCGCCCTGATTGTTCCTAAAAAGCTACTCACACCGGCTGGGCTGTTTAATGCATGGCTATTGGGTGTGATTCTTTGGGGAACGTTGGGCTGGCAAGGCTACGTCATAATGATGGTTTATTTTTTGGCAGGCTCCGCTGTCACCCGAATTGGCATGGCGGAGAAAGAAGCGGCAGGCATTGCAGAAAAGCGATCGGGTGCACGAGGCCCAGAAAATGTGTGGGGTTCAGCCCTGATTGCAACGGTCTGTGCGATTGGGGTATACCTTTGCTCGTTGTTTCCGACACCGAGTTCCAAAACTCTAATTCCGCTGCTGCTGCTGCTGGGGTATGTGGCAAGCATGAGCACTAAGCTATCGGATACCACAGCCAGCGAAGTTGGCAAAGCCTATGGGAAGCGCACCTTTTTAATCACCACGCTACAGGCCGTCCCTCCAGGCACCGAGGGCGCAGTTAGCTTGGAGGGAACTCTAGCTGGACTTGTCGCATCGCTGGCGATCGCCCTAGTCGGTTGGGGAGTTGGCTTTATTATGCCGCTGGGAGTTTTGTTTTGTGGGGTTGCAGCGTTTGTGGCCACCAATCTAGAGAGCGTGATTGGGGCAACGCTTCAAGACACCGTTGACTGGATGACGAATGAAGTCGTAAATATCTTGAATACGCTCATTGGAGCCATGGTGGCGATCGCCTTGGCGCTTGGAGTTCAAGCACTTTTATAGCGACGGATAAAGTGTTCGAGCGTCTCCATCTTCATATCGAAGGTGGTTTCTAATTTCTCAATCTCGTCTTTTGTGCAATAAAACTCATTCGAAAGCAAGGTTCGAAACGTGCCCAACGCTGTCTGTGTCTCTGCATCAAAGAAGCCAATGACGGTTCGAGCGCCATCTACGACCGAAAGAGGAACATTGATCACAAATGGTTCTCGATTAAAGATACGACCAAATATTTGAGGAATGTCTCTGCGCTCTAAAATTTCAGGACCTCCGACCGCAAAAATTTGATCGGTGGCTCCTTCAACCGTGGGAGCATCAACCGCAATTTTGGCGAGGTCGTCGGTGCTCAGAATAGACGTGCGAATTTTGGGATCTCCAATCATCAAATAGATGCCAGTCTGCTGAAATCGCTCGGCTAATGACAGCAAATTAGACGCAAACCCTGACGGACGGAGAATGGTGTAATGGAGACCACTGCTCTTAAGATATTTTTCAACGGCGCGCTTCGCCTTAAACGTTGGGGCATCTTCATAGCCGCGATCGGCTCCTAGTACTGAAATGAAAACAAAATGCTCAACTCCAGCCGCCTTTGCATAGTCAATCAAGTCAATATTAGCCCGATAATCTAGCGTCTGAGCGTTGCCCTGATTTGACTCATTGGAGCCGTGGGCACTGATAACGTAGCGCACCCCTTGACAGGCTTTCTCAATATCTCGCTTCTCTAACAGATTGCCAATAAATAGCTCAGCGCCTCGATTTTCGAGTTCGCTGTAGCGAGAGGTGAGCCGCACAAATCCTCGCACTGGCATGTCTCGCTCACACAGACGTCTAACAATCCGACGACCTAATCCGCCTGTTGCTCCAGTGACCAAGAACATAATCGTTGCCTCTATTCTTCACCCTTTATCCTATCGACTCTCACCGCCCCATACATCCATCTATGGGTGTTGCTGAGTTAGATATACAGCGATGGAGAACTGTCTAATTGTTGTGCATGTCAAATCCGTTTGAATTGATTCGGCGGATTAATTGATTCAGGTTTTTTTGTACCGCTGTCTGCAGGTGTGACGTGAGCATGTCTACCGTTCCAGCGCGATCGCGCCGATAGTCTTGCAAATGGTCTTTGAGACTGATGCCGTCTCCGACGTGAATCCACACGTCACGATGCCCTTTAGACGGTGGATAGTTCATGTCAAAAACCTGACGCTCTAACCGGATTAGAGTATCGAGAAATCGTTCGGGGGTCGGCGCTTCAGCGACATAGCCATCATAAATCGCATCAAAGTTGAGCAGGCTAGCCGCAACCCGGTGCAGGTTGTCATACTTGCTAAAGTCTTCTGCGCCTAAGGTTCCAGCCTGAGACTCTAACACGTACTGCATCCGATAGACTCGTTCCCTCAGCAGTGCATCGGGAGGAGCGGTGATGCGGAGTTGTTCTTCACAGTCGGCGATCGCCCGCGCTTTGACTCTAGGAATCCGATCGTTCCACGAGAGCTGATCAATCCCGTCGTTGTGCAGGTCGTAGTCTTTCTCAAGGCTGGCTAACACGTTCCCAGCAACCTGTCTCAGCCGCTGATAAAACGTTGAAGGTAAATCAGGATGCTTGATCACTGAGAAATTCAAGGCTCGTTCCAGGCGGCTTAACGTGTCGTGAATGACTGGAGTCATATCGCTGGTATAGCAGTACTTGATGCTGATCGGCACCACATGGATGTTCGGAACGACGTCATTGCGCCGCTGCAGCTTATGTAATGTTTGCAGAGGAATCTGAATGGCCCCCGGTCGAAACGGCATGACCGTGTCATTCTGAAATGAGCAGCCGCCTTCTGGAAACACCACTAAATGACAGGTGGGCTGAGTCAGCAGCTCCATGGTTTTGGCAACGCTGGGGCGATCGCCCAACCCTCGTCGAATCGAGTAAGCTCCTAGGTGCTGAAGAAATCGGGCGCCCCGTTCCTTAAACCGCTCATAGGCTGCAAGGTAATGGAACGCCATGTCGGCCTTCCCTGACAGAAGAAATATCGCGATCCAATCGTGGTAGGTAGGATGGTTAGGCAGCAGTAACAGCGGATAATGTTGCAGCGCCTTGAGCCGCGCAATGCTATCGGGATCGACCCGTAAGGTCATCCGATAGCGCCAATGGCAAATCGACGGCGCAATCACCTGACAAAGACGCACCAACTGAGGGTTAAGCAAGGGAGGGTAGAAGTCTGGCATTACTGGCTAGACTAGTCGTCTCTACTAATAACGATAAATCTCGGAGAAGCCATGTGACAATTCACACTAGCAACTCACTGTAATACAAAAATCAGACGTTTGCCTGACGCTAACGTTCGAGGATGCGTATCGTGCATAGAATTTGAAAAGAATCCAGACCCACCAGCGTTAACCCCGGAGACACGGTCAAGCTCTAAACCCAGGAGGAAAACCAAAGTCGCCAGCGAAATGCCTCAGGCGAAAGGGGCAGCCCCAAATAAACAGGAAGCCAAAATACAAAGGCGATCGCAATTAAGCTAAGCGCAGCAATGCCTGCTATACGATGGCTCGGTCGCGAATGAAACCAGCGATCGATGAACCAGGCGATCGCCAAAATCGCAAAGGTCATGGCCTCCATATAGTGATAGAAAAATGTACAGCGAGATGACAGCATCCAGGGAAGCCAGTTGGCGAGATAATTGACTCCTAGATAAACCGCGACCCAGCCGGAGGCCGTCGTCGATTGAGGCGAAGCCGACCCAAACTGGAGAGTGGGAAACCAGCGGATTAGCGGTTGGGTGAGCCTAGACCGGCGCACTCCAAGCCAGCTATATCGAATCAACATGCCGATAATGAGCAGCATCGCAGCCGTCGATAGCCACAATAAAACCGGATTTGCCATCGCATGAACGTCATACACGATAGAGGCAAAACCCGCTGGCAACGGCGGCCCGATAATGGGCGGGGGATCATGAATGCCGTGAGCGGTTCGATAGAAATAGGCGATCGGTCGCCACATCACCGGCCAGGAGTACCACGGCGAACAGTAGGGGTGAGCCTCCATGCCACCGACATCAGAGTGATAGCGAATAATCTCCCCCTGCCAATCCCAGAAGCTGATGCTCGGATCGAGCCGCATGAACGGAATCCAAGATAATAAGTAAGACAGCATTGGGATAGCTCCTAGATACAGCAGGACATGCCCTATGTTGAGCCGAGCCAACCCGACAATTGGAGAAAATAAATGATTCGATTGATTGTTAGGAGGTCGATGATTACGAAGATAATGTATCTGGGAGCGATTGATGGATGAGAGCCGAGTCACTAATGCCTGATACCCCTGCCGTCCTTTGATGAGAAGCCAGCATAGATAAAGTCCTAATAAAAAGCCGAGCCCATTCCATTTGACAGCTACCGATAGCCCGAAGAAAATGCCTGACAGACTCAGACTAAGCGATTGCCCCCGAAAGGTGGATTGGTTGACCCCCCGCAGCGCACATTGATGTCCTAGCACTCCAAATAGAATCAAATAGTTGTTGTTGAGGGCATAGCGCGAATCGACCAAAAACATGCCGTCGAGTGCTACGAGCAGCGCTGCAATCAAGGCATATCGACGACGATGAGTGATTTGATAGGCAAGCCCGGCCACCGCAACTGGCAAGCACGCCCCCACGACTGCATTTAACCAGCGGTAGCTTATGGGGGAGAGCATCATGCCTGCTAATCCATTTTTAATATCGCCATCGCCTATGGGGGTATGTTGGGCAATCCAGATGGCGATCGCAACGGGATAGAAGCTAAACGGGGGATGGCCGCCAAATGTAGGAATCCCTTTGAAATAATCGCTGGCAAACGTCACATAGTAGATTTCATCAAAGACAAGCGTATTAAACCGTCCTAATTCCCAAAACCGCAGCCCGACCGACATCACAAAAATTCCGGTCATGCCTAGCCAAAACCACAAATCGGTTTGTTTGGAGTCTGTTGGCGTCCGATTCATTCCATCCATTCACTCACTATGCAATTATGGCAATTTGCACTTGCGTCAAGTACAGAAACGGTGGTGGTGGGCCGCTCCCCACACCACCGTACTTAACCCAATTGCATACCGCTATAGTATGCAATTACGGGCAAACGGCTGTTTGCCTGTACAGAGTTATAACGAGTGGTAGCTTATTTACAAGCGAGTCCCTTAGTGCCCGTATTAGCAGCGTGTTTGGGAGACAATGGCGAAAAATCAGACGGTTTCCGGTTTATTTGTGGGGCTAATCACTCTCGATTTGATTTATCGGGTTGAGCAATTTCCCCGACCTGATCAAAAAATGGTGGCACTGGATTATGGTCTGTCGGCGGGAGGCCCGGCAACCAACGCTGCGGCAACGTTTAGCTATCTTGGCGATCAGGCAACCCTATTGGGAGTGTTGGGACAGCATCCGATTCGTCATCTGATTGTCGATGATCTAACTCAATGCGGCGTAGCGATCGCTGACCTCTATCCTCAGCACGATCAGCCGCCCTCGGTTTCATCCATTTTAGTGACGCACGCGACCGGGGAGCGATCTGTCGTATCGCTCAATGCGGCTAATGTGCAGGCAACGACCGATCGGTGCCCACCCAACATACTAGATGACGTTGACATCGTATTGATTGACGGGCATCAAATGAAAGTCGGCGGGGCGATCGCCCGTCAGGCCCGTGATCGAAAACTCCCCGTGGTGGTCGATGGAGGAAGCTGGAAGGCTGGATTTGACCAGGTGCTTCGTTTCACCGACCACGCGATTTGCTCTGCAAACTTTATGCCGCCCCAGTGTAATACCAGCAACGATGTGTTTGCTTACCTAACACACCAAGGGATTTCCAATATTGCCATCACCCACGGAGATCAGCCTATTCAGTATCTAACTCAGGGGCGACACGGCGAACTCTCAGTTCCTCAGATTAAAGCCGCAGACACGCTGGGTGCTGGGGATATTTTTCACGGCGCGTTTTGCCACTTTTGGCTTCGATCTCGATCCGATCCTTCCGATCCTGACCGATTTTCTACTGCGCTAACTCAAGCATCGCAGGTGGCAGCATTTGCCTGTCGGTCATTTGGCACTCGCCAATGGATGACCAAACCCCGTACGGTCGTTGATCTCTAAATCAATGGCTTGATTCATCAGTATTTAATGTGGTTTAACGATTAATAAAGTTGAGGATTAGCACACAGATTTACTGACCAATGGCTATCCCCTTCCCAATAGAATGAGTTAGTTTTGACCCTGAGGCTGACCTCTATTGAAATTTGCACTGTGGGGAATCTAAATCGGTTCATTCGGCTTCTTAAACGCTAGAACTATTAGGAACAATTCACCTATGGCTTACGAACTAGAGAAACAAGTGGCGATCGCCGCCGTGATTGATGCAGGCAAACTATGCGAACGCGTGCGGAGAGATATTACGCCCGAAGCAATCGAGAAAAAAGACAAAAGCCCGGTTACGGTTGCCGATTTTGGGTCGCAAGCTCTCATTTGCCGGACCTTAGAGCAGGCGTTTGCCAGTGACCCTATTGTGGGCGAAGAAGATGCCGCAGAGCTTCGAACCCCCGACATGGCGAGTGCTCTCGCTCAGGTGACTCAGCATGTCCGGGCGATCGCCCCAGATGCTACGCCTGAAGCAGTCGCCGATTGGATCGACCGCGGCAATGGTGAACCCACCGGGCGTTTTTGGACGCTTGACCCCATCGATGGCACCAAAGGCTTTCTCAGAGGCGACCAGTATGCTGTTGCGCTTGCCCTGATCGAGGAGGGTGAGGTGAAGGTGGGCGTTCTAGGCTGTCCTGCTCTGCCCATTAACTTAGACAATCCAGATGCAGGCATCGGCGTGATCTTTGTGGCGGTTCGGGGGGAAGGCACAACAATGATTCCCATCGGGCAGGGCATGCCCCAGTCGATTCGGGTTGCTGATTCGAGCGATCGCAGCCGGCTTCGATTTGTAGAGAGTGTGGAGTCGGGTCATGGCGATCAGTCGCGCCAGCAGGCGGTCGCTCAAGCCGTTGGGATTACCACTCCGTCACTCCGAATGGACAGCCAAGCCAAATATGGGGGCGTCGCATCCGGGCAAGCTGCTCTCTATCTTCGCTTGCCGTCGCCTAAATCGCCCGACTATCGAGAGAAAATCTGGGATCATGCCGCTGGTGTAATCGTCGTTGAAGAGGCGGGTGGGCGTGCCACCGACATGTATGGAAAACCGCTAGACTTCTCGAAGGGCGTCAAGCTCGTTGATAATCAAGGCGTCGTGGTGAGCAACGGCAGCATCCATGATACGGTATTGGCAGCGCTGGAACAGTCTATCGAAAGCGCCGTGTCACCAACGGGCTGAAGGCGTTAGCACGGGCGATCGCGAGTCGTAGCGGGGATGGGCACAGGGCGTCAGCCTATGCCCATCCCCGCTAATTTGTTCTGATAAGTACTGCACCAGATCCCCGGCGTCTTAAGCGAGGGGTTGACACATTGCCAAACACTTATATAGCCGTACGCTCCCGCGTTAGGACGTTGAACGTGGGTGAGCCCCCACGCAGTATGTGTTTAGCGTAACGTCCTATAGATCCCCCTAAATCCCCCTTAAAAAGGAGGGACTTCAGCAACCTATAGATAGCCCCCCTTTTCAAGGGGGCAGCGACAGTGGGGATCTATCAAAGTCTAAACGTTTGTTCACTGACGTTCTTGATTTTCCCTGTTCAGCAATGATTTTGGGTGTAGCTACACATCGATTGAAGGTGCGCCATGACGTGCCTTACAAAATGGCGATCGCTACCATTGAGTCATTGATAGGATTAGCACCTTGATAC
>JBNPEG010000215.1:0-9501 GCA_051117555.1 Elainellaceae cyanobacterium | reverse complement strand
TGATTAGTCGTTTGATTCATAACTTGATTCTACTAATTTGCTACGTTTTGACTTGGTTGGGATGCTGTATGAAATATTCCAACAGGCCAAACTCTAGGGGCGTCAAATGAATCAAACGCCCATCTCGCGTTACTTTTCTTGTTAGCGTTACTTTTCTTGTTAATGGATCTAGTATCAAGTTCTCATATCTTAGAGGGCTTTGCCATTCTATCTGCCGCAAATGTGCACGTATTTTTGCTCCCAATAGATCTGGATGAAACGGTTTCAAAATACAGTCGTCTGCTCCTGAATTAAGGCTTTCAATTGTATTGAATCTAGGATGATGATCTGCAACAACTATAATACGCGAGACGCGGGAGCGGGAGCGAGCATATTGACAAAATTCAACGGTCGATAGCATCGGGATTGACTGATCGAGAATTACCAAATTGGGATCATATTGATGGATACAAGAAAAAGCAGAAATTCTGTCTTGCACCACCATGACACTACAGCCATGTCGAACAAGTTCATGTTTCATGGAATGGGCATCCATCATTCTTGACGTAATGATTAAAGCTCGAATTTCAGTGCTGTTATGTTGACTTGCACTTTCAGCGACTGCATCCATATTGAAATGATTATTGAAATGATTTAAATACGTTAGTCACTAATTTCTTAGTGCTTTAGAATGTCAGTATTGAGGGGAGCGTAACGCACCACCATGAAGTTATTTTTTTAACAAGACTCTAGATAATCAGGATAGAAAATCTAGTTCCGAGTGTCTGCTTGAAAAAATCGTAATTAATCGGCAAATCTCAATGAAGGGAGCGTAGTTGGTGTTACATATCCAAAGTTACATAGTCAAACAAAGTCGCAATTCCTAACCCGCCGCCGATGCCTAAGGTAGCTAAACCTCGCTGCGCTGACTGGTTTGCATGATGTCGTCTGACCAACTCTGTAAATAATCGAGTGACGAGAATTGCACCGGATGCCCCGTAGGGATGCCCTAGGGCGATCGCCCCTCCCCCAACATTCACGATGTCATGCGAAATATCCAAACAATCCAAACATGCCAGCACCTGGGCGGCAAATGCTTCATTGAATTCGATCCGGTCAATTTCATTGAGCGTTAGATTGGGATGTCGCCCCAAAAGTTTTCGAATAGCAGCAACAGGTCCCATGCCTAAAAGAGTCGGATCAACCCCGGCAGCAACTGCATCCACGACGCGCAGCCCCGATCGCCCTTTCATCGAACCAAACACTCGATCAGATACCATCAAAACAGCAGCCGCACCATCATTGATCGGGCAAGCATTGCCGACTGTGACAGTTCCGTCGGCTTGAAAGGCGGGTGGAAGCTTACTGAGGCGCTGCACCGTAAGGTTTGGGCGGGGACATTCATCCGTTTCTACTACTGTCATAGCAGACAGGTGAATCGGCACGATTTCATCATGAAAGCGACCGTTGCGAATCGAGGCTAAGGCATTTTGATGGCTGCGAACAGCGTATTCATCTTGGCGATCGCGGCTGATGTGATAGGTCTGCGCGACGGTTTCTGCAGCAACTCCCATGTCAGGATCACCGATTGCTTCGGGTGCAAAGCGGGCGCGATGGGTAAACTGGGGCAACTCATAGAGCGATCGCGGCTTATCGATGCGCCACGGAGCCGTGCTGACGCTCTCAACGCCACCCGCAATGTAAATATCTCCAGCACCCGCCTGAATCAATCGAGCCGCTAGATTAATCGCTTCTAGTCCTGATCCACACTGGCGATCGACCGTAACCCCCGCGACAGTGACGGGAAACCCTGCGGTGAGTAGGGCAAGTCGGGCAGGATTGCCCCCCGGCCCTACTGCATTTCCTAACATTACTTCATCGACCTGGTGGGGTTCTATGGCGGCATCTTGCAAAAGTGCGTTTAAAACAGGAGCCATCAGCGCCTCAACTGGCAGGGTTTTCAACGCGCCTCCCACTCGACCGATGGGAGTGCGGCGAGCAGCAATGATAATCGCGTTGGGGCTAGACATGAGACTCTCGAATGTCCATTCATTTAATGCAGTTCATAGAGCGATCCTAAATCGCTTGTGAATTGTGTGTGAGCAGTGGGGCGGTCGGCGATCGCCCCACCGCTCACAACCCATCTGGAATTGCTATAGTTGGATAATCCGCTTCGCAAAATCTGCGCCTGCAACTGAGCGCGAGCCACTTTGCCACTCGATGTGACGGGCACCGATGCAACTGCAAAAAAGCGACGCGGACATTTGGCACTCCCAAGCTGCCCTTGAATATGTCGAATCAAATCAGAACGGGTTAAGCCTGCTGAACGGCTCCAGATGATGACAGCACAGATTAAATCTCCTCGACAATCATCAGGCAATCCTACTACTACTGCTGTTTCAATCTGCGGTAGCTGCAAAAGTACTGCTTCAATTTCAGATGGATAAACGTTTATCCCGCTGCTGATCAGCATGTCATGTTCTCGTCCTACCAAATACAAGTATCCCTGTCCATCCATCCAGCCGCGATCGCCCACGGTTGCCCAGCCCTGCTCGATACGAAACCCAGTTTTAGGATGCGGGTCTAAATAGCCAGAGCAAATCATCGGGCTTTGAATCCCAATCCAGCCGATTTCTCCAACCGCCGCTTCCCCCGCCCCATCATCCTGCTGCACCGATACCTGCACTCCATGAAAGGCTCGCCCAACCGACTCTGGCGGCACGGGCTCCCGAGACGAAGCCAGGCTGACGAAGCTCAGCTCAGATGCGCCGTAATATTCCATCACATCAGCACGGGGAAACGTGATGGTGAGTCGATGTCGCAGCGACGGGCTGAGTTTTGACCCACCCACAATGATGGTTTGCAGATGAGGAATCGTAATATGTTGTCGGCTGGCAACTGTGGCGATCGCTCTAAGCACGGTCGGCACCGCAACGAGTCGGGTAATAGGAGCCTGCTGCAATTGGTGCAGTACTGTTTTAGGGCTAAAGTGCGGCAGAATATGCAGGCTAGCCCCCATCACCAGTGTTTCAATTGCAGTATATAAAGAAAGGCTGTGAACCAACGCTCCCGGCACTAATACAGGGTCATGGGGACGACTATGAAACTCGACACGACTGGCAGCAAAGCTGTGAAGCCACGACTGATGGGTGCGAATGATGCCTTTCGGATCTCCGGTGGTGCCCGAGGTGAAACCGATATAGAACGGGTCGCTGCTGGCGATCGCCCGACTCTCCACTAAATTTGATTGAGAGAGCCAAGCAGCGTAGGGTACGACATCTGGAGACTGTTCTGCATCTAGGGCGATATCCAAGGCGATCGCCTTCATACCCAAATCACCAGCGCCGATTGCCTGCAACTGCTCCCCTTCACTGATCAACAAATCGGGAGTCCAGCGCTCTAGGATGGACTGAATCTGCGGCAGCGCCCAGTCCGGATTCAGCACCATGACCACACCTCCCGCCATTGCTGTTCCCAGAAACACCTCCAGCAGTTCTAGCCGATTAGGCAGCAAAACTCCTACCCCCGGGTGCCTGCTCCACTCGCTGATATCTTCCTGCAACGCCACGGTGGCGATCGCACCTGCAACTTTCTGAACTCGATGCAGCAGTTCACCATAGGTCACGGTCTGATGCCCCGCTGAAATGGCGACCTGCTGAGGATGGCGCTGAGCATGAGCCACGAAATCATCGGTGATGCTTGTCATGTCCGCAGGAGGGGGTAGGTTTTTTGCACCGTAACGGTGGCGATCGCCGCAATCACGACCTTAATCACATCGCCAGGAATGAAGGCAGCAGAGCCAATTGCAGCTTCGGCGAGGGAAATCTGAGTGGCGATCGCCAGCCACGGGATGCCGATGAGGTAAATCACGCCAATACCCCCGATTAGGTTAAATAAAATCGCCAGCCCCAGATTGGTTTGTTGGGGCGATCGCTCAAACAGCCAGCCAATTACGAAGGCTGCGATCGGAAAAGCCAGCAAAAATCCACCCGACGGACTTAGAAAGACCCCAAACCCGCCCCGTCCGCCTGCAAGGATGGGCAGCCCAATGGCAACCAGCCCTAAAAATAGCAGCATCGCCAATCCGCCCCGCTTTGCCCCCAGGAACGATCCGGCTAGCATCACTCCCAGACTTTGCGCCGTAATCGGCACTGGAATGAATGGCAGTGGAATCGGCGGCAGAAGCCCTAAGGCGGCAATCAGAGCAGCAAAAACGGCGATGTAGACAATATCTCGAGTAGTCATCGAATTTGGATTAACTCATTCATGTCAATACGGTGTACAGGTAGGGTATACAACGGGTAGAACTATTGACCATACCGGAAAATGGCGACGAATTCACTCCTCGTTTGCGTCGTAACATCGGGCATCAAGTGCATCAGCCAGGCAATCTGCAAGGCGCAACACGCGAATCAGCACTGGCACAAATAAAGTAATCATCGGTGTATCAACGCCTCTTGCCCGTTGCGCTGTCTGCACCTCGTGAATCTGCTCTAACAGCATCGGAATCAGCCGAATTGCCATCGAAATCATCAAGCTAATCTGGGCAGGACGCACGCCAAATTGCTTCAGCGGCATCAGCCCCCGTTCAATGGCGTCTACCATGTCAGATACTCGGGTCGTAAGTGTCACCAGCGTTGCTAGTAGTAGGAGTACCGTAAATCGAAGCACTAACACCACACCCACTAACCAATGGGTCAACAGCGTATGAAGTATTAAAATGCCTGCAAACACCCAAACCAGTGCGCGGAGTTGTGCCCAAACCAGCCGTCTAGGCAGACGCGCAATGCTCACCAGGAGCAGCACAACGCCAATCATGGCAACCAGAATTGCGATATTTGAAATGAAAAAGACGCTCACTCCGGCGATCGCCATCCCCGTTAACTTAATGCGTGCGGACAAGGCGTGAATGGGAGACGCGCGGGGGACAAACAATCCCAATGTCATGACATGCACTCAACGTAATAGGGCAGGGCGATCGCCGGTTTATCATCCATCACGATTTTTCCATCATCAAAAACTAAGACTCGCTCGACGCCTTTCAGCAACTCCAAATCATGAGAGACCACGATAGTGGGCTGCGGCAGATCCTGCAACACTCGGTGGATGCGGTTGCGATTTCGCAAATCGAGCAGGGTTGTGGGTTCATCAAAGACCACATATTGAGGCTGCATCACCAACACAGCGGCGATCGCCAGGAGTTGTTTTTGTCCTCCGCTAAGCAAATGCGCCGGATGATAGCGGACTTCATTAAGCTGGTAGCGATCGAGAACGGCATCGACTCGTTGACAAATCGTGGCTTTGTCGAGCTTCAGGTTTTTTAAGCCAAAGGCAATATCTTCTTCAACCGTAGGAAACACAATCTGGTTATCTGGGTTTTGAAACACAAAACCAACTTTGCGCCGCACGGCTTTGGCATCCCGACGCGTATCAATCCCGTCGACGAGAACGCGCCCCCGATCGGGAATGAGGAGGCCATTGAGTAGGCGTGCAAACGTACTTTTCCCCGACCCATTGCTGCCCACAATTCCAAGCCGATGTTCGTTAAGACGCACATGAATTGATTTGAGAACGGGGCGATCGCCAAATTGGTGACTGACTCCCTGAACTTCGATCATCGGTCGACATCATCCCGTCTTGCCCGACAATTTCCAGCAAATCCCAACAAATCCAACAAACTTGGCAACCTTCGTAAATTCTTTACGTCAATTATAGACAACCGCTTCCACAGCGCTGATCGATGTTGTCATGAGGAAACTATAATGGGTCAACCCGTTCAATGGAAAGAAGTCTGGATTATTCAAACATCATCAGGAATGATGATGGGTGAACATGGCGCTGTGATGTCGCTTCATAGTGCCATGAAATTTGATTCAAAAGATCAAGCCGAAACGTGGATGGCATCTACCCCGATGAATTCGAGGTCTGCCGTGATTCAGAAAGTCAGTGTCCGGCAGTAAGCCGACGCAGAGTGCAGTCTACCGGGATTCACGCTAGTAGTTCACGTTGATTGGGGGGCATAAGGTCTGTAAAGAAACAACGTCACGGTTTGATTGAGCCGTAGGGGCCTGGCACAGCTAATTTGGTGGATTAAAGGCAGGGGTGCAAGGTGCGACACCCTATGAGCACATGCAAGGTATCGTTAATGTGGGGTAAGTGTCCTAGCGTTTGATACTAGAAAGTTAGGATACTTACCCCACGCTAATTTTTTGATAGATTCGGAACTGTGATCTCATCAAACCGCATTGTTACCTATAGCCCTGCTTATACCCTCGTTCCAACCTACGAGTGCTTCAATCGCTGCACCTACTGCAACTTCCGGGTCGATCCAGGGCAGGATGACTGGATGACAGTAGAAGCTGCTACGAAGATTCTCCAGAGTTATTCGTCATCATTAGTGATTGAAATCCTCATTCTCAGCGGTGAAGTCCATCCTCAAAGCGCTCGGCGGCAGGCATGGTTTCAGCGAATCGCTGCGATCTGTGAGCAGGCATTGAGCTTAGGGTTCCTGCCCCACACCAACGTAGGGCCCCTAAGCTTCGATGAAATGTCACAGCTCAAGCAGTTGAATGTGTCGATGGGGTTGATGCTGGAGCAAATGACGCCTGACTTGCTCAATACTGTGCATCAATATGCGCCAAGTAAGGTGCCAGACCATCGTTTGCAGCAGTTGAAATGGGCGGGAGAATTGCAGATTCCATTTACAACTGGCTTGCTCTTGGGCATCGGTGAAACAGATGCCGATTGGGACGATACCCTGGCAGCGATCGCCCACGTTCATAGCCAGTATGGGCATATCCAAGAGGTGATTCTTCAACCGCACAGCCCCGGCACTCACCAAAACCAAATTGGCGAGCCCTTTCCGCTAGAGCGATTAGTCGATGTCGTGGCGATCGCCCGTCGTCATCTCCCGGAGGATATTCGGCTGCAAATCCCTCCCAACCTGGTGACAACACCACCGCTATTGCTGGCCTGTTTAGACGCAGGCGCACGCGATTTGGGGGGCATCAGTCCAAAGGATGAAGTCAATCCCGACTATCCCCATCCGCATGTAGAGGCATTGATAGATATTTTAGAACCCGAAGGCTGGACGCTTCAGCCACGTCTCCCCGTCTATCCTCAGTATGATGATTGGCTACCTCCCGACCTTCAGAGTGCAGTGTTTGAGTGGCGATCGCGCCTATCGTCCCTAGGTCTAGGTCTAGTTGAAGTTGACTAACAAAACTTTGATTGGCGGCAGCGGCAGTTGTAAACGCATGGCGGCTTCTGATATTCGGGTCATGCTTACGGATGATGCGATCGCCCGTGAGGCGCGATAAGGTCAATCATAGTGCAAGTCAGTGCAAGTCAATGCAAGTAGACCTGCATTGCAATTATAGACAAGCAATAGACAAGCAATTATAGACAGCAAATGTGCCGCATCAATGGCACTCGTGGCGATCGCTAAGGAACCCTACCATGCAACATATTCGTGTGAATGACGTTTCGATGCCTGCACTTGGGTTAGGCACTTACCAACTTGAGGGCAATGTTGCATTACGCATTGTCAAGCATGCGCTCAATGTTGGCTATCGTCACCTTGATACGGCTCAGATGTATGGCAATGAGGCTGAAATCGGTCAAGCGATTCAAGAGTCTGGAGTACCCCGCGATCAGCTGTTCATCGCTACAAAAGTATGGCCTGATCGCTTCAAGCGCGAGCAGTTAATTGCGTCAGTGGATGAGAGTTTGGCTAAACTCAAACTTGATGGCATCGATCTGGTGCTCTTACACTGGCCCAGTCCTGATGTTCGGCTGACTGAAACACTAGATGCACTCATGACCGTAAAAGATGCGGGTAAAGTTCGCCATATTGGGGTTAGTAACTTCACGACAGATTTGATGGATAAAGCCGTTGGCTACTGTGGCAAGGGTGTTTTAGTGAATAATCAGGTCGAATATCATCCATACTTGCTGCAAGATAAGGTAATCCAGAAGGCGCGATCGCTCCATATGACGGTTACCGCCTATCGCCCCATCGCCAAAGGTCGAGTCTTTAAAGACGACACCATCACCCAAATCGCAGATGCTCACAATAAAACGGCAGCACAAGTAACGCTCCGGTGGATTATTCAACAAGATATTGCAGCTATTCCGCGATCGGGCAACGAAAATCACGTAACAGAAAATTTTGATATCTTTGATTTCTCGTTGTCAGATGATGAGATGCAGGCAATTAGTGCCCTGCGAGGGAATGAGCGATTGGTGTCACCCAGTGGAATTGCCCCCGATTGGGATGAACCCGATCCGGCGATCGCAGTCTAAATTAAACGCATACACACTTGAAATATGAATTCGTTACGTCCCATAACGCTGACACCATGACACTTGTTACCGTTCTCCGAGAAGGGCTATATTGCGAGGCGGGCGGGTTCTTCATTGACCCCTGGCAACCCGTCGACCTGGCACTTGTTACCCATGCTCATTCTGACCATGCCCGTTCTGGCTCGACGCGATATATTGCGACCCAGGTTTCAGACGGAGTGTTAAGAAAACGGCTAGGCAGCGATGTCAATCTTCAAGGGGTTGAGTATGGTGAACGGCTCAAGCTTGGAGACACGTGGGTATCCTTTCACCCAGCCGGACACGTGCTAGGCTCTGCACAAATCCGCATTGAGCACAAAGACGAAGTGTGGGTTATCTCGGGCGATTATAAACGCGGCGATGATCCAACGTGCGCATCCTTCGAAGTAGTTCCCTGTGATGTGTTTATCACAGAGGCGACGTTTGGGTTGCCGATTTACAACTGGGATTCGGGCATCGATATCTGCCAACGCATCTATAACTGGTGGCAAGGCGATCAAGACCGGGCGTCAATTTTATTTTGCTATGCCTTTGGCAAAGCTCAGCGCGTACTTAGCGAACTCACCCAATTTACCGATCGCCCCGTATATGTCCACGGCGCAATTCAAACTCTCAACGAGGTATACCGGGATGTGGGCGTAAACATGCTGGACACGATTCCAACCTCCGACATGCCGCGAACTCATAAATACGCGGGCGATCTCATTCTTTCTCCTCCATCTGGGCATCGCTCAAGCTGGATGAAACGCTTTGATCATCCCCAGACTGCGTTTGCATCTGGTTGGATGGCAGTGAGAGGCGCACGACGACGGAGAGGATACGAACGGGGATTCGTGTTGTCTGATCATGCAGACTGGCGTGGCTTGATTGACACCATCCGTCAAACCAGGGCAACAACTGTCTATGTTACCCACGGACACACTGACATTGTGTCTCGCTATGTCAACGAGATGCTGAATATTAATGCAATGCCGTTGAAGACGCTGTTTGAAGGAGAAGGCGATATCTAATAGGTTGAAATGACTGTCTTAATTGGCATCGCCCCCTCTTTCAGAAGATGATGCAGAGGCGATCGCTCCTCCAATAACTTTCAGATGGAAAATCGTTGAAAACTGAGCATAACATGGCATTAGTGACGTCATTAATCAAATGCAGCGGTGTGACTGACTTAGGAAGTGA
>JBNPEG010000101.1:4415-9659 GCA_051117555.1 Elainellaceae cyanobacterium | reverse complement strand
ATACCCTACTTAGATTCACCGCACAACCATCCGGTTCCAAGCCAATGCTGATTTTCTGTAAATATCGATACGGATTAGGATGTCATATCGGGGGTGAGCTGTTGAGCTGATTGGTATCCTGTGATTCGATAGACCTGAATTGTCTGCTCCCTGCCCTTGAGGGTCATAGGGCCCCACGACTCTATTTCAAATCGATTTGCTAGATAAACAAGCGTTTCGTGAGCAACTAAGATTCGACAGGGGGCATCCTGACGATCTTTGGCGCAACTCTCTAGCCGAGCCGCGATATTAACGCTGTCACCGATGACTCCATACTCTAAACGCTCTCTGCCCCCTAGGCTACCGACCACGACAGGACCAGTGAAAATACCGACTCGCATCTGAGCGGTTGGCAATTCTTGATTTGCCCACATCTGATTGAGTTTATCGAGGCGATCGCCCATTGCGAGGGCACAATCAACTGCCCGCTGTGCATCCTGAATAATATCTGCTGTATCTAAGCGAGGAACGGGCACCCCAAACACTGCCAACACTCCATCGCCCGTGAACTTGTTGATAATTCCTTGATGGGTGTTGACGACTTGAGTCATCGCATCAAGATAGTCATTCAGCCAGTTCAATACCTCCTCCGGAGGTAACCGTTCAGCGAGCGAACTAAAATCTTTGATATCCGTAAACAGCATGGTTGCAACCAATCGCTGACCCGGCAGCTTACCCGATTGCAAGAGGCGATCGCGCGATTTCCACAAGGCAGCCGCAATCTCAGGCGACGTATTTTGTCCTAGCAAATTCATAACCATTTGCTGCTGCCGCTGTGCTTGCTGAGCCCGGTAAGCAACCACGATGCCACTGGTCATGAGTGTCGCCAAAATTGGCTCAATCACGGGCACCCAGCCGGAGTGCGTAAATACAATAAAACTCGCGCTTCCGAACAATCCAATTAGCCCCGTCATAGCAGCACCCAGTGTCAGGGGATGTCGAAGCGCCCACGCAATACTTGCACCACCCAACGCCCATCCGCACATCCAAACGATTTCTAACCAATTTGCCCACCACCAAAAAATAGGTCGATCATCAAGCGCAATACTCATAATTTGGCTGACCATTTGGGCATGAATGACCACGCCTGCCATCTGGTGATCGGCCTGTTCTCCCGCGCTGTAGGGCGTAAAAAACAAATCTTTGCGGCTTGGGGCAGTTGTACCAATCAAGACAATCTTGTCTTTGAACCAATCTGGATTAATCGACTGATTCAGAACATCACTAATAGAAACCTGTCGAGCAACGTTTTGAGCAGATCGGTAATCAAGCAAGATTTGATAGCCTGAGACATCTGCATTTTGGTATGCGCCTGAATCTCTGTCGAGCGGTGGAATAACTTTGGGACCAATCTGAAAATAGTTTGGATTTTGAGGCTGACTGGGCGATCGCACCTGTTCTTCAGCGATGTATTTGAGCGCAACTCGCAGGGCAAACGAGTAGAAAAGCCCGGACTCATCCGCAGCTAATATGAGATTGCGGCGAATCACTCCATCTGAATCAACCACGAAATCATTAAACCCTACCCGCTCAGGCGGCACATCAGACGGCGGTGGAATTCGGTTGGTTGGCGAATCTCCGAGGTCTGTAATCGTAATTACATTTGAACCTTGAAGATAGGCTGAAAGTTGTTCAGTACCGGGAGGTTGTGGCACATCTCGATATAAATCTAGACCGATTACACGAGGCTGGTACTGCTTAAGAATACTGAGCGTTTGAGCCAGTACTTCATCAGACGGCGATACTCGACCTTGGGCCCGAATGTCTGCTTCGCCGATCGATACAATCAGCAACCGAGGATCACGACCTCGGTCAGCACGAAATCGCATCATCCAATCGTAGGCTCTCAGCTCTAATGGCTGAAGCCATCCTAGTTCGCGAATTCCACTGACCAATCCTGTGACGGCAAGGCCGATTGCCAAAACCGCCCAAATTTCTGAGGAGAAATTGATTGATCGACTCTTCACCGCAGCCTTGAACAGATGGCAGAATCGCTTAATGCTCACAGATTCATGTTTCGATTTGGCACCTGCGGAATCGTAGCGCCTTACCCTAAACAGCGCTAGAGAACTATGTTTGATGCACCTGATAGTTGAAGTATTAAGACAAAATCGAGGTCAAAATCTGGGTCAGAGCCCCAATGAATGCCCTAATTAATGCGATATATAGCAATCCTAGATGGGGTGTGAGCGGCGGGACGGGCGGGCCCGCCCCGCCGCTCACACACAATTCACAAGCGATTTAGGATCGCTATAGATATATTTTGTAGATGATTGCGCCCTGAATTGCATCGATGGTGTCTGGGACATTCGTTCATCGGGGAAAAGGATCGTCATTTTGGGCGATTCACACGTATGTTCCCAAATTCAACCCTTAATCCCCTCTAGCTTATCCTTTGATTTCTCAATCCACCAGAGAATGAAAATCGAATCAGGTTAAGGACTTGGCGATCGCCCCACGCATTAGAATCACAGTGCAATCGCTGCGACGAGCGATCGCCTCAGGAATATTACCCTTAATCACATGCTGCAACAGGCCCTCTCGGCTTGCTCCAATGACGATGGCATCTATTTTTTCTCTGTCAACTACGTTGAGGATTTCATCAACGACGAGCGTCCCAAAAATTGGGCGAGCCAACACAGGCGCTGAAATTCGTCGACTGAGCCATTTAACCGAGCGTTGAAGTGGGGTTTTGCCGGATGCCGATTCGTCAGGATCAAAGACCTGACAGATTTTCACATCAGGCATGTCACCGAGTTTGACTAAGGCAGGCATGATTTTCAATCCTTCTTGAGCATTCGGTCCGCCTGCAACCGGAACTAACCAATGCTCGAAGGCAGCATCCCACGCCAATTTGACGAGAATCACCTCGCACGACGCTTGCCGAATGATGGTATCGACAACATCGCCAAAGACTCGTCCTGGCGTCGTATTGCGCCCCTTCCAACCCATGAGCACAGTGTCAATGTGACGCATCTTGATCGTTTCTAAAATGGCACGGGCCGTGTCGTGAGCCACGCGAATTTGAGTATGCACCGGAATGTGCGACTCTCGTCCCAATTGCTCAGCCTGTCGCAGGAGCCGACGGCTATTGGTAATTCTCACAGGGGTTTCAGCTGGGGAGTTGATTCGAGGGACGATGACGACGTGCATGCATTCCAATTCGTAGTGTCGTTCACGGGCGATCGCGGCTGCTAACTTCAATAATGCCGATGCGGTTCGCGGGTTGCGAATCAGGACTAACAGCCGCCCTTTCCCCACACTGGGCGATCGCGTCTGATAGACCAAGTAGGATGGTTCAGGTTGAGGCCCAAAGCTTCGCGTTTCGCCGCTAAGCTGATCAGATTCAGCACGAATGATATCAGCCCGTGTAATAATGCCGACGAGTCGCTGTCCATCGGTTACCGGCAGACGGCTGATCTTAAAGCGGTTTAGCAAATATAAAACATGACTTAGCCGATCAAACGGATGCACCGTCACTGGGCGGGGGGTCATGATGTCGCTTAGACACGCCCAATCGCGGTCGTTTGATTGAGAGGGCGATCGCGCCAGGTCAGACTGCGTCACGATTCCGACCAATCTGCCATCATCTACAACTGGAAATCCGCGATGGTGAGATCGAGAGAACGCTTGCATCGCCTCGCTCAGAGTCATGGAGCTTGACAAGGTTTCTACCCTTTGCTGCATAAGCATTTCAGCCGTTAGCTCGGTGAGATGTCCTCCCTTTGCCATGTTTTCGGCTTCAATGTCAATGCCATTCCACGACAATAACTGACTATAGAGAGAGCCTCCACCCAGGCGATCGCCGATCAGACATGCCACCACTGAGCTGATCATCAGCGGCAAGACTAGGTTAAAGTCAGTCGTCATTTCAAATACGATGACGATAGACGTAATCGGCGTGCCGGTAACCGCGCTAAAGAAAGCCCCCATGCCTCCCAAGGCATAGGTTGTGGTCGATCCAATTCCTGGCGGAATCCCAAGCGATGCGCCAAATAATGATTCTAGCCCTAGAGCGGACGTACCCACTAGATAGCCTAATGCTGAGCCCAAAATTAGAGCAGGCGCAAAAATTCCGCCGGGGGCTCCTGAGCCATAAGCAATCAGCGTTAGAACAAATTTCACGACGAATGCGAGCAGGGCGATGCGCCATCCCACATCACTGATGCTCAAAAATTCTGGCAGTCCGGTATTGTCACGAAACGCAACCGGCAGCAAAATCGCAACAGCTCCAGACAGTAATCCGGCAAGTCCTACTTTCCAGGGCAAGCTCAACCGCAACACCCGGCGATTGAATGCCAAGCTGAGAAAAATTCCTCGCGTAAAGACTGCTCCCAAAATTCCTGCTGCTAGCCCCAGAATCAAAAAAAAAGGCACGTCTTGCAGAGAAAAATTTACCTGAGATTCCATGACGGTGGGGTTTAGGCTCAAGCCCTCATCCCCCAAGAGCCTCGCAACCACCGCACCAATAAATGATGCGAGAATCGCGGTGCCCAGAGTCAAGTCAGAAAAATCTTGCAAAAATTCTTCGACAACGAATAATACGCCTGCAATGGGAGCATTAAATCCAGCGGCTAATCCAGCCGCAGCTCCAGCCGCCAGCAATTGACGACGATATTGGGGTGATGTCGGAATCCATCGGTTAAGCTGTGCCGCCAGCGCAGCCCCCACATGCACTGTCGGCCCCTGACGTCCTAAATTCAGCCCAGACCCCATTACCAAAATGACTCCTGCCAACTTAACGAGTGCGACTCGCAAATTGAGAGGAATCGGAACACTGGCTAGAGCAGCTTTGACTTGAGGAATACCGCTACCTGCTGCTTCAGGAGCCAAGCGCTCGACTAGCAAGCCAGCCAGACAACCTCCCACCAGGCCGATGCAGGGAAGCACCCACCAAGCTCCAAATTCATCCGACATCTGGATGCGCCATGCGCCCAGCCGACCAACGCCCTGTTTGAGCAAAACAGCGGCTAGACCAGACACTAGACCAATAATGCACGCTTCAAAGATGGCAAGCCGTTTCGGTCTTACCAAGAAATATCGAATCTGGGTAGAGAAAAAAGAAAATTCCATGCCAGCGGTTCGATGCCTCAAACCGGCAAACGCTGACTCTATTGTCTACTATGATTGAGGGTCGACACAGTATCTGAGTGAGGAAATTCGTTGAGTTTTTCTTTCACCAGGGATTGCCGACAATGGTGAATG
>JBNPEG010000101.1:0-4315 GCA_051117555.1 Elainellaceae cyanobacterium | reverse complement strand
TGAGGAAATTCGTTGAGTTTTTCTTTCACCAGGGATTGCCGACAATGGTGAATGCAGACCAGTAATAGGGATGCGACAGTTCGCGATCGCCCGTTTGTAGACTTGCAGACGGCAATACAACTCCTTGAAGCGCACCTGGACCATAGAGTCTGCCATTTTCGACATAGACATCTCCCTTCGCCATTGCGAGTTGAGCCACTCGCATCGCCTCTGCTTTAATAGGTGCTGTGCTGAGTGATTCGTAAAACTGAGTCATGAGGGCAGCCGTGGCTGCATCGCTGACATACCATAAGCTCGCAACGGCGGTTTTGACCCCTGCCTGGACGGCTAATCCAGCGAAGCCTAGTTCTGCACGCTCATCTCCGAGCGCCGTTCGGCATGCACTCAGCACCAACATTTCAACCGGCGGATCGTTCAGCCCGAGTTGACGCACCTGATCAAGCTGCAAACGATCGTTCCAAAGCTGAATATACGAATCACTCACGGGCCCCGCGTTGAAATCAGCATGGGTTGCCATATGAACGATGCCAAATGGCTGTTCTCGACGGATTTCTTGTAAATTCTCGAGAGTTGCGCGTTCATTGAGAATGATGCGCCCACGCCAGAGATCGAGCGCTAGGGTTGAGACTTCAATCGGCACAGCAGGCAGAGGGTCTTGCCCTTGGGTACTTTCAGAAATGCCCATCGCGAGCATTTCGGTGTCCTTGATATCCACATACTGAGTATCCGTCAGGCTCAAACTAGGCATCAGCCCAACGCTGTAATCCTCAATCAGAAACGAATCGCCATCGTGAAGCGCTGCAAAGGGGAGCGATCGCAACCCCACATCTGCTAAGAACGTCAAATTATTAATTTCTCGCGCTTCTAAGTCCGCCTGAAGCGGCGCTATCATCCACTGATAGAGCTGTTGAGCATAGTCAAGGTATCGGGTTGACCGAGTGCGGCGAGGGTTTGTGATATCCCCTCGAAATCGTTGAGCTAGCTCTATCACTCGACCGCGAGTCGCTTCTGGCACTCGACGACGAACCATATCCCCCGCTGCCGTCACCATAATCAGTTCAAGCTGATCGCTGTCGTCGGGTTCCCATGTTTCCGACAACAGCGTAATCGATTCGGGGACAAAGCTAATGTAAATCAAGGCCGGTTTAACACCCGTTGAGTCTTCTATCTGCTGCAAAATTGTGCGGGCATCATCCAGGGTGGCAATCGGCCTATTCTCGATCCCCAAATACGCGATGAAATCTTGAGTCAAGTTTTGTTCAATATTCGAAATCACCGTATCAATAACCACCGCAGTAGACCCAGCAGGAATTAAATTCGTACCCGGATCATCAACGTCAGGGCGATCGGACGGCAGCAAATCGCTTGCCAAATCAATGATGGTGCGTGGATCAAGCCCCTCATTGGGAGTAGGAGTGGGCGTTGGGGTGGGAGTGGGCGTTGGGGTGGGAGTGGGCGTTGGGGTGGGGGCTACTTGGACCTGAACTTGGACCAGGTTAGATTCAGAGACGCGATCGTTTGCCCGCAGCGTAAACGCAGTAAACAGCCCTGTGTCATCTTCTGGAGGCGTGTAGATCAGCGTATCAGTTGTCGAGACAGTGGTTCCAGGCAATATTGGAACGCCTTCACGAGTTAAGGTGGCTCCCGGTGGAATCGATTCGATTACCAGTTCAGTAATGTCATTATTGACATCGACTGGAACGAATTCGGCTAAAGAGATAATCGTGGGCTGATTTTCTTCACTCACAATGGGAGGCGGGCTAGCGGGTAAAGCAGGAGAAGCATTAATCGAGGCGATCGCAATACCAGCGGGGGTACCCGCAGCAACTCCCCCTGTGGCAAGCACGGGAAACGTGGGAGAATCAACCAGCGACGCCCCTGGTTCAAGCGAGTTTTCACCTACCACAAGCGCTCCCACGCTTCCATTTTCGGTCGCATCTCCAACAATAAAGGGGATATTCTCAGGTCCTCCGGCATGGGTGATGCTAATAGTACCGCTGGTGTCTCCACCACTAGCGTCAATGCTAGCTGTATTTTCGACATTAATAGTCTCTCTAATTTGCACGCGATCGCCCTGGAGGGTCACATCACCGCCCGTTCCCAGGAGTTCCTCTGTTTCAAATGAGAAGCCAATGCTAGTGGCATCGATGGAGTCAACCGTGACTGTACCGCGATCGCTAGTCAACGTTACATCACCAGCTTCCAAGCCTCCGCCCGTGTTAAAAGACGTCCCAAATGCAGACGTGTTGATTGCGCCAGTCGTGAGGTCATTTTGGGCATTGATTTGAACGCTGCCACTATCGCCAGAGAATTCTGAAAACAAAAATCCTGTCAAGATGTCGCCAGTGGTTACGCGTGCTCCCGAAATCAGCAAATCCCGTCCGTTCGTGACGATCGTGTCGTTGGTATCTTGCATGGCAAACGCCCCGATGCCATCGCCATCGGCATCCGCCGTAAACGTAATCGAGTTACTGTCATCAGACGGAAGGAACTCTAGAGAATTATCAGCCAGATCTTCAATTGTGATGTCATTAGTTGCTTGGAGAATGATGTTGCCGCTGATGCCTTCTAGCTCTGATTCAAACAAGACTGTCGGGGCGATGTCTTCTGCAAGCACTTGACCATTGATGCCGGACGGAGACCCCGCAAAATCAAAGTCATCCCCGTTGCCATCACCATCCCCCGTTCCGCTTTGAATGACGATATTGGCAGGGTCAAGAAGTAAAGTACCTAACTGTCCATAGGGAGCGGATAGATCAACCCCGCCTCGAAAGACGAGAGTTTCTTTGCCAGATACTTCGACAAAGCCACCATTCCCGCCCTCAGACCCTCCTCGGCTGCTGATATCGCCGTAAAATGCAGTCGCATTGTCTGACCAAACGATGACTCGCCCGCCATCTCCGTGACTAAGGGCATCAGCGTTGATGGATGAAGTGCCGCTGATAAAGGTTTGACGGGCGTTGGGGAGAGTTCCCTGTCCTTGATAGTCTCCTCCGATGCGAACGGTGCCGCCTCCGTGGGTGCCAGACACATTGATATTGGCTTCGAGCAAGCCGATCTGTCCACCCGCGATCGCCACAGATCCACCCGTCTGCTCAGATGCGGTTGAGGATGCGTCGATCTCTCCAGCGATCGCCACGGATCCAGGCTGAGTGGGAAGCTGTTGCCCGGTGCTCACCAAGCGCACATCCCCGCTGTCGCTTATGTATAGGTCGTTTGCCCCCGTCGCTGTTCCTCCAGTTAGCAGTTCAGGTAGGGATGCAACAGGCATTGTCCATCGATCGAGAAGGGAGGGATCGGCGATCGTTTCAATCTCTAGACTCAGCAAATGCCCGTCCTGACTGATACGGACTAGATTCTCTCCCTCCACGGCTGCAATTGTGATGTCTCCACCAGGTGCCGAAAGCTGCCCAGTGCTAACGACTGTGCCACCGGCAAGGGTGAGATGATGACCTGATTCCACTGATAAATCGCCAGCATTCAGAATCGAGCCGGGTTGCTCAGCCCCAAATGCAAACGTGCTGGGCGTTCCGACTAGATTGGCATAGTCATTCTCACCCAATGCATGAAACCAGCCATCCTCAAATCCAATACCTGTGGCAGTCGTAGCGGTAAATGAGCCCGGAATATCTAAACGAGCATTGGGACCAAAAACCACCCCCGACGGGTTCATCAGCAACAGGTTGGCATTGCTCCCCGTGACTCGCAACAATCCGTCAATCATGGACGGATCGCCTCCAACGACTCGCGACAAGATATTGCGAATTTCGGGGTCAGACAAGAAATTCGCAATCTGATCGGCATCTAGATTGAACTGTTCAAAACTATGAAACAGATTCTCGCCATCCCCTGAGCGCTGTCCTCCCTCAATATCAAAGCGGTTGCCAGACTGCTGCACAACGGTTCCAGTGCGATCGCGTGCGGGTATAGGTTCGGCCAGGGCAGGAGGGGCGATCGCTAGGCTCAAAATTCCCAGAATAGGCAACGTAGCTAGTCCTATCGCTTGGGAAAGGGGCGATACCCAAGATTCACGCCCTGGTTCTTCGCAATCTATATCGATGAATGCAGGCAGGCCATAATATTTGTCGATATAAAATTCGTCGATATAAAACTCTTGCTGATTAGACTCAAGTCTGTCAGAGGTTGGAGCACTCATAGGATGTCAAATGAAAGGGAGAAACTTAGCACGTCAACAAGACGAGATATGACCAACATATCGGCATGATTCAAACCATCGGTCATTCCAGATTACGCCAGTCCCCAGGCAAATCAGAATAGTAAATTGCAAAATTTGCAATTCGCAGAATTGTTGCTA
>JBNPEG010000072.1:5837-9828 GCA_051117555.1 Elainellaceae cyanobacterium | reverse complement strand
AACTCAAGCGAATGCTCAACGAAATAGCGACCTGCTGCCATGGCCGCCTGACTCGTAGCATAGATTTCGCCATCATTGAGAACGATCAATTCTGGATTGATAACCCAGCATCGATATCCCACCTTTCTTGTATAGCTTATGCCTACAATCCAACTTGGGAATGCTGAAACCTGTATGATTGTGCCATCCTCCATGCGCGTTGCCTCCTCATTAGAGTGAGGATGTTCCTCCTGATACTCGCTGCTGTCTTTGTAACCGAATGCATCTCCGTGCTAGCTGAGGATGTTGGACGTTCAGTCAGCCCAATCCCCAAAAAAACATAAATGGTTTAAACTAAATTGGTTCAAGAGTACTATACTAACTCTAAACTTAACTCTAAACTCTCGAATATTGACCCGAGAGATGGCAGATTAAATTGCCGATTCAATATGCCTTAGTTTAAATTTAGCCTCGGCTGAGGTCATGCACACTCACCTGGAGAATGCGAATGGCGACCCCAACAGCAGCATCAGACAAACAAAAGGCGCTCAATTTGACCCTGACTCAAATCGAGCGCAATTTTGGCAAAGGATCGATTATGAGGCTCGGAGAATCAACGCGGATGCGCGTCGAGACAGTTCCGACAGGGGCTTTGACACTCGATCTCGCCTTGGGCGGAGGTTTGCCAAAAGGTCGAGTCGTTGAACTATATGGTCCTGAGAGCTCTGGAAAAACGACCGTGGCTCTACATGCGATCGCCGAGGTGCAAAAGAATGGAGGCATTGCGGCGTTTGTCGATGCTGAACATGCCCTTGATCCCATTTATGCAGGCGCATTGGGCGTTGATATTGATAATTTGCTCATTTCTCAGCCTGATACAGGTGAAATGGCGCTCGAAATCGTAGATGCTCTGATTCGCTCATCTGCGATCGATATTATTGTGATTGACTCGGTGGCAGCCCTCACCCCCCGTGCTGAAATTGAAGGAGAAATGGGGGATGCCCACGTCGGGTTGCAGGCTCGTTTGATGAGCCAAGCGCTTCGTAAAATAACGGGCAATATTGGAAAATCAACCTGTACCGTTCTGTTTCTGAACCAGCTCCGCCAAAAAATCGGCATTAGCTACGGCAACCCAGAAACAACGACCGGAGGCAATGCGCTTAAGTTTTATGCCTCTGTGCGTCTAGATATTCGTCGAATTCAAACATTGAAAAAGGGAACTGAAGAATACGGCATCCGCGCCAAAGTCAAAGTTGCCAAAAATAAAGTTGCGCCTCCATTTCGCATTGCCGAATTTGATATTCTCTTTGGTCAAGGCATTTCAAATCTAGGCTGTTTACTCGATTTAGCTGAAGAGAGCAATATCATCGTGCGCCGTGGTGCGTGGTATAGCTACGAGGGAGATAATTTAGGGCAAGGCCGCGATAACACGATTCAATATCTCCGAGATAATCCCGATTTCACAGAAATGATGCAACAAAGTGTGCGTAAGCAATATGGCTTAACTGAAGCGGAACTTCCTTCTACTGAGATCACCCAAGAGGAGAAGAACGGAGGGGGCGCGAAAGAGACAAAGACTCCCAAAGAGGCAAAAGAGAGTAAGAAATAGCGGAACCTACTGGCGATCGCGCTCACAATGCTGCCTATCTTCTTAAAGCGGGTTGGAGATAAAAGGTTCGTTACGTACATCGTTCCTATCTTTTAAGCTGAGTCGTTACTTCAATCGAGTGATTTGCAATCTTAGAAACGGGTGTTAAGCAGGACGGGCAAGGGGGGTTCGCCACGGAGGACCTTCCTTCCCACGGTAGATGTGGATTGCATGACTATGAATGTAATTTTTTCGTAGCATCACTCCATTTGGATGCCATTTAACACCCTATGAATCAACCTATTCAGAACGGAACGTCTAATGTATTAGGGGCAACCTGGGATGGGAATGGAACTAACTTTGCTCTATTCTCAGAGAGCGCCACCCAGGTCGAACTCTGTTTATTTGATGAAGCCGATCAGGAAACGCGGATTCGATTGCCTGAAATCTATCACTTCGTTTGGCATGGCTATATCCCCGGTGTCGGGCCTGGACAACGCTACGGATTTAGAGTGCACGGTCCCTATGAACCGACGGAAGGTCATCGTCTCAATCCGGTTAAGCTGGTGATTGATCCGTATGCCAGGGCGATCGCCGGTGATATCCATCATGGGCCAGAAATTTTTGGGTATCCCTGGGATGATCCAGATCAGGATTTAGCCCAGTCCGATTTAGATGACACACGCCAAATTCCTAAATCAGTAGTCATTGATAATTCTTTCGATTGGGGCGATGACCAACCACTCGAAATTCCGTGGCATGAGACTGTCATTTATGAAGTCCACGTTAGAGGCTTTACCAAACTGCACCCCGACATTCCAGAAGAACTGAGAGGAACCTATGCTGGAATAACCCATTCAGCAGCCATTGACCACCTCAAGTCGTTAGGAATCACAGCAGTCGAGTTGCTCCCTGTCCAGCACTATTATGCTGAGCAAGGACACCTTGTTGGAAAAGGGCTTCGAAGTTACTGGGGCTATGATCCGATTGGCTATTTTGCTCCTCATGCTGGCTATAGTGCTGGCGGCAGCGTCGGGCAACAGGTCAACGAATTTAAACAAATGGTCAAAACTCTCCATGCCGCTGGCATTGAAGTCATTCTAGATGTTGTCTATAACCACTCCGGAGAAGGGAATCATTTAGGACCAACTCTGTCATTGCGAGGCATTGATAATCCTGCATACTATCGATTGGTCGAGGATAATCCTCGCTATTACATGGACTATACGGGCTGTGGCAACTCCCTAAATGTCAGTCATCACCAGCTTCTCAAGCTCATTATGGATAGCCTTCGCTACTGGGTGCAAGAGATGCATGTCGATGGCTTTCGCTTTGACTTGGCTGCTGCGCTAGCCCGCGAGCTGTATGAAAGTGGGACCCTAGCTACCTTCTTTGACATCATTCATCAAGATCCCGTTCTATCAAACGTGAAGCTCATTGCAGAGCCGTGGGATATTGGTGAAGGTGGCTATCAAATCGGTAATTTTCCACCGCTGTGGTCAGAATGGAATGGTCAATATCGCGACATGATGCGTGGCCTCTGGCACTCAGAAGATGGAGGTTTGGCAGAATTTGGGTATCGCTTCACAGGAAGCTCAGATCTCTACGAGTTTAGTGGACGTCGCCCCTTTGCCAGCATCAACTTCATCACGTCTCATGATGGTTTTACTCTAAATGATTTAGTGAGCTATAACGAGAAACATAATGAGGCAAATGGAGAAAATAACGAAGACGGGGACGACCATAATATTTCTTGGAACTGCGGCGTTGAAGGGGAAACGGATGATTTAGACGTGTTTCGACTCCGGTGCCAACAGAGGCGAAATTTTCTAGCCACTCTGATGCTCTCTCAAGGCGTTCCTATGCTGCTCGGAGGAGATGAGATGGGACGAACGCAACAGGGCAACAATAATGCGTACTGTCAGGATAATGAGATTTCCTGGTTCAACTGGGATTTAACAGATGAAAACTCGGCATTGCTGGAGTTTACTCGTCAGCTTATTCATTTCCGCCGTCAACATCCTGTGTTTCGGCGACGTAAATGGTTTCAAGGTAGAGCTGTCTATGGTTCTGACGTTGAGGATATCGGTTGGTTTAATCCGGATGGCCGCGAGATGACGGAGGAGCAGTGGCATGGTAGTCTGACTCAGACAATCAGCATCTTCCTAAACGGACGCGCAATTGCTACCACAGATAAGCAGGGGCACCACGTAGTAGATGATAGTTTTTTGATCTGCTTCAATGCCCATCATGAATGTATGGAGATTACGCTTCCCGACCGGCTGAAGGAGCAGAGCTGGTTAGTTGTAATTGATACCAGTCAACCTCACTTTATAGAGGGGGGGAAGTGTTATCAAGGTAGCCAGTGTGTGCCTGTCTTAGGGCGATCGCTCGTTGCCTTAAAATGTGCGAATTAAATGTGCG
>JBNPEG010000072.1:0-5737 GCA_051117555.1 Elainellaceae cyanobacterium | reverse complement strand
GTTGACATAGGCAAACGGGGTGCTGTGGCTTGAGTTCATTGATTCTAATAGAAATCTCGAATGGATGAGCATACGCCTAGGCACCCCTAACAAAACAAGCGGCTAATAAACGCCCAAAACCAAGATGTAACCTAACTAGCTACTGCATCTCTAGGATATCCGCTAACATCTATGAGAGCCGATGCAGATGAATGTCCAATCTGATGGATGACGCTGAAATTACCGTTGGTTTCAAGCACAACGGCTTCGGCATCTTCAAGTGCTGCGTATCCACTCTCGCGAATAGCTGCTCTGATTTCGCTTTCTGTAACGCGCTCGTGTCTCAGAGTTTGCTGTTGAATTTCACCCCGATACACAAGTAACACTGGCGTCCCCTTGACCCATTCTTTCACGCCTTTTGTATGAACTGAAAGCCAGCTAATGCCGAATTGCAGCACGACCAGCAGGGCAAAGCCAAATACACCTTGAATGAGCGATATGTCTCTTAGCAGAAGAATAGAGCCGAGAATGGAACCGAAGGCGATCGTAACAATAAAATCAAAGGCATTCCACTTTGAAAGTGTCCGTTTACCAGAAATCCGCAGCAGAATAATGAGAATGATGTAGGCAAGGGTGCCAACTATAAGGGTATGAAGCAATGCCATCCAGTTCGCGAAAATCATTTCATGAGTCCTCTAGTGGTAGTCTATTTCTATTCGTTTCTCTTCACACAATATTTCGTTGCGTTAGCATGGCTAATCATGCTCAAGAAGGATTATGAATAATGTTCAGCCTTGGTGAATATGCACAAGGATTGAGAGGCCATGGCGATCGCCCCATTCAATCAGACGGAGTTGACTACGATGTGAAGCTAAACTAATTGCAAGAGTATCCTCTACGTCTGATCGCGTTTATTGGAGGAGGCTAGGAGTTCCTCAATCTGAGGTAGCATGGCTTTTGCAGCGTCATATCCCTTTTGAATCATCGGCCTAGACTGATGAAAGTCAAATATGCCAAATTCCATCAGATTTGGCTCGATTAATAGGTCTGGTCTGTCTCGGCGTAGATTGGCCTCGGTTACGAGTTGCTCCATCATGTTGATAGAATTGCCAAGTACGTCGAAAATATTTAAGCCAGTACTTGGATCGGGAATCCAGTCGTCTATCTGGTCTTGCAGTACATCTTTTAGTGCTTCATAGCGGTTGGCAAGAGTAGGTAGAACCCCGCTACATCCATCATCAGAGGGATGTTCAGACGTTTCCTCTGCGTCAGCCTCACCCTCAGTAGGGGAAGCATCCGATTCTGACTGATCGGATGCTTCCTCAGAAGTAGGTCGTCCTGTCTTGGGATCTTTGTTTAGGTTGACTGCGATAACAATGTCAGCCCCCATTGCCTTGACAACGCTCACAGGAACTGGATTGACGACACCGCCGTCGACGAGATAGATATTTTCTTCCTTTTGAAAGGGCGTGAAGATGCCTGGAATTGAAATACTGCCTCGTACGGCATCGACCATCAAACCATTGTCTAAAACGACTTCATTCTTGAGTAAAAAGTTGGTGGCAACGCACCTAAACGGAATGGTTGCATTTTCAATGCGTTTATCTAGAAGATATTCGGTCATGAAAGCATTGATACGATCGCCATCGATTAAACCTGGACTCGGAAAGGACACATCCATGAGAGACAAGAGATTTTTCAGGTCAATATCGTCGGCAAATGCTTCGAGCTTATCTAAAGCATCTGCAACATACACGGCGCCGACTAAAGCCCCAATGCTAGTGCCTGCCAAATAGCTGATCTTGATGTTGGCTTCCTCTAAAGCACGAATGACGCCGATATGAGCCCAGCCTCGTGCTCCGCCACCACCTAGTGCTAGACCGACTGTTTTAGTCATACGATTGAGTCAGGTTACAGATAGCATTGACCACGTCTGATGGATCTAGAGGTTTTGCCAGATGGATTTGATATCCAGCGTCAAGGGCATGCTGCCGATCGTCTTCCCTTGCATATGCCGTGAGTGCGATCGCCGGAATATTCTTCAGATGGTCGTTTGGGAGCGCACGCACTGCTTTCAAAAACTTATAACCGTCTTTATCGGGCATCCCAATATCACTGATGATTACGTCTGGATGAAAGTATTCGAGGATATTGAGCGCGTCTTGCGCGCTTCCCGTCGTTTCCACTTGGGCCCCCTGTTGCTTTAGCACATAGGCTACTAATTCCTGCGTATCGATTTCGTCATCCACTACTATCGCCTTAACCCCCTGTAAATTTAGCTCATTTTCTGGGAATGTTGGAGCTGAGTCGAGAGGCTGGACCATGCGCATGGGAATCATCACCGTAAACGTGGCACCCTGCCCTAGTCCTTGACTATCAGCGTAGATGGTTCCTCCATGCAGCTCGACTAAGTGCCGAGTAATGGCTAATCCAAGACCTAAACCACCGTGCGATCGCGTGGTTGACCCATCTGCTTGCCGAAAATATTCAAATATGTGGGGCAAGAAATCAGGGGTAATGCCGATTCCTGAGTCACTCACCTGGATTTGCAGATACGAATCAATTGGCTCTGCCCGCACAACGACCTTCCCTGAATTTGGGGTGAACTTGATAGCATTCGACAGTAGATTCCAGAGAACCTGTTGAAGACGATTTGAATCAGCCAGGATTTGACCTATAGTCGTGGGCAATATAAGCTCAACTCGAATCGATTTTGCCTCTGCTGCTGGGCGTAGGGTATCTATGGTAGTACAAATTAATGCAACGACATCAACAGGCTGAATTTTTAGGCTAAGCTGACCTCGGACGATGCGAGAAAGATCCAGCAAATCTTCAATCAGTTGAGTTTGGGCAGTTGCATTACGTTCAATCGTATCGAGCGCCCGCTGAAAGGTTGTTGGATTAAGATTGCCCCTCTGGATTAACTTGATCCACCCGACAATCGCATTGAGTGGAGTACGCAATTCGTGGGACAGGACGGCTAAAAATTCATCTTTGATTCGATTGGCGGTTTCCGCAGCCGAACGAGCCGCTCTTTCCTGTTTAAGGAGGTTAAATCGTTGTGCTTCGATTTGCTTGCGGTCAGTAATGTCTATCGCGGTCATTACCACCCCATAGATATGGTCATCTGCATCATGGAGCGGAGCTAGCGACAGACTGACATCAATCACGCTACCGTCTTGCCTCAAATGTTGAAATTCTTGATTCGAGATCGTACGATTTTGCAAGACTTGAGCAAAGCAATGATCGAATGCTTCTTGCTGCGCTTCGGGAAGGATGGGCAAAGGGGCATCGATCATCGTGCTCGCCTGCCAACCGTAAAGATGCTCGGCGGCGGCGTTTAACGTCATGATTCTCCGCTCAGAACTGAGCGTCATGATGCCAACCGGGGACGCATCGACAACAGCGCGTAGCAAATCATCAGTTTGATGGAGTGCTTTTGTAACTTTTTGCCGTTCTTGCCGCTCATGGCTTTCTCTGACTGCTCGTTGGACGGCTGGTGCTAAACGCTCTAGGCGCTGCTTTAACACATAGTCGGTGGCTCCCTGCTTGAGAGCATCAACTGCTTGCTCTTCACCGAGCACGCCAGACACCAGAATAAATGGAACGTCTGGACAAATTGCGTTTGCCAACTGTAGCGCTGCAATACCGTCAAACGACGGTAAAACATAGTCTGCCAAAATTAGATCGGGAAACTCTGCATTCAAGCTCTCCAAAAAATCTTGCCGATGAGCAACACGCGTGATTGAACTTTCAACTCCACCATTCCTCAATGCCGTCTCGATCAGTTCGGAATCGATTGGATCATCTTCTAGTAATAGAATCTGAAGCATTGAAGTGGGCGAGTGAACGTGTACTGGTGTATCAACAGGAAAGCGCATGAATTCAAAGTGCAGGAATACAGTCCTCGACAACTATAGCAATCCCAAACGGGCTGGGAATGGCGGGGCAGGCGGCGTATGTTTAGCGTAACGCCCTAGAGATCCCCCTAAATCCCCCTTGAAAAGAGGGGACCTCAACACCTTGTAAATAGCCCCTTTTTTAAGGGGGCAGCGACAGCGGGGGATCTCACACATGCGCTAAACGCATACCAGACGGCGATCGCCCCACCACTCACACACAATTCACACGCGATTTAGGATCGCTTAACTAGCCATTATTCTTTATAGTAAAAGGAATCTGCGCGTTATACGACCTGTCCGAAGAAGTATTTATGGCATAGAGAATTGTCTAAACGGACTTGGAATCGACGTCGGGCACGGAGAAATAAAAGGTTGCGCCTTCATTCAGGTTTCCTTCTGCCCAGATGCGCCCCCCATGACGAGAAATCACTCGTTGCACATTTGCCAATCCGATGCCTGTCCCATCAAAATTTTGAGCATTAGGAAGGCGTTGAAATACTCCGAATAATTGCTCGATATCATTCGAATCAAAGCCAATCCCGTTATCGCGCACAAAGAAAATAGTCTCCCCCTTACTATCCATGCTGCCAACTGTAATCGTCGCGTTTTCCTTAGGATTCGTGTATTTAATTGCGTTTTCGATTAGGTTTTGCCATACTTGTCGCAGCAGATTGCGATCGCCCTTCACGGTAGGCAGGGGTGAAATGTTCCACTGAATCGTTCGTCCGACCAATTGGGGTTCAACCTGCCGTTTCACCTCTTGTACCAAGCGAGTCATATTAACTGAGGTATACTGCATTTTGGCTCGACCGGTGCGAGAAAATTGCAGTAGGTCATCAATCATTCTGCCAGAGCGATCGGTGAGTTCACTGATTCGCTGGAGATAGTGGAGAACAGTTTCATCAGGGGTGATTGATTGAAGGTGTTGTGTCAAGAGAGCCGTGAATCCATCGATTTGGCGGATGGGCGATCGCAAGTCGTGAGACACTGAAAAGGCAAACATCTCTAGTTCCCGATTGAGACTCTCTAAGCGCGCAGTCCGCTCTTCGACTCGCTGTTCTAATGTTTGATTGAGCGATTGCAGTGCTGCTGCTGTTTGTTGCTGTTCAGTAATATCCTGGATCAATCCATCAATTAACGTTTTACCGTTGGATTGCACCAGAGTTTCACTAATTTGTAGCCATCGGATTCCATTTCCAGAACCGTTTAACCGGACTTCTCGATGCCATTGTGTTTGGTGAGCCCGATCAATAGTGCTTAGGGCGAGTTTTTCCAGGAAAAACATCTGCGCCTCAGATAATGAATTGAGTTCTAATAATTTCAACAATCCATCACTCGCTTCCAAGAGGGTTCCGTCTGGTGTAGCGCGAAAGACCCCGACCTTTAGCTCATTGAGCAAAAATCGGAGACGAAACTCTAACTCTGATGCCTTCCGACGAACCTGAGCGTTTTCCCATGTAGAGCGAATGGCTTGACTCAAGCGCACCAAATGCTTTGGCGATTTAATCACGTAGTCATCTAAGCCCGCTTTCATCGCCTCAACTGCCACTTCTTGAGTACCAGAATTTGTAAACATCACAATTGGGCGATCGGGATCATGGTCTTTGACAGCATGCAGCACATCTAAGCCCGTCGTCCAATTTAATTCGTAGTCGGTAATCACCAGATCAAACTCGTCCGCAGCGAACGCTTGGTTAAGCTCTGACCAATCTAGAGCTTCCTGAATTTGGATATGGGGAAACTCCCGCTTAAGTTCTCGGACTGCGAGCAGCCGATCGTTTGGATCGTCATCCACCAGCAAAATTTTTTGCAGCGATCGCTCTAACTCCATGAGATAAAATGCTGAAATCTACTTT
>JBNPEG010000038.1:0-9848 GCA_051117555.1 Elainellaceae cyanobacterium | reverse complement strand
GTCGTCGCGTCAAAATCTCAGGTGCTCAGTGGAATGAAAACAACGTTCCACAAGTCCTGGCTCATCGTTGCGCTTACCTCAATGGCATGATTGGGGCGCAAAAGTGACATGCTCCCCAGGAGTTTTCCGACATGATTTGGATTAGCTGTTACTTGAATTAGCCATTACCCCTAGCTATTACACCTAGCCATTACAACGCATTCAGTCGTTTCATCGTTAGTCATTCCATCGTTAATCATTCCATTCATGTCTAATCTGGTCTATCGCTGACATTTATTTACTGACAGCACGCGATTCCGATCTGTGGTATTTCAATATCTATCCTTCGGCATGTTTCGTCTCTTGGCATACCCCCTTGATATATCCCGTAGTAAATCGTCTGATGTGTTTGCCCCTCAAAAAATTCTGATTAATCTTAAGATGATTTGCGCTTCAAATCGATTTAGCTGCTGGAGGATAGGGCATCCATCTGCTCACTCATCATGACCCCACATTTATGACCTTGATACCGCTACCCCAAAACGAAACGGAGCGGCTCGAAGCCCTACACCGTTACGAAATTCTCGATACGCCCCCTGAAGAGGCATTTGATGAACTCACTCGATTGGCAGCCTATACCTGCACAACCCCTATTGCCTATATCAGCCTGATTGATGCCGATCGCCAATGGCTGAAAGCCCAAGTGGGGCCGATGCCTCCCGAAACCCCCCGCGAATTTGCCTTTTGTTCTCACTGCATTTTGCAAGAGGGCATCATGCTCGTCAGAGATACCCTGGCTGATCCGCGCTTTGCCGATAATCCGATGGTTAAGGCTGATCCCAAAATCCGATTTTATGCGGGGGCACCGCTCATGAATGCGGATGGCTTGGCGCTTGGTTCTCTTTGCGTCATGGACTATATGCCCAGAGAACTTAACCCATCTCAGATGGAATCGATGCGATTATTAAGTCGGCAAGTCGTGCGCCAGCTTGAAATTCGCAATAACCTGGCAGCATTATCCCGTGCCGTCGAAACATTTCAAAAATCATTGAGCGAGTAAGGAACACAGTATGGCTAAACCTGCAATTCTTTCGGTTGATGATGATCCTGAAGTGCTGCAAGCGGTTGCTCGTGATTTGCGACAACACTATGGCGATCGCTTTCGCATTATCCGGGCTGATTCGGGAGCATCAGCGCTAGATGCGCTCCAGCAGCTCAAATTACGCAACGAATCGGTCGCGTTATTTCTTGCCGACCAGCGCATGCCCCATATGGAAGGGGTCGAGTTTCTAGAAAGAGGGAGTGAGATTTTTCCATTGGCGAAGCGGGTGTTGCTCACTGCGTATGCCGATACGGATGCGGCAATTCGCGCGATTAACTCTGCCAAGCTCGATTATTATTTGCTCAAACCGTGGGACCCGCCCGAAGAAAAGCTGTATCCCGTTTTAGATGACCTGCTTGAAGATTGGCACGCGTCGTATCGTCCGGCATTTGAGGGCATTCGGGTGATTGGCGATCGCTGGTCTCCCCAAACCCACCAAATTAAAGACTTCCTCGCTCGCAATCAGATTCCCTATCAGTGGCTGGATGTCGAAGCCGATCCCGAAGCCCAGCAGCTTCTTTCCTATGCCTCGGCGGATGCATCATCCTGCTTGCCGCTGGTAATGTTTGCGGATGGCGCGCGGGTGAGCCAGCCCACGCCTCAAGACATTGCCGAAAAAATTGGGCTGAGAACTCAAGCCGAGCGTCCATTTTATGACCTGATCATTATCGGGGGGGGGCCGGCTGGGTTGGCAGCAGCGGTTTATGGCGCATCTGAGGGCTTGAGCACCGTGATGATTGAGCGAGAAGCTCCCGGCGGGCAAGCAGGCTCTAGCTCTCGCATTGAGAACTATCTGGGGTTTCCGGTGGGGTTGAGCGGTAGTGATCTAGCCCGACGGGCCGTGACTCAGGCCAAACGGTTTGGGGTCGAAATTCTCTCGCCCCAAGAAGTCACAGGCGTCCGCATCCAAGACCCATATCGCATCGCCACGCTAGCAGACGGAAGTGAAATTAGCTGTCATGCGCTGATGATTGCCACGGGCGTGTCCTATCGAAAGCTCAATGTGCCTGGTATGGAGACATTGCAAGGGGCAGGCGTTTATTACGGAGCGGCTCAGGCAGAGGCGATCGCCTGCCGAGATGAGGACGTATATGTGATTGGGGGTGCCAACTCAGCGGGGCAAGCTGCGATGTATTTCTCCAAGTATGCACGCACCGTCACGATGCTGATTCGCTCAGGGTCACTGACCAAAAGCATGTCGCAATACCTGATCGACCAGATTGAGGCCACCGACACTATTTTTGTCAAAACTCACACGACCGTCGTGGGGGTAACCGGGGAAAATAACCTCGAAAGCCTGACGCTGCTCAACTCCGAAACAGGCGAGACAACGACGGTTCCGGCGACGTCGCTGTTTATCTTTATTGGCGCGGCTCCGCGCACCGATTGGCTAGCCGATTTGGTTGAACGCGATGAGCGAGGGTTTATTCTGGCTGGACCTGACCTGATGCGCGATCGCCCGCGTCCGAAAGGGTGGAATCGCGATCGCGCCCCATTTTTGCTCGAAACCAACGTCCCCGGAATTTTCGTTGCGGGCGACGTGCGTCACCAATCTGTGAAGCGGGTTGCGTCGGGGGTTGGAGAAGGCTCTATTGCGGTTCAGTTTGTTCATCGCTATCTCACCGAGGTAAGAGCGTAATGTATGTTCCCTTGAATCACTGACATATCCTGGACGACCATGCTCCATAATCCTCAAGAAAATCTGCTCTTTCCCAAATTTTCGATCGACGAACTGCAAGATCTCCTCGACCATGGGCGTGAGCGGACATTGGCACCGGAAGAGATCATCTTCACGGAAGGCGCTCCGACGCATCACTTTTATGTGGTTCTGGATGGCACAATTCAAGTAACTAAAAAGCTTGCAGGCCATGAACACGTATTAACAGTCCATCAACCGGGCGAATTTACGGGCGATATCTCGATGTTGACCGGCGGCATTGCCAGTGCCACGGGTAAAGCACTCGGGACGTCACGGGTATTAGAAATAGAGCCGGATGCCTTTCGGCGATTGGTGACTGAGTGTTCTCAAACGGCAGCGGTGATTCTCACCGCACTGGCAGGGCGATCGCACGAAGTCGGTGCTCACCTGCAACAGCAAGAGAAAATGGCGGCATTGGGGAAGCTCTCAGCCGGGCTTGCCCATGAACTCAATAACCCAGCCGCCGCTGGGCGCCGCGCCGCAAAGCAGTTGCGCGATGCCATGAAGACTGTGCAGGCAAAAACGCTGGAGCTGTGCAATCAGCAACTAACTGATCCGCAACGACAAGCCCTCGTCGATCTTCAGCAGTCGGTGATGACGTGCCAGCTCAAGCACTATTCCCTTGATCCCCTCGAACAGAGCGATCGCGAAGATGCGCTTGCTGATTGGCTCGATGACCACAGCATCCCCAACGGGTGGAAGCTTGCCCCCACGTTTGTCTCCGCTGGAATCGATGATGCTCAAATTCAACACCTGGCAGATCGCATCGGCGATTCAGCCCTGCCTGATGCGTTGGGCTGGCTTGAATCGAGCCTTAATGTGGCAGAACTGGTGGATCAGGTGGAACAAACGACCGAGCGCATTTCAGAACTGGTGACTGCCCTCAAATCCTATGCCTACATGGACAAATCTCCACTCCAGGAGATCAACGTCCATGACGGCATTGAAAACACGCTCACCATCATGCACCACAAACTCAAGAAGGGCATCACGGTGCACCGCACCTATGACCCCAATCTGCCTAAGATTTGCGCCTATGGTGGTGAACTGAATCAGGTGTGGACAAATCTCATCGATAATGCCATTGATGCCATGAAAGGAGACGGCGACCTCACCCTTCGTACGACCCATCTGCACGACCAAATCCAAATTGAGCTCATCGACAATGGGCCAGGGATTCCGCCCGATGTACAATCGCGTATTTTTGAACCGTTTTTTACGACCAAAGACGTGGGTAAAGGCACCGGACTCGGACTCGACATCGTTCGGCGGATTGTTGTCAATCGTCATGGTGGCAGCATCCGCGTCGACTCAAAACCCGGCACCACTCGATTTCTAATTTGCCTGCCCATGCAGCCCCCCAAGACAGAATAGTGGGGCGCTATTAAGGAGAGCTGTTATGGGGCGATCGCCCAGGTTTGTTTGCGCATCTTCAATAATAGAATCAATACCCAAACTCGACGAGGCAGCGAATTATGGTGAGAGAAACTGCCATCACCAAAGTTATCCTCAGCTTGACAGAGGCAGAAGACCGACTGGGCATCAATCGCACAGATGATGAGAATTTCTTTCCAGAGTGGACTGACGATTTGCCAACCTTGTCCGATAGGGAAAAAGAATCATTAGATTTAGTGAGACGCAGATTCCTTTATCATCGCCAAGATGGCTCACTAACCGAAGGAACAGTCAAACTGCTCATCGGTGCTCCCTTACTGGAAATTGCGGGATTCTATGACTCCCCTTATAAAATTCAAGGAGAGCCATCTGTTGAACTGGTTTGGGATGAGGATAACCCGGAAGAGATTCTTCGCGGACGAATTGATGTCCTTGTTGTGCAAGGCCAATTTTGGATTGTCATCTTGGAATCTAAGTGGACAACGATTTCAGCGCTTACGGCGCTTCCTCAAGCGCTGGCATATATGGCGGCAGCTCCCATTTCAGAGAAACCTGTCTTCGCCATGTTGACAAATGGAGATGACCTCGTATTCGTAAAACTAGCCAAGCAAAATCGCAATGAGTACGATGTCTCAGCACCGTTTTCTCCGTTTCCAACTCGCAACCAGCTATATACCGTTCTCAAAATTCTCAAGCGTATCGGCAAACAGATTGCGTCCTAGTTGATTCAAACAGCACTCACGTACCGTTCCCTTATCTCATTTCATGATTGACCTATTGCGCCAAATTCCTCTCTTTGCAGACCTGCATGACCAGCAGTTCGAGTTTGTCCGCCATGGATGCGAGCGCGTGATTGAATCGGGATATTTGCTCGCCAAAGAAGGTGATCCCGTGGGCTCGTTTTGGGTGCTGTTAGAGGGAGAAATTCACTGCATCAAACAGGTGGGCGATCGCCAAGTGCCGTGGATTACCTATGGGCCTCATTCCTACTTTGGGCACGAGCTAATTTTGCTCGACAAGCCATGCCTGGCTAGCGCCTATGCGTCTACCCGATGCCGCCTCATCGAGTTTGACACCCCCGCTTTCTGGAAGATGCTGGAGCTATGTCCGTCCATCACCCGCGAGCTCTTAGTGGTCACCACTCAGCGGGCTCAAAATCTCGACGCGCTCTCGCTGCGTACTCAGAAGCTTATGTCGCTCGGTACGCTAACCTCTGGGCTATCTCAAGAGCTACAGGCTCCGTCTTTGGCAAGTACGGCTGCGGCAGAAAAGTTACAAAAAACATTTGAGTTTTTGCAGCCGCTGGCGTTGCGGATTAATCAGCAAATGACATCTGAGCAGCAGGCAATACTGTTAGGGATTCAGCATGAGGTGATTCAGCACAGTGCGATCGCCCTTGCTCAGCCCCAGGAATCACCGTCCTCGGACTGTGAAGCAGAGATTTTCGCCTGGCTAACCCACCACGGACTGGGCGATCGCCCCTATTGCGCTTATCTCACCTCTGCCCTGTTAAAAGTCGGGTTAGGGGTCGCATGGCTCGACACGATTCAAGCCCTCTTTCCTCATGCAGTGTTAGATGACCTCCTGCTGTGGGTAAAAACGACCCTCACAGGCATGATTCAGGTCGATGAAATTGAGAAAAACACGCTGCATATCTCTCAACTCGTGCAATCGGCAAAAGACTACACTTATCTCGACCAGGCTCCCCTCCAAGAAATGGACATCCACGACGGCATCGAAAATACGCTTAGAGTGCTCAGACACCGACTGACGGGAATTGACATTATTCGAAACTATGACCGCAGCCTGCCCGATATTTGCGTCTACGGGGGCGATCTCAATCAGGTTTGGACTCATTTGATCGAAAACGCCATTGACGCGATGAATGGATGCGGGCAGCTTGAAATTTGTACGTTTCGAGACGGTGAACGGGTTTTTGTCGAAATTATCGACGATGGTCCTGGGATTCCGCTAGAGGCTCAGCCTCATCTTTTCAGGCAGTTTTTTACCACTAAGGGAAGCGGCAAAGGGACTGGTTTGGGGTTGCCGATCGCCCATCGCGTCATTGTTGACCAGCACCGGGGAGCCATTCACTGCGATTCTCAACCCGGACGAACGCGGTTTCAGATTCGGCTCCCGATGAATCTTCGAGAAACATCATTGTTTAGTTCAGATTTATCGTCGGTTCATCCTGAAAGGGTCAGAGGGCAATCATGATTGACTTAAATGACGTACGACAGGTGCAGGGCTTCTCGCAACTGGGCGACGAGACGATAGAATGGCTCGTTCGGGAAAGCCGAGAAGTTTGGCTGGAACCGGGACAGGTCTTTCGACGGGAGGGCGACCCTGCCGAACATGTCTTTATCCTGCTGGATGGCGAATATTGGATTACGCAGCGGGTGGGTAATGAAGAGGTGTTGCTCAAAGCGGTGTTTGGCAAAGAGCTGTTTGGGGAAGTGCCGATCATTATGGGGGTCGATTATTTTTGGGCGAGCGGGCATGCACGCACGCACTGCCATCTGCTTGAAGTGCCCAATGACATTTTCTGGAAGCTGCTGGGGCTGTGCTCGTGCTTAGCCACCACGATTGTGAGAACATCCACTGAGCGCATTCAGGATGTCCAAGTATTGGCACAACATCGAGAAAATCTGATTTCTCTCGGAACTATGGCCGCCGGGTTAGCCCATGAACTCAACAACCCCGCGGCGGCGAGTCGTCAAGCCGCTCGACAACTTCGAGAACTATTTCCGCGTATTCAAACGCTGACGCTTGAAATCACCCGCAAGGCGATGACCACCGACCAGCAGACGTTTTTAGCAAAACTTCAGCGAGAGGCGATCGCCCGAATTCGGCATGCTCCCGTTCTCGACCCGATTACTCAGAGCGATCGCGAAGATGATGTCACCGATTGGCTCGATGCCCACGGGGTGCCCAATGGCTGGCAACTCGCTCCAACGCTGGTGAGTGCTGGGTTAGAAACCACATGGCTGAACGAAATTATCACCCAAATGCCCGATCACTGTATAAAAGGGATTCTCACTTGGCTCGAATCTATCTTGGCGGGTGCAGGGCTGCTAGAACAGCTTCATCAAAGCACTCGCCGCATCGCTAATTTGGTGGATGCGGTTCAAGACTATTCTGAGCAGGATGATTTGGCACCCACGCACGAAATCAATATTCACGATGGGCTAGAAAGCACGCTCACCATTCTGCATCACAAGCTCAAGCGGGGAGTGACCGTCATGCGAGAGTATGACGAGACATTGCCCCACATTCAAAGCTACGGAACCGAGCTTAACCAAGTCTGGACAAACCTGATTGACAATGCCATTGATGCAACGCAGGCTCGATTTAGCAGCGTGTCTTCGTCGGAAGCAAGACATCATACGGCTGCCCTGACTATCCCCGATCCGTGGCAATTGTCGATGCCTCGTCCGGCGATCGCCTGCGCCGAAAATTCGCCCACCGTCTGGATTCGGACTCGCTGTCTAGGCGATCAGATTGTCGTTGAGATCTCTGACAATGGCGTGGGCATCCCGCCTGAGCTGCAATCTCATATTTTTGAGCCGTTTTTTACGACCAAGGATATCGGTCAAGGGATGGGAGTCGGGCTACAAATCGTCAATCGCGTCGTTCAACGGCATCAGGGAGATATTCGCGTTGCGTCAATGCCAGGGAACACCTGTTTTCAAGTGCGTCTGCCGGTGCGGATGATGCAGGTCACCTCAGCCGCTTAAATCTGCCACCACTCAGGCCATCACTCAGATTAGGATGACTAGAGGGCGATCGCCCGTCGAGTAGTCAAGGTAAGCAAAACCGCTATGCCTCAACACCAGGCACCTATTATTCTGAGAATTGCTACGGCAGGTCTAATTCTGACGATCGGAGCCTGTCGAGATCCGGGACCCAATCAAGACGGCACTCCATCGGTGACGATCTTGGGGTCGATCACGGGCGACGGACAGCAAATTATTGAGCAGGTCTTTACACCATTCACCGAACAGACGGGAATTCCAGTTATTTATGAAGGCACCGATGCCTTCGCCACCCTGCTCCCCGTCCGTGTAGAGTCAGGAAACCCACCCAATATCGCGTTGTTTCCACAGCCTGGGCTGATGGCCGACTTTGCTGCTGATGGGCATCTCGTGCCTCTGGATAGTTTCCTCGATGCCAGCCAGCTCGACGCGGCGTTTGACCCAACGTGGCTAGAGTTGGGCAGCATCGATGGCACTCTTTATGGGCTGTGGTCCCGCGCTGATGTAAAAAGCCTCGTCTGGTATCGCCCCGATGTTTTTGCTGAAAACGGGTATGACGTGCCTCAAACCTGGGAGGAGATGATTGCGTTGAGCGATCGCATCGTGGCAGACGGCGGTGTGCCGTGGTGTTTGGGCATCGAAAGCGGAGCCGCAACGGGCTGGGTGGGCACTGACTGGGTTGAAGATAGTCTGCTGCGCACTGCCGGTCCTGACGTTTACGATCGGTGGGTCAATCACGACATTCCGTTTACTGATCCAGCGGTGAAAGCTGCCTTTGAGCAATTTGGCACGATTGCTCTCAATCCTGATTATGTCGTCGGCGGAACGGTCGGCGTCATCAGCACGCCGTTTACGGATGCCCCCAATCCTTTGTTTGACGACCCTCCGGGGTGTTATATGCACCGTCAGGCAAATTTCATTGCGTCTTTCTTTCCAGACGAGGTGAATGTGGGAGAAGATGTCAGCATCTTTTTGCTGCCCGAAATCGACCCAGAGTTTGGCACTCCGGTGCTGGTGGGCGGAACGGTGTTTGCTATGCTCGACGACACTCCTAACGCTCAAGCGGTGATGGAGTATTTGACCACCGTGGAGCCTCACGAAATTTGGGTGGGGTTAGAAAATTACGTGTCGCCGCATCAGCAGGTATCGCTCGACGCCTATTCTGATCCGCTAACGCAGCAGCAGGCAGAAATTCTCGCCAATGCAGACATCATTCGCTTTGATGGCTCAGATTTGATGCCCGGCGCCGTTGGCACTGGCACGTTTTGGTCTGGAATTGTGGATTATGTTGGCGGTACTGAGCTAGACCGAGTTCTGGAGGCGATCGAGCAGAGTTGGCCTGAGGAGTGAGCGCTATCCATCCGCATCCAGCGATCGCCAACCCGATTTAAGAGCAGCCCAATGGACACGATAAATGCCATTAATACCCACTGATATCCTGGCGCTTTGACGACGATATCAGCAATCAGGTGAGCCACATTAAACACGGTATAGATGACAGTCAGTCAAAAGTGAAACACCCGATATCGTCGGGGGGATTAAATGCAGCAGCGGCGATCGCTCCCATTGGGATTAGAAAGAAAATCATCATAAACCAGAAAAATGTTTGAGATTTGCTCATGGAGGATGCGTCAAATGTCTATATTCTCGTAGCCCTAGCGACCAACGTCACGGGCTATATGAACAAAACCTGTCAGTCCTCCGGAACGCTACGTATAGCAACCGTCACTGTTCTTTGTGCGGTTGCACGCCCGATAGTTTCCCTAGCTTTGACTCTCATCAGGAGTCATATCCTAAGGATCGTGGATTAAATAAGCTGTAATTCCACCTTCTGCATCTGTAAGCTAGAGAAGTAGACGATGAGCCGGAAAACCAATGCGCCCCTACCCTGCTCCCATTGAAGCTCAAATGCAACGGT
>JBNPEG010000051.1:0-76338 GCA_051117555.1 Elainellaceae cyanobacterium | reverse complement strand
TTGCTAAGCTCTATACGACCTGGAAACGGCTAACCAAGTTATCAGAAAGAGTCTATGTAGACAGCGGAGCCAGCACCCCCAATTTGCGATCGCTCCTTGCTTATCTGTCTCCCCTTTCTGGAGATACGTTAGAAGTGCAACTGGGCGACCCGGATAGCCACTTGGCTCACCTGATTCGGCTTAAAGTGCTTGCAGATGAATAATCTCGCCCAGTTTGCCATGCGAATGTTGCAAGAATTTTAGCAATCAAGAATTTCACGAATAACGCTGCTTGGCAGAAATAAGCCACCCATTTGAGAGCGGGCATCTTGCCCGCGACGTGAGTCTGTCGCCCACACTACTGGCATGAAACTTCCGCCGTCCTGTACTGGATTTTGTACTGGATTTTGTACTAGAAAGAGTCATCCCACGGATTGAAATGATTACAGTGATGGCGAGACTCTAACCAATGCACGACATCACGGTGAGAATCAAATGTCAAGGTGCGATCGCCAACCGGATCATAGACACGATAGTGTGAAATTCCTTGTCGGTTTATGACTTCTCGCACAGTAGGAGTGCGATCGCACTTAAACCAGTTGCACAAGCAAGTCTGAAAATCCATGATTCTAGACCGCAATCGACAAAGCATCGTCTTGTAGATTGCGGGTGGCTGACGAATGAGTTCAAGTTCTTCGTACAAACATCGTTGTCGCCAAGTCCGCATACGTTCCTCCAAAGCTTTAGGTGAATTCAATCTTGGTTTTGGCAATTCACTTTCTACCCTAATTTGTTTGTTGTGGAAACAAACTAATGTGAGTTAATTTATAATCCGAACAAACAAACTGCTGGATAGTTTCTTATGCAAACAAAGTCGTCTCAGCAATCGTTGATGACTGATGCTAGCCTCCTCAAGCAGATTAATCACGTTCGCATTTTGGGGATTGTGCGCTGTCACTCTGGTATTTCAAGGGCTGAGATTGCGCGACGCACTGGGCTAAACCGATCAACCGTAACTGTGATTACGGGCGATTTGATCGAAAACGGACTGCTGCGAGAGGGGCATAAGCACGTTGAGCAGCCAGGTAGCGGGGGGCGTCCGGGAATTGGGCTAGAACTAAATCCAGATGGAGCGTTTTTTATTGGTGCTGCCATTGACGCAGACAGGCTTACGGTCGTTGAGATGAACTTGGCAGCTCAGGTGATTAAACGCATCCAGGTGTCGGCCTCAGGATCTATGACACCTGAGGCTATCATCCATCAACTGGTAAGCAGTATTGATCAACTCCGTTGTGCTAATCCATTCAGGAATGAGCGGCTGCGAGGCATTGGCATCACCGTTCCTGGAACTCTTAACCGCGAAGGCGTGATCATTCGGGCTCCTAAGCTAGGTTGGCAGCATGTTGACTTGCGGAGTTACTTAGAGTCTCAAACGGATTTGCCGATTTATGTTGAAAACGATGCCAATGCAGCAGCCTTAGTAGAAGTCTATTTAGGCAAAGCGATACCCACCCATAGCCTAATTTATCTTCTACTCGATGCAGGAGTTGGGGGCGGCATTGTGATTAATAATCGCATTTTCCGAGGCGCTCACGGCACAGCGGGCGAAATCTGCGAACTACTGATTGATGAGCACGGCACGTCATATGCTGATGGAGAGACTCCGGGTAGCTTAGGCGGGTTGGTCAGCCGGGAGGCTTTACTCAACCGCTATGCATTTCACAGCGGTCAACAGATTGACTTTGAAATATTTCTGAATCGCCTGTCTCAGAATGATGATGATGCTCGGATGGTGCTTCAAGATTGGGCCGAGTCGTTAGGGCGCGGTCTGATTAGCTTGGTGAAGGTATTTGATCCGGAGCGCATTGTCTTGGGTGGGCAACTTGCTGTGCTTGTGCCGTATGTCAGAAACCAATTGGAGGGCATGCTGCGCGACTGTCTTCCAGCTAGCGGCACGTTTGGCTTTTTTAGCGAACCCGATACCTACTTTGATGCCTCGGAATTTCGAGAAGATGCGCCTGCCATCGGTGGCGCAGTGTTAGTGTATCAGTCGTTATTTCAGGTCCCTGATTTGGTTCTTCTATAGCGATCGCCCCTGTTCTGAAGAACCAACCTGAGTTTAAACTCTACTGATCCTGACATCGGGCTGTAAAGAGGGCATAAATTTTATGGTTAGCTCGATACCGACTTACCCAAATTTTAGATAATGAGTCCGTAAAAGTACTGGCGTCCTAACGCGGGAGCGTAAGACCATACGCCAGCGATCGCAGCCTAGACTTCCGTATTTCAACAGATCTCGTTGTTTCTATGAAAGAGCTATAAAGTTGAGTATCCTTCAGAACCCTTGATGTATTTTCGAGGTTTCAACAACGTTGCTAAACGAATGGCAAGAATCTTGATTGTAGAAGATGAATGTGTTGCTGCCTGGAGTATTCGCAATTCCCTGGAACACTTCAACTATGAAATCATTGCCAGTGTTTTTTCGGGCAAGGATGCCATTCAAGTCGCAAAGACTACCCAGCCAGATTTGGTGCTGATGGATATCTATCTAAGAGGAGAGATGGATGGCATTACCGCTGCACAGCACATTCGTCTTGACTCTGACATCCCGGTCATCTTCTTGACCGCAGATGCCGATCATCAAACGCTCCAGCGAGCCATCAAAACAGAACCCTTTGGATATCTCATCAAACCATTTAATCAGTTTGAACTTTACACCACCATAGAAACTGCCCTTCATCGCCATCGCCTTGAGAAAGAACTCGCTATCACTCAACAGTGGTTGTCAGCAACGCTCACCAGCATTGGGGACGGGGCGATCGCCACTGATCTCTACGGAAATATTACGTTTATGAACCCGACTGCTGAGGAATTGACAGGCTGGCGACAGTCTGAGGCAATCGGGCAGTCTATTCACCGCATTTTGGATTTAATCGATCCGGATACTCGCAAACAGGTCGAAAATCCCTGTCTTCAAGCCATTCAAACGGGCATCAAAGCAACTCGAACTGCCCCGTGTATTTTGCGATCGAACGATGGTACTGAACGATGGATAGGAGATTCAGCCGCACCAATCCAAACCGCCAACGGTGACATTATGGGGAGCATTCTCGTCTTTCAGGATGTCACCGATCGCCGGGAGACAGAAACTCTATTACACCGCCGAGAGCAAGAGTTTAGAGCCCTCGTCGAACATTCACCCGACATCATTGCTCGCTTTGATTCTGCTCTCCGCTATGTCTATATCAATCCAGCAATGGAGCAGATGACTGGCATTCCAGCTCATGCCTTTCATGGAAAAACGAATCGAGAATTGGGGATGCCGCAGTCTCTATTCATCACGTGGGAAACGGCGCTTCAAACCGTGTTGAATCAAAATCAAGAGCAGATTATTGAATTTGACCTATTAACGGTTGACGGCGTTCGATCCTTTCAGGCGCGATTGGTTCCTGAATTAGCCCCCGATCAAACCGTCGAGTCGGTACTGAGTGTCGCGCGCGATATTACAACCAACAAGCGTATCCAGGATTCTCTGCGTCAACAAGCCGAATTTGAAACCCTCATGCGTGGAATCACGCATCGGATTCGCCAATCATTGAATCTTAATGACATTCTTAATACAACGGTTCATGAAGTGCGTCAGCATTTGCAAACGGATCGAGTCATCATCTACCGCTTTGAACCAGACTGGAGCGGCTTTGTGATCGTTGAATCAGTGGGGTCTCAATGGATTCCCATGCTCGGACGCAACATTTTTGACCCATGCTTGATCGTTGACGAATGTATCATCCCTTATACTCAAGGCTACGTAGGCAATACCGCAGATATTCACCAGGCAGGGTTTGCAGACTGTTACGTTGAGCTTCTCTCCCAGTTTCAGATAAAAGCGAATCTAGTCATTCCGATTCTTCAAGGTGACCAACTCTGGGGGCTGATTGCAGCGCAACAGTGCGCCACGACTCGTCATTGGCACGATTGGGAGATTGTTCTCATTCAAACACTGGCCGATCAGCTGGCGATCGCCATTCAGCAATCAGAGCTTTATCAGCAAGTCCAACAGTTGAACGCCAATTTAGAAACTCAAGTTACCGATCGCACTGCTCAGCTTCAGCAAGCCTCAAATTTTGAAGCCACCCTCAAACGCGTTACTGACCGCCTTCGAGACAGCCTCGACGAAGATCAGATCTTACAAACGGTGGTGCGAGAATTGGCGATCGCCATTGGAGTCAAGATTTGTAATGTCGCAATCTATACCCTGCCCGACCAAGTCGCTATTGTCTGCTATGAATACAGCACTGCTGATAACACTGCCGGATCAGAGTTCCAGGGCTACCCTGTCCAAATGGCAAAATTTTCAGAGGGATATCATCAGCTCTTACAAAGTCAGTATTTTCAGTTTTGTGGGCATTTGTCCGGTTCGCAGTCTGAATGGGTAGCTAAATTGGCGTGCCCAATTGTCGATGATCAGGGCGTATTAGGCGATCTGTGGCTCGTCAACCACGCCGACTACTGTTTTAGTGACCAGGAAATTCGCCTTGTGCTGCTCGTTGCTAATCAGTGTGCGATCGCCCTCCGCCAAGCCCGACTGTATCGAGCCGCTCAGACGCAAGTTAAAGAGCTTGAACGTCTTAATACCCTCAAGGATGACTTTTTGAGTACCGTCTCTCATGAACTCAGGACACCGATGGCAAACATACGAGTTGCTATTCAAATGCTTGAAATCATGCTCCAGCAACTTGGCATCTTAGATGAGTCGGCAGACCCGCCGAATCGATTGCTTCGATATATTCAAATTTTGAAAGACGAGGGAGCGCGCGAAATTAATCTAATTGACGACTTACTCGATCTTTCTCGGGTTGACCGAGGCAGAGAGCTTCTTAATCCGACAGAAATCGACCCCTCAACATGGCTTCCCCAGTTAGTCGAGCCATTCATTGAGCGAACGCGCCAGCTCCAGCAGTCGCTAATACTCGACCTTCCCGATATTCAGCTTCGATTTAGAGCCGATTTGACGTGCCTAGAAAGAATTTTGAATGAGCTGCTCACCAACGCTTGTAAATATACTCCGGCAGGAGAATATATTCGAGTATCTGTCCGCCAAAACCGACGTATCATCGAACTCATCGTCAGTAACACAGGCGTTGAAATTCTGGAGCAAGAGCGCGATCGCATTTTCGAGAAATTTTATCGCATTCCTAATCAAGACCCTTGGAAACATAGCGGCACTGGATTAGGGTTAGCGCTCGTTCATCGGCTAACCCAACGCTTAGGCGGGTGCATCCAGGTTACAAGCGGTGACGGCCAAACCACATTCACCGTTAGCCTTCCTCTATTGAGATGATGGCCTTATCCAGCATGTGACGGATGCATGAGGGCACCCCAGATGGCTGAAACAACCCATTAGCAGGCGTTGAGCGGCTGCCTTTTGCCGTCTGACATATATAGCCGTACGCTCTCGCGTTAGGACGTTGACCGTGTGGTGAACCCCGCGGCGCGGGGGCTCACCACACTACCGTACTTAACTCAATCGCATACGCTTGGGGTTTCCAAATTGTGTTTACTTTAAAAGTCAACCCCTCGCTTTAAATCCACCCCCTTTTCTGCATAGTGCTTATGGCAAAACACTTCAGAATGGGTCGATGCCAGATCAAAGTAAGCGGGCGTATATTTACATCTCCCAGTGATAATCACCTCCGTATCGCGGGGTTTGCGCAACAGAGCTTGAACGATGGGCTCTTGGGGGAGTAGCTCCAGGTCAACCGTAGGATTGAGTTCATCTAGAATAATGGTTTTATAAAGACCTGAGGCGATCGCCGCCCGAGCAATCTCCCACCCCCGCTCTGCTTCGACATAATCAAGTTCTTGCTGCTGACCTCGCCAGACGATGGCATCTCGTCCACAGCGCTGATGATCGACCAAACTTGGATAGCTCTGACGCAACGCAGCGATCGCTGCATCTTCGGTATAGCCAGCTCCACCCTTCAGCCACTGCATCACCAACACGCGATGAGACTTGTCTTGGCTGATGCCCTTGCCAATTGCCTGCAACGCTTTACCCAATGCGCTGGTTGATTTCCCTTTTCCAGATCCGGTGTAGATTTCAATGCCTTCAATTCCGTGCGCTGTCGCATTGGGATGGGGCTGGGGCTTCATTTCAGAGTGTAAGTCTGCAATCTCTAGCAGCATTTGGGGCGCTCCTCGCCCTGTTGCAATAATTTCCAGATGTTCCGGCTTCTTCCTCAGCGTTTTAACCACATCATCAACGGGCAATAATCCTAAATCGAGGACTGGGTTTAGCTCATCCAAAACAACGACAGAATAGAGTCCACTGGCGATCGCCCCCTTTGCCACATCCCACCCTCGTTGCGCTTCGGCTCGATCAAACCGCGTTACGTCCTCTGCACCAAAAAATTCAGATCGTCCCGTACGCACCTGATCAATAAGATGAGGAAATCCTCGCTGGAGCGCTTCAATCGCTGCGTCTTCGGCATAGGCTCGCCCTGGCCCTTTCAGAAATCGGAGTAGCAGCACTCGCGTTTGCCAAAACGTATGAATTCCTAATCCAATTGACCGCAAGACAACCCCAAGCGCCGCCTGCGACTTGCCTTTTCCGGCTCCATCATAGACATGAATTTGCCCGATTAAGCGACCCGACCGGATTTGGGCAGTCCGAATTCCAATGCCTGTTCTAGATGGAGAGTTTAATTGATTCATGACTTTCTTAGAAATGATTCGCTCAATTTGGGCAGTTGCAGACTAGTGGTGTGCGCCTGAGTTAAGTACAGTGGGGTAGAGCAGGCCGCATCCCATGCCACTATTTCTGGGTTGGAGGCCATCGCAAATTGCTATATAGCGCCAATTTATCAGATATTGGAGATTTATATCCTATATATAGCGCGTTGTCCATTATGGACGCCACCTGAGTCTTAATCAATAGGAGCGAGGCACTACGGGTTAAGGATGGATAAAGAGAGGATGGATCAAGAATTGATTGAGAACTCATATATAGCAGTCCTAAATGATTCGTAAGAGGAGTGGAGGGGCCAACGCCCCCTTCTTGAGGACGAAGTTCCCCAAACTCCTTTGGGTTTTCCCACAATTGATTTGGGATTAATATATGTCTGCTGCGAGTCGTCATCTATCAGTAAGATAGTGCTTGGGTAGAAAATCGATTCATGACTTTATATCTGCCCTTACGGGCGATCATCTCCCAAGGCTTACTTCTATTAGTGACAATCGCAATTGAAGCGTTTGTCCTCTATCAGCAATTAAATATTTCTCGAAAAAAAAGTATCGAGTATTCAGCATCGATTAATCTCTTCTCCACGATGCTAGGATGGCTAGCCTTTCTGTCAATCGTTCCTGCATTGCCTACTGCTGTAGAAATTCAGCTGATTAATCTCATCTTTTTTGACCAGTGGACAACCACGACGGCAACATGGTTGATTGCGGCAGGGTTTCTAACATTTTTTATCAGTTTTGCCATTGAGCTTCTAGGACTCGAACAACTCCAGCTTTTATTGAGCGATCGCAAAGTTGTTGAATCGAAGGAGCGCTATTCTAAATATTCAAACTATCGATCTAAGCGAATCTCGTCAGCGGGCAAAGCTCCAGAACAGACTGACGCAGTTTATGTCATATTAGTCGCAAATGCGGCGAGCTATACCGCTATCATCATTTTGCTGTTTGTGTTTCGTCTCTTCTCAGAAGCTCAACTGATTCCTACTCTCTAAGCAATTTGCGCCTTCTGATGCGGTGAAAGACTTATTGGATAAATTTCTAAAATCACTCAAAGATGTCGGGAAATCTATTGGGAATTTTCTCGATCCACGTCAGGCATTTTGCTGGAAAACATTAATTTCTTTGAGTCTATTTTCTTGGGGTGTGATGCTTATTGTCGGAGAATCTCCTATCGCCGCACTCGACCCATCCAACGAAGACGTGCAACTTTCGCCGTTGCAGCATGCATTTTTTATCTTGGGATGGATATTTCTCAATCTGGGGATTGGTTGGGGGTTTGCAAAAGATGCTAAGGAGAAAAAGAAGTCCAATATCAAGATTCCTCTATTAAATTGGGAGTTTTATCCGGGTGCTTTGGTGACAGCAGGCATTACCTGTTTTTTTCTATTCCGCGTATGGGATCCAGAATGGCGAGCGATCGCCTTGATTAGCTTGCCCCTCGTGACGGCACTCTATGCTGCTATTCCCAAAATCATCTCCTCGATTATTGGCAAAAAATGGCCCGAACCCCAAGTTAGACAAGACCTGATCATATCGGCGTTGCTGCACATCATCGTCAGTTGCTGGCTAGGCTTTTATTTTCTGGTTCAGAATTGGATTGATGAATATCCTCCCTTACGGTCTAGTGCGAGTGGGCTTCAAGAAAGCATGTTTATGGTTGAATTAGATCCTCAACCCGAAATGCTAGATATTGCAGAAGCCGTTTTGAGGGGAAGGCTGGCAGAATTACCTCCCCCTGAAGCGCGATTGCGCTTCGCAGATCCACAGTTTATTCAAGAATTTATTAACGATGTCAAACGCCAGGTTGAGCAGCAGCTTCCTGACTCACAACGCATATTAGACCTGGTAATTACTCTACCGATATCGACAGATCTAGACATGCCGCTTCGCTTACAAGCATTTTGGCAAGAATTGGAGGCCAACGGGGCATCCTATTATCTTCAGAAGGAATGTCAGCTCTATCCAACAATTGAAATCACGTCCCAAGAGCAACTGTCACCACCTCAGAGAGCTAATATGATCCCGATTCAATGTGGCATACCCAAACTAATTTCGAATTCAGGGAGTAATCAAGAATGAATCTAGGCCAAGTTTTTGTCATCGCCACAAACGTTTTTCGAGAAGTAATCCGCGATCGCATTCTCTATCTGATTGGCATATTTGCACTCGTCTTGTTTGCTGCCGCTGCCCTATTACCTGAGGTCGCTGCATCAGCCGAAAGCAAAATTATTTTAGATGTCGGAATCGCAGCGATTGGCATCACCGGCTTGATTGCTGCCGTTTTTATCGGTACGGGGCTAGTCAATAAAGAAATAGAGAAACGTACGGTCTATGTGTTGGTGGCAAAGCCGATTAGCAAAACCGAATTCATCATCGGCAAGCACCTCGGCTTATCAACCGTGCTCATCGCTTTGGTCGCAGCCATGACCCTAATCTACATGGGGACGCTCAGCGTTCAGCAGATTGAATTCCCCGTTGACAGCATTCTGCTCTCAATGCTGTATCTGCTCATCGAGCTTTCCTTAATTACCGCATTTGCTATTCTGTTTGGCGTATTCACTAGCTCAATTTTGGCAACGCTGCTCACGCTGGCTGTTTACCTCGTCGGCCACTTGAGTCAAGATCTAGTCAGGCTTGCCGAACTATCTGAAAATCCAGGTATTCAGCGCGTCATTGAGAACCTCTATCTCGTTTTGCCTGACTTGTCTCGTCTCGACTACAAGAACCAAGCTGTCTACGGAACCGAAGCGTTTCCACCATCCCTGGATTTGATCGGAAATGCAGTCTACGGCATTGTTTATACGGTGCTACTTTTGGCGATCGCTATCCTAATTTTTTCTCGACGTGAATTTTAGTCGACGTTCATGATTAGCATCCGCGTCTCAATGGGTAATCCCGCGTCGGAACAGCCTGGTTGACTGACAAAACTTTTTGTAGCGGCAGTTGTAGACGCATAGCGGCTTCTCGCAGAGTAACTGCTGCTACACGCACAGAGTCGGCCTGTAGCCTTCGGCATGGCTCCGCTAGCGCCGACTCCACCCGCGGGAGGGTCTTGCTCATGTAGGCGCGGCTTTTTAGCCGCCAGCATCCAGAGTTTCGTTAGTCAAGCAGACGAACAACACCCGATATGACACCCAGCAAAGTCTAGAACTTTGCTAGTCATTCATAATCTTCGGAACCTTAAAAAAGTCGTCATCTCGATCAGGTGCACCATTTAAAATTTCGTCTCGATCAGCCAGCACCTCGAGCCGATCGGTACGCATCACATTGCTCACATCAATCGCGCGAGCAGTCGGCGCGACGGTATCGGTATCGAGCGCATTAAGTTGCTCAAAGTAGTCTAGGATACTGCCCAACTGAGTCGTAAATTGCGCTTCTTCTTCAGGAGTTAATTCTAGACGAGCTAGATGAGCAACTTTTTGTACCTGTTCACGGTCGAGCATAGTGAAGTTTTGAAAAAAGTGGGAACGAAGAACTAAGGTTTGGGAATATAGCACTCCTAAATCATTCGCGAAATGGGAGTGCGGGCATCTTGCCCGCGCTGGCGCCACCTCTCCATCAGGAGAAAGGAAAAGGAGTCAGCGCTAGAAAAAGGCATCTATTTTGGAGCGCCCTGTCGTTTTTAGCCAGTTTTGCGCCTCAATGTAGTTATTGGGAGCTAAACGAATCGCTTGCTGCCAATATTCAGCAGCTTGGTCAAAATGAGCGTCAGACTCCTCCACATTACCGGCGTCTTTTGTTCGTTCGCCCAGATAGTGGTGGATTACCGCAACGTTATTTAACGCTTGGGGCATTCTAGGATTCAACTCTAGGGCCTCATGATATCGCTCTAGGGCTTTGTCATGCTCGCCATTGCTCGTGTGAATGAGCCCCATGTTGTAGAGAATATAGCTGCGATCGTACGGATCTTCTTCCAAGTTTAATGCTTCGACGTAATTGTCCATCGCTTCAGCATATTCGCCATCGGCTTGTGCAGACATGCCGTCTCGATAGTAAGCAAATGCCTCTTTAGAATTTTTGCTGGTCGGCAGAATTTTTAATATCAAATCTGCCATGACGGTAAACGACTTATCGATGAAATTATCATTTCGTTGAGTTCTTGGCATGGTTGCCTCCAAAGCAGACCCGATATATACAAGAGCAGAATGAACAAAGATCAGTGAATGTCACTCTATCGACTACTTTAACGCCAAACTCACACTAACTAGAGCTAATAAGCAACCCATCAACTCCGAAGTTTTACGCAATCCTGAGTAGTCAATTTTTAATGGCAGGCGATTCTTAGTATACGAGGCGAATGGGGTCTTCAACCGCCGACTTAAGTTAATTAGGATGAAACTTAATGACTCATTTCAGACTATCCTCGGGCATATCAAAAGCGCACTGCTAGAGCAAATTTAAGGGATATTCTAGTCCGACTGATCTCGAAATCGGTTTACCTCACTCCCTGAAAAATTTTAAGACTTCTATACTGAGATATAGCGATCCTAAATCGCTTGTGAATTGTGTGTGAGTGGTGGGGCAGGCGGCCCACTACCACTCACAACCCACAACCCATCTGGGATTGCTATATAGGACTCTGTATAGACACGGAGGAAATAGATGGCTCTGAACCCCGCGATTTTTAAGGCGGTTGAAACATTAGATTATCGAGTAACTGCGGGCGATGTTGCCTCTCAGGCAGGGCTTGATATTAAGTTAGCAGAACGAGACTTAGTCTCCCTCGCTGCCGACGCGGGCGGGCATCTACAGGTTTCAGAGGCAGGAGAGATTGCGTACCAGTTTCCGCGCAATTTTCGAGGCATCCTTCGCAACAAATTTTGGCAGCTTCGCCTCAAAGATTGGTGGGAACGGATTTGGAATGTCCTTTTCTATCTCATCCGCATTTCGTTTGGAATCTTCTTGCTAATCTCGATTGTGATCATCTTCATTACGATCGCAGTGATCACAATCTATCTGAGTTCTCGTCAAGGAGACAACGATCGCGACGATGGCTTTGGCGGGGGCATGCTATTCTTGCCTAGATTTTGGTTTGGTCCTGATTTATTTTGGGTGTTTAGCCCCGACTATTACAGGCATCGACAACAGCGCACTCCGTCACGCCGTCGTGCTAATGATTCCGAGATGAACTTCTTAGAATCCGTCTTTTCTTTCTTATTTGGTGATGGAAATCCTAACGCTGATTTAGAAGAGAGACGATGGCGGGCGATCGCCACAGTGATTCGCAACAACGGCGGGGCAGTTGCAGCTGAACAGATTGCTCCCTATCTCGACAACATTGGCGAGGGATACGAGAAAGACTACGAAGACTACATGCTACCGGTCTTGACCCGATTTGGGGGGCGCCCAGAAGTTAGCCCGGACGGGCATATCATTTATCACTTTCCTGTCCTTCAGATCACAGCAGAAAGTCAAAGCAAAAAGTCAACGACAAACTACCTGCGCGAATCTCGTTGGAAATTCAGTAATGCTAGTTCAGGACAGCTTTTGCTGTCGGCTGGCTTAGGTGCGCTCAATGTTGTAGGTGCCCTGATCTTGGGTGCCATGCTTAATGACTTGAGAGCTGAGGGTCTTATTAGTCAACTGGGTGGATGGGTTGGCTTTGTTAATGGTATCTACTGGTTTTTACTAGCCTACGGAATTGGCTTCGTTACAGTACCTCTAGTTCGATACGCCTGGATTCAGTGGCGAAATCGCAAGGTCGATGCTCGCAATGAGCAGCGGCTCGAACGAGCCAGTGTTTTAGACAGACCGTCTGAGGAGCTACAGGACAAGATTGAATATGCGCATCAATTTGCGGCTGAGACCGTCATCACGGAAGACGACCTAATCTACACCACGGAAACCGATCTGATCGCTCAAGAAGCTGAGCAATCAGACAGAATTGATTCCGAATGGCAGCGACTCTTAGAGGACCGCTCTAAGTCACGATAAGGTATTATTCCACTTGAATTCGAGACAATGTGGTGTTTTGGTAATAGTGACCTAAAATCTGCTGATAGTTATTGCCGTGCTGCGCCATCTGATTCGCACCCCACTGACTCATGCCAACCCCGTGGCCAAACCCTCGACCGCTGACCCGAAAGCTTACGGGGCGCGATGGAATTGTGTCGCCCGCGCTCGCAACACGTCCCATTTGAGGAACAATTGAGAATAACGAGCTTTTTAGATTAAGAGCGCGGCGCAGTTCATTCCCGCTGAGAACTCGGCTTCCTTCATCGCCAACGACCCGCATTCTGACAATTCGACCTCGGGGGGTTGTTTGCTCTGGAGTCATAGAAATAATATTGCCAACGCCCGAAATTCGTTGTTTTAACGAAGCTGCCGAAAAGGTTTCATCCCAGCGATAAACCGGGGCTGAGTGGTCAAAATCTACGACCCCTCGAAGATAGGGACGAGAACCTGACCATATATCCTCTACATTTTCGGTATGTCCTCCCGATGAGGAATGAAACACGGCTTCAATGATTCGTCCGCTATAGGTTAAAACTTGTCCAGTTGTTGCATCGACCGCAGCATGGGTGCTGATGGCTTCTTCTTCAAGCCCTTTATACACTTGCCATGCGGTCGTATCTCCAACATCGAACACGGTGTTAGCGTTATGTTCGCGTTGATACAGGGCATAGGTTCGAGCTGACACGGCCTGAGCTTTAAGGGCTTCGAGGGGCCAGCTAGCAGGCATTTCGCTGCCAACGACGCTATACAGGTAATGTTCGAGATCAACATGGTTAACTGCCGTTAATCCTCCAACAGCTGCCACCACCTGGGCTTTACCTCGATACCATTTGCCATCGATAAAGGTATATCCATTCTCGGTTGGCTCAATCCAAAACTGGCGCCCTTGCCAGCGATCGACTTTGACCTGTCCGGCTTGTTCTTGAACCACGACATAGCCCGCAGGGATTTCAGCTAAAACCTGCCCTGATGCATCCCGTAGTAGTGCCTTCGTCGAGCTACCCACGCGAACCTGATTGACTTCTTCTTCGATTGCTACACGCAGGTCAAGTTCAGCGTGGGCGGACGCGATACCTGCTGTTACATCTAATAGAACCGATAAGCCTACAAATAGCGAAATTTTACTAACTTGTTGCGTAAACCGAGTAACCCACTGAGTTTTGGAACCCGATGACGGCATTAAAAACGACCAGAACGGCACCTGGCATCGGTTAGATGTCGATGATGTCATGTCTGTAAATCCCTCACCTTAAGCAAAGTAGATCAATAAATAAACGAATGTGTCTCTATGAAACCGTCGTAAATAGATTAGTGAACACCTAAATGTGACAGAAATTAAATCTTAATAGTGGCTAAATTTCCTTGCCCACTATACGCGAATTTGTTGCTAAATTCAGCCAGTATATTTGATTATCTCGTTCGGTTATATTTGTGACTTCCTCAGAGTTGATCACGTACTCCCCTAGAAATCAGACCTCAAAATACGTGAAAATGGGCAAACGAAACTTCACTCCAACTGTACTTTAGATATGTCACCATAGGGATTACACAAGGATTGACGTTGTTTCTAGGATTTTGTTTTGCGGCTAACGTTTTTGGGAACGAGTTCAGGAGTCCCGACGCGATCGCGCAATGTGTCGAGTATTGCGTTACGACTTCCTCAACGCGCGGAGGTGTGGTTGTTTGATTGCGGCGAGGGAACTCAGCATCAAATTTTACGTAGTGATCTCCGCGTCAGCCAGATCACTCGAATTTTTGTGACTCACATGCACGGCGATCATATTTACGGATTGATGGGGCTACTTGCTAGCTGTGGGCTTGCAGGCAATCCGAGTCGCATTGATGTGTATGGCCCTCCCAAATTAGACGACTATTTGCGAGCCTGTAGTCGCTATTCTCAAACCCATTTTTCCTACCCATTAAAAGTCCACACCGTCAAACCGGGATTAGTGTTTGAAGATGATGAATTTACGGTGCATTGTGATGCTCTGACGCATCGGGTACCAGCGTTTGGCTATCGCGTTGCTGAGAAAGATAAGCCAGGCCGATTTGATGTCGAACGCGCCGACGCCATGGGCATTCCTCCCGGTCCAATTTATGGACGCCTTAAACGCGGAGAAGTTATTACACTACCGGATGGACGCCGCATTAACGGTGCGGATTTGTGTGGCCCGACCCAGATTGGACGCAAATTCGTCTATTGCACTGACACGATTTATTGTGACAGTGCGGTAGAGCTCGCAACCAATGCTGATGTGCTCGTGCATGAAGCAACCTTTTCGCATCAGGATGCTGAATTGGCATATCAGCGGTTGCACTCAACCTCGACAATGGCGGCACAGGTCGCTCTGGCTGGAGGAGTTAAGAAGTTGATCATGACCCATTTCAGCCCTCGCTATGCTCCTGGAAATGCGATCGCCCTGGATGATTTGCTCACTGAAGCCAAAGCTATTTTTCCGAACACCAGCATGGCACACGACTTGCTAACCTACGATATTCCCCGTCGAGAAGTGGGCGAATTAGCTGCTACAATCTAAAGCCCGATGCTCCCTAATATGGAGTTTTGATGAACGTGATTGCTCCGATTGACTTAATATGGGCGTTGATTGGTTTAATTTTGACGATTGGTGGAACCTTCCTGGAAGCATTCATCACAGGAATTCCGTTTCATATTGAAAACCCTGACATTCCAATTCAATCATTGGGGGTAACGTGTCAGATTGGAGCGGTGTTGCTCGTTGCATGTCTGGGAGGTCGAAATGCAGCAGCTATTTCACAGATTGCCTATTTGATCCTTGGCTTAACGTGGCTCAACATATTTACCAATGGAGGAGGGTTGGGCTATGTCGAAGAGCCTACGTTTGGATATTTGCTTGGGTTTATTCCGGGGGCGTGGGTGTGCGGCTCACTTGCATTTCGAGTGCCGCGTCGACTTGAGTCAATTGCATTTAGCTGCATCTGTGGGCTGTTAACAATCCATTTCACTGGCGTTAGCTATCTGATCGTGACTCAGGCATTTCATTGGACGAGTGCCAGCGCCGATTTTCTGGTACAGACAGTTCTCCATTATTCGCTTTTTCCATTTTTAGGGCAACTCACTCTAGCGTGTGCTGTCACAGTGATATCGTTTGCGCTGCGACATTTGATGTTTTACTAGCTCATTCTGCAAGTGACAATTTGTCGGATGTTATTCTCTGCTAAGTGCCGCAATGCCTGAGAATAGATGAGGGCGATCGCCCATTTGAGCGCCCGACCTAACCGTCATCCTAATGACCTGATTACGCCGCATGAGAATCAAAAACCGCTTCTTTTGGATCGCTGCATTTATTGCCCTAGTGGTCGATCAAATCACTAAATATTGGGTCGTACAGGCATTTGAACTTAATGAAACCGTTCCTATCTGGAACCAAGTCTTTGAGCTAACCTACGTAACCAATCCCGGTGCAGCATTTAGTCTGTTTAGCGAGGGAGGGGGATGGTTACGCTGGCTCTCTTTGATTGTGAGCATTGGGCTAATAGCATTGGCGTGTTTTGGGCCACCCATGAATCAGCTAGAACAAGCTGGATATGGCTTCATTCTGGGGGGCGCACTAGGGAATGGAATCGATCGCTTTGCCGCAGGAGAAGTGGTCGATTTTCTCAAATTTTGTATCTTCTGGTCTGCGGATGGCTGTGAATACTGGTTTCCCATTTTTAATTTTGCTGATGTATCGATCAATATCGGCATTATCTGTTTGCTCTATGCCGCATTCAGACCTCCTCAACACCCGTCTCAGTCACCCCGATCGCCCAAACCTCCCTCCTCGAATCGGCTCTAGATTCGATGTGCGGGTTCAGACAACTCCCTATTCGTTTCTTGCATTCTACGTAGTGCGTTTTCTCTCATGTCGACACTTCGCCTAACCGAGCGTCAAAATAGGAATGTGCAAGTTGAACAATTTAGTGCAATTACCGCTGCTTCGTTTTGAGGGCGCATTATGAGTCGACGGCATCAGCATTGGCATAGGCTAATTGCGATCGCAAGCCTAGTTATAATCAGTGGTTGTGGCGGAAATACGTCTGGCAGTAATGATTCTGACGCATCATCATCGGCAAATCCTCAGTCAGGATTTGAAGTCAAACTTCTCTTCGGCAGCGCTTTAGGAGAGTTTTGTGAACAGGCGATCGCCCCCTTCAACCAGCAGCAACCCCGACTCGACAGCGGTGAAACATTTTACGCGTCTTGCGAAGCCGCAGGTAGCGGTGATGTAGTCGACCGCATCATGTCTCTGGCCGAGCAGCTTCAAGCTGGAACCATCAATGCTGATTCGCCCGAATTTCCGACCCTGCTATCCGTTGATGGAGAGATCTATCACGGTCAGCTTCGTTATCGCATGGAGCAACTCTTTCCAGGACAATCCTACATTCCTGAAATTACCGATGCGCCCCTATTAGCCAATAGCCCGATGGTGTTTATGGCTGAAGAAGATATCGCTGATGGGCTGCAGGCAACGGATAATGTGTTCCAAGCGCTGACCACAGCAGAAACTCATCAAGATATTGCCCCCGATAGCCCTCCCCTCAAGATTCACTATGTGCACACAGCTCCAACTCGCTCTAATTCAGGGTTGCAAACTCTTGTTGCCCAATTTGCATCGGTTTCAGGCAAACGCCCCGAAGAGTTGACGATTGACGATATTAATACCTACGCGCCCCAGGTGGAAGAGATTCAGCAAAAGATTACGCGCTATGGGGTGTCAACCAGTTCGCTCGCAACGTCGATGGTGCAAAATGGGCCGTTTTGGGCATCGGTCGGCTCGGTCTATGAGTCATCGGTGATTGCGGCAAATCAAAATCGCCAACCCAATCAGCCTCGTTATCAAGCTGTCTATCCGTCTGCGACATTTACGTCTAATATGCGGGCAATTTTACCCGATGCTCCCTGGATTAGCGACTCAGAAAAAGCCGCCGCAGAACAGGTAATCGAATACTTGCGATCGCCTGATGCTCAAACTATAGCCACAAATTTAGGGCTGCGTCCTGGAATTCCGGGCGTAGCACTAAGCGCCAATTTTTCAACTGAGTTGGGCGTTAATCCACAAGCGAGTTATGACTCATACCGTCCTCCCCAGCCTGATGTAGTAGACACAATGCTCAGGACGTGGGAAGACGCCGTGAAAAAACCATCCCTGGTTGCCATCGTGATCGATTCGTCTGGATCGATGGAAGGCAATAAGCTGCCTGCTGTTCAAAATACACTCCGCACCTATATCAATAATCTGGGGCCTCGCGATCAAATTGCCCTGATTGATTTTGACGACCAACTTCGTTCTCCTATCGTAGTGGAGGGCACGCCTGAGGGACAGAATCGCGGCTTAGAATTTGTTAGTAGTTTGCAAGCAGACGGGGGTACTCGCCTGTATGATGCGGCTCTCTTTGCACGCAACTGGCTTCAAGATAATTTCCGAGACAATGCCATCAACGCCGTCTTGATTCTTACAGATGGAGTTGATTCCGGTGAAGGGATCACGCTGCAGCAGCTAGATTCCGAACTCCAATCGAGCGGGTTTGAGTCGGATCAGCGCATTGCCTTTTTTACGGTTGGCTATGGGCAAGCAGGAGAATTCAACCCAGATGCTCTTAAACAAATCGCCGATTTCAATGGCGGATATTACTCTAAAGGAAATCCTGAAACGATTTCACAACTTATGGCTGATCTCCAGCTAGAGTTCTAGCATCGTGCCGGTTTTCCACCGCGATTTCTGCCCATCATTTACCTATACCCCCTCACCTCTGTCGTCGATGAGACTCGCTAACCCTCTCTACTATCCAATCCCTGTACTCGTGGGTGCGATCGCCCTCTTTGTCGGTGTGCGAGTAGCTCGACTGCCCAGCATTGTAATGGTGCCCGTTTCAGTGGCGATCGCCACCCTCGGTGCATCAATTCGCAAATCTCAAGAACCTGAAGGCTTAGGGCTTGATAATCCAGCGCTTGAACGAGAATTAAAGTCAGTTCAAAATCAAGCAGAACTGGTTGCTAACCAAGGCGAAGCGCTCCGAGTCGAGGCAACCCGAATGCTAACCGAACTCGATGAGCTTGAACTCTTAGCCGTTGTACAGCTTGCGTGCGATCGCGCCAAAGAACTGCCTGCCAAAGTAGATCAGCTCGCTCGTCGTCTGCACGGATCAAGTTCGTTGCTGTCGATTCAAGACTTACAGCAACAGTTTAAAGAGGTGGAGGATAAACTCCATGCCAGTTCGGGCGTTGCCCGTGAACAGCTCCAGAAGTTGGCTGACACCCTGCGAAGCAATATCCGCCTGGCTCAAGAGGGCCAAGATGCTCGACAAGCACAGGTCATCAGTTTATCGACCCTAATTCTTGATGCAGCCGGAATTCTGCAGCGCCTGCAAAACAAACTGCGAACCGCAGATTTAACCAACACATCTGAAACCAGCGAACTGCGATCGCTCAGCAATGAATTCAATCATTTTCAAGAAAATGTCGATTTACTCATTGCCGACGACACCCACGTAACGCTGTCAAATTCGCAACCGTCCCATCCCAAGAGGAAACAGGTGTGACTCATCCCCGAAACCGCCGATCCCTGTTAATCTCTCTCGGCACTATTGCGATCGCCCTCGGAGCCACGTATGCCCCAGTATTTGGCAGCCAGCAACGAGTCATAGTAGTCAGCGGCACAGAATTGCAAGAACCGCTCGAACAGTTAGAAGACCGGTTTGAGCAAGCTCATCCGTCCATCCAGCTTGACTTGCAGTTCCGGGGCTCTCAAGACATCATCAACGACTATATCGACGATCAAGCCGAGGTTGACCCCGCCATTTTGATTCCGGCTAATGGAGAACTGCTCGATGAGTTGAGCGATCGCTGGCAAGTTCAATATGACAGCGATCCGTTTTATGAGCCCCCGCGTCCAATTGTCAAAACAATGCTGGTTGGCATTGCCTGGTCTGAGCGAGGTGAGGTACTGTTTCCAACAGGAGAATTTGACTGGTCACGGTTGCAAACAGCGCTCGAGGCTAACTCATGGAGCGATATCGGTGGATCAGCCAATTGGGGAAGCTTTGACTTTGTGATCACCGACCCTACCCGGTCTAACAGCGGGCAACTGACGCTGAGTCTCTGGGCCCAGGCGAAACTGGGGGGCGATCGCCTCAGCAGCAGCAAACTCAATACCTCAAACCTTCAGTCTCTCATTGGCTTAATCAAGCGCTCGGTGTATTTGCCTCCACCGTCTACCGATATCTTGCTTCAAGAATTTATCGCTAGAGGACCTAATGAAGCGGATATTGCGACGGTATATGAAAGCATTGCGCTATATCGGTGGCAGCAATCGGCTGCGACCCAGGGGCAACCCTACCAAATTTATTATCTCGACCCCACCCTTGAAACCGTGTCAACGGCCGCGATTGTCCGACGCAATATCAGTCCCCAAACTGCTGATGCAGCTCAACAGTTTCTCGACTTTTTGACCGCCGACCCCCAACAAGCTGTTTTTATTCGATACGGGTTCCGCCCAGGCGATGCCTCAATCGACCTTCAATCAGTTCCCGAAAGTCCCTGGAATCAAAATATTCCCGGTGCGGAAATTGATCCAGCGATTCGAGTGGCATCGACTCCAGATCGCCAGACACTTTCAGAACTCATTCGACTTTGGCAACGCGCGAAGTAGGTATACCACTCAACTCTGGCAAGTTCGACAAAAGAAAGTCGATCGCCCCGCCAATTTGAGCCGCTCAATAGGGGCTTGACAGACTCGGCAGGGGCATCCTTCGCGCCCATATACCCAGGCAACATTGCCATAATTGCCGTTTACTCCCTGAACATCTCGAAAGTTACTAAACGTGGTGCCTCCTTCAACAATGCTGTCTTGCAAAACTTGAATAATCGTTTTGTGAAGACGCAGAACTTGTCGGGGTTTAAGGCTATTGCAATGGGTTAATGGTCTAATCCCACTCAGGAATAATGCCTCATCAGCATAGATGTTGCCAATTCCTGCGACGATTGCCTGATCGAGTAGGGCAGTTTTAATCGGTCGACGGCGGTTGAAGAGTTGCCGTTTAAGATAATCAACCGAGAAATCGTTGGATAGCGGTTCTGGCCCTAATCGGGTTAATCCTCGAATAATAATCTCTGGAGCTACACCCGGTGGAACCCACCACATCTGCCCAAAGGTTCGTTGATCAACGAAGCGTAATTCTTGTCCATGAGGGAAAAAAAGCCTGGCCCGACAGTGCTTTTCCACAGGAGCTGTTTGAGGAAGCCACAGTAGTTGCCCTGTCATCCGCAAATGGACTCCAAGCCATCCTGAAGGCTCTCTGACCTGTCCCTGCGATCGCATTGCACCGGGATCAAATAACTCAGCTAATAAATACTTGCCGCGACGATGCCAATGAGCGATCGCCAATCCCCTAAGGCTCTTTACAAAAGCATCTTCAGAAAAAGGGTGGGCGATGGTGCGGCTTAGCAACACATCCCCACCCTCAATAGATTGAGACAAGGTCACCCGATTGAGACCGTGCCGCACCGTTTCAACTTCAGGTAGCTCGGGCACAATTCACCCGCACTAATACAATCCCTATTTCTTCTTACCTTTTGAAGGGGGGGGTGCAATTTCTTCTAACTCATCTAGAGCAAAGTTATTCGTATTTACACCTCCCGTCGCGCCACTGTATCCAGTGTAATTAACCTTGTCAAAGCGAACAATTGCGGGATATCTGATGCCGCTCTGGTCAACGGTTGCAACCGTTCCGACATCTTTGTACCAATAGGACTCTTCCCGGAGAATTCGAACTTTAGATCCGCGTTGAACCATGAGTCTTTTCCTTTACAAGATATTAATTGATCAAATCCTCTTGGAGAGCTGTTAGCCAAATGCTCAAATTTGATTCAGCAACTAAGTCTTCCACAAGAGGCTCAGGTTATATCATGATCGTCTTCCAGCGTACTACCCTCCATGTCCTATCAGATCGCCTAAAACCTTAATTTTTATTGCAAAACACTGTCGAGCCCCGTGGAATGTTTTGATGATCCGGCCAGATTCGCTCACTATGCCATCCATTAAATGAAACGATATAGCGAAGCCGCTCGGCTCCCCCAATCATGCTGAAACCGACGTATCTAAATGGCTGGGTTAGTAGATGCTGTAGTCGCTGTTTCCGTCTCTCGCGGCCCCGTCACTTCACGAACGACTTCAATGCCGTTTTCTTCAAGAATAACGACGGGTTCTAGCCCTGGAATCACCTCAATACGCTTTACCAAAACTTGGCCATTTGCAAGCCTCTGCCCCGATCTGACATAACGACTGTGAGGCTCATTGGGTGCATTTAAAATTGCATAGGGTACGCTGCCAATCTGAACAACCCCGCTTACTTCAACAGCCCTTGCTAAATCTGGTTGGGGCGGCGGCGGTGGCGACGGTTGCGTATTGCGAGGAACTAGCTCGGGGATGGGTGCGAGTGCTCCCGGAGATGTCCCCCTGGGGGAAGATGTAGGCTGAGCCGGGGCAGGTCGTTGCGGCTGTGGTTCTTCCTGAGGAATTTCAACAGTGGGCGTTGTCGGAAGCAATGCAAAAGGGTCGGCGCGATCGCGTCGCACATTTGCAGCCCGCTGATTTGGATCAGTCGATGCAATTAAATCAGGAGGAACATTGCCGACAGGCGGAGATTCTTCCTCCACTACGGGTTCCTCAAAGCCTTCACCCTCACCTTCTGCCGGGACTTGATCGGTCGGGCTTGGAGCAGGTTGTTGAGCAGACTCATCAACCGCAGTCTGCTCACCCCCCGGTAGCAATCGATTTATAAAGCCGCATCCTCCTAGCCCTAAAGTCAATATAGTCATTACCGCAAGGAACGAGACGTGACGCATCCCCCCAGCCTCCCGTTTGAAATGATTAATTTACGCTGTATCTAGTATGCCGAGAATTTCGCAGAAATGGCTCTTAACGCTAATACAAAGAAGCCAGCCATCCCCAAAATCTTAACCTTTTGTTGACCCGTAGTAATTTTTTAAGTCGTTTATCTCCTTCAGAGATCAATGAGCCTCAACCGAGAATACTAATATCTCTTTGCTATGCGCTTCGGTTACCTGATTCAGGCAATTTATCTTGGCAACGAGAACGGACGGGTAAAAATTTGATTTTGATCATCAACAGTCCCCGTGATCGTCTCGGTATTCCCTTGAACTAGCAGTGTTATTTCGAATGGAATGGGGCCGTTAGACGCAGTACAGCGGGTAAACAGATTGACTTCAATAGTGTAACTACCTTCTGGCGCTTGAGATGGCGGCCAAAAAATATTCTCAATCGGAGTTTGACTTGGATCGCTAAAGCAACCTGCGTTTGCGTCTACATCGAGTTGTCCACCCGATGGAACAGTAGGATTGTAGTACGCAACCACATTGCCCGTTGGATCTGTTACTGCTAGATCTAAATCATCCGTTGTGGCCCAACGTAATGTAACTTGAATATCACCTGTCCCTAACTCGGGAGACTCACTATTGCTCACAACCTGAGTTGGAGGCGGACAAATTTCTGATAAATCAATGACTTGCCCAAAGTCATCAACCATAAAACAACCTTGATATTCTTGTGAAAAAGCGGGCAATTGTCGATCGCCCAATATGGGGATCAAAACAGCCGATAAAAGTAATGTCGTACGTAAGATTTTCAACATAGCCGCTTGCGCAGAGTCATGTTACCGATGAGTGGGCTTATATTTAGCATTCCCAATCTACGCTAATTGATAGCAAAAGCCCAATGATTTTTCAGGAACTTGAAATTTTTTTAGGAAATTTCTGAGCAGCTTTACAATTTAGCTGAGCAGAAAGAAGAAAAATAATTGAAATGTTACGTCGAATTGTTATGCCTATCGAGCTAAAAATTTAAAAAGCCTGGTAAATTCGGCTTTTTTCAGCTTTAATCATTTCAGGCTAATTCGTAATTGATAGATTTCGAATCACTCATCAATCAAGTCATTCAGATAAAAATCCAGAATGCAGCTATGGCAATCCCAAATAGGTTGTGAGCAGTGGGGGCAGGTGGCGCCCGCCCTCACTGCTCACACACAATTCACAAGCGATTTAGGATCGCTATAGCTATCGAAATAATTTCTATTAACGCTGACTATTAACGCTGAGGAGTTTACCAATGAATTATTTCAAATCTTGGCAACGCCAAATAGGAGTAGGAGCGATCGCGATCGGAAGCTCCGTCTTAGCCGTGGGTATGACGCTTTTGAGTCCGTCATCGGCCTCTGCTCAAGCCGCATATGGAAGTTACGTAGGAGTCGGGGGATCGTTTGGCTTGACAGATGGTGAAGGCGATAATGAAAACCAAGACACAGCCGCCGTTATTGCGGCTCGGTATCGATTCTTGAGGTTGCCAATTTCGGTTCGGGCTCAGGCGCTTGTCTTTACGGACACCAATGCGTTTGTCCCAACTGTCTCCTATGATATTCCTATCACCTGGCAAGCCGATGCGTACTTGGGAGCAGGCGTGGCATTTCAAGATGGCAATGACGAAGATGAGGCCTCTCCGATTGGTAATCAAACGGCTTTTGTGCTTCAACCCGGTATCGACTACGCTCTTCCAAACAGTCGGCTCGTCGTCTTTGGAAATGCTATTATTGCGTTTGACGCATATCGGGAGGGTAGTGGCACAGCAGCCGCTCTCCAGGGTGGTGTTGGTGTTCGATTTTAGTAAAATTCATCTAGCTCCGCCGATGGACCATCGTCGCACTTGATTGATCGGTCGGGATAACCAACACGTCACTGATATTGACGTGAAACGGGCGAGTTGCACAAAAGAACACGATGTCGGCAATATCTTCTCCAGTCAATGGAGTCATGCCGCTATAGACGGTTTTGGCTCTCTCCACATCGCCGTGGAATCTAACATCGCTGAATTCTGTCTCGACAAGCCCTGGATCCACTGAGCTAACTCGAATCGGAGTGCCGAGCAAATCCATTTTCAGCCCTTCTGAAAGCGCCCGAACAGCGGCTTTGGTTGCACAATAGACATTTCCATTGGGGTAGGTTTGATGCCCAGCAATTGAACCAATATTGATGACATGTCCTCTTCCCTGACTCACCATCCTGGGAACCACTAATCGAGTCATATAGAGCAGCCCCTTTACATTGGTGTCAATCATTTCCTCCCAATCCTGAATGTCTCCCTCATGAAGTTTATCTAAGCCACGACTCAGCCCCGCATTATTAATCAAAATGTCAATGTTGCACCATGGTTCAGGAAGATTGCCGATGACAGATTCGACCTGAGAGCGATCGCGCACGTCAAGCTGAATTACATAATGTTGAGTGTCAGAGATCTGTTTAAGGTCCTCTAGAAGAGACTCCAAACGATCTTTGCGTCGAGCCACTAAAATGACTTTGGCACCCCCTTCCACAAAGGCTTTTGCACAGGCCCTGCCAATGCCGCTACTTGCACCGGTAATTAGTGCAACCCGATCCTGAATTGAAACCATGATTCCCCTATTCGATGTCTACCGTTTAGCTCAGAGATAACCTCATGCCTATTAAATATCATGGCGAGACAGGAGCTAATCAGTATTGGTAGATGTATCAGTGTCAGTAGGTGTAGAACTCTGGCTCACGACTTGCAATCTCTGACTAGTCATCGTAATGCCATCCTCACGGATAATGACGGTAGAAATCCAACGATTTTCAGGAATTGCAGGTGCTTGACCGACTTTAAACAGCCCTCCAGCAGACAAAACTTCTAGATTAACGGGGGCACTGACGATATAGCCGGATGGTTGAACAGGCTCTTCGATGGCAGCACCAACCAGCAAATCGTCCCCCAGAGGTTCTAGTACGATGGCATCTAAAGCAAAGCGCTGACCAATTCCAACTTGCTCCGGCAAAATCATATCCACGCTAGGAGGGTTTTCACCGCTTGTCATCTGACTAGTTTCTGACAAAATCTCTTGTCGAGTAATCTTTTGATTCTCAAACTGCTGACGAGACTCAATCGTTGCAACCAAATCAAATTCATGCTGAGCTAGGTCTTGAGTTCCGGTAATCGTAGTTAAGGTCTCTACGATAATTGAATCATCCTCTTGCTCCCACGATATTAACTGAGTCTCGTAGCGCACATTTGAGAAACGCTCCCAGAAAATTTTTAACGCTTCCTCTAAAGCATCAATAGTCATACCATCCGAGCTCGTAAACTCAGGGCTATAAAATTCTAGAACATCGCCTAAATTTTCCTGGCTTGCAGCCCTGTCAATTTGCGATAATGCCTCAGAAATCTCCGCAGGAGGACTCACCTCATTGCTAGATTGAGCATTCACTCCACCTGCCCAACTCAAAGACATTCCTATCACGATACACGGCACCAGCATCCGTTGAGGTTTGCAATATAAACAACGCATCTGAGATATATTCCGTAAATTGGGTAAATTTAAGAAGATTTGGGGCTTTAAATTCTGAAAGTTGACCATAGATGATAGGGTGATTAGCTAAATAACGGGACGAGCCTATTGGTTTCAAAAATTCTCACCTAGAGACTGGCAATTTGCTTTCCTAAAGAAATTTATCAGTTCAAGGTGAGGTGACTATAGGGTAACTCGGACTTTAGAACCTGGCGCAAAATAACCTCTATCATATTCACCTAATTTGTAACCCTGACAGGCTATTTTCTGGAGAAGTTAATCGTTGGCTGATGTAAAAAAACTGCTCATTGCAGCAAGCGGTACGGGAGGACATTTATTTCCAGCGATCGCCACTGCCGAGCAACTTTCAGACTATCAAATTGAGTGGTTGGGTGTTTCTAATCGCTTAGAAACTCGTCTCGTGCCTGACTGCTATCCTATGAACATTATCGAGATAGAAGGATTTCAAACACGATTTGGACTCAGGACGTTCCAAACCCTTAGAAGATTTGTTTCTTCTATTCGTGAGGTCAGATATCTCCTACAAACTAGAAACTTTGACGGTGTGCTGACAACGGGCGGATATATTGCTGCCCCTGCTATTATTGCCGCACGGACACTTGGCTTGCCTGCTATCTTGCACGAGTCTAATGTCTTGCCTGGAAAAGTCACACGTTGGTTAAGCCCATGGTGCACCGCAGTTGCATTAGGATTTGATGCGTCAGTGCAATATTTGCCGAGAGCTCAGACCGTTTGCGTTGGCACCCCCGTACGATCGCAATTTCGTAATCATCAAGACAGCGGGAGAGACGGCAATTTGCTCAGAGATTTACCGATTCCCCCTGATGTCCCCCTCATAGTCGTCATTGGAGGAAGCCAGGGAGCCGTCGCCGTTAATCAACTCGTTCGTAAATGTGCGCCTGAGTGGTTTGAAGAAGGAATCTGGATTGTTCACCTGACGGGCGGGAGTGATCCGGATGTCAGACAATTAAGCCATCCTCAATATTTTCCATTGTCTTTTTATGACAACATGGCATGCTTACTCAAGAGGACAAATCTTGCAATTAGTCGCGCGGGCGCTGGAACCCTGACGGAGTTAGCAATAACTCAGACACCGTCGATTTTAATCCCGTACCCTTACGCGGCTGACGATCACCAAACCTTTAATGCGGCTATTTTCGCAGCAGCCAATGCCGCAATTGTGTGCCGTCAGGCAGAACTCACTCCAGACATTCTCAAAACCAAAGTTCTAAATTTGTTTCAATCGCCTGAACGATTAAATGCTATGGCAGAAGCCGCGGGGAAAATGGCGATCGCCGATAGCGCTGAGCAACTTGCACATCTAGTGCGGCAGTATCTCGACTCATCCGTATCCTGATTGACTGACAAAACTTTAGATTTGGATACTTATTAAACTAGATACTTATAAACCTCAGACACCTAGCGGTTGCAGACGCATAGCAACTTTGCGAAGATAACCGTTGCTGCACAGACCGAACCCCCGTGTGACATGAGAGTTAGCGAAGACTGACCTCACCTATTTAGGCGCGGCTTCAATCGCAGGTAGGCAATATTCAATAAATAAGGGGTGTCTACTACCTCAGACCGCTCTGGCGGGAAGTTTAGTTCCCCCTTGGTAGTAACAACGTGGAGGAAGCGATAAAAACTCCACACCACCCTATATCGTTGCGAGTAAACTGCCTACACACCTGACATCGCTCTCCTTCGATGTGCGACAAGAGACCACAGCGGCAAAACTCCTCTCCAGCTTATCTCGCAAATTGAGAATGTTTATCCAACATCTATTTCTGTAACTTATCACACAAGTTCATGTGTCAAGCGACTAGCTCAACTAAACGTAAATATTCAAGAATCAATATCTAAAAGCATTAATCAACGTTGCAGCAATTAAACATTTATAATGGCATGCGCTTGAGTTGAGTATGGTGGTGCGCGGCGCGCCGCACAACATTTTTGTACTTAACGCAATTAAAAATTGCTACATAAACTGAATCTTATCAACTGAATCTTCCGAATCTTCGGGATGGAAACGCCCGGTTAGGATTAATTGCAAGCCTCATTCTTCTCTACATAAATCGCCCCTAGAAGCGTCTCAATGATGAGACATCGCCGCATATCTGCGCCACCTGGTGCAGCGACTGTGACTTTGATTGGCATGGATGTCTCGTACTCGAGTGCAAGCGTTCCGTCGGCGCTAAAAGTTAACTGGTCGAGAGCGGTTCCGTCGCGCGTAAACGCTGTGAGCGATACCATTCCGGGCTTATACTCTCCCTCGCCCAGCACATACTGAATACCGTTGCGACTCAGCTCAGGCAGCCCCGAATTAGACTCTTCTGCGGCAATAAATGCAAGTGTTTCTGTTTGTCGAGTACGCTGGGCTTCACTTTGCATAAAGCGAATTTGCTGTAAGACCTGATTGTTTGCCGCATTCGCTCGTCTTTGATTCATAAAAGACAGCCATCCAGGTGCAGCAATCGCTGCCAAGATCCCCATGATTATAACTACGGCGAGCACTTCAAGAATTGTGAAGCCAGCAGTAGAGTGACGAACAGTAGAACGACGTAGCATGGGTCTGACTCCAATGAATGGATGATAATGAGCCGAGACAGAATCCTGATGTGCTAGTTGACTTGAGGGGACTTACTCAGCACGGGTCGACTCAAGACACGGGTTTCAAGCGTAGGCAATGCGCTGGTCATCTGGGGATCTCGCCTTACGCCGGGTCGACCAAAGGGATTGCCACGAACATATAACACGACATCCCTATTCCGAGTCGTGTCACTATTAACGCTCACACAGGCATAAAAACCAGGGGCATCTGCTACTACGCCAGTAAAGGTAGTTGGATCGAATGTTCTGACATATTCACCAATCTCTGGAGTTGCGTCTCCGTCATTGAAACATGTTGCATTGGTATTGACACTGCTTGCTGCTGCTCCGCTGCCGTCATCGACAAAATCAACCAATACGGCTGGATTGCCTCCATTGGTCGTAGGTCGGTTTATTTGACGGTTGGTAGGAACACCGGAGAACTGCCCCGTCGATACATCGGCATTTTGGTAAAAGGGCCAACTCTTGAAATTGTTGCGAAACATAGACGGATTGACGTATCCTACATCCTCGCTGTTACGAGTGCCATTATTATTGAACTCTGACAACACATACCGAGTAATTCGCGCTCTGCCACTCCATGTTCCTTGAGTATTAGACGAATTCAGCGAGTAGACGACTAGCGCATATGAATGACCTGAGGTACAAGGAGTAGCAGGGAGTGCGTTGCCTGCGGTACACGCTTGGCGAACAGAAGCTGGAAGTTTTTGCTGCTTCCAAAATGCGAGGATTGGATAGCTGTTGCTAGTCGGCGTTAGTACTGCTGGCAAGTGGTCATATAAGCCAGGGCAATAGGAGGGCGTGTTTGTCGCAGCATCTCCGTTTGGCATGTTGATGTTTCCTTCCCCCGTTGAACTTAGACAAGCCCCTTCATATATATAAACAGCTTCCCGAAGCTCAGCACTAATGTAGTCCATCGCCATTTGCATTTCTTGCTGAGTTTGAGTTCGGGTTGCTTCACGCTGATCTGCGGTAAGCAACTCAATCACCATGTACATCAATCCAGATATAATGCCACCAGCAATAAGCATGGTGACGAGTAGTTCTGTAAGAGTAAATCCTCGATTACTGATCGATACACGGCGCGATCGCCCAAACCGTTTTATTAAGACGGAGGTAAAAGAATTCATGGCTACATCTTCCAGATGAGTTTCAGTACATGCCGTTGGTAAGCTGCTTTTGCTCATACAAGCAATCTGAGGTCGGGCGATTGCTATTGAGGTTGGCAGTTTGCTAGCTCTTGGTAGCAGAAGAGAGAATTGTCGCTTTCACTCCAGGTGATTTGTGTGGTGAGCACGGCGAGGGGGCGGCTGCGCTGGTTACCTTCACCGGAGGTGAATCGCAAACTTGCGGGTTCTTTATCTAGATTGCCCAAATTAGTCTGAGCGATCGCGGCATACACCCGAACCATGAGGCCAAACTCGCCTGGACGATTGCGCCCAACTTGCTCTCGCTGCGAAACCGTGCCGCGCGTCCGAAACACTTGCATCAAGAAGTCAGGTTGACAATCGCCATCCACGTCAATTTGTAATGCCCGGTCGACTGGAATCTGCGCTCCGGTATAGGTAGAACAAGTTGAACTAACTGATTTCAGAGCCCCTACAACGCTCGCGGGTGTTGTAGCTGTATCTAGATTTGTTGGATTACCAGCGACAGCCGCCGGCAAGTTTGTCGGGGTGTGTTCGCCTCGTTCGACTAGCGATCGCACCCGATCGACTTCGCCCTGCCCAATTTGCAAAGCTTGTTCTGCTCGCTGGTTTTGGATACGAGTTGCAGTTGCCAGCAAAAGAGGAGGACCCACCATTGCTCCAGTTAAGGCTATTACGGCGATCGCCACAAGGCATTCCAGCAGAGTTAAACCTGCTTCAGGAGCAGAACAGCGCGCCGATTTGTCGCCTGCTTTATGTTGACAGGATGAAGATGCGATCACCCCAAATGCTTGGAGTCGCTGTATCTGTAAGCGTCGTATCCAATAAGAATTAAAAACAGACAGGTTTGATTTCATTGCTGATGAGGTCTCTTAACGATTGCGCTGTTAATAGTCATCCCAAACTGACTCTAAAAACCGAAGCAGGCCCTCCTTGCAGAGATGACTTAGTCTTAGCAAGCGAAAGCAGCACATATCAATGTAGAAATTACGACTCTATTTACTGCCTGATCTCAGTGAAATCTTCAAGAATCAACCAAAACCAAGCACTCGAAGCGAAGATAGTGCGAATTTTCACGCAATCGCCTTCCGATCTAATTCCGAATCTATAGCCGTACGCTCTCGCGTTAGGACGTTGAAGAACATGTAGTAAGCCTGCGGCGCGGGGGCTTACTACACAAACCTGAGCCCGTAGGGCTATAACGACTGAGAATCGCCTGTAATTTTTAATTCATTAAATTCTGCTGAGAGCCTCAGTAGATTCAACTAATTTCTGACATCATCAGCATTTCAAAACTGTTGGCTGACGACTTTCGTGTTTAACACCATCTCCGGTTAGGCTGAATGCGCGAGCTTCGGTGATTGTAACGGTAACCAACTGCCCCTTGAGCGTCGCCGCATCTCCTTCAAAAAAGGTCAGTCGATTGCCCCGTGTGCGCCCCATCACCTGGGTCGCGTCTTTAGGGTTTTGATCTTCGACTAAGACTTCTTCAATCCGCCCGCGATATCGCTGCGATCGTTCAGCCGCTTTAATGGAAACTAAATGGTTGAGTCGTTGGAGGCGATCGCTCTTCACTATTTCTGGAAGCTGAGTTTCCCACTTGGCAGCAGGAGTACCAGGACGCGGCGAGTAGGCCGCGGTGTTGAGCTGATCAAAGCCAATATCGTCTACCAGCTTTAGCGTATTTTCAAACTGGTCATCTGTTTCGCCAGGAAAACCCACAATGGCATCCGCACTGATGGCTGCATCGGGCATATAATCCCGAATTTTATGAATAATGCGCCGATATTTTTCGTGAGTATAGCCCCGCGCCATCGCCTTGAGAATCTCATTATCCCCAGATTGAAATGGGATATGAAAATGTTCACAAACTTTGGGCAACTCAGCACACGCACGAATCAACCGTTCAGTAAAATAGCGGGGATGACTCGTCGCAAATCGAATGCGTTCAATGCCAGGAACGTCATGAATGTAGTAAAGCAAGTCTGTGAGGGTGTGTCGATGTCGACCGTCGGCAGTTGTTCCTGGTAGATCCCTGCCATAGGCATCGATATTTTGCCCTAGAAGAGTAATCTCCTTGTATCCACGTCGCCCCAGTTCTTCAATTTCAGTGCGAATCGCTTCGGGTGTACGAGATTGTTCTACTCCTCGCACATTTGGCACCACACAATAGGTGCAGCGTTCGTTGCAACCATAAATAACGTTGACCCATGCCGTTACAGTACTATCCCGGCGAGGTTTTGTGATGTCTTCGACAATATGAATTGGTTCTGTGGCAACAATCTGGTTGCCACCAAATACTTGCTCTAGCAAATCTTGTAGGCGATTTGCGTGTTGAGGTCCCATCACTAGGTCTAATTCAGGGACACGTCGCAATAGCGATTCTCCCTCTTGCTGAGCAACACAGCCCGCGACAATAAGCGTCAAGTTAGGCTGCTCATGCTTCCGTTTGGCTTGCCGCCCCAGATAGGAATACACCTTTTGCTCGGCGTTATCTCGAATTGTACAGGTGTTATAGAGAATGACATCTGCATTATCTGGAGTTTCTGACCACTGAAACCCCATGCCCTCCAAAATACCTGCCATTCGTTCGGAATCGGCTTTGTTCATTTGGCAGCCAAACGTTGTGATATGAAAGCGGCGATCGGGAGTGGTCATGGCAATGGCAAAAAAACAATGAGGCAACAATTCGAGTCACAGCCCAATACGAAACAGTTCAAGCAATGCTGCTTCGACGTTCGTAAGAATGCTGTTCAACCCTCTATAAATTATAGATTTCAATGTCGCAATCGTCGGAACCTATCGTGCATTCGCGCCAGAGACGCTTATATCCTTAATCTATATTGCTGTTAATTGCCATGAATAGAGGCGATCGCCCCATTCATAGTTCATATACAGAGGCTAAATCGTGATATTTTTTCGGGTTGCCGCCACGAATCCTTCGCTAAGCTTTACGTTGGGTGATAATCTGTAAGATGGAAATTTTTATTTAAGACTTTCTTTAAGTCCCGTCGAACGCTGATCACAACGATAGGCTCAAGCATGGTCACCACAGCAGAGAAGACAAACGTAGGCTACATTACTCAAATTATCGGTCCCGTTGTAGACGTCGAGTTTCCCCCTGGGAAGCTTCCCAAGATTCTCAACGCTCTCACCATTACGGGCAAAAATCCTGTTGGCAGCGAAGTTTCAGTTACATGCGAAGTGCAGCAGCTTTTGGGCGATAGCCAAGTACGTTCTGTAGCAATGAGTTCTACAGATGGCTTGGTGCGCGGCATGGAAGCGGTAGACACAGGCGCTCCAATTCAAGTCCCTGTCGGCATTTCTACTCTTGGACGCATCTTTAACGTCTTAGGTGAACCTGTAGACGAAAAAGGAGCGGTTAGTTATGAGAACGTATCGCCCATTCATCGATCTGCGCCCAAACTCACCGAACTCGAAACAAAGCCATCTGTCTTTGAAACAGGTATTAAAGTTATTGATTTGCTCGCTCCCTATCGCCGGGGAGGTAAGGTCGGGCTGTTTGGTGGCGCAGGTGTTGGCAAAACCGTACTGATTCAGGAGCTCATCAACAATATCGCTAAGGAGCACGGGGGTGTTTCCGTATTTGGCGGCGTGGGTGAGAGAACTCGCGAAGGAAACGACCTCTACAACGAATTTATCGATTCTGGGGTCATCAATGCTGACAACCTTTCTGAATCCAAGGTGGCGCTGGTCTATGGGCAGATGAATGAACCGCCGGGTGCCCGCATGCGTGTCGGGTTGTCAGCGCTAACAATGGCAGAACACTTCCGGGATGTGAATAAGCAGGATGTTCTGCTGTTTATTGACAACATTTTTCGCTTTGTTCAAGCGGGCTCTGAAGTATCTGCGCTTCTTGGGCGGATGCCATCTGCTGTAGGATATCAGCCCACTCTAGGAACCGACATGGGCGATTTGCAGGAGCGGATTACATCTACGACAGAGGGATCAATCACATCGATTCAAGCGGTGTACGTTCCTGCTGATGACTTGACTGACCCTGCTCCAGCAACCACGTTTGCTCACTTAGATGCCACCACTGTATTATCTCGTGCTCTTGCATCGAAAGGGATTTATCCAGCGGTTGATCCGCTCGATTCAACATCGACGATGCTTCAACCGAGCATCGTGGGAGATGAACACTATCAAACAGCCCGTGCTGTTCAGGCAACCCTGCAGCGCTATAAAGAGCTTCAAGATATCATCGCTATTCTCGGTCTAGATGAATTGTCTGAGGACGATCGTCTAACCGTTTCGAGAGCTCGCAAGATTGAGCGCTTCTTGTCTCAACCCTTCTTCGTGGCTGAAGTGTTTACGGGGCTTTCTGGACAATATGTCAGCTTGGAGGAGAACATTAAGGGCTTCAATATGATTCTGGATGGAGAACTTGATGAAATTCCTGAGCAAGCCTTCTATCTGAAGGGCGGCATCGATCAGGTTCTTGAAGCTGCTGAGAAGATGAAGTCTGAAGGCTAAACAATTCAGTGTGATCAGCTATTAGCTCTGAGAGGCTAATCATTGATCGTAGATGGTTAGCCTTCTCGTTGTTAATTGTTGATTGAAGCTGATGTCCGCCGTTATTTTGACCCTACTGAGTTGACGAGCTAACTATGGCATTAACTGTTCGCGTTGTTTCTCCTGATAAGACTGTGTGGGATTCTGCGGCTGAGGAGGTCATTCTTCCAAGCACCACAGGGCAATTGGGAATTTTGAGTGGACATGCTCCCCTCCTAACTGCCCTCGATACTGGAGTCATGCGGGTTCGTGCTGAAAAGGATTGGGTGGCGATCGCCCTAATGGGTGGATTTGCCGAAGTTGAAAATGACGAACTCACCATTCTCGTAAACGGTGCAGAAAGAGGGGATTCGATTGATCGGACATCCGCACAGTCAGCCTATAAAGAAGCCGAACAACGATTTAATCAAGCGTCCAGTGACAATCGCCAAGAGAAATTACAAGCAGCTCAAGCGCTAAAGCGCGCCAGAGCGAGGCTTCAAGCCTCTGGCGGAACTGTATAAAGTAAAAAATCTCACTAAAAAAGGCGCCAATTGAAGTTGGCGCCTTTTTTAGAACTCGAATATCAAAAATCATCGGAATACAGCGACAGCCACATACAGCAACAGCCGTCTGCTTGCTCTGCCATGCTATGTGTCTAAACACGTTCGTCTAGACACGTTCGTCGCTGTGTCGTTAGAATTCGAAATCCGAAGAATTCAAAATCCGAGAATCGTATGGAAATCTCTGCTGAATGGTTAGCAAGATGCCCTAGAAATCTGACTCTAAGCCGTGTTAAGCATATTGCTCATCGGTGCACACAGCCGTAAGAATATAGTGCCGATCGCCCCTGTTAGGCGCTTCCAGTAAAGACAATATTCGGAAACTTAGCTTGAGCATCAGACATTGGGCGACGTTTTCCTCCTTCTTGCCAATAGTTAATAATTTCTGTTGCCTGGTTGAGCAAATCGACTCGGTCAACATCGGAAATCCAGTGCTTGGATTCCAATTCAGACTTCAACTGTTCCCAAGCATCGTTCCGAGGCCAGAAAAAGTAAGATGTAAGCGGACTTGTGCCCTTGCCAACAACCTGGTCAACAGCGATCGCCACATTCTCCTCTAACCAGAGAACCTTTAAGATAAATTTTGACAAGGATACCTCCACGTTTTCGCCCCAAATCTTTCTCTTAGTGTACAACCCACTATTCTAGGGCATGGTTTGGCGAGATTGCTAAAGGATTCCTAATGAGGATTGCTAAATTCTTGCGATCGCCTGATGTAATATCCTCTGAGATTGCTATAGCGATCCTAAATCGCTTGTGAATTGTGTGTGAGCGGTGGGGCGGGCGCCGCTCCACTGCCTACAACTCATCTGAGATTGCTATATATTAAATTATTTAATTTCTGTGTTTAAGAAGGCAGTCTAGGTTTCAAGCTAGATGGGGTGGGTGCGATCGCCTAGTATGACTGTCCAGCATCCTCTGAATTCGTCATCTGACTTGTCATTTGACTCACTGAGTCCTAGCCAAACGCATCAGGAGGCACCACGCTTGAGCAAACGCCGAGAATCATTTCATGATATTTCGCCAGCCACCATCGTTATCTTTGATATTGACGGTGTAATCCGGGACGTAAGCGGTTCATATCGACGGGCGATCGCAGATACGGTCGAACACTTCACAGATGGCGCCTATCGCCCCTCGCAATCAGACATCGACGCCCTTAAAGCGGAGGGTATCTGGAATAATGACTGGGACGCCTCTCAAGAATTGATCTATCGCTATTTTGAGACACAGGGCAGGCCGCGATCGCAGCTCAAATTAGAGTACGATGCGCTGGTAGCATTTTTTCAACGCCGCTATCGAGGCCCTGATGAGACTCAGTGGACAGGCTACATCTGTGATGAACCTCTATTACTTCAGGTGAGTTACCTTGAAAATCTTAGTCAAGCAGGGATTGCATGGGGATTTTTTAGCGGAGCAACCGCAGCGTCAGCCCGCTTCGTCTTGGAGACTCGGTTGAAACTGCATGACCCAGTTTTGATTGCAATGGAAGACGCGCCCAGCAAGCCCGATCCGGCGGGGCTGCTGAAGACGGTTAAGCAACTCGAAGCACGATATCACATCGATAGCCCCGCACCTGTTTTTTATGCAGGAGACACCGTAGCTGATTTGCAAACGGTCAGGCATGCTAATCACATCGATGCGTCTCGTCCGTGGATTGGCGTCGGCATTTTGCCGCCCCATGCCCATCATCCGCCGGAGTATCGAGAGTCGTATGCGGCGCGGCTAAAGGCAGCAGGGGCTGCGATCGTTCTCAACACGATTGAAGAATTGACGCCTCAACAGATTGAATCGTTGTTGATTGAATCATTTGCCTAGGGGGTTGAGCGTCTTGATTGGTGGAGCATATCGATTCGTGGGGGCTTGATTAGCTGAGCGTGGCGATCGCCCCTTGCTCGACCAACACTGTTCCAGTGAGCAAATCTTTTACCGTGGCCACCAACACTCGCTGATCGTTGACTTCAAACTGAACAGAGATGCGGTCGACGCCGATTTGCCCAGGTGGGGCTAGGTGCGCCACACAGACTTCATTTCTGTCGGTGTTGAGAGAACGATAGGATTCGCGTCGATGGAGGGTACGGCTCATCATCCGCCCTTGAGCGTCGTAGGCAACTTCGGCATGAGACGATTCTGCGACTTCTCCAATGTCTAGGCGAATGTCGTGCTGACCGTCGATAGCAGCTTGCAGAATCAGCGGCTCTAGCCGAATTGCAGGATACTGGGTGCCCCGCTCAAATAATGGATAGTAGGAATAGGTTTTTGCATACGGTTCCCAGAGACGAATTGCGTAACTGTGATGCAGATAGTCGTCAATCGTCTGAAGCTGACTCAACGCTAGAGCACCATGCGCCACGGCCTCAAAGGGTTTGTCAACCTTGACTCGTTGCCGCCCAAAGTACGAGAGCACAAGCTGCTGCACAGCGGGAATAAGGCAACTCCCTCCAACCAACAGCACCTGTTCGATATCGGTTTTACTGATGCCTTTCCCTAGGGCGATCGCCAACACATCATCGAGCGCGTGTCGAAACTGCTCTAAACACTGATTGGCTTCCAGAATATCGTCGAGGCGATCGCGGGTCAGGCGCATCTCATAGGCTGTAAGCGTGTTGTCATCAAACCAGCTTTCGGCTGCCTCAGTCACGCTCGACACCCGAATCTTGAGCCGTTCGGCGAGTGCTAACAGCGTTTGCCAGCCAATCTCACCGATGTCCTCTCGGGACAGTTGCTGCTGGAGCAAATAGTCTTCCACAATCCAGATGTCTAAATCTTCGCCGCCTATGTAGGCATCGGCCTTTGCTAAAACGGTTGCCCGCTGGACGGTCGCCCCTGGCGTGACAGCCGTGCGAACTAGACTTAAATCGAGCGTGCCGCCTCCAAAATCAATCACGAGCACTATCGATCCGGGATGCTGAACCGCATAGCCCAGCGCTGCTGCGGTCGATTCATCCACTAGATGAACCGTTGAAATATCCAATGAGGCGGCAATGTCTCGAAACCAGTCAAGATATCGCTCAAATGCCCCCACTGGAACCGTAAACGTCACCGCTGACGGAGTAATGCCAAGGGGTTTCAACTGTGCCCAAATATGGTGAATAAACTGCTCTGAAATGGCCTCAGCACTATAGATCTGCCCGTCAAGCGATCGCGGCGGGGGTTGAAAATCAGCGGCTAGATCGCGTTTGAAGTGTTTAAACAGCCGGTTGGGGTGTGAGAACTCCAATCGCTGCGATCGCACCTGCTCTCCAAATACCAGGTGATTTGGTTCTTTCACCACAACTAAAGACGGCACCACCGGAATCGTTTGCGGCTCTCCGTTGGCTGCGGTTAGGCGAAATACCCGCGACAGTCCTGGAAATCTCAGCGTCTTAGCAGTCTGGGTGTCAGGCTCAAGGATGCTAACAACCGTGTTGCTGGTGCCAAAATCGATGGCGATTGGCAGATTGGTCATGTCAACGCCCCATTCATGTCGTCATGTGCGGTAGAGTGCGGCTGACCTTAGCAGGACACACGATGCGATCGCCCTGACGATAGCCTACAAACCGAACGTACACTGGCTCACCTACCTCAACATCATCCGCATCAGCGTGATGCAGTTGAGGATCATAGGCAACTTGCTCCCACGGCGTTCCGATTGGATCATAGCCCCACGTTCTCACAACATTTTCTAACGGTGTAAACAGAGCTGTCACGTTTTTAGCAGGCAGGTCAGGATTATCTTGAACCAGTTTACGGACGGTTGGATAGCTCACCAATAGCGACTGCAACTGGTCAAACGTGGCATCTCGCATGTCATCACAGATGAAATTTTTTTGGCGTTCGAGTTCGGTTCTTAATCGCAAACACTGGTCATGAAGGGCCGCATATTCATCCAGAGAGACAGACACAGAAACGGACGGAGGAGACGATTGACGCCTGCGCCCCAATGCACTCAGCGCCACCAGAATACCGCCGATGGAAATCACCCATCCAAATCCGGCTAAGTCACTGTGCACGATGGCTCCCTCCTAGGTTTGCTGATTCTTCAACGATGGGGAGACATCGTCTAAAAGCAGTTCATCTCCCTCGTAATAGCTGGGCAAATGCTCTTGAGATTCAAGCTCACCCAAGGCGTGCTCAATGCCAGATGTCGTTGTTGTACAGCTTGCGCCCGTCGCATTCAGCACCGTTTCAGTCACAGTGCCATCTGAGGTGATGCGATACTCGATGCGTTGATAGTCTGCCATAGAGGTCGGTGGTTTGGGATTTGGTAGGCCAAGAATCGGTCTGGTGTGCTTCTTAATCGTAATGAGGGGGTGAAGCGATATGCAAGGCGATCGCCCCCAATGGGGTGTTGAGTGGTTAACCGCGTCGCGCTGGCAGGCATCATCGAGACAAGGTAGCCAATATTTCCCCATCGATTCATAAGGACATCGTGCTCACACAAAACGACCCCGTTCTTGCACAGCGAGCACCCCTTCTGCCTGCTTGGAAGTAGACCGTAGGGCGCGCGAAGCAGGGGTTGGGGGATGAGGGCAAATCTGCAAAGGTGACATGTTCCCAGTGAGACTGTCCTCACATAGAACACGATAATTCTCACTTCAAGCCAGGTCAGCCTCACTTAAAACCAGGTCAGCCTCACTTAAAACCGGGTCAGCCTCACATAGAACGAAAACAGCCTCACATAGAACGAGAACAGCCTCACATAGAACGAAAACAGCCTCACATAGAACGAGAACAGCCTCACATAGAACGAGAACAGCCTCACTTCAAGCCAGAGCATTCCCATTCAACACCGGAGCATCCTTACCCAACGCGAGAACGTTCCCATCTGACGCTAGACTATCCCCGTCTAAAGCCGGGACATTCTTACCCGACATCAGAAGAGACACTTATAAAATCATCAATCGGTCCGGTCAACCCATCAAAAATTCCTTGAAATCAGTATTTACCAGACGATTCGACCTGTTTGAGGGGTGGCACTCCTCGCCAAGCCAGGATGAAATGGAAATAGTCAACTCCATCTCCTCCTTCCATGCGACCTATGCAGCCTACCCAGCTGATGTTTAATCCTGACAATCGTCCTGATTCTAATCCCGCCTCTGGCGATCGCCCTGCCTTGCAGGCGTCTCCCCAATCTGACTCGGCTGATGTGGGTCGGTCTCGCTCATCGCCTCGAATGCTCTCATGGAGCTGGCTCAATGCTGTTCAGCAGTGTAGCCACATGCTTGCAGCCGTGATTACACCCAACACGCTGGGCATTGTGACAGCCAATGATCCTTTTTGCTTGCTAACGGGCTTGCCTCCTCACGATGATTCCTACTCGGCGATCGCCCTCGATGACAGGAGTGCCCCGTGTGTACCGCTGCGGTCTGTGGTGTCGAGCCGTGATTTTGACGCGATTCAACGGCTATATCACCAACAAATTTTGTATCGCGTCCTGCGCGATCGCTATCAGATTGAGCCATCTGTCTGTCGCGTGCTCACCGAACCCATCCTGCTGACGATTGAGAGTCCACTCTATCGAAACGTCCGATATATTCGATGCTGGCTGCGCTCAGATCGGTTGCAGGTAACCTGCGTGGATGCTCAACGAGATGAATTTGCAGAACTCGGCTTGCAGACTCTATCTGACCAAGAGGTGCAGATTCATCTGACTCGTCCGGCATGTATTGACGACATGATCACGCGGATTGATTTCTCAAACTATTGCACCGATGGTTTTTTGCTGCTTGAAGGCGTCGATGTCACCGATCAGGAGAGCATCCGCCGGATTACGCAACTGCTGATTGAGCAAAATTCGATTCTGAAGCCTCGCCAATTTGAGCGGATCAATGATGAAATGCGTCAGCTTTTTGGGGCAGACAATACGGTCATCGTCAGCGTCGATGGTGAACAAGTTCGGCTGTTTGCTGGGTCAGTGAGCGAAGATTTGGACATTGGAGACTATTCGTTTCAGTCCCTACAGCAGTCTCACCTGATGAGGGCGATCGCCACCAACCAGATTCTCACGGTGCCTGACCTTGCCCAAGACTGCCACACCGACATCGGACATCGACTGCTCACGCTCGGCGTGCGATCGCTCCTGCTGATGCCCCTGATGACCCATGCCCGCGAATCGAGACACGATGCTCAACAGCCGATTGGGGTCGTTTGTCTAATCAGCAATCAGCCCTACCAGTTTGATGGTCTCAACTGTTGCCACGCTGAGCAGTTGATTCCAGTCTTTGCGATGACATTGACCGCAGCCCTGCGGCAACTTCGTCAACGACGATTGCTCCACAATATTCACCCAGCCGTCGAATGGCGATTTGTTAAAGAAGCCGAACGCCGAAATTGGGGGTTACCTCCCGAAGCTATTGTCTTTGACGAGGTGTATCCGCTATATGGCATTTCCGATATCCGGGGTTCGTCAGCAGAACGCAATCGTGCTATTCAAGCAGATTTATTAACGCAATTTCGGTTGGGGTTAGCTGTTATCGAAGCAGTTTGTGAAGACGATACCAGTGAGTTGACTCACCAAATTCACCTCGACATGCTCGACCATCTGCATCGTCTCCAGCAGGGGGTGACCGTTGATGCCGAGATTACCGGAATTCGTTATTTGAGCGATCGCCTGGAGGTCTACTTTGACCACTTTGCCCAATACAGCCCCGCTGCTAAAGCGGCCATTGATGCCTATCAGTCTGCTTGTAATCCTGAGCTGGGCTGTGTTTATAATGCGCGGGCTCGCTATGATGCCATGCTGGCTCGAATCAACAGCACCCTAAGACAGACTTGGGAGCGCTGGCAAGAGCGGATGCAGGCCATCATTCCACACTACTGCGATATCGAAGTCACCGATGGCATCGATCACATGATGTATGTCGGAGCATCGATTTATCCGCAATTTTCTCCGTTCTGTCTCAAAAGCCTCCGATATGAGCAACTCCGCGCCGTCTGTGATTGTGCCCGCTCGGCACTCCTGTTAGCACAGTCTGATGTCACCCTGCAGGTGTCTCATCTTATCTTGGTGCAAGATACAACGGTTGATATTTTCCACGACGAAGAAACGGATCGATTATTTGATGTGCGAGGCACCCGCGATAGTCGCTATGAAATCGTCAAAAAGCGCATTGATAAAGCCATTGACGATCACCACCAAACCCGGATTACGCAGCCAGGGAAATTAACGATTGTCTATTCGACTGAGCAAGAACTCAATGAGTATCAGGAATATCTGCGATATCTCATTCGAGAAGGATGGATTGCCAGCCACATTGAATCTGGCACTATCGAGCCCATTCAAGATGTGAACGGTCTCAAGTTTTTGCGAGCGACGGTGTTATTGCCATCTGAGGCTGACGCAGACTATTAAGAATGTCTTGCTATGATTTTCTGAAGAGAGGAACTTAAATCACAAGTTGTGGGTCTTTTTGAGCCGTACGCGGGTGTATCACATCTTCCAAAATCTGACGTCCAATAGTCTTCAGAAATTTGTCCAATCATATCCGGGCTGCTGCTACCATACGCCGTATTTAGGCAATAGGCTAAACTGCCACGCATATCTTCTGGCATACCTTTAAGATGGCTGAGTGTGCTTGCAGAGATCATAAATACCATTAGGCGAGCTATGCGCTTCGATATCAAGCTGGGCAACGGCTATGCCAATGTCCCTCGACCTCCAATCGGAGAAATTGTTGCACAGATCAATGCCCGGACTCAGCGGTCAGGACATACCAAAGTGGTTTTAGGGAGCACTCCTCTGCTTTCGCTCATTGTGTTTGCGATCGCTCCGATCTGGGTGGCAGGCATCATCTTAATCGCCGGAGTATCGACTTGGTTGCTTATGGAGCGCGATCGCCAACAGCATCAAGTCACCACCCTCAACTACAGCCTTGATACCGATATGAAGACGCGCTTTGCAGCCGTGCAGCGAGCCTGTCGCATCTTGGCAAATTCAGAAAAAATCTGGCTGGAAGAAACCCGGCAGATGGTTCAAGATCGACACAAAAATGCGGGCGCCAGCCATTCTGTTAACTTTGATGCCTCCCCTGTGAGGGTTGTTTGCTCCGCCCCGCCTCTGATTGCGACCAATCTAACCATTTGGAGCATCCATATCGGGGATGTCGCTCTTTTCTTCTTTCCTGACTACATTCTCCTGTGGCGACGTAAGCTCTACACAGCTATTTCTTACAGCGCGCTGACGATTCGTTTTGAGCGAGAAAGAATTAATCTACGAGGATCTGTTCCAAAAGATGCAAGCTTGACCGGGCAAACCTGGCAACATTTGCGGAATGACGGGTCTCCAGATCCCCGATTAAACGCCAATTCTAAGCTAGTTCAGGTTGAATATGGTTTGCTCACCCTTTTAGCAAGTATCGGCATCAGCATGAAACTGCATGTGTCAAACGTGCTGGTTGCTGAACAGTTTGCTGAGCTGTTTCAGAGCGTACAAGAATGGCTATCCCCCCGTGCTGCCGACGACCCAATTTCGTCAACCCATAGCAGTCCTGTTCCCCAACCGACTCATCGCTTCAAGCCTGCTCATGAGGTGCTAGGGATTCAGCCTGACGCGACGCTGTCTGAAATTCGAGCAGCCTATCATGGTCTGGCTCGAATGAATCATCCCGATAAAGTCGTTGGACTAGCTCCAGAATTCCGCATTCTTGCTGAACGCCGGATGAAGATGATTACGGCTGCTTATAAGGCATTGAGCGAGCAGGCACGCGTGCGCGGGTAGTGCTTGTCTATCCAGCAATCTGCACAATCCGAATGCTTTCCCACGCTGGCATCTGACCGCTTCGTCGCGCGTCAACCAAGACAAAAAAGGCATAGAGGTTGAGCGTCTCGTCGCGATTTTGGATGCACTCTCGCTGAATGGTCTCATCCCGCTGCGCCAAAAATCTCATGAAATGGCGGTGCTGCCGCCTATGGGTAACGCTACCGTAGCGATCGCCCAGACGTTCCCAGAGAATGATAATGAGCAACAAATACGCTCGAACGTCTATCAAATCTCGATCTTGATTATACTGGCGGTTTAGGAGGCGATCGCGCTTGGGTAGGGCATTACGAGCCTGGATAATGGCACGATTCAGTGCTCGAATATCATCCGTTGTCCGATGCTGTCCTAAATTGCGAATCAGGGCAAAGGCGCGAGTCAGCTTCGGGTCTGCAATTTTCTGAAGCGCACGGCTGAGATCTAGAGTCGCATCGAGTGTCAGGCGGACTGGATGCGTGTCATTCAACGTCAATGAGGTAACGGCAGGGGGAACTAGATTTTCAGCCACGAGGCGATCGCGCTCTAAGGCGTCTCGCACCTTCGGGAGTAACTCATCGTGCCACTGCCGCCACGGATCTGGACGAATGCCCTGCAAAACCAGGCGATTGCGAGTGATACACCAATAGCCAACGGATTGACCAGAGCTGGGGCGATCGTGGCTGGGATACTGGATGGCTTCATAATCCATCGGCAGTCGATACCGAAACCCTAATGACGTACGACGCTGAGTCAGCCAGTGGCAAAAGGCGTGAGCATCTTCTGCTCGAACTCCCACGATTGGCGCTGGGGCAGCCGCGGGCGTAAACCGAAACAGCGTCCAGTGATCAGGACGATAGTAGCGACCTAAGCGCTGCTGATCGTCTAGAAATAGCTGATACTCAGCATGGGTGATGTAGTCTGAATCAATGTAAACATCTGCCGCAATGGAACGCAGATTATTAAATCGCCCAGATAGCTTGACCTCGGCTGCGAGTTTGAATAATGAGCGATCGCTCGATTTAAGCTGATCTTCAATCATGCTCCGCAATGATGCTTTGACCCGCTCATCAACCGTTGCCTCTTCTTGAATGCACCCGTGGGCAAGCGTTAGCGTGGTGATCGCGGACTCTTCAGACCCTTCACGGGCAGCATCCAGCGCAGCTTGCACAATCGACGTTGCATCACGCACTTGAACGGCATATAGACGAATGGTTTCAGTCCACCAGGAGTTATCGATTTGTTCGACCAGCAGGTGCTCTTGCTGCTGGACACTGACCTGCACCGATGCCAAGTATTCTTGAAAACTCAAGTGAGCAAACTCATAAATGCCTTGTTCCTTCTGAACCAGCAATCCGCTGTCGAGTTCGATATCTCGCAAAAACTCGGCAGGCGGTAGATCGTCACCAACGGTTTCCTTGAGGTCTTTGCCAATCAGCGTCGTGCCTAACTCTGCGTCAAATTCACGGGTGTTGCGCTCCATCAGCTTTAACGCCAACGCTTGCAGCACCGATCGCTTCTGAGCAATAGTCAACGACAGCGGAAGTCGTTTGGCGGTTTGACGTTTACCCAACAGCACATCACAAATTTCCGCGTAAAGCTCGACCCGATGCCCCGGCAACGCCCCGCGAAATCGATGCACCGTTGCAATCATGGTCAACAATAACGGGTTAAACGCCATTGCCGACAGCGGGGAATTGGTTTCGATGCGTTCGATGAGATTGTTCGCTTTTGCAAGCGCCTCTCGCCGTAAGCGGCGGCGATCGCGAGCACGCTGCACCGGGCGACTAATCAGCTCAGTCTGCACGTACCAATTCCGAATAAACTGCTGCATTTGCTCTAGCGTAAAGGGCTGCGACTCTAGCGCAATCCCTTCTTCGGTGAGAGACGCATTGCGATATCCAGCCGGACGAGACGTCAGAATAAAGCAGCTCGTCGGATAGTTCCGCATTTGCTGATCAACCCAGGCGCTAATTTGCTGGCGCTGAGTTTCGTTGGCAACCTCATCCAAGCCATCCAGCATCACCAGACATTTTCCCTGGGTGAGTCGGGTTTCAAACCAGCGCTGCTTGGGATTGAGTTGACGAATTGCCGGCTGCTGTTTGATGAGCGCAGCAAGACTGGGGCGATCGCGCGCGATTGCCTCTCGCACATCTCTCAACGAAAGCAAAATTGGAACCAACCGAGGAGCCTGACGATGCTGGCGACGCTGGGCATTCTTGGCATACGTTAACGCCAGGTGAACGAGAAGGGTCGTTTTCCCCGAGCCAGGGGGTCCAATGACGGCAATTCGTCGATATGACTGCTGATCTGCACTACGCGCCAAAAAATCCCAAATGGTCGATTGATGAGCCGTGCGCGTCGGCTGAATCATCGCAGACGATGCCTGCTCTGCTACCTGAGTTGCGACGCCGAGCGGCACAAAAATTTTATCGAGCGCTAACGTCGGACCTTGCAGCGTCAATCCTTGAGGACGATAGCCCTGACAAGCCGTAATCAGATGCTGATAATATCGGCTTTGAAAGCGAGCCGTGACGCCCCACCAACCGATTTCAATTCGGCTGATGAGCCAGTCGGTAATGGGCTGCTTAAACGCATCTAAAACACCGTCTAGAATCGCTTTGAGAAAATCTGAGAAAATCGCGGCCAGCGTTCCCAAACAAACAAAAAGAATAGCAAGTGCTAAGCCATTGCCACTGTCATTATCTACATAGCTAATCAAATTAATGGCTGCCAGGATAAAGAATATCCCCGACACACCATATCGACGCAGAAAATCTGCTACATTTTCTGGATTCATCCTAGACACACCTGTCTATCGCTAAAAATAGCAACTAGCCACCTGGATATTGACACACTCGAAACGTTGAATCACGTATGTCTGTCACTCCGACTCTATTATTCTCCGGATTATTGGAAAATTTCATTCATGGATTTCATTCATGGATTTCATTCGTTGATTTCATTCGTTGATTAAATTGCTTAGGGAGCATAGTGAGGTCTCTTAACGACTCATTGTTTGATCCTTAAGACAGCCGTAAGACAGCCAGTCTTTTCTTAAGCAGTCCCTTACACTGGGAGCAATCATCTTTGTGGATTACTGTGTAGATGATCGACACGCAAACTACCTCTAGCTTGGAAATTCAGAGTTTCCAAGACAACCGGTTATAGAGGAGAACAAAGTTGCTAACCCGTAAGGAGATAGTCATATGGCTGCCGTGAAGGTAGGTATCAATGGATTTGGTCGCATCGGGCGGCTTGTATTTCGTGCAGGAATTGACAATCCCAATATTGAATTTGTTGGCATTAATGACTTAGTTCCCCCCGAAAATCTGGCATATTTGCTGAAATACGATTCAACCCACGGACGCTTTAAGGGAACGGTTGAAGCTCAAGATGACGGCATTGTCGTCAACGGAACGCTCATTCCCTGCTTTTCGGTTAAGAATCCAGCAGAGTTGCCGTGGAGCAAGTATTCAGTCGATTATGTCGTCGAATCGACAGGGTTATTCACCACCTATGACGGCGCATCAAATCACGTGAAGGCCGGTGCAAAACGGGTTGTGATTTCAGCACCCACCAAAGACCCAGATAAGGTCAAGACCTTGTTAATGGGAGTCAACCATTCTGCGTTTGATCCATCCAACGATGTGGTCGTCTCAAATGCAAGCTGTACAACTAATTGCTTGGCTCCGATCGCCAAAGTAATCAATGACGCCTTTGGCCTAGCAGAAGGGTTAATGACAACAGTTCATGCAACGACTGCAACCCAGCCTACGGTTGATGGCCCCAGCAAAAAAGACATGCGAGGCGGGCGAGGAGCCGGACAAAACATCATTCCAGCCTCAACAGGAGCCGCCAAAGCCGTCACGCTGGTTTTGCCAGAACTCAAGGGAAAGCTCACCGGCATGGCGTTTCGAGTGCCAACCCCTAATGTTTCAGTCGTAGACCTAACCTTTAGAACCGAGCAGGCGACCCGCTATCAGGATATTTGCGCTGCCATGAAAACGGCTGCAACGGGCGATTTAGCCGGAATTCTAGGCTACACAGACGAACCCGTTGCATCGACCGACTTTAATGGAGATTCGCATTCCAGCATTTTTGATGCCGGAGCCGGAATTGAACTCAATTCCAACTTCTTTAAGGTCGTGTCTTGGTATGACAATGAGTGGGGATATTCGTGTCGAGTGATTGATTTGATGCTGTCTATGGCAGCCAAAGATGGAATTGCCTCGTAGCGATCGCCCCCTACTTTCTTACATCCCCCGCCCCGATCATCTCAGCGACTCGTTGAGCCGTTGCGGGAGCCAAAAGCACGCCATTGCGATAATGCCCGGTGGCGAGAATCACGTTGGTATATCCCGCCAGCGGTTCGATTACAGGCGCAGATTGATTCCACGGGCGGGGGCGCAATCCTGACCACGTTTCCACGACAGTGGCGTTTTCTAGAGCAGGGCATAGGGCGATCGCCCCTTGCCAGACTGTTTCAAGCTGCTGCTGATTAGCAACGACAAATCCGGCGTCATCCGGGAATTCGACCGTTGCGCCGACCCAATAGTGATTGGGTTCGGCGTGGTGTCTGAGCGGCACGATATGAATATCATTGCCCGACATCACCGGATGAAAGTCGTCATGTCCCATGGGAGAATCAAGTCGGACGCGCATCGCCTGCCCTAACACAGGGCGAACATCGAGCGGCGTGGGAGCCATTTGAGAAAGCTGAGCAGACCCCAGTCCGGCAGCCACAATCACCCAGTCAGCATCAATCGAGTTAATAGGCTGGAGTGAAGTAAAATCTCGGCTTAAATCAGGCTTGGGGAGGCTCTCAACCGACGGGCTACGCATTGGCGCAGGGTGTTCTGGATTCACACCCTGATCCGAATTCACAACCTGGATGGCATGACACGTCTTTAAGCAATCTGCGGAGGCGATCGCCTCAAACCCGGTCACCTCCGCATCAAACCGTACGGTTGCACCGTTGTGCTGGGCGGCTGTAATCAGTCCCTGGGTAAGCGCAGTGGGATCAATCTGGAGATCATCGGGTGAATAAATAGCTCCAGTAATGGTGCGATCGCCCAACGAATCCCCAATCTGAGGACAGCGATTACGCAGTTTTACCCTGTCCCAAATGTGTAGATTCCATCCTTGCGATCGCCGCAAATCCAAGATTCGTTCCCACTTTGAGACATCATCATCAGCAAATTGAATCAACACAATGCCATCGCGATTCACCGGAATCGTCTGTCCGGTTCTGGCTTCCAGTTCAGGAATCAAGGTTTGATACCGGCGAATGCTGGCATCTCGGAGTCTCCAGGCACGCCCTTTTGTTTTCTGGCTAATGGCTCCCATGAGTACTCCCAATGCCGCACCCGTTGAGGCTTGAGCGGGAGGTTGGCGATCGAGCACCGTGACGCTTAGTCCGTCAATTTGGCTGAGTTCATAGGCGATCGCGGCTCCAATAACTCCACATCCGATTACAACGACCTGACTCATCACATCGCTCCTGATGTCACTTCGCCATTCTGCCATGCTCACCCAACGATCCGGCTCGCCTGACATGAGTGAGTGGGCCAGATTCCGCCCAATCTAGTCCCGATCCAGCCCAGATTTGACCCAGATCCGACCCAGATCCGACCAAATAATGCTAAATGGCGGCAAATCCCACTCTCTAGTTACGGTTCGCCCTAATCTCAAACAATCCATCCCTTCTTAAACTGAGAAAAAGAACAGGCTTTGTGCACAGAAGAAATTAGCGAGTCTGCATGGCTAATTGTGATGGATCGGTAGCGCCAACGTGAAACCGTCCAAGAGATTGTTCGGTAACCCCCCCTTCAATAGAGAGAGCTAGGTCAGCAGTATATAAGATGGAGACCCCCTTTATATCTAGACCCGGGGGAAAAGTGCAGACCCTAAACCTGGTTAATGAAGCATTTTAATCTGTAGTAGACCGGAGCATCAGTATGGCAAAAGTTGTAGGAATTGACTTAGGTACAACAAACTCGTGCGTGGCAGTCATGGAAGGTGGAAAGCCAACCGTTATTGCTAATGCAGAGGGTTTCCGCACGACTCCCTCGGTTGTAGCCTTTGCGAAAAATGGCGATCGCCTTGTTGGGCAGATTGCAAAGCGTCAAGCCGTCATGAACCCGCAAAATACCTTCTATTCAGTGAAGCGGTTCATTGGACGCAAATTTGAAGAAGTGACCCACGAGGCAACGGAAGTTTCCTACAACGTGGTCAACGTCAATGGCAACGTTAAGCTGGACTGCCCTCAAGCAGGCAAGCAGTTTGCACCCGAAGAAATTTCTGCCCAAGTTCTTCGAAAGCTCGTTGAAGATGCCAGTAAATATCTGGGTGAGCAGGTGACTCAAACCGTTATTACGGTTCCGGCTTACTTTAACGACTCTCAGCGTCAGGCGACGAAAGACGCAGGTAAAATTGCGGGTGTCGAAGTTCTGCGAATTATCAACGAGCCTACCGCGGCATCCCTTGCCTACGGACTCGATAAGAAGAGTAATGAAACTGTACTCGTCTTTGACTTGGGTGGTGGTACGTTTGACGTGTCAATTCTAGAGGTCGGAGACGGTGTATTTGAAGTATTGGCAACGTCTGGAGACACCCATCTAGGGGGTGACGACTTCGATAAGAAGATTGTGGACTACCTGGCAGCCGAGTTCCAAAAAACAGAAGGCATTGATCTTCGCAAAGACAAGCAAGCATTGCAACGTCTTACCGAAGCTGCGGAGAAAGCCAAAATTGAGCTTTCCAGTGTCACACAAGCCGAGGTCAATCTGCCCTTTATTACCGCCACTCAAGATGGTCCGAAGCACCTTGATATGACGCTGACTCGGGCCAAATTTGAAGAGTTGGTGGCTGATTTAATTGATCGATGCCGGGTTCCGGTTGAGAATGCACTCCGCGATGCCAAACTCGACAAAGGAGCGATCGATGAGGTCGTCATGGTTGGGGGTTCTACTCGAATTCCAGCGGTGCAAGAGCTTGTTAAGCGAGTCTTAGATAAGTCCCCCAATCAATCGGTTAATCCCGATGAAGTGGTTGCTGTGGGTGCTGCAATTCAAGCAGGAGTCTTAGCCGGGGAAGTCAAAGATATTCTGCTGCTTGATGTCACTCCGCTATCTCTGGGTGTTGAGACCTTGGGTGGCGTAATGACCAAGATTATTCCTCGCAACACCACCATCCCAACTAAGAAGTCTGAAGTCTTCTCAACCGCAGCTGATGGTCAAACCAACGTGGAAATTCACGTGCTGCAAGGTGAGCGGGAAATGTCGAATGACAATAAGAGTCTTGGAACGTTCCGCTTAGATGGAATTCCACCCGCACCCCGAGGTGTGCCTCAAATTGAAGTAACCTTTGACATCGATGCCAATGGTATTCTCAACGTGAGAGCAGCCGATAAGGGTACTGGGAAAGAGCAGTCCATTAGCATCACTGGCGCTTCAACACTCCCTCAAACCGAAGTCGAGCGCATGGTTAACGAAGCTGAAGCTAATGCAGCGGCAGACCAAGAGCGTCGTGAAAAAATTGATCTGAGAAATCAGGCTGATTCTCTTGCCTATCAAACCGAGAAGCAGCTTAGTGAACTTGGGGATAAAGTTCCTGCCGATGATAAGGCGAAGATCGAGGGTCTTATCAAAGACCTGCGTGAGGCTGTCAACACCGAAAACTACGACAAAATCAAGAGCCTCACAACCGAGCTTCAGCAAGCCTTCTACAGTGTCAGCAGCAATCTATATCAGCAGCAAGGCGCACCCGAAGGCGCAGGCGGTGCAGGCGCAGGTGCTCCAGGTGCAGGCGCTCCCGACGAAGGCGCAGGTTCATCATCGGGGAGTGATGATGATGTCATCGATGCCGAATTCTCTGAGACAGACAACAAATAAGGCGGCTGACTGACCGACTGGATTGTAATCCATTTTTTCTTGAATTAAGGATTGGGCGATCGCCCAATCCTTTTTTTGATCCCATGTTTTATAGCCTTACGCTCTCGCACTAGGACGCTGAATGTGTGTGGGGCTCTAGTAAACGACTCATCTAGCCCCAGATATTTGAGTTGGCTGAGCCATCAGGCATGAGCGTACCCAACAAAATTGCTTTTTGAAAATTAGTTTGATTGATATTGGCACTGATGAGCACTGCTTCTGTCAAATCTGCTTCGCTAAGATTTGCCCAACACAACTTAGCTCTATAAAGGTTCGCCTTTCGTAAATTTGCCCCTCTCAACGATACCCAACTCAGATTTCCGCTTCTGATATTGGCTTGGCTCAGGGTGGCATTCATGAGATTTGCTCCGGTGAGCTTGGCTCGACTTAAATCTGCCCCGCGCAGATCCGCTTCCTCCAAGCTTGCGCCATCCATCAATGCATTAGATAAATTTGCACCTTCAAGAATCGCTGCACTTAAAATTGCATTAGATAAATTTGCTGCATCTAAAATGGCTCGACTCAAATCTGCCTCTATCAGTTTGGCTCGATTGAGACTGGCCTCATTGAGGTTTGCTTCAGAGAGGTTGGCATAATCCAAAATCGCTTCGCTGAGATTTGCTTCGGGTAGGTTAGCTCGATACAGATTGGTGCGAATCAGTTTAGAACCTCGCAACCCAACATTGGTTAATTCTGCTCCAATCAGGGTTGCATCTGAAAGGTGTGCACCAATCAAATTCGCGTCGGTTAAATCGGCCTGGTTGAGATTTGCTCCTTGCAGATTTGCCTCTCTCAAATTTGCCGAGGTTAAATTGGCTTCGCTCAAATCTGCTCCAACTAGGTTAACGCGACGCAAGTCAATTTCTTTGAGGGTTTTGCCTCGCAAATTGATTCCGCTCAGGTCTGAGCCTCGAAAGTCACGTAAACCTGCCGTGTAACTATTCAGCAGTTCATCAACATGCATGGCTGATTATATCTCACTACTCTTACCCATACCCAACTGTCTAGTGTTAGGATGCCCGAATTTATCCGTAAATTGACGGAGTATCCTTCGAATTACGTAATAGGCTGTATCCATTTCTTAATTGATCAGCGTATTGGCTGTAGTCTTTACGATCGCTCGGTAAGCCAAGGGAGTGAGTTGAGGCTCCACGACTGGGGTTTGCCCCTTTACTCGATGTAAGACCTATGAAAGAACACTATGGAATTTGATAAGAGACTGCTATGGATTCATGAAATCATTTGGAGCATTATTGAGATTATCCTAAAGACGCTTCTTTACGAATGACTTAATGTATCATCATGTATCATCTGATTTCGAGCTTTCTATGCTGTAGCAATTCGCAATTGCGTCAAACACAGACATGGGGATGTAGGCCACGACGCGCCTACACTGCCGTGCCTAACTCAAGCGCACACCGCTATAATCATTAGACACGACGCCGTTGATTGCGAAGACATTTATAAAGTTCGTTCCCAACCTGGGGTCATTCTGAGAGAATCTTTGGGTGAGTTTAGATAGCTGAATTCGTTTAGGAATAAAGGATGCCTGAGAATCTTAAAAGCCAAGTGGTTACGCAAGGAGTGCAGCGTACGCCAAATCGAGCCATGCTGCGAGCGGTGGGGTTCGGCGATCAAGACTTTACGAAACCCATCATTGGCATTGCAAATGGCTATAGCACGATTACTCCGTGTAATTTAGGCTTAAATGATCTAGCGAAACGAGCAGAGGCAGGCATCCGTGAGGCAAATGGAATGCCTCAACTGTTTGGCACCATTACGATTAGTGATGGCATTTCGATGGGCACTGAGGGGATGAAATATTCTCTGGTGTCTCGTGAGGTCATTGCTGATTCGATCGAAACAGTCTGTTCTGGGCAGAGTATGGATGGCGTGTTAGCCATTGGCGGATGTGATAAAAACATGCCGGGTGCCATGATTGCGATCGCCCGCATGAATATCCCTGCGATTTTTGTCTACGGTGGCACCATCAAACCCGGTCACTACAACGGGCAAGATTTGACGATTGTCAGCGCCTTTGAAGCCGTTGGGCAATACAGCGCAGGCAAAATTGATGATACAGAACTCGTCGATGTCGAACGTCGTGCCTGTCCGGGAGCGGGGTCATGTGGCGGCATGTATACAGCAAACACGATGTCATCTGCGTTTGAAGCCATGGGCATGAGCCTTATGTATTCATCAACGATGGCGGCTGAAGATAGGGAAAAGGCGGAAAGCGCCGAAATGTCTGCCCGTGTGCTAGTTGAGGCAATTCGAGATCAGCGACTGCCGCGCCAAATTTTGACACGCAAGGCATTTGAAAATGCAATTGCAGTGATTATGGCAGTCGGTGGATCTACTAACGCCGTGCTTCACCTGCTGGCGATCGCCAACGCTGTCGGAGTTAAGCTGACTCTGGATGACTTTGAAACGATTCGGGATCGCGTACCTGTGCTGTGCGATCTCAAACCATCCGGGCGATATGTGGCAACTGACCTGCATCAAGCAGGGGGCATCCCGCAGGTCATGAAGATGCTACTTGACCATGATCTATTACATGGAGATGCACTCACGATTACCGGACAAACCATCGGTGATTTGTTAGCAGATATTCCAACTAAGCCCGATCCGACTCAAGACGTCATTCGCCCGTGGAGCACTCCCATGTATCCCCAGGGTCACTTAGGAATTTTAAAGGGCAATTTGGCAACCGAAGGTGCTGTTGCAAAGCTCACAGGCATCAAAAATCGTAAGATCACCGGCCCTGCGCGAGTGTTTGAATCGGAAGAATCCTGTCTAACCGCAATTTTGGCGGGCAAAATTCAGGCAGGAGACGTGATTGTCGTTCGATATGAAGGCCCTAAAGGCGGCCCTGGCATGAGAGAAATGCTCGCACCCACGTCTGCTATCATCGGTGCTGGTCTAGGAGACACTGTCGGACTCATTACCGACGGTCGCTTCTCGGGCGGAACCTATGGAATGGTGGTGGGTCACGTTGCCCCAGAGGCCGCTGTTGGGGGGGCGATCGCCCTCGTCAACGAAGAAGATACGATTACTATCGATGCCGATCAGCGTTTACTGCATCTACACCTGTCTGAGGAAGAATTAGCACAGCGTCGGGCTCAATGGCAACCGCCTCAGCCGCGTTACACCCAAGGCGTATTAGGAAAATATGCCAAGCTAGTTGCCTCAAGTAGCGTCGGAGCGGTGACCGACTTAGATTTGTTTTGACGGTGTGAATGCCCCCTAGTTGCCCCTGCTATTAACCCAAGTACGATGCCTTTAATTGGCTATCCTGCTTGGGTTAGATTATTTTGCAAGATCCAGAGACGCATCAGTATTTTATTCAATATTTTATAAATACTCTTGCAATTAAAACCAGTCAAATTACTATCAAGAATAAATCAGAATAAAATCGGGTTTATTCACAAGCTGAGAACATGCATCAAGGACGGCGATCGCATTGGTATAGACACAATTAACATCCAGTCTGCTAACTCGTATGGATATTGAGTATCACTATTACATTAACTATTTGGTCGCTGCAAAGGCAGGCTTTCCACCTAAAGATGCCGAAATTATTGCCTATGCGTCTCAGTATGTGGATGAAAATCATAAAATTTATCAAATTAATGTCGGACAATCTACTGCTTACGCCAACTACATCACTCAGACGCTCAATATTTTGAAGCCTAAGGATGAATTAATGCGGATTTATCCCATCTTTCATTTCATTCCGGGAGATCCGCTCGCTCCAACGGCGCGTCGCAAGGACGGCAAACTCCATCTCCTCAACACAACTCCCAATAGCCGCAATGCAAACTTAATTATGGATGAGGCGATCGCCAGCGACAATCTTTATCGCATCGGCATTGCGTCTCATAGCTATGTAGACACGTGGGCACACCAAAACTTCGTAGGCTATTATGACGTGTTTAATGCGATGAAAGGCGTGCTAAGTTCGGCCTTGCCCAACATTGGTCATGCTGACGCAAAACACAGCCCAGACTGGCCTGCGTTGATTTGGCACGACTGCCGACTGGTGACCTCAAATGCTCAGGTGGATAATAAGCAGCGATTTCTCGACGCAACTCGACATTTGTTTTATAAATATCGTCGTTGCGTCGATTCCTCGGTTTCCTCGCAGTGTCTAGAACACGATGCCGATCAGCTCATCTGCGATCTCGACCAGGCCATTGGTGACTATGACACCACCAATCACCGGCAGGGCGATCGCATCCAAAACTATCTCGGGCTGAGCGAAAAGCGCTCATATGGGCATCAACAATTGCCTAAATTTGACTCCAGAGATTGGTTTGACCAGGCAATCACTCAATCCGTTCGCGGCATCGACGATCGTAAAGCAGGTATTATCCCTCGCTTTGCTTCGTTTCGGGATCGATACTTTTGGAAAGAGAATCACACCCAAAGTCACTGGTATCAGTTTCAAGAGGCTGCAAAGATTCATCAGACCGCATCGTGGAGCATCTTAGTAGAGACGACATTTCACCACTTAGAATTAGAAAATTTTTAGAGAGATGTCCTTATACTCTCGCGTTAGGACATCGAACCTGCGTAGAGCCCAAGGTCGCCCGGTCTGGCGCACAAATCCAAGCTCGTAGGACTATGAACCATCCGCATTAAAACCTCAAAAATTTTAGAATTTGATAAGGCCAAGCCTAAGCGCTCAGTAATCTTAATAAAAATCCATAAATCTGTGCCTAGTCAGCTTGCAAGCTTACTGTTGGTATGCTACTTCTAACCCTATGCTTGATTCGCCCAGGCTAATTCGTGCATCAAACGGCATCTAGGTTTTGGCATCTAGATTGGCACAAAACCTAGCTAAATCCGACAGCGAGCTGAGATGTATTGTGGACTAGTTAACAGTTGCTTAACATTTAAATAAGTGAGAGAAACGGACCGACAGATACGCGTTACTAACCATTCAAAATCTAATCAACCATTGCTGAGTAAATCACCTGTGATTGAATTCTTCAAGACACAGATTGCCCAATCTAAAATTGTTCAACTATTTTTTCGCACATTTCTGAAGTGGCAGCAAGAAAGATGTCTAGAGATGGGTGCTGCCTTAGCATACTATGCCTTATTTTCCATTTTTCCAACGTTTCTAGTGGCGCTGAGCGTTTTTGGCTTTCTAACGGGGCCTAACACAGACGCATACAATGAAATTCTGAACTTGACACAAGAATCATTGCCACCCGATGCCTATGCCATTGTTGAAAATACATTGCTGAGTCTGAATGAAAGCAGCGTAGGCGCTGGAATTGTGGGCTTCTCGCTACTGCTCTTTACGGCAAGTGGAGTCTTTGGAGCGCTCAAGCGAGATTTAGACATTATCTGGAAAGTCTCAGAAGAACGACCTAGCCAAGAGAATTTGATCACTGTGGTGATGAATTTTGTTCATCGCAGAGTTACGTCCTTTATTCTGGTGCTCAGCTCATCGGCTTTGTTGTTTTTATCGCTGATGTCAAATATTGCGGTCAAAGTTATTTTGAGAATTCTTCAAAATTTCAGCGACCAGATTACGTTTATCGAGATCGATGAGGCGCTGCTCATCAACATTTTGCAGCTTACCTCGTCTTTCTTATTGCTAGCGCTAGTCATCATGATCTTGTTTAAGATTCTTCCGGCGACCCGAGTCGCGTGGGGTGATGTGTGGTTAGGCGCGTTGATTACAACGACCTTGCTAGTTGGGCTACAGCAGTTGGTTAGTAACAGCGTGATTCATATTGGAAGCCACTTTCAGTCATATGGGGTGGTCGGCGGTGTGATGGTGCTCATGCTGTGGCTATATTTGACATGCCAGTTATTTTTTTGGGGAAGTGCCTTTACCTATGTCTACGCGCGAATGTTTGGCAGTCGGCGATCGCGCTGATGCACTCATTTCGATTAATCAGATCTAAACTGCTATGAGTCAAACATGTGAATGAACAGAAAGCAGTCGGTGTGGGCAACGATTCGTCATCTTGTAAAACGCCTGAAGCCCTATCTCCGTTGGGTAATTTTAGGCGGTACGCTAGTTTTTTTGATAGAAACTCTGGTAGCTCACTGGGAAGACGTTGCCTCAATTCGCATCGATTCGAGCGGTTGGGCGTGTCTGGCGATCGCCCTAGGCACAACCCTACTCGCCCACATTTGGTCTGGTTGGGTCTGGAGTTTGATATTGCGAGAACTCCATCAGCCCGCTTCAGGAGTATGGGGAATTTTGGTTTATCTCAAGACCAACATCGCCAAATATCTGCCCGGCAATGTGTGGCATTTTTATGGTCGAGTCTGGGCATCTAAGGCAGCCGGATATTCCCTCGAAGCATCGACGTTGAGCGTGCTGCTCGAACCGCTACTTATGGCAGCAGCGGCGCTTTTAGTTGCGTTAATCAGCGGCCAGCGAAGCAATCTCGCCCTACAAATTGTCGGGCTTTTGGGAGTGTTAGCAATTGTCCATCCTCGGATTCTTAATGGTTTGCTCCGCTATGTTAAAAAGCTCAAAGGACACGCCAAACCCAATCCTGAACCGGATGCACCACTAGACGATCGCTCGTCTGAAGTCGTAGTGCCACCACTGAAGATTCACCGATATCCGCTGCGACCTCTATTGGGTGAATTCGTATTTCTGGGACTCCGCAGCGCAGGATTTTTGTGGGTCGTCTTTGCATTAAGATCGATTGAATTAAGTGACATCCCAGCGCTCATTAGTGCCTTCAGCATTGCTTGGCTACTCGGATTGGTGATTCCAGGAGCCCCTGGCGGCATTGGCGTATTTGAGGCAACTGCGATCGCCCTACTCGATGGTCAGTTTTCGACCGGGCTGATTTTGAGTAGCGTTGCCATATATCGCTTGATTAGCACATTAGCCGAAGCAGGGGGAGCTGGCTTAGCATGGTTAGACGAGCGGTTGAATGGGAGGCTCGCGAAGGAGCTTGCGAGCCGATCTGGTAATCTTAAATCTTAAAGCAGCGTATCCTGCATCAGTGGCGCCAATTCACGTCAATACTATTGGTTCATTCTACGAATCGTTTTATCGCGCTAATTTACAAACGACCATGAGCATATCGACCGTTTTGCCTCATCAATCCGACCCATCAGGAATCACACCCGCTCAGCCAGACGTCTCGATCGTGGTGCCCATCTATAACGAGGTTGAGAGCTTCCCGAAACTGTTGGAGGCGATCGCAACTACGCTCCAAGAGCACGATATCAGCTACGAAATTGTGTGTATTGACGATGGTTCACAAGACGGTTCGACTGAGCTTCTTAAGCAAAAAGCTACCCAGCGCACTGATTTGAAAGCCGTATTGTTTCGCCGTAATTATGGTCAAACGGCGGCAATGGCAGCCGGATTTAAATATGCCGCAGGGTGCATCGTGATCACCATGGACGGCGATTTGCAAAACGACCCCATCGACATTCCTCGACTGGTGGACAAGCTAGATGACGGATACGACTTGGTAAGCGGTTGGCGAAAAGACCGTCAGGATGCCGCGTTAACCCGATTGCTACCCTCTAAAATCGCCAATTGGGTGATTGGACGCGTCACGGGAGTCGAGCTTCATGACTACGGCTGTTCTCTTAAGGCATATCGAGCAGAACTCGTTGCCGATATGAATCTCTACGGCGAACTGCATCGCTTCTTGCCTGCTCTAGCCTTTATCGAAGGCGCCCGCATTGCTGAAATTCCAGTTAGCCATCATGCCAGACAATTTGGAAAGAGCAAATATGGGTTAGGGCGCACGTTTCGTGTACTAATGGATCTGCTCACCATTTTTTTCATGAAGAAATTTCTGACTCGCCCGATGCATGTGTTTGGCCTGTTTGGGGTCGGGGCAATCGTATTGGGGATGGTTTTGGGAGTCTATCTGTCGTTCTTAAAGATTGGCTTGGGGCAAAGCATTGGCGATCGCCCCCTATTGATTTTGTCGATTCTGTTAGTGTTAGGCGGGCTCCAGCTCTTTAGTTTTGGGCTTCTTGCAGAGTTGCTCATGCGAACATACCACGAATCTCAGGGACGACCGATTTATCGAGTCCGTGAGATCGTAGACGCTCACTCATCCTCTACTAGCAGTCGCTAGATCATCGTTCGTCGCGCTATCCGATGACGGACGCTGAAGTGCCCGATTGAGCTTACCGCTCTGATATCCTTCCAAGTCAAGCGTGACATACAAAAAGCCATAGGCTTGAAGCTGTTCGACGAGTGAAGGCAAATTAGCCGTCAGGACAAAATCTTTGATTTGCTCGGGCGGCAACTCAATCCGTGCCGTATCGCCTTCCGAGCGAACCCGCAGATTCGTCATGCCCAAGCTACGGAGATGGCGCTCGGCTTTCCCAACGCGCTGAAGCTTACCCACGGTGATTTCTTCACCGTATGGAAATCGGGAACTCAGACAAGGCTGAGCAGGTTTATCCCACCAGGTCAGCCCTAATTCTTTCGATAGCTGTCGAACCTCTAGCTTCGTCACGCCAACTTCTGCTAAAGGCGATCGCGCACCTCGCTCTTTTGCAGCTTGAATACCGGGACGATAATCGGATAAGTCATCTGCATTCACGCCATCAATCACGTAGGGATAACCGCGTTTGAGCGCCAGGGGCTTGAGAGTATCGTGAAGTTCGCTCTTGCAGAAATAGCATCGATTGACTGGATTTGAGGTGTAATTGGGATTATCCATCTCATGCGTGCGAATAATTTCATGAGAAATACCAATCGTTGCCGCTTGAATCCGGGCATCTTCTAAATCATCGGGCAATAGCGATGGAGAGTCGGCCGTGACCGCTAATGCGCGATCGCCCAACACATCATAGGCAATCTTCGCAACCAACGTGCTGTCTACCCCGCCTGAATAGGCAACTAATGCCCGATCCATTTCGGCAAACAGATTCCTGAGTTGATTAAGCGTTTGGCTCAACATGGCTGTTATTTACCCACAATCGCAATACAACGAATAGGAAACACGATTTCCTATTTCCAATCCTAGAAGCTGGTGCTGAAGTTGACAGACCCGATCTAGCGAAGCTTACAGAAATGTCTTGATAAATCTTGATAAATACAGAAAAGCCAGCTCAGAGACCTGAGCTAACACAATCTGCTCAATTCTCAGCCAGCGCTCCAGGTTACGATTGAAACGCAACCTACATATCCTTCTGCACTGCACCAAGCTACTTTGACCTCAAGTGGCTGACAAGGGCGCGCAATCCTAGCCGATAGCTTTCGACACCAAACCCACTGACTTGCCCGATCGCAACAGGCGCAACATACGAATGATGTCGAAATGCCTCACGGCGGTAAATGTTGCTGAGATGGACCTCAACCGTCGGCACACCAACCGAGGCGATCGCATCTTGAAGAGCAATACTCGTATGCGTGTAGGCACCAGGATTGATGAGTATTCCCTGATAAATCTTCAGAGCGCCGTGAATTGCGTCAATCAAATGCCCTTCATGGTTAGACTGCAAAAAGCTAAGAGATATCGACAAGGATGAAGCATCTTCACTCAAGATTTGGTTGATATCATCTAACGTAGTTGACCCATACACCTCGGGTTGTCTGACACCCAGCAGGTTCAGGTTAGGCCCATGAAGTACAAGAATGCTGGCAACACTCGACGCTGTGCTCATGCCGACTTAACGGCGGCGCTGCCCTTCTCGAACTGGAATTGGGATCGGTTCGGATTCGGGTTGAGCATCGGGCCCCAGCAGCGCATCAAGCAACTTGCGGACCCAATCTTTAAGCTTGTCAAGTATGCCGTCAAGGTAATCCATTAGAAATATTTACTCCTTTACTTAAGCCAGGAAGCATTTAAGAGTTTTTAAAAAAACCCAGCTAGAAAGTTAGGTAGCTAACACTTTATCGTCTCTTCTTCATAATAACCAATTAGAGGAAATGATCAAGGTTACGCGATCAATATTTACGGTTGGTTAAGACTTGACGCCTGAGCAAGTCTAGTGCAGTGCATGCACTCATCCAGCGAACCCACTCTCGCCCGCGCAATCCTCCAAACTGGTGTGCTGTGCTCGTTACTACACCATCTGCACTTGCTAGCCCAATATAGACCAAACCCACGGGTTTGGCAGATGTCCCACCCGTGGGTCCAGCGACGCCCGTGATGCTGAGCCCCCAGGTTGTGCCGAGGCGATCGCACACGCCTGCGGCCATCTGCTGAGCCACAACATCACTGACGGCCCCCTGAGCTTGCAAATCTTCGTGATTAACTCCCAGTAACGCCTCCTTGACGTCGTTAGCGTAAGCAATGACGCCTCCTTTGAAATAGCTTGAGCTACCTGAGACAGTCGTAAGCAACTCTCCGAGCCCTCCGCCCGTGCAAGATTCAGCAACCGCCAAGGTCTCCTGGGCATTGCTCAACAAGTCTCCCACTACCGATGCCAACGTGTCTGTGTCTGCACCGTAGTAGTGGTCTCCACCCATGTCTTGAAGCGTTTGCTCGACGGGGCGAATGATCTGAAGGGCTGTATCGGATGATTCTGCCCGTGCTGAAATTCGTAGCCGCACTTCTCCCTGTCCTGCATAGGGAGCGACGGTTGGGTTCTGAAGGTCAAAAAAGGGTTGAATTTTTTCGGCAAGCGCAGATTCTGTGATTCCCCAAAATTTGAGAGTCCGGCTATAAATCGTGCTGCTGCCCCATCCCTGACATTGCAAATACGGAACTGCGGTTTGCTGCCACATGGTTTGCATTTCGCTAGGCACACCCGGAAACGTAAGAATCGTCAACCCAGGTCTCGGTGTCCAAATCATACCTGGCGCACTTCCTTGCGGATTTGGAAGAACATCAGCCCCTTCTGGAAGTAGCGCCTGTTTTCGATTACTAGGAGAGACAATCCAACCCCGATGAGCGTATTTGCGAGCAATATCCTCTAAGATTTCGGCGCGCTCAACCAACGGAACCCCAAAAAAATCGGCAATGGTTTCAGTGGTAAGGTCGTCAGGGGTCGGACCCAGCCCCCCTGTAAAAAGCAGTAGGCGCGATCGCTCACATGCTGTTGTAATGACTTTCTTCAAGCGGAGCGGGTTGTCTCCCACCACCGTTTGGTAATAGTGGGAAATGCCGAGTCTGGCAAGTTCTTGGGCTAGAAACTGAGCATTACTATTTAAAATCTCGCCCAGAAGAAGCTCAGTCCCTACGCAGATGATTTCAGCACTTGCATTCATGGAATTTTATGACGATTCTTACTGCTGGCGGGCATGTTTTCGAGCTTTCCAACAGGTATAGCTTAATAAGGCCGTTGCAGCTAATGCATATACCAAACCGCTTGGCACACCGGCAAATGCGACGGCTAGACTCCCCACCCAAAGCGTCAGTGAATAAATAAATAGAACGGTTAATCGATGCGATAACCCGGCGTTTAGCAAGCGATGGTGGAGGTGACGGTTATCGGCAGCAAATGGCGATTTTCCGTGGCGGAGTCGATCCAAAATTACGGCTGACATGTCTAAAATTGGCACTGCCAAGATTAGGTAAGGCAATAATACGGCAACCGTAGTGACGCTTTTAATCAAACCGATGACACTGACTCCTGCTAGGGTGAACCCAATGTAATAGGCCCCTCCATCACCCATAAAGATTTGAGCTGGATTAAAGTTATAGCGAAGAAATCCGAGCGCCCCCCCTGCGAGGGCAGCCGCAATGAGGGCAGCAGCGGGCTGATTCATATATAGGCTGACCATCAACATGACAACCGCCGCAATGCCAGACACTCCAGCCGCCAACCCATCTAATCCGTCAATCCAGTTGATGGCGTTGGTCATACCAACTAGCCAAATGATGGTAATAAGCACGCTCAACCATACGGGGAGAGGAATTAAACCTATAAATGGGATGGTGAGAAACTCGATTTGTACACCAACTTGCCAGGCACAAGCCGCGATCGCCACTTGCATCAATAGACGAGACGCAGGAGATAACCCAAATAAATCATCGGCTAAACCAATTAGAAAGAAGGCCAGCCCGCCAATCGTGACGCCCCAAATCTCATATTCTTTATGAGGGGGTAAAATGCCAAACCCTCCCATTGCCCAAACAATTAGCAGTGCCGTCAAGCTTCCGATAAAGATAGAAATTCCGCCAAGACGCACCATTGGACGTTGATGAACCTTGCGATCGCTTGGTAGATCAACACGTCCGGCAGATAGGCCAATATGTTTGACGAGTGGCGTACTAATCAAGACGACAATAGCAGAAGCCAGAAATGAGACGAGATGATAAAGCTGAGCGGGCATCTGAAATCCTACCAGGTAGAGATGGAAAGACGTTCAGGCAGAGTCTACGTGAATTATCGTTCCAAAGCTAGAGCTAAAAAAAGATTTTCTCGCAATTTGGCGGGGTTATAACCCCGATTCCAGTTAATTTGAGGATTATATACTTATGAAACGAGTTGAGCCAGATTATCTAGCCCAACTCATTGTTTCCACCGAGATTTACTCAAGCCTGCTAAGCAAATCAGGATAAAGCAGAGTGCATAACACAATTTTCAAGGAACATTGACATGTTCTCACCTAAACTAGCGCGGGCTGAGAAATCGTCAAATGGGGATAAAGCGGGAAGCGATCGCATAGCGCCTTAACGCGCTGACGACATGCTTGGGCAACCTCACCATCCTCAGGATTGAGCAGGCGATCGGCAATGATATTCGCAATCTCCGTGAATTCTGCTGTTCCCATGCCGCGCGTGGTCATGGCTGGTGACCCTAACCGCAATCCGCTCGTTACAAACGGAGACTCTGGGTCAAACGGCACCGTATTTTTATTTGCGGTGATATTGACGTCGCTCACACGTTGATCGGCGACCTTTCCAGTCATGCCGATTGAACGCAAGTCAACGAGCACAAGATGATTGTCAGTTCCGCCTGACACCGCTTTAAGCCCACGAGCTTCAAGCTGAGTCGCTAAGGATTTAGCATTGTCAATCACTTGAGCCGAGTAGGTTCTAAATTCGGGCTTCAACGCCTCTCCAAATGCGACTGCCTTTGCCGCAATTGCATGCTCTAACGGCCCTCCCTGAGACCCTGGAAAAACGCCCTTATCAAATTTCTTACCCAGTTCCGGGTCATTGGTCATAATCAATCCACCCCTTGGCCCTCGCAGGGTCTTGTGAGTCGTGGTGGTGACAACGTGACAATGGGGAATTGGATTGGGATGCAGACCGCTCGCAATAAGACCTGCAATATGAGCGACATCTGCTAGAAGGTAAGCGCCAACTTCGTCTGCGATCGCCCGAAACTTGGCAAAGTCAATGACTCTTGGATAGGCCGAGTAGCCACAAATCATCATCTTGGGACGATGCTGCAACGCCAGCTCACGAACCTGTTCGTAATCTAATGTTTCAGTTTCTCTATCGACACCATAGTGACACACCTTAAACCACTTGCCAGACACGTTGACAGGAGAGCCGTGGGTCAGATGTCCGCCATGAGACAAGTCCATGCCCATAATGGTGTCACCCGGTTCGAGTAGAGCCAGAAAAACCGCAAAGTTGGCTTGTGCACCGGAATGAGGCTGCACGTTGGCATGAGCCGCTCCGAATAGTTCTTTCGCGCGATCAATGGCCAACTGCTCAACCTGATCGATATATTCGCAACCGCCATAATATCGCTTACGAGGCAAGCCCTCTGCATATTTGTTGGTAAGAACTGATCCTTGAGCAGCTAGGACTGCCGGAGATGTGAAATTCTCGCTCGCAATGAGCTCTAAATGCGCTCGTTGCCGATTCAGTTCTTGCTGAATTAATCCCGCAATGGCAGGATCAGTTGTTGTCAGAAAATCTACATTGGTCTGCGTCACAAATTAACTCCCAGCACATCAATCAGCTTGTACAGTCTTTCGCTCTCAGGTGTCTCGTTGCTGCCCATCGGGGCATCGGATAGCGGAGGATTCCTGAATTATCAAACTGTTCCTGAATTATTAATAATAACCCTGTTATCTTGTGCACGATGCATCGAATTTGGATCAAGGAATACTTAAACGGTTCGCTCGATTAGTTAGGTTGAGAATGCCAACCTATCAAACGTCAATCGCTTATTTAATCAGGCATTGAATTGATCAGGCATTGAAATTAATTGGATATTGATGGCTGTCATGACCTGTAATCAATGCTGCAGATAGATTGACATACAATAGGCTTAGCACAGAGCCGCAATTGCGAGAGGTGTCACATGTTAGTCATCCTGATGAACGATCAGATTCTTCCTCCTCAGCAAGTCTGCTACAGCTGCTTGATGGCGGATCAAAGTGGTCAACCTCGCTGGGATCGCGGACATTTGAGATGTGGACGTGCTTTGCTCAAAACTGCCGATAGCCAACCTGTCCAATTTGAATGTCAAATGGGTTTTCGAGTTGCCAACATTGAGTGATATGCAGGGCTAAATCGAATATGCTTACGGATTAATTGTTAGAAATGATTGAGATCCCTAACTAATCATTATCATTACGCAGTGATTTTTACTCGCTAATATGAATTTATTACATCAGGAGGACATGACATGACCTGGCGTGGTTCAACGACTCCGCTCGATCGAGTATTCGCGTGTTTAGTCTATTTGCTGCCGTTAATCGAGGCAGTTCTATTCTACGGTTCTCCTTTTTTCAGACAGTTTCCTGAATTGACAATTTTGTTGATTCCTCTTCAACCATTTATCTTTGTCTATCAGCTCTTTGTGGGTCTTTTTGCGTTTGGAGGGATTAGTCTAGGAGGGCTGATAATTTTCTTTGGGCTATATTTTCTGGTTGTCAGAAACGAAAGTATTCGACACTTTGTTCGATTTAACACCATGCAAGCGATTATGCTCGGAATCGCCATGAGCTTGTTTGGGGTCGTATGGATCTATATTTTTGAACCGTTCATGGGCGGCGGTTTGATCGAGGAAACGTTATTTAACGTGATTTTCCTAGGGACTGTTATTGCCGTCGTGTATTCAATCGTGCAATCGGTAATCGGTCGCTATGCCGAAATCCCAACCCTCTCTGATGCAGTGTATATGCAAGTGCGCTAGTTTTTGGAGTGCTTATTTGGAGTGCTTATTAGATAAAGCGCGTACTGCCCTCCCCAAGATGGCGAGATTATGCGATCGCCACATGAGCACTTTTTCGGAGTGCGACCGTGTTTTCAAGCGAACCGATGCCTTCTACCCTAACTCGGACGCGATCGCCAACTTGAAGAGGGCCGATGCCATCAGGGGTGCCAGTTAAAACAATATCCCCGGGCAGGAGCGTCATGATTTGACTGATATACGACACCAAAAAATCGGGTGAAAACGTCATATCTTCAACGGATGCCGATTGGACAGGATCGCGATCGCCATTTAGAAACGTTTCTAATCGGGCTCCTGGACTGAGTTCTCGAACAACCCAGGGTCCTAACGGGCAAAATGTATCAAATCCCTTAGCACGAGTCCATTGCCCATCTTTTTGTTGAAGATCGCGGGCTGTAACATCGTTGGCAATCGTGTAGCCCCAAATTTTTGTCTGAGCCTCCTCCGGCGAGCAATCCACACAACGATCCCCAATCACGACTGCGAGTTCCCCTTCATAATCAATGCGCCGAGACTGCGAAGGATAATAAATCGACAACCCCGCCGCTGTAATCGTAGTAGACGGTTTGAGAAATAGCAGAGGCTCCGCCGGAACCTCTGCCCCCATTTCCTCCGCATGTTTTGAATAATTCTTCCCAACCGCCACGATTTTAGAAGGAGCACAAGGAGCCAGAAGTTGGTAACTGTTTGGCTCAAGTTCGCGGTCCGTGGGTTGCCCCTTTAGCCAAGGGGGAGCATCCAAAACCTGCACTTGACGATCAAGAAGTAGCAATCCGTAATGAAGCTGTCCTTCTCGAGTTTGTACTCGGACATACCGCTGCGCCATAGTCTATGAATTAAGGGTTACTGTAGTGGGTTGACTGACCTGTGGTATATGATTGTAATTCCTTGCCTTTAATGCAATGTGATTAGACCAAGATTGCGGTTTGATATTTCTGACCCATCTTGATTAGTCAGGATAATTTTGCACCAGAGGCCGTTTTGTCCACAAGGAGATTATTTTGATGAACGCGTACGAAACGATGTATATTTTGCGCCCTGACCTGGGTGAAGAGCAAACTGACCAAGCAATTGAAAAATATCAGAGCCTTCTTAATGAACAAGGCGCACAAAATGTCGAAACTCAGCATCGAGGCAAGCGCCGCCTTGCGTATGAAATTGATCGCCACAAAGAAGGCATCTATATTCAAATGAACTATAGCAGCCCAGGCGAAGCCATCGGAATTTTAGAGCGATCGATGCGACTCAGCGACGAAGTCATTCGTTACCTGACCATTAAGCTCGATCCTCGCCAGGTGCAGCCTGAGCCATCTGAGGCGAGTGTTTAGATGTCGTTGTGGAAATTGGGCACACCGGCACTGGCTTGATCCCCGAGCTATTACTGAGCAATCGAGGAACTCCTGCATTACGTGTGTCTAGCGAAAATGAGCGGGGCGGTTAAAACCGCCCCTGCAAAAAATAAAACTTAACTCAGCACGCCCAAAAACCTTCAGTCCGCATTGTCTGCGGACTTCGTTATCATGTCTAAAAGGTTCAGGTCACTCCTAAGCTGATCTGCGAATAAATCTAATCTTCGAATAAATCTGATCTCCAAAATTTAGAAAATCGATAAATCGAAAGCCAATTGCTGCAAGCTTGGGCAAATATTCCCCATAATGATAGCAGTAGATAAGCAATGTAAAACCAGTCCGACAGTAGCTACCTAGATGAACTGATGAAACTGTCTAAGCGAAACTTGGATCAGCGACTCGACCATTATTATGACGCGATTATCGTTGGAGGAGGAGCTGGCGGATTGTCAGCCGCAATTTATTTGCAGCGATATCGCTTGTCTTGCTTGGTAATTGAAAAAGGGCTAGGGCGATCGTTTTGGATGCAGGATTTGAGAAATTATTTGGGCTTGCCCCCTGACACGCCGGGTCGTGATTTGCTCAAGCAGGGAAAAGATCATGTCTTAGAGCTGGATGGCGACTATCTCAATGGGTTTGTTGAAGATGTCACTGACAAAGGGGACACGTTTGACGTCAAAGTCAAAGTTGGAAAAAAGAATAGCATCTACCCTGTTTTTCGCTCCAAGTATCTAATCGCAGCAAGCGGCATCATCGATAACTTGCCCCAACTCGACAACATGCAAAATGTTTATGACTATGCGGGATATAACTTGCATGTCTGCATGATTTGTGACGGCTACGAAATGGCAGATAAGAAATGTGGCCTGTTTGTGGGGTCGGAAGGCGCAATTAACACGGCCTTTGTCTTAAACTGGTTTACCCCCTATATCACCGTGTTTACGCAGGGGAGCGTTGATGTCGGCGCTGACATGCGAGAAAAGTTGAATCATTATGGGTTTCCGTTGATTGAAACTCCGATTCGCCAATTTCTAGGCCATGATCATGAGATGACTGGCGTTGAGCTGGCCGACGGCTCCAGGATTCCGTTAGAAACTGGTCTAGTAGCGATGGGATCTCACTATTACAGCGGGTATTTACAGTCTCTAGATTTAGAGTGGAACGGCAACAATGTGGTAACGGATTCCATGTGCCGAACCTCTCATCCTCGAATTTTTGCACTAGGAGATTTAAAGGATGGTCTAAATCAGGTGTCAATTGCCGTTGCAGATGGTACATTAGCTGCAACAGCTATTTGGCGAGATACTCGCCGCGCGGCGCCTCCGCGTCGCTGGGAAGACAATCGTATTGGAGCGGTAACGTGACTCGACAGCCTACTCCCAATTCATCCAATCTTGAATCTGAAAATGCTCACCTCCGTGAAGAATTGCAACTTCGCGACCAACTCGCTCAGCAGCTTTCGCAAGAGCTGTTTCGTTTAGTCAAGGGCAACGCAGCTATTGTGCCCACTCCGGATGTGTCAGAGCGTCACCAGTCTGAGGTGCGATCGCTCCGAGAGCAACTAAAAAATGTCGAAGAGCAGGTTGCTTTTTACCAAGAGCAAATCAGCGAACGGGATACCGAGATTCAGCAATTACGCAACTCTGTTCAGCAGCTTACCGATCGTTCCCGCATGCTGGAGCAAGTTGTCCAAGAATTGCCTCGCGTTTACAAGGATAAATTTGCGGAGCGGATGGTTCCTATCAAGGAACGAATTGCTCGAATTCAGCGCGAAAATCGGCATCTTCATGCAGAGCTGCAAAGCGTGAGTTATCGGTTAGCGGTTAGAAATCGTCGGACGGGCCAGCTCGATTTGCCTAGCTTTCCACGTCTAGGGTCTGCTTCGGTGAAGGTGCCGACTCTCGCCGGAGATACATAGTGGTTCGAGTGTGCATCGTTGTCGATGAGGAAAATAAACCGGACAGCGGTTTTGCCCTAGCATCTGACGGCGTGACTCAGCAGGTTGCGGCACTGCGACAGGCGATCGCCACTACGACCTCATCCTACTCTCTGACATCCTCGGCTGAGACTACCGCATCTCGGCCTGATTTGATAGATGATGCGGTTCACGTTGACGTCGTGACTCCTTCTAGCTGGCTGGGCGATCGCGCTCGTACAGCCGAAGACGAAATTTTATGTCCGCTGACTCTAAATATTCCTGAGACACTGAACTTTGGGGGGCGATCGCTCTACTCCACATGTCGAGATGTTCCTGCGCTTCGACAATATGTGCATGATCAGTGGGGATATGCCGGAGGATCAGGCGAGTTTTGGCAGCCGATTGTCTGGACTGCTAAAGGCCCTCTATATGGGGAAGTGATTGGTCAACCCGCAGATGTCTCATCTTCAGACGTGCCTCACCACTTTTCTCAACCCTTTCATTTAGTCGATCGGTGGAGGCAACCTCTGTATCAGATGGGGTATCGCCTCCTAAATTCTCTGAACGCTACTCCCGGAACTTACCTAGTACAGTTTGGCGTCCACCACCAGCGTCTATGCTTTGACCGACTTTATCCCTTCCCGGCACTGCCTGCGATCGCCAGCATCGGAGTCCAAACGCCCAATCTCTTTGAGTGTCATTGGCACTGCCTCATCAACCAGCCAATCTTGGATTTAGCGATTCCGTCGACTCAATCCTGTTGGATATTAGACCCCACTCAATCAGAAGTACTCACCTCTTAACGTGTCTCTCCTCTCTGGCAAGTGACTCGAATCGGCGTCCCTTGAGGGCGTGTTAACCAGGTGGTTAAATTTTCTCAGGATTTTTTTATTAAACGCTCAGGTTTAGCAATTGACAGCCCCTCTTCAGATGAGACAGGATTATTGTATCGACTTATAAAGTTTTGCAAAGGCTGCTGTTCATGTCTATCGAATTCGTCTCGCTGCAAACGATTCAAGAAATTGCGCATGAATACGGCTACGTCGCAATATTTCTCGGTATTTTGCTAGAAAATGCGGGTATTCCGCTGCCTGGCGAAACGATTACTCTAGTCGGAGGATTCCTTGCGGGTAGCGGTGAACTCGCCTATGGATGGGTTTTGGCGATCGCGGCAGGCGGTGCCGTAATCGGAGACAATATCGGATATTGGATTGGATTTCATGGGGGGTGGCCGTTACTGACTCGTTTGGGTCGGCTGTTTCGGATTCAGGAAGAACAATTAATTGGCGTGCGCGATCAGTTCAGTCAAAATGCTGCAAAGGCAGTTTTTCTGGGGCGCTTCGTGGCATTGCTTCGCATTTTTGCAGGTCCGCTGGCTGGTACGGTTCATATGCCCTATCTAAAGTTTTTGGCGTGTAATTTAGCAGGTGCGGTTGCGTGGGCATCTGTGATGGTGAGTCTTTCCTTTTTTGTTGGGCGTGTCGTTCCGTTAGAGCAGCTTATTCAGTGGGTGGCTGAGTTCGCCATCTTTGCTCTTGCCCTGGTTGTAATTTGGGTAGTCAGCATGGTCTGGCTAGAGACTCGACGAAAGCGTATCGAGCAGTGATCCAACCATCGGGTTGAGGTGGAGTATTGGGGCATTGATACCCGCGAGGGGAAAGAGCCCCCATGGAAATTACCCACTTGTCCGGTACAATGCCTCGCAGGTATTTGTAACTCAGGCGCTTTCTAAAGCTTGAATAAAGCATCAGCGAGACATACGTTGTGACGTCTTCTTTGGGAATACTGCTAAAAACAAAACGCGACTGGGGTGTAGAGGCAGAGGATGGTTCTCTAAATCATTGCCTGAAATGACACATTCTCTAGTGAACCAGACGAGGGAATATGGCGATCGCTATCCGACTTGGAAAGGGTGTGGTTAGGTAAACCATTATGGCCACAGTGCTAATCGTGGACGACAGTCAAACATTACGGCAAATGCTCATCGAATTATTGCAGGGAAACGGTTTGAATGTGCTCGAAGCAATCAACGGCATTGATGCTCAGCAAAAAATTCAGATGAGTTGTCCAGATTTGGTGATCACCGATTTGATCATGCCTAAAATGAACGGATATGAGCTCTGCCGATGGATTAAAAACGATCCCTCGTATAAAAACGTACCCGTGCTGGTTTGTACAACCAAAAGCGAAGAATTTGACCGATATTGGGGAATTAAACAAGGGGCGGATGCATATATCACGAAACCATTTCACGCCTCCGAACTCGTCAGAACTGTAAAGCAACTCTTAAAAAGTGCAAAAATGTAGTGTTGTGACCTGATTGACTGACAAAACTTTAATTGGCGGCCGTTAAAACTGCTGCTATACGGGCGAAACGCGGGTTGAGAACAGTCGCCCTTTGTCGACTTTGTGTGTGTAGGCGCGGTTACTCTTCGAGAAGCCGCGGTGCGTCTACAACCGCCAGCCTCTGATCTTTTGTCAGTCAACCAGTGTTGTGACCGTCTAGCTGATCCGAACATGCGAAGTTGTCTTCTAACAAGCCCTTAACCGTGTCATATCGCAATCCTATTCCAACGGTTGACGTCATTATTGAATTGACGGATCGTCCTCATCGGCCAATAATTTTAATTGAACGGCTTAATGCTCCCCATGGCTGGGCACTGCCGGGAGGGTTTGTAGATTACGGCGAATCGGTGGAGACGGCTGCCCGCCGGGAAGCGTTCGAAGAGACAGGTTTAACGATAGAACTCGTTGAACAGTTTCAGGTTTACTCTGATCCGAATCGCGACCCTCGTAAACACACGCTGTCAGTTGTGTTTTTGGCGATCGCCAACGGTGACCCTAAAGCAGCCGATGATGCCAAAGCCGTAAAGCTGTTCGAAATCTGGCAGATACCCGATACGCTATGCTTTGACCACGATCGGATTTTGCGTGACTATCGGCAATATCGGGATTACGGATTGCGACCCCGTCTATCCTCCTAGGTGAATCTAGAAACCCCAGACGGCACGGCGTGGGCTAATTTTGTGTGAGCAAGCCCTAGTAGTGCCCTTAAATTTTCCATTCTGGGGACAGAACGAGTCTAGAATGCCCCTTATTTAAGATCTAATATCCCGGTAATAGTTTATGTCTCGACACGTCATTCGCACCGAACATGCTCCCGCACCTGTAGGGCCCTATAACCAGGCGATTTCGGCAACAGGGCAGATGATCTTTTTAGCGGGTCAAATTCCTCTCGATCCCAAATCAGGAACAATCATTGGGGAAGGAGATGTGGCCGCCCAAACGGAGCAAGTCATGACCAATGTGGGCGCTGTTTTGAAAGCCGCAGGAGCGACGTTTGAAAATGTTGTTAAAACAACGGTATTTCTGGCAGACATGAATGATTTTGCGGTCGTCAATCAGATCTATAGCCAATATTTTGATGACGCGAATGCCCCTGCGCGTGCCTGCGTTGAAGTGGCTCGATTGCCCAAAAACGTGCGGGTCGAAATCGAGTGCATTGCGATGATTTAACGGTAATAACATGCCTCAGCTTCAAGCATTGATCTTTGATGTGGATGGCACGATCGCTGAAACTGAACAATCTGGGCACCGGGTTGCATTTAACTGGGCATTTGCTCAAGCCGGACTCGATTGGCATTGGTCGAGTGAACTATACGGTCAGTTGCTGTCGGTTTCGGGTGGAAAAGAGAGGATTCGGTTTTATCTCAATCAATATTGCCCCGATTCTGAGGCGTTGAAATCTGCGGTTGACCTGACTGACTTCGTCGCAAACTTGCACGCCGTTAAAACGGCATATTTTAAGCAGTTGCTTCAAGACGGACAGATTCCTCCCCGTCCGGGTATTGTTCGACTCATTCAGGAGGCGCGAGCGATGGGAATCCGTTTGGCGATCGCAACCACAAGTGCCCCTGATAATGCGATCGCCCTTCTCAAAACCATACTGGCTCCAGACAGCCCAGATTGGTTTGAGGTGATCGCAGCGGGAGATATTGTCCCTCAGAAAAAGCCGGCACCCGATATTTATCACTATGTCGTGCAGTCGATGGATCTCAACCCTGATAATTGCGTAGTCATTGAAGATTCTCAACATGGCGTAGAGGCGGCTACCCGAGCAGGGCTTAAAACCATCGTCACGATCAATCGCTACACCCATGACCAACAATTCTCAAATGCATTGCTCGTGCTTGATCATCTCGGAGAGCCTAATTTGCCATTTCGGGCGATCGAGGGGGATGTTGGCAATGCGACCTACTTTGATGTCAGCCTCGCCGAAGCGCTCGTGAAGGAGAACTAAGAGTCGGGTTAGCAAAGCAAGTCATCATTTGAAAGTCGCAATTGAGCATTTTGCCGGTGCTGCATGAGGTCACGAATCACTTGAATTTGGTTGTCAGTCGGCATCGCTGGAGGATGCACTTGTTTAACCCAGGTTACGGCTTCCCACAGTTCAAAATTGTGATGTAGACAGAGATAGGCAATACACACAGTAGGCGATCGCTCGACTCCGGCAAGGCAGTGAACATAGACAGTATGGCGATCTTCAAACCACTGATTTAGAATTTGCACGGCTCGGTCAAGGTGTCGCGTATTGAGGCGGAGCAAATAGTTACTATCGGGGAGAATAAACCGCTGGCATGAAAACGTCTGGGAAACATCGAGCGGCAAGACACCTTCGGCTTGGGCACACAATGTCAAGATGTGATCAATCCCTGCTTCAGATAGCATCTGGCTTTCACCCGATCGGGGGAGCCTGCCAAGGGCTAACTGATTGGGCAAGACCCAATGAATGGCAGAGGATCTAGACGAACTGGACGGCTGGGCAGAGCGGGTTGCAGAGCGGGTTGACGCGAATTTTTGAATAGACTGCATGAGTGCTCGCATAGCTAACCAATCGTTGCAATTAATGACAGAGTTATCCTGATTGACGATCCACATCGCAGCAAAGAGTACTTAGGATTACCCATTCCCTCCGCAACTATCAGGACAGTTTAATGGCGATACTCAATTCATCCGGTTCGGGCGATTTGATGCACGTTCTCCTCAAGGGAGTTCTGTTGTCAGGGGTGTTGATTCTGTTGAATCCTCTGGATGTTGCAGCACAAACTGACTTTGAGACTCAAATACGGTTAGAGTCAGGTGAATCCGAAAGTCGCTATATGCTGGGCGCGGGCGATCGCCTCCAGGTTGATATTTTCAACGTGCCAGAATATAGCGGTGACTATCAGGTCTTAGCAGATGGGTATCTAAGTTTGCCACTGGTTGGCACCGTTCGAGTTGAAGGGCTAACCCTCGATCAAGCCTCTGAGCGCATCTCACAGCAGCTCTCTCAGGTTCTGAGGCGGCCCTTGGTGACGGTTCGGTTGCTTGAAGCAAGACCCATTACCTTGGCGATCGCGGGAGAGGTGAATCGACCCGGCACCTACACAATCACCTCTGACGAAGCGAATGCATCACCGACGGTCACTCGCGCCATTCAGCTTGCTGGCGGCATTACTCAGTCAGCCAATATTCGACAGATCCAAGTGCGGCGATCGCAACCCGACGGACAAGAATCTAGAGACATTGAAGTCAATCTTTGGAGCCTGCTCCGAGACGGAGACTTGCGGCAAGACGTAGCTCTGCGAGACAGAGACACAATCGTAGTCCCGCTTGCGACAGATTTAAGCCCGGAAGAAACGACACAACTCGCAACTGCCAATTTTTCTCCCGATCAGATGACAGTCAACGTAGTGGGCGAGGTAGATAGCCCCGGTGCCGTCCAAATCCCTCCCAATACGCCGCTCAATCAGGCAATTCTGGCTGCCGGTGGGTTTAACAATCGAGCACGGCGAAAGACCGTCGAACTGGTGCGGCTCAATCCCAACGGAACCGTGACCCGTCAAGACATTGAGGTCGACTTTGAGCAAAGCGTCAATGATGAAACGAATCCGCCTCTGCGCCCCTACGACACCGTCATTGTGGGGCGCTCAGGCTTGGCAAGAGTATCAGACGTATTTGGCAGCATTATTTCGATTACCAGCGTTTTTCGACTGTTAGGACTATAGAAATTTGCGCGTTAAGTACAAAAAAGAGGCCGGAAGACGGAAGGCGGAGGCCGGAAGCGGAAGGCGGAAGGCGGAAGCGGAAGGCAGAAGGCGGAAGACGGAAGGCGGAAGACGGAAGATGGATGCTGCTGCGTCGCTTTAGCCATTCGATGTCCTTCCGGGAGAGCATACGGTCATAGGAAAAAGAAGGGTATGTGGTTAGACCACTGCCCTTGGGAGCAAGAGAGCTATAGCCCTACGGGCTTAGGTTTATGTGGTGAGCTACCGCGGCGCGGGGACTCACCACACGTTTAACGTCCTAACGCGAGAGCGTACACAGATGTGAAATGTTGAGAAAGGTGGCTCAGTTAAGCGCGTAGGCTGTGTTAAATGCCCAGATAATCAGAGCGACAATGCCGCCCAGCA
>JBNPEG010000158.1:0-10033 GCA_051117555.1 Elainellaceae cyanobacterium | reverse complement strand
GCAGATTGGTCGTCGCGTCAAAATCTCAGGTGCTCAGTGGAATGAAAACAACGTTCCACAAGTCCTGGCTCATCGTTGCGCTTACCTCAATGGCATGATTGGGGCGCAAAAGTGACATGCTCCCGATCGCGATCGCCTCGCCCAACTCTACCAGGAAGGGGCGATCGCCCAGCAGCAGCTCGATCAGGCACAGACTGCCGTAGAAACGGCTCAAGCCACCCTCGACAGCCAAAATGCTGCGATTACGGCTGCCCAACGTCAGGTGAATGCGGCTCAGGGTGCACTGGCTCAGGCTCAGACGAGTCGCTTCAATCCAGCTATTCAAACCGCGCAACTGGATACCCTCGATCGCCAACTGCAAATCGCGCGATCGCAACTGGCAACTGCTCAAGCGGAGGTAGCAAATGCAGAAGCGGCTCGGCAAGAAATTCTGGCGAGAATCAACGAGTTGGATATCGTCAGTCCTCTCGACGGGATTGTGATTACCCGCAGTGCTGAGCCCGGAACTGTCGTCACATCGGGAACAACGCTGATCACCGTCCTTAATCCGGAGGAGGTTTATTTGCGGGGCTTCATTCCAGGAGATGAGATTGGTCGGGTGCGGGTTGGGCAATCTGCCCGGATTTATCTCGACTCTGCCCCCGATCGCCCCTTAGCTGCTGAGGTGAGTGCTGTTGATGCTCAAGCCTCCTTCACGCCAGAGAATATCTACTTCCGCGACGACCGAGTGCAGCAAGTGTTTGGCGTCAACCTGCGGCTAGAAAATCCCCATGGCTTTGCCAAACCCGGAATGCCTGCGGATGCTGAAATCGTGATTCATGAAGGAGATGCGTAATGGACGTAAAACTCAGCAGTACCGAATTAAAGCATCAGCCGACGCAAATGGAACCCTCACCCCATCCCCCTATCACTCCATCCCTCGCCATCCACGTTCAAGGCTTACGTCAACACTATGGAGCCCATGCAGCAGTCGGCGGCATCGACTTTAAAGTACATCCGGGCGAGATCTTTGGACTGATTGGTACGAACGGAGCCGGAAAGACGACCACGTTAGAAATATTGGCAGGGGTGCGCCGCGCCACCGCCGGACGAGTCAAGGTCTTGGGGCAACTGCCTCACGCAGTCCGTCATGCGATCGGCTATTTGACTCAGCAGTTTTCCCTCTATCCCGACCTGAGCATAAATGAGAATCTCCGCTACAGCGCCAAAGTGCGTCGCGTGCCAGAGGACGTGTTTCAAACACGACGGGAGAAGTACTTGCAATGGGTTGGGTTAGCGCCCGTTGCCGATCGCCTCGCGGGGCAGTTGTCGGGCGGCATGAAACAAAAGCTGGCAATCTGCTGTGCGCTGATTTTTCAGCCCCAAGTTTTACTGCTGGATGAACTATCAACGGGCATTGATATTGTCTCTCGGCGTGAAATCTGGGACTTGCTACCCGCGATCGCCCGTCGTGGAGTCACCATCATTGTTGCCACCCATTATCTTGACGAAGCAGAACGCTGTCATCGAGTTGCCCTCCTCCATCAGGGCATCATTCAGCAAATCGGAGCGCCTGCTGAACTGCGGCGTCAATCTGGCTTACGCACCTTGGAGGTGGTTCCAGACGATGGCGCTCATGCCTCTGGAGAAACCTTTCAGGCGATTGAATCGGTCTTGAGAACCGCTCAATCTCACCCCTCGATGGCGATCGCCGATGTGCAACCCTTTGGCGATCGGCTCGCTGTGTTGATCACCCATTCCCAAGCCGCAGAGCCCCAAGCTGCCGAAACAGAAATTCGCCACCTGCTGCACCAGCATCAGCTCGCCTATCAGCGAATCCAACCGGCTCCCCTGACGCTGGAAAACGTCATGGCAGCTCATTTGCGATCGCAGCACTCAGAATTTCCCCGAATTGCCTTTCCCTTTGTGCGATCGGAGTGCTTGACGTCTAAGACGGTAGCCCCCTCTCTAGTGCTCCGTGCCGACTCTCTCCAGAAGGTCTATCGCGACGTTCAGCCGGTCAAGCGGGTCAGTTTAGAAATTCATCAGGGCGAAATCTGCGGACTATTGGGAGCCAACGGAGCCGGAAAGACAACGCTGATTAAGCTGCTGTGTGGCTTGCTGAAGCCGAGCCGAGGGCGGGTCGGGTTAGTCGATCGCCACGGATTGCTCCAGCCTCCCCAGCGGATGAAACAGCAGATTGGCTATATGAGCCAAACGTTTACGCTGTATCCCGATCTGACTGTTCGTGAAAATCTAGAATTCTTCAGTCGCGTCTATCGCATTCCTCGCCGCCACCGCTCCCTCAAAATGGACTGGGTATTGACGACGATGGGATTGACCCGATACGCCAACCAGCCTGTGGAACAGCTATCGGGCGGCAATCGGCAACGGGTGGCGTTTGGCGCAGCAGTGATGCACGAACCGCAAATTCTCTTTTTAGACGAACCTACGTCCGGGATGGATATTCTATCGCGGCGGCAGTTTTGGCAGTTGCTTCAAGACTTAGCCCGTCAAGGAACTGCCGTCATTGTCACAACCCATTCCCTCGAAGAGGCAGAATACTGCACCCGGCTGGTGTTGATGCGATCGGGCGAACTGATTGCTCAAGGTTCTCCGTCTCAACTCAAGGCAAATCAGTCTGGGCAGTTGGTGGAACTCCAAACCAATGATTTGTCAGCGATTTTGCCGCTCTTGCAGGTTGAACTTCCCCCCTGGCGCATCTCCTTTTTTGGCGATCGCCTGCATCTGATTCTCGATCAGCCCGCCCAGCAAATTCCTGCACTACAGTCCACCCTTGCCGCAATCGGCCAAGAGGCAACTTTGCAATCCATTCCGTTCACCTTGGAAGCGGCGTTTATCAACCTAATTCAGAGCATGTCTTATGGCCCTACGGGCTCAGGTTTGTGTGGTGAACCTGCGCGCCGTGCGAGTTCACCACACGTTCAGCGTCCTAGCGCAAGAGCGTAAGGCGATAACGAGGAAACCAATCATGGATCGAATTTGGGCACAGTGCCAAAAAGAATTAGCCCAGTTTCAGCGCGATCGCCTGGCAGCCGCACTCGCTTTTTTGCTTCCCGTGATGACGCTGTTAATTTTCGGGTTTGCCGTTCGGTTAGAAATCAAAGACGTGCCCCTGGTGGTAATGGACTATGAGCACAGTCCCCTCAGTCGCTCCTATATCGAACAGGTGTTTGCAACGAACCAATTTCAGCCTGTGCAAGTGGGAAATCGTGCTCCCATTGAGGCCATCGATCGAGGGCTGGCAAAAGCCGCGATCATAATTCCCAGTACGTTTAGTCGCGACGTGCAGGCGGGACGCATGGGTGAAATTCAAGTCGTGCTGGATGGAACCGATGTCAACAATGCACGGGTGATCCAAAATACGATTCGGGCGGTGACGCAATCGTTTGTGGCGCGTACCAATCCAGCCTCTGCCGTGGCTAGAGTCGTGGCTCAGGTGCGCATCTGGTTCAATCCAGGACGGCGAGAAGTCTTGTACATCGTGCCGGGAGTCTATGCGGTGGTTCTGTTTACCTATCCGGCAGTCCTTGCCGCGATGGCGTTTGTCCGCGAGAGGGATCAGGGGACGTTTGTCCAAGTCTGTGCGTCTGATTTAGGTGCTGCCGAATTCCTACTCGGAAAATGTTTGGCGTATTTCATCGTAGGCGTCGGTCAGGCTGCCTTGCTGATGGGCATTGGCGCCGGACTGTTTGGAGTCTGGCTGGTGGGAAGTCCGATCCCTCTGTTGGTGGGAACAGTTCTCTATCTAATCGGCAGTATTTTATTTGGGTTGCTGATGGGTGTTCGTGCGAAACGGGCGATCGCTGCCATTCAAAACGTGATGAATACCGGCTTCCTATCCGCAGTCTGGCTATCGGGTTTCATCTATCCCGTTGAAAATATTCCGTTCCCACTGTCGCTGGCGTCAAGAACGGTGGCAGCCCGCTACTACATCGAACTGACTCGCGATGCGTTTTTGGTCGGAGCCGGTTGGTCACGGGTTTGGATGGCACTGCTGATCTTACTGCTGATCAATGGCATTTTGTTTTTTCTGGCGTGGAAACGGCTCCGTCACATGCAGTTGGAGGAATAGACTTATGAGTTGGCATCAATGGCATCGCGCGATCGCCTGGTTCGAGAGCGGCATCGGGGCGATCGCCCTCAATGATATCGCCCGCATGTTTCGCAGCCGTCAAACGATTCTCATCTTTATCGTGGCACCGCTGCTGTATATCGCCATCTATGGGCTGGCACTCAATCCAGATGTGCAAAATATCAAATTAGGAGTCGTGGATTATTCGAATACCCCTGCTAGTCGCGAACTGATTTCTACTTTTGTCGAGAATCGGATCTTTGCGTTTGAAGCAAGCCTGCAACGCCAGACGCACCTGGAGCAGAGTATCGAACACGGACGAATTGCCACCGGATTAGTGATTCCGCCAGACTTTGAGCGATCGCTTCAAAACCAAGCCGCTCAAAACCAAACCGCTACAGTTCAAGTATTAATGGATGGCGTGAATGCAAATACAACCGGGATTCTCAATGGGTATGTGCAGCAACTTGTGAATCACTACAGTGAGACCTATCATCCACCGGGAAGTTCTCCCATTGCCGTTGCAGGGACTCGGGCGATCGCCCCGTCCACGACGATTCTCTATAATCCTGGACTCGTGAGCAGTTGGTATTTTATTCCGGGGGTGTTAACGGTCATTCTGCTTGGGGTGAGTGTCCTCTCTGCTGCCACAGCGATAACGATCGAGAAGGAACAGGGATCATTCGATCAGCTAATTATGACGCCGATTACCCCCTTGGAACTGCTGCTTGGTAAGCTGTTGCCGCTGTTCATTCTCATGCTATTCGTCGTTGCCCTATCACTCGGATTTGCCGGACTTGCCTTTCATCTTCCCATTCGCGGCAGTATTCCGCTGGTGATGATCGCATCGGGACTATTCATTCTCATTGGGCTAGGAATTGGGTTGCTATTAGGCATCCTGTCTCAGAATTTCTTACAGGCTTATTTGCTATCTTTCTTCCTGACTGTACCGATGATTCAACTATCGGGGGCCTATACCCCGATTGAAAGTATGCCTCGGCTATTTCAGCACGTTTCTCAGCTTAATCCTCTGCGCCACTATGTGGTGATGATTCGGCATCTATTGCTGAAAGGGACGAGCATCGAACCCCTTTTATCTCACTTTGTCATACTTTGTTTCAGTGCCGTGATCTTGGCGATCGCCATTCATGCTGGCCTGAGCCAGTCTATTGAGCGAGAATGACCTAATGGTAAGCATCTTAGCGTTGCTACGTCTTACTCCCTAACTTTTCTGTATCGATTCAATTTACTTCTCGCCCTATAAAAGAAGTAGATAGAACGTAAGAGGTTTTCCCATGAAGAAGATTGTCATCATCGGAGCAGGCCCCTGTGGAGTGTTACTGGCACATTATCTACTTCGACGCAGTGCTAACTACCAAGTTGAAATTTACGATCGCCGCGACGATCCTCGTCACGTTGAATTTCCCACCCATAGAAGTCATAGCATCAATCTTGGTAAGCGCGGACTCGCTGCTCTAAGCGCTATTAAGGGATTGGAGCCAGCCGTACGAGCCAAAGGGATTATGAGTGGGGGGCGAGTGCTTCATTTTAAGAACGGTAAAACAGTCTCGATGCAAAAGCGATCAAAACGTTTGAGTATCAATCGTAATGCATTAGTGATTGCGATGCTATCTAAGTTGGTCGAAATTTATGATGAAAGTCGATTGAAGCTGCATTTCAATTGCAAATATGTCAGAGCAGACTTTACCTCTCAAACCGTTACATTTCAACACGTGCATCATGAATACTCTACTTCAACCCAGTTTGAAACGGCATACGATGTCCTTGTTGGTGCAGATGGCGTCAACTCAGCCGTGCGAGAGCAGTTGCAACTGACGCCAGGATTCGAAATGGAACGAGTGAGGCTTCCCTGGATCTATAAAACATTGACATTACGACTCGGTGAACAGCACAACGAGATTCGGATAGCACCCCGGAATGCACATATATGGAAACTCAGTCTTTTCAGCATATTTACAGCAATTCCTCGACCTGATAATTCTTTTAGTTGCGGCATTGGATTTCACAAAAATCATAACCCGCTGCTTGGCCTTTCTACTCCCCACGATGTTTTGGCGTTCTTCCATCAGCAGATCGGATCTGCCGGTCAGCTCATTACCTTATCTGAAGCTGAAACCTTCTTTAATAAGCCCTTCTCGACGATTTCAGCAATCCGCTGCAATCGCTATCATCAGGGCGATCGCGTCATCATTCTAGGAGATGCCGCTCATGCTATATCTCCACTAATTGGGCAAGGCTGCAATTCATCACTAGAAGATGTCGCCATTCTCGATCGCCTGCTGGATGAGTATGGCGATGATTGGGCTCAGGTACTTCCGCAATTTAGCTATCGTCGCCAACCCGATGCGGATGCGCTATTTCAACTCAGCAACTATACCGTACCGATTTCAAGACGATTATGGATTGAGTTGTTGCTGAAAACCTGCGCCCAGTCATTCTTGCATCATCGTTTCCCCACATTGGTTGCCCCCTCTCTGCTCGACTCAATCTCTGGAACGACGCTGCCCTACTCTACAATTCTCAACCGCTATCAAGGTTGGGTTGACCGCGTGAAGCAATCGAATGAGTATATTTTGGAGGCACATGACGTTTCAGCTCATCAGCCTCTATCTCAGACGCGTTGGAGCCAAGGAATGCTGTCGTAATCAGGTCCGTGACAGTTGCCGTTGTCGGCGTTTGATCATCAATGCAATCCAGCGTTTCCAGGTGTTGAAGGCATCGTCATCCGGCTCTGTTTGTTGCCAGGCTTCTCGCGCCATGATGCGGTCAAACCAGGTGGCGATCGCCGGATAGTTTGCAAAGCTAATTCCGAGGCGATGCAGCAATGGCAGCGTTGCCCCTGCTGTCACATCGGCTAATGATAGGTGCTCTCCACCTAAGTAAACGGCGTCGCCGAGTTGTTCAGTCAAGAAATCAAGGACGGTCATGATGGGCTGAATCATCGCCTGATCAGATTCAGGATGTTCTCCCACCTTGACCAATGTAGGCAGTTTGGGCATAAGTTCATTGGCTGTCACCATCTGCACCATCCGCATTTTGGCGATCGCCTGTGGATTGTGAGGCACTAGCGACGGAGCCGGATATGTGACTTCCAAGTAGTCTAAGATTGCTAGAGATTCAATGATTCGCAAATTGCCATCCACCACCACCGGAACATGGTGGAATGGATTGAGTGACAGAAACTCAGGCTTGAATTGGTCTCCATTAAGGTTAACCAGAACTGGCTGGAAAGGAATGCCCTTTTCGAGGAGCGCAATCCAGACTCGACGAGCGACGGGCGATAGCGGATGGTAGTAAAACGTCAGCATTATATCTCTGGTAAGGTGTGTTGTCACAAATTAGGATACAGAGTTTAAGACCGATTGGTCTTTTTTGGGTCAAAAAAAACCTACTGTGTTGGTTGAGCCGATTGCAACGTGCTGACATACTGATTGAGATGCTCTGCTGCTCGCTGTAAATGAATGCGATCGCCATATAGTTTGGTCATCATCAGCGCTCCCTCTAGCGTCGAAATTAAAATCGTCGCCACGCAATCTGGATTGACCGTCGGCAAAATTTCTCCCCGATCGATTCCCCTCTGCACCACGCGATGAATCAACGTCCGCCAATCATACATGGCACGTTGTGTCCGCTCTCGCAGAGCCGGATGAGTATCATCGCTTTCAATAGCGGTGTTGAGGATTGGACAACCTCCCTTCAAAGAAACTTCATCCAGAGCGGTAGAGAAGGCATGAATGATAGCGTTGAGGCGGGCGATCGCCCCTCGCTTTTCCCTCACAGCCTGACCATATCGCTGACTGACCTGTTCGATAGCAAAATCAAACGCGGCGATCGCCAGCTCATCTTTGCTAGTGAAGTGGTTATAGATTCCCCCCTTCTTTAAACCCGTTGCCTGCATAATGTCAGACATCGACGACCCCGCATAACCGTGCTGGTTGAACAGGTCGGCGGCATGCCGGATAATTCGGGCTTTCGTCTCTTCGGCTTTGGACATTTTGAGAAACCGTTCGGTCTATTTGCAAGAATAGCCGATCAATCCTCAAAACACAACTAGGATTTATGTCCACTAGGGAGAAGATATAAATCCTGCGGGCATTATTTTCCTGAAAACACCATGCCTATTGATAGCCCTAACGCGAGAGCGTAAGGCTATAGAAACTTGGATTAGCGCATCGCGACTTCAGGAACATTGGCGTGCTCGTGGGCGTGTTGACGATACCATTGAATCGTTTGCTTCAAACCTTGCTCAAAGGGAGTCTGAGCCGTGAAACCAAACGCTTCTTTTGCCCGTTCAGTATCGAGACATCTTCGGGGCTGACCGTTGGGTTTGTCAGTTTCCCAAATAATTTCGCCGTCAAATTCCATCAATCGAGCGATGAGATTGACCAAATCTCGAATCGAGATTTCATAGCCCGTGCCTAGGTTAACGGGTTCTGCATCACTATATCGCTGAGTCCCCATGACAATCCCTTGAGCAGCGTCCTCTGAGTAGAGAAATTCGCGAGTTGGGCTGCCATCTCCCCAAACGGCTAGGTGGCGATCGCCTCGCTGTTGAGCTTCATGGACTTTACGAATCAGTGCCGGAATCACATGAGAACTGCGAGGATCAAAGTTATCCTCAGGTCCATACAGATTTACAGGCAAAAGGTAAATGCCGTCGAAGCCGTACTGCTGACGATAGGCTTGCAGTTGCACGAGAAGCACTTTCTTGGCAATTCCATATGGTGCGTTTGTCTCCTCAGGATAGCCATTCCAGAGATCGTCTTCCTTAAATGGGACGGGAGTAAACTTCGGATAGGCGCAGATGGTGCCCACGCACACAAACTTTTGTACGTCTGCCTCATGGGCAGCGTGGATTAGCTGGGCTCCCATCATCAGGTTGTCATAAAACAGTTCAGCAGGCTTCTCGCGATTCAGGCCGATTCCACCTACGTGAGCAGCCAGATGAATTACGACATCCTGACCCTCGACTGCCCGTTGGCAATGATCTAAAAACCGGAGGTCGCAATCGCGCGATCGCACGACCGTAATGTGATCTGGATTTGCTCCGTGGTTAACGAGTTGCTGAATGACTTGACGACCTAGAAACCCGGCTCCGCCCGTCACAAGAATGCGTTTACTATTGAGATCAATCATCGATTAATGCCCTTAGATTTATTGAGACTCTTAGCAAATGATGGTTATACGAAATTAGGTCAATGATCCCAACATGCTTCGGCGAACGGTCGCCATTTCCATCTCGACTTGAGATGTAGCGTCTGCTTCAATTCCAATTCCCAATGCATTGAGATCTGCATCAACCATGAGATTGACGAGTTGCTCAAAGGTAACAGAGGGTTCCCATCCCAATTTCTGCTTAGCTTTAGACGGATCGCCGATTAGCAAATCGACCTCTGCTGGGCGCAGATACCGGGGGTCAAATTCAACATATTCTTCCCAATTAAGATTGACATGCTTGAATGCCAACTCCAAAAATTCTCGCACTGAATAGGTCTCTCCAGTCGCAATCACATAGTCGTCAGGACTATCCTGCTGGAGCATTAACCACATCGCCTTCACATAGTCTTTTGCGTATCCCCAGTCCCGTTTTGAATCTAGATTACCGAGATAGATCCGTCTCTGACGACCTGCAACAATGCGGGCGATCGCACGAGTAATCTTCCGAGTGACAAAGGTTTCTCCCCGCCGCGGTGACTCGTGGTTGAAGAGAATGCCATTACATGCAAACAAATCATAGGATTCTCGATAGTTCACCGTCTGCCAGTGAGCATATACTTTTGCACAGGCATAAGGACTGCGAGGATAAAAGGGAGTTGTTTCCTTTTGAGGAACGTCCTGAACTTTACCAAACATTTCAGACGATCCGGCTTGGTAATAGCGAACTTCGATGCCGGTGCGTTGTTGATAGTCACGAATTGCTTCTAGTAATCGCAGCGT
>JBNPEG010000078.1:0-10199 GCA_051117555.1 Elainellaceae cyanobacterium | reverse complement strand
CCGAACTCGGTTGTGAAACGCTGCAGCGGCGAAAATACTCTGGGGGTTGCCCCACGGGAAAATAGCTCGGTGCCAGGTCTATATTCAAATAGCCCCCATCCATTGTTGAAGAGGATGGGGGCTATTTGCTGTACAACGATTTATTTATTTATTTATTTATTTATTGATGATGGTAATCGATTTTTCGAGACATGAGTGTGCTAAACCGAACTGTGTATTCGTAATCTCATCAACATCTGAGATAGGAATAGCTCGATAAAATGGGATATGTGGGCCCTGATTTTGCAGTTTGAGGTAGATGTAAGTTAAACTCGGCTGCTAAGCCTATGCATGCTCTAGAATTTGAAGCCTAGACTCTAGCCTTAGATAATTATGGATTTATAATCTCTCCGCTTACAGTTTCTTTTATCAAATCTGACCTAAGTTGGATGCTACCCGAATGTTTATGAGATAAGGTGTATTGAGGCAGATGTTACAGTTCAAATCATAAGCCTCGACAATCTGTTCAAATTTATCGATTAGTAAGGAGGAGGCACATGACTACCGAATCGAACAGACCTGATACGTCTGCCATTGTTGAAGTTAGCCCAGAAACAGACGCCTTAGTTGAACAGGAAATGGCGGGGGAGTCGGATGAAGTCCGTCGTGAGACGAAGGCTCTTGTCGAAGCTATTCGGAAACGGGCACAGGCTGATGCCCATTCGGCAGAGGAGTTTACCCGTGATACCTATTTAAATACAGTCCGTCAGGTTCGGGAGCAGATTGAGCAAAATAAACTGTTCGATCCTGAACGGGTTGAGGACGCTATTGTAATGGTTCAAAAAGAGGCTGAAAAAAACTGGCAAGCCATTGTGGATGAGGTGACGGAATTTGGCGATCGCCTATCAGAGGCTGCAAGAGCTGCATGGGATATTCTAATGCAGCCAAAATCAGATGATGATCCCCCTCAGCAATAAGACAACTGTCTATAAAGTCATGGCGAGGGACGTGGCATGCCGCGTCCCTAAATTTATTTATTGTGTTGGATGAATCCGTGTTTTTTGTCGGGTTTGCAAACAATGCTAGATAATGGAAAAGTTTTTGGATAGATCCATACGCGTCGTTGTTCAATAGTTTAGAGCTGTAGTTATGCGAACCCATTATTGCGGTCAGCTTCGGTCAAACTATATCGAAACTGTAGTCACTCTCTATGGGTGGGTCGATCGCCGTCGTGACCATGGGGGCGTGATTTTTATTGATTTGCGCGATCGCACCGGAGTTGCTCAGATTGTAAGCGATCCAGAACGCACTCCAGATTCTTATCCGCTAGCAGAAGATTTGCGAAACGAGTATGTCGTCAAGGTGACGGGACGAGTTTCACGCCGTCCTGATGAGTCTCTCAACCCTAAACTCCCCACAGGAGAGGTGGAAATTTATGCAGACCACATTGAACTGCTCAATGCGGTACGGAAGCAGCTTCCGTTTCAGGTTTCAACGACAGAAACTGAACCTGTCAAAGAAGAGCTCAGACTCAAATATCGTTACCTTGATTTGCGGCGCGATCGCATGAGTCGAAACCTCCAATTGCGCCATCAAATCGTGAAGTCAATTCGCTGTTTTCTCGAAGACGATGAGGGATTCATTGAGGTCGAAACTCCCATTCTCACTCGCTCTACTCCGGAAGGTGCACGAGATTATCTTGTGCCTAGCCGAGTTAATCCAAGTCAGTGGTTTGCTTTGCCTCAGTCGCCCCAGCTTTTCAAACAATTGCTGATGGTTTCGGGAATCGATCGTTACTATCAAATTGCGCGTTGCTTTCGTGATGAAGATTTACGAGCCGACCGTCAACCCGAATTTACTCAACTCGACATGGAAATGAGTTTCATGTCGCAAGAAGAGATTCTAGATTTAAATGAGCGATTAGTGTCCCACATTTTCAGAACCATTAAGGGAATTAATCTGCCTTGTCCCTTTCCTCGTCTTACTTATGCAGAGGCGATGAATCGATACGGCACCGATCGCCCCGATATCCGATATGGGCTAGAACTTGTCGACGCATCTGATATCGTCAAAGATTCCGGTTTCAAAGTGTTTTCGGGGGCCGTTGCCGCTGGAGGAGTGGTCAAAATTCTGCCAATTCCGGGCGGAAATGAAAAAATCTCCAATGTTCGCATTAAGCCTGGAGGTGATTTGTTCAAAGAAGCGAGTGAGTCAGGCGCTAAGGGACTTGCCTACATTCGTGTGAGAGAAGGAATGGCAATCGACACCATCGGTGCAATCAAAGACAATCTCACTGACGAGCAAAAGCAAGATATTCTGACACGAACGGGGGCAGAACCCGGACATCTTTTACTGTTTGGTGCTGGAGAAACTAATACAGTTAACAAGACGCTCGATCGCCTCCGCCAGATGTTTGCCAAAGAGCTGAAGCTGATTGACGCCGATAAATTGGGTCTACTGTGGGTCACTGACTTCCCGATGTTTGAATGGAACAAAGATGAAAAGCGTCTAGAAGCCCTGCATCATCCGTTTACTGCTCCTTTTCCAGAGGATGCAGATGACTTAAAGACGGCAAGAGCCCAAGCATATGATATGGTGTACAACGGATTTGAAATTGGTGGTGGCAGTTTGAGAATCTATCAGCCTGATTTGCAGAATCAGGTGTTTGAGACGATTGGGCTTTCTACCGAAGATGCTTATAACAAGTTTGGATTCCTTCTTGAAGCTTTTGAATATGGAACTCCGCCTCATGGCGGCATCGCCTATGGATTAGACCGACTTGTGATGCTGCTGGCAGGGGAAGAATCAATTCGGGATGCAATCGCATTTCCAAAAACCCAGCAAGCTCGTTGCCTTCTCACCGCAGCTCCCTCCACTGTAGATGAAATGCAGCTTAAAGAACTCCACGTGGCCTCAACGTTTAAGCATAAAAACTAAGGCACCTTGTAAAAGAGCTGGCTTAGGTAAGTTAGGAATAATTGAATCTTTTATGGCTCCCAAAACCCTTGAGTCTTGGGAGCCATAGAATCTCTGGAAGAGTCTTGGGAACTAATTTGTTAGTCGCCGCGCACTACATCGTTAAGCTCAGCTCCCAATATTGGTGGAGCAGGGAAAAACTTAGGAAGTTCAAGATGATGAGAACCCTGTGCAATCGCCATCATGTCTCGTGTTTGAGCACTAACGGCGATCGCTTTAATATCGTACATTTGAGTCGCAAGTTTTGGATACACTCCAATTCCAATGATTGGAACCAATAAGCATAATGCTATAAACGATTCACGAGGCTTGATATCTATCAAATTAAGGTGGGACAGCCCAGGATTTTCAGCGCCATAAAACATTCGCCGCAGCATTGATAGCAGGTAGATCGGTGTCAAAATTACGCCGACAGCAGCAAACAGAGTAATGCCGGTTCTAAACGTTGTACTATAGACATCGCTCGATGCGAATCCCAGAAAAACTTCTAACTCACCTACGAATCCGCTCATGCCAGGTAATGCGAGAGACGCTAACGAACCTATTGTAAAGAGTGCGAACGTCGTCGGCATCTGTTTCGCCATTCCTCCCATCTGATCCATCTCAAGAGTATGTGCTCGCTCATATGCGACACCAGACAGGAAGAAAAGAATCGAAGCAATCAGACCATGAGACACCATTTGCAAAACCGCTCCACTAATTCCCAATGGTGTAAAGGAGGATATCCCGATTAAAACAAAGCCCATATGAGCAATTGAGGAATATGCCATCCGCCGCTTGAGATTGAGTTGGGCAAACGCGATTAGCGATGCATAGATGATGCTAATTACCCCAAGTGCTGCAAGTATGGGAGCAAAATAAACGTGTGCTGACGGCAAAATTTCGATATTGAATCTGATTAGCCCATATCCTGCCATTTTGAGAAGCACACCCGCCAAAATCATAGATACTGGGGATGGCGCTTCGCTATGAGCATCGGGCAGCCACGTGTGAAGCGGGAAAATTGGTAGCTTGACTCCAAACGCAATTAGCAGCGAGCTATAAGCTAGCAGCTGGAAGGGAAGGGAATAATTCTTCTGGGCTAATTCTTGCAGATTAAAGGTAACTAAGTCCCCATAAAATGCCATTGCAAAGGCTGCGACCAAAATAAAGACTGATCCAACTGCGGTATAAAGAATGAACTTTGTTGCAGCATATAAACGCTTTTGCCCGCCCCAGATGGAAATCAACAGATAAACAGGGATGAGTTCTAATTCCCACATTAGGAAGAACATAAGCATATCCTGGGCGGCAAAGACCCCAATTTGGGCACTGTACATAACCAGGAGCAGAAAAAAGAATAAGCGAGGCTTTTTATCCGTACGCCACGCTGCAAGAATTGCCAGTGTTGTAATAAACCCCGAAAGAATAATGAGGGGCATTGACAAGCCATCGGCAGCGACAGCCCATTCTAGGCCAATTTGAGGCAGCCATGAATATGACTCAAGCATTTGAAGACTCGATGTTTGAGAGTCATAGCAATGCCAAAAGGCGTAAATAATACCAGCAAACTCGGCTAACCCAACTGAAAGCCCATACCAGCGAATAATGGTTCCATTCTTATCAGGTATAACGGGGATCGGCAGAGACGCTAACAGTGGAAACAGGATAAGTGCGGTTAGCCAGGGAAATTGAGTACTCATCATGAGAGCCCACCTGGGAGTTGTATAGATACAGTTGAATAGGGTGCAATGCTGAATCTTTGGATAGCAGATTTACTGATGCAACTTTTTTATAAGCTCAGAAATTGAATTAAACATCTCTCAGCCCTGAGTTCAGAAAATATTCTTTGCATTTTCTAAAACTCGGTGCATCATTTACACCTCTTGCAGCAAAATTGACCGATTAAGTCAATAAGAATATTTACTCAATAACCAGCATACTCTAGTCTGTTAAGTTCGATGAAGTTAATTGAATATAATGAGACGAATTTTTGATAAATATTTTTTTATTTAAACCACTTACCCATAAGATTTACTTTAAATACTGCATATGGCTCGGCGATCGTGTGAACGACCGTCAAATTATATGAATATTTGCGAATATAATTATGAAAAACTTCTGCGATCGCTCGAATCAGTCAACCAACAGAATAATTAAGATTAACGACAATAAATAAATTTACAGCTAAGGCTAGGAATGCTTCAAACCTTATGCATCCAATCGGAAATGTCCGAATCCTAGAGAATGCTGCTCAAAAACATCTTGTCAGGACATAAAAGGTTGAACCACAAGTTGTTCAATTTTCCTCGTCTTCCCCAGACGAACTATCTAATGCACCGGGAGATGATCTGTAGATTGAATCAAGCTGCTCGCGAGCATCATCAACCGTAACTGATCTCATAACCAAATAAGGTTCCCGGAGAATATTTCCGGAATTGTCAAGCAATTCCGGATGAGGTGCAAAATTTCCAGAATTTTTCTGTGGAGGCGACTGATCACCAGAAGCTTTGGGAGAAGACTGCGAAGCTGACCCATAGGAACGTTGGGACTCTATGCCAAGTGTCATTAAACTCCGAATTAAATTACCGACTGCTAAAAAAGCCAGAACCGTGAATGCAAGGATGTAAATGAGATGCAACATATTTGCCCCTCCAAGCCAAACTGCTAAAACTGGAAATAACTTGCGCCATCAATTTTGTAGACGCTCTAATCTCAATTAATATCTCTAAGTTTAATTAGTCTCAGGATGACATTTACAAAACGACTTAAAACTTCTTATCTCAAATTCCACTTCCTTGTGAAGAATATGGCAAGTAGACGACAGCACACAAATAAGAGACTGCTAACAAAGGAAGCTCAACCCCCTAATCGCTAAGGGCTTATCTTCTCCAGTCGGAAGCGGACTGCAAGTTGCCAGCATTCTGTGGCGAGCTGGTGCCATGCCCACAACAGAGAGAGTTCAACGCCAACCCGGTAATCCGTTGCTTCCATAAGCATCTGAGCAGCTCTAACTTCTTGATAAGCCTGCTCTACGAGTGCTAAGAAATCTGCTTGCTGTTCAGTGTTGAAGAAGGGCATCAACTCCGTTTCTAAAAGCAACTGCACCCTAGCAAACCAATTTTGAAAATCTTCGAGCAGTGGCTTCAGTAAATCCTCTAGAAGGTCGCGCTCAGGCGAGTCAGGACTTAACATGGATAAAAAATTAAAATTTATTATTGATTGCACTTCTTAAGGTTAACACAATTTACATTTTATAATATTTTTTAATATTTGAGGAATTTAATGGCAATCAGAAGACTTAAGCATCAGAAGCTCGTTGAATAGAGGTTTAGAGTGCGATCGAATGAGATGCTGATTCCTTGCGCTTAGTCGTTTCATCTAGTCGTTAAGATAGAGGCTAGAGAATGACTGTTAGTTCGTGTCCAACGTGATTGAAAATCAGCCAATGTCTAACTCAAATGCGTCTTCCGCTGTCAAGCAGCATGAAAAAGTTCATCTGCCTCGGACAAGCGAGTCAGAGGCATTGAAAAAGATTCGCCATACAACCTCCCACATTATGGCTATGGCGGTGCAGAAGCTGTTTCCAAAGGCGCAGGTAACAATCGGTCCTTGGATTGAGCATGGCTTTTACTATGATTTTGACAATCCAGAGCCATTTACAGAGAAGGATCTGAAGGCAATCAAGAAGGAGATGATTAAAATCATCAACAAAAAATTGCCAGTGATTCGCGAGGAAATCAGTCGAGAGGAGGCTAAGGAGCGAATTGAACATCTTGGTGAGCCCTATAAGCTAGAGATCCTCGAGGGGCTAGATGATCCGATTACTCTTTATCACTTAGGAAACGAATGGTGGGATCTTTGTGCAGGTCCACATTTAGAAAATACTGGAAATATTAATCCAAAGGCGTTTGATCTAGAAACTGTTGCAGGTGCATATTGGCGAGGCGATGAAACTAAGGCTCAGCTTCAGCGTATTTATGGAACCGCTTGGGAAACTCCAGAGCAGCTAGCAGAATATAAGCGTCGTAAGGAAGAAGCTCTGAAGCGAGATCATCGTCGCTTAGGTAAAGAGCTAGGGCTCTTTATTTTCTCCGATGTCGTGGGGCCGGGCTTGCCGCTTTGGACTCCAAAAGGCACAATTCTGCGATCGACATTAGAAGATTTTCTAAAAAATGAGCAGGTGAAACGTGGGTATCTCCCGGTCGTCACACCTCATATTGGGCGGGTTGATTTATTTAAGACTTCGGGCCATTGGCAAAAGTATCGGGATGATTTGTTTCCGATGATGGGTGAGACTGAGGACGATGGCTTTGTTCTCAAAGCTATGAACTGCCCATTTCATGTCCAGATTTATAAGAGTCAGCTTCGCTCCTATCGCGAGTTGCCAATTCGATTTGCTGAGTTTGGAACGGTTTATCGATATGAACAATCGGGTGAGTTGGGTGGCCTAACGAGAGTTCGCGGGTTTACTCAGGATGATGCTCATTTGTTTGTGACTCCAGAGCAGCTCGACGATGAGTTTCTGAAAGTGGTTGATTTGATTCAGGCTACTCTTCGAGCGCTTCATTTGGATGCCTCATTTAGAGCCCGCCTGAGTTTTCGAGATCCAGATTCTAATAAATATATCGGATCAGATGATGCGTGGAATAAATCGGAAAATGCTATTCGGCGAGCTGTTGAAACGCTTGGTATGGAGCATTTCGAGGGAATTGGAGAAGCTGCTTTCTATGGTCCTAAGCTAGATTTTATTGTCCATGACGCGCTGGACCGGGAATGGCAACTAGGCACCGTTCAGGTGGATTACAATTTGCCAGAGCGGTTTGACTTAGAATACGTTGCTGAAGATGGATCGCGAAGTCGGCCCGTGATGATTCATAGGGCTCCATTTGGTTCACTTGAGCGCTTGATCGGTATTCTAATTGAAGAATATGCTGGAGATTTTCCGTTATGGCTAGCCCCAACTCAGGTACGTCTTTTGCCTGTAACAGAAGATCATTGTGCGTTTGCTCAACAGGTAGCCGATCAAATGCGATCGCTCCATATTCGTGCTGACGTTGACAGCAGTGGAGAGCGTCTCGGCAAGATGATTCGCAATTCTGAAAAGCAAAAAGTGCCTGTGATGGCGGTTGTTGGCGCTAAGGAAGTTGAGTCTAATTCGCTGAGTGTTCGGACGCGTTCTTCAGGTGAACTAGGGATGATGCCGGTTTCTGATGTGGTTGAAAAAATACAAGGTGCTATTCTCAACCACAGCAATCTATAAAAGTCGGAGGTGTTAGCCTTCGATTTCTATTGCGACCGGCTTTAGGTCTCATCTAAATGAACCGCGTTGACCCAGTCTTGATAGTCTGGGTCATGATTTTCGGTGATAGCAGTCAATTTGTCTCGAAGCTTATGAGTAATGGGTCGATGAGTTGAGAGCTGATAGTTTTCGATGCGTTTAACGGGTGTAATTTTTGCGGCTGTACCGCTTAAGAATACTTCATCCGCGATGAATAATTCTGACTTATCAATGGAGCGCTCAACTATAGGAATACCCAAATCATTGGCGATCGCCAGTACACTATCTCGTGTAATGCCTTCTAAAATGTCTTGCTCAAAGCCAGGAGTAATTAGACATCCATTTCTAATGATGAATATATTCATGCCAGTCGCTTCACTCACCTTGCCTTGAGAATTCATCAAAATGGCCTCATCAAATCCTGACTCTACGGCTTCTGTTTTGGCGAGAGATGATGTGATGTAAGCACCGCTAATTTTACCTCGTAAAGGGAGACTCCGGTCTTCCTGACGATACCAGGAACTAATGCGGCAGCTTACGCCATCCGGCGATAGATAATCTCCTAATTCTAAGCCGTAAACGAAAAAGTCTTTTTCGACTTTGTGGAGCCTGGGTGCGATACCTAAGTCAGAGGTATAAACGAATGGGCGAATGTAGAACGAGGTCTCAGGCTGATTGCGTTTAACAAACTCAATAATTACGCTCTGAATTTTGTCAGCAGGCAAGTCATAGTTGAGAAATCGAGCACTGGCGCTCAATCGTTGGCAGTGGCGATCGAGGCGAAAGAGAAGAATGCGCCGTGAATCTTGGGGATCGCAAATTCCTCGCAGCCCGCCGAAGGCTCCTGTTCCATAGTGCAACGCATGGGTTGCGATGGAAATATTAGCGTCTTCAAACGGAACAAATTGATTACGAAAGTAAGCGACGGGTAAAAAATTGTGCATGATGGAGTTTGGTCAAAGATGAACTGTGAAAGAGCATTTTTGAAAATTATCTCCTAGAGTTGGCTAGTTCGGAAATTTTAAGGGAGTTGAAAGGTTGCCACTATGGGGCGGTGATCGCTGGTGGTATTATCATCTGGGCAGTATGAAGAAGTGGGATCAGCAAATAGAATTTCTGAAGACTCGACAGGCCAAGCAATTGCCCCATTTGCAACAAAAATAAAATCTAAAACGCTGTTGTAGCGATCGCTACAAATAGTTGCAATCAGAGGATTGGGTTGAATCCAAACAAATGCGCCATCTTGGGTCAAAATGTCGAAGCCTTGATCTCGTTTGCCCTGACTTCCCTCAGCCACATCAAAGTCAAAGTTGTAATCACCCACTGCCACCACTGGCAGAGTTTGAGTGGCAACCCATTGGTGCAGTAACTGAGCTTGTTGGTGTCGGCTCTCTTCCTTAGATCGATATAAATGATTAACCATAAACAGAAAATCTTCTCCAGTCGCCTTGAGACGAAAATGAGCCACGAGCGCAGCTCTGACATGGCCCTGAAAGCTAAGAGCCTCAATTTCTTCATAATTGATGGGTTGGAGTAAACGACTGCTATATACAATCGCTAGGCGATCGCCGCCACCTGTTGTTCCTAGAATCGACTTAAAGTCACTCCCTTCGCCCACTTCTGTTCCTGTCTCTAATGTATCGAGCCAGGATGAATTCTGAACTTCTGAAAATCCCCAAATATCGACTCCATCTATGGGAGCTACATGACGATCCGCAATCACCCTGGGATCAGCGTCTCCCGATTCGACGTTGAAACTGGCAACTGTTAAGTCTCCATCAAAAGAGACGGTGGAAGTTGACGTGCAATTGGTAAGGCTTGATGTCCCGATTAGAAAAAGTATTGCCCCAATAATTTGTCTACTCATATCTTGCACCTAGGCAGCAGGAATGAGAAAAAAGGGCGTGGAACCAATAAATTGCAAGTCTCATGAAGATCCTTGCCCACGCCCAAGAGCTAATTTACCAACTGTTGGACAGGATGC
>JBNPEG010000157.1:0-10255 GCA_051117555.1 Elainellaceae cyanobacterium | reverse complement strand
ATTGATGATGTGGCTAAGCTTCTAATAATCTTCATATATCTGCCCTAGTGATTCCTGTTAATTTATGAAAGCTTTAATATTTAGAGATTAACGCTTCTTGAAGTGGCAAAATACGCCCTCTGTTGGGGGCATTCCAAATGAGCCATTCAGAGATTGCTTCACGGCGTTCGCAATGACTAGAACAGCATTCGAGATGACTATCCGAGAGCTGATTGACTGACAAAAGATTCTGCATTGGGCGAGGTTTCCTCGCCCCTACGGAATTTCGGACAATGTAGGGGTCAGGTAACCTGACCCTTTGAATGGTCTGGGTTCTGGTAAGTTTTGTCAGTCAATCAGATCCGAGAGTCACTGCGAGCGATAGAGAAGCAGTCTTAAGGGCAAAAGGGTTTGCACACAATTGGAATGCTCTACAAGGTACCCCTAAGCGGACTCCTGCAAAACTGGAAATTTTGAAACCTGCGTTTCGCAAGCGATATGTAATACCAATTCTTCGAAGTAGGGCTACAGGTAAACAGGCGAGAAGCCAATCAGGGCTTGTGCCTGTCCATCAGAAATCCACAATCGAGAATTGGCATGGCGCGCACAGCAATGATTGCCATCGCGATCGCCCCTTGATTACCCGCGAGTTGATGCACCCCCCATAAACAGGCGGATTCGCTCCCACGCTCTGACATATCGGACATACATCATGGCAGCGGTGAACTGAAGCCGTTGCTTATTGGTTTTGAGGCTGTCGTATGACCAGATGTAGTAATACATCCGAAAGGGTGGAAGGATGTCTTTGATGGATGAACTAAAGACTTCGATCGCCATTTGCAGGGTCGATTGCCCGCGTTTGCGCTTGAGGTCTTGATGTCCCCCGATTAGGCGGATCACTTTTTTGCGGAGGTCGCCCCAGGAATACCTCGCTGGATGAGTGATGCAAACATCTTCAGCGTAGATTTGCTGATATCCGGCAGAAAATATTCGTTGTCCCCAGTCGCGATCGCCACTTGATTTGAGAGTGTCGTTAAAACCGCCGACCTGATCGATGACGTGTTTGAAGGTAAACAGGTTTGCCGTAGCACCATAGTGTGAATCTTCTAAGAATTTTTGCTGATCAAGCCCTAGCTTCAGGTTGTCGTAGAGTTCAACGGGCGTTGGGCGATCGGGGTCGCGAAAGAAGAAGGTAATCCGTCCAGCCACCAGACCGCAATGAGGCGTTTTTAGCAGATGCGCAACGCCGTGCTCAATCCAGTCAGGGGCAGGAATGCAGTCGGCATCTGTGAATCCTATAATGTCGCCGCGAGCGATCGCAATTCCTTTGTTTCGTGCCGCATAAGAGCCAGGACGACTTTCATGGGTGGCGATCGCCTGCGGAAATTGGCTGACAACTGCCTCAATATCTTCATCTGAGGCATTATCAACGACTAAAACGGTGTATCGGTCTTTAGGATAGGTCTGCTGTTCAAGGGCATTCAAGCACAGCTTCAACCGTTCAGAGTCGTTAAAGACCGGAATAATGATAGTAACCAATGGAGGATGGGGTGCATTCATAGGACGGATTCATCACCGATGCATACAATTGCGATACACGTCGAATGTCAGTTGCGCAATCCGGTTCCAACTCCACGCTTCAGCTTGCTGACGATTATGAGAACCCATCTGAGACAGCTCAGAGCGTCGCTGAACCGCTTGCTTCATCGCATTCAATAATCCCGAATTTTCGTCGGGGTCATAGAGCAATGCTCCTGATTCGTCGAGGGTTTCGGTGATGCATCCTTGGCGAGGTGCAATGCAGGCTCGTCCAAATGACATGGCAAGCAAGACTGAGCCTGATGTGAGAATGTTTCGGTAGGGAAACACCGTCACGTCACAGGCATTCATGTAAACCTGAATTTGCTCATCGGGGACAAACCCTGGAATAAACTTGATGGTGGGTTGGTCGGCGATCGCCTGCTCAATTTGCTCTGATGTATCCTGATCAAAAGGCTTTCCTGCGATTACCAGCGTCGCGGTCGGGCAGTTTAACTGCCTAAACGCCGCAATCAGCTCTAATACCCCCTTGTAGGGTCGGATTGCTCCCAAGAATAGAAACACCACATCCGACTCTGGCAACCCCAGCTGATGGCGAGCCTGAGTCGGGGAAATCGTATTGTCGTAGCACTCGATGTAATTTCCGTGGGGGACGACAAATATTTTATTAGGATTCCACGGATGAAAGGTGCGAATGATCGTTTGCCGCGCTGTCTCACCATGAGCAATCACACCATGGGCAAGATGCACGACCAGCCCAGTGCACAGTCGATCCATCAGGGGGCTATGGTTGTCATGGTCTTTGAGGTTGTGCGCAGTCCACACAATCTTGGTGCCGAGTAACCTCAACACAATCAGTCCGATAAAGAATTTTGCTACATTCGTCAGCGATTTGCGGAAACTCGGGGCAATAAAGATGGGGTGCAACCAATGCAGATGAACGACGTCTGGACGATGGAGAAAATCAATTTCAGCCCAGCGAGCAGCGCTATCGATACGAATACCTAACGGGTTTAGGGAATCGGCAAGTAGAGATTGGTAGGGGTTTTCATCCCACCACGGACGAAACACTAGCTTGAGTCTCCTCATGTCATACTCTCTCGTAGTTCAGGCTGTTTGGACTCAGCGAGCTGAGATTCACGGCTGACAGTTGTTGGAGGATATAGTGCTGCTGCTGTTCATCAAATACGTGATGAAATTTGCGAATTCGGTTGGTCTCAATCGATTGAGAGACGGATGCTTTCCACTGCTCATCTTTGAGAACCACCTGTTGCGCAGCCGTTTTATAGTTTTGCAGCATTATGGGATTGAATGGCACCCCGATAAAGTTACAGAGGGTAGTTAGCACCAATTCTGGACGAGCCACCAGGTCTTCATAATTCACCAGACGATGACGTGGATGATGGTGATACTGCAAACTGATTTGAGCATCCTGACACCAACGCTCGATGCAGTCATCGATGCTGCGCTGTCCTCCCCAAATGTCAGGATGACGGTGAGTCACTTCATATAGGGACGCAACAACGTCTGCACCGTTCCGCAGAATGTGAATAAATCGTGCATTGGGGACGTGGCTGGCGATCGCCTCCGCATAATGTAAATGCCCAGGCGTTTTCTCAATCCAGACCTCTTTGTGTTGTTCAGCCGCGAGTAAATCCAGTAGGCGAATGAAGGCGCGGCTATATTGCCATGCGAATGTCGCATGGTCAGGCAGTAGTCCGTTCAGTTCCTCATGTCCTAGCTCCTGCAAAAACTCTTCAAACCGAGGACGAGCACTGCGAGAGGCTAATCCAAATGTCTGACGCAGGACGCTGCGCCGCCTTAAGAGGGCGCGAAAGAAATGAGATTCTGGGAACGATGCCACACTGGGATGGGCAGTGAGCAAGCTTTGAAGGAGCGTCGTACCCGATCGAGGACACCCCAAGATAAAGACGCGAGTTTTAGTCATGGCAAGGGATCTCCTCAGCGTGATAGCCCAACTTGTGGAGAAGAGAGCCAGCTTCCTGCTCAATCTGGTGGAGCTGTTCAGATGAAAGGTCACGCCACCACTGCCCCACCGAGTCTTGTCTGGCTTCAGCGATCGCCCGTTTCAGCCGGGTTCGAGAGTCTAAATTAGCAACGCCCAAGAAATTGAGCAACCGCTCGGACTCATTGTTGGGATGAGTCACCAGTTGTTCATAGCGCAGTTCATGATATCGATGGGCCGGCAGGCTTGATGCTGCATTGAGGGCAGTTTCAGTAAAGCGTCGCCACGCCCAGATACACCGATGAATGTCGCTAGTGGCTTCGAATTCTGAGATGCGATCGCGCTCAACCCAAAACCGCGCATAGGGACCATAGGCATAGCCGCCAGGTTCTCGCCTGCCTGACTGGGCAGAGGCTGCCTGCAGCCAAGGCTTTTTGCTATACGACAATGCCGCATCTCGCCCGTCGCGAATAATGTGAACAAACTGAGCATCGGGAAATGTCGCTGCAAGGAACGGAATGATGAAGCAATTGCGCGGTGTCTTTTCGGCAAAGCGCAGGTCTGAATCTAGGTGGATTCGGGTCAGCCAGCGATATACGGTTCGATAAAACCAGCGCGATTGCCCCATACTCCAATCTCTGGCATAAACGTACTGAGAGGCGGCTTTAGTGGCAACCGGCTCAAAGTGGTACGACACCTCCGGCAGTTCGCCTAGACACGCACCCAGAAACGTAGTTCCTGAGCGGGGTGCTCCAATAATAAAAATCGGTCGGCGGAGATCGGGGTGCAGCAGGCGCAGGGTGCGCTGCATGGAAAGGGGGCGAGGCTTGCGGCTATAGGTGCGGCGATCGGCGATCGCGGTTTGACGCGCCCACCTCAACACGTTGAATCCGTTTGACTCGACTGTTGCAGTATGCTTCATCATCATTCATGTTGTAGTGTCGTATTAAGTTCTGCGTTTCGATTTAGTAGGCATTGCCAATTGCGCTAATTCCAAAATTTGTCGAAACAGGTTCGGTGCAACGATAAAAATGGTCAGAGCATACACCACAGTGCCAATAGCGATATGAAGCGCTAAAGCAGCTTGAAGATTAAACCACTTTCCGATCAATGCCTGGCTGCCCACGAGCGCCATGCCCATCACCAGCGAACCGATTAACGGAGCCGTATACTGGCGGAGATAGACCCAAAGCTTGATATGAATTAACTTGTGAATCGCCCAAAGGCTAACCGGAAACATCAGATATCCACAAACGACAAAGGATATCGCAACCGCATTAATTCCCAAATTCAACCGGGTGACGGAAATAAATCCCAAAATTGTAATCAGCGTCGTCACCGATTTGATTCTCAGACTCCAGGAGGGTTTCCCCATCGCCATCATCACGGCTCCGTTAAAATACCCCAGCGATTGCAGCATGCCGATAAACGACAGAATCTGCATGACTGGAATACTCGGTGTCCATTGACTACCAAACATCGCAGGCACAATGATAGGTGCTAAGACCGTAATCCCAAAGAATGCTGGAAAGCCGATCAAACTGCTAAATTGCGTGGCTTTATAAAAGGCTCGACGCACCCGTTCCGGGTCTTCCTGAAGTCTCGAAAACGTAGGCAGAGCAACCTGTGCCGTTGTTTTGGTCAGTAAGTCAGTGAGTACTGTCAACATCCGGTAGGCGACCGTGTAGTAGCCCAAAACTACCGGGCCTAAGAAGAAGCCGATGAGCAAGTTGTCTGAATATCGATTTAGAAATGTCAGGCCGTTGAGCCCCATGACGTTGATGCCGTAGGCAAACAACTCTCGGAGATGCCGTCCAGACACCTTAAACCCTGGCCGCCAATCGCTGACAGACCACAGCACAATCACCTCGGTTAAGCCGATTGTAAATTGCTGACCGACTAAACTCCATACGCCAAATCCTGAAAACGCCATCCCAATGCCCACTACACCGCCCAGCACCATGGCAAGCATGGATCGAATTGCTAAGGATTTGAATCGAAAGCTGCGGCTGAGAATTGCGGTTTGGACGCTGTTTAGCGCCTTAAACAAAAAGTTGACTGATAGAAACCGAATCACCCAAACCAGTTGCGGTTCTTGATACAGATCGGCAATTAATCCGGCAGACGCAATGCTAATTCCCGCTAGGGCAAGACTGCTGACCACGCTGACCCAGAATGCGGTATCAAGATGCTCGGGGTCGAGGGTTTTCCGCTGGATGATTGCGGAGGCAAACCCCTGGTCTAAAAACACCTTCATGAATGCGATATAAACCCCAGCCATCGCCACCAAACCAAAATCTTCGGGATTCAGGAGGCGGGCGAGCAGCAAGAAGGTGCTAAAGGAGATGATGTGGCTTCCCCATCGCTGGATAAATGACCACGCCACGCCTTTCGCAGTTTTTTGTTTAAGACTCATTGAGCGGCTACCACTTCTTCGTACAGCTTGATGTAATTCAGGGCGACGGAGTGAGGATGAAAATAGGTATGCGCAAAGGATTTCGACTGCTTTGACCAGTGCTGCATTTGGTCGGGTTGATTCAGCGCATCTCGAAGCTGCATGGCGGCGTCTTCGGTATCACTCGATAGCACCAGCCCCAAGTCATATTGCTGAAATAGCTCTGCAAAGTGGATAGTATTTGCTACTGCACAGGGGGTTCCTAAGTACATGGCTTCTGCAATCGAAATACCAAACACCTCCCAGCGAGCCGTCTGAATATAAAGGCTAGCTTCAGAGACAACCCGGAATTTTTCTGTACCAAACACGGGTCGATGAAAGTACACATTAGGTGGCAATTCTTGTTTGATGCGCTCAAACCATTGACGAGTGCCAGAATCTTCAGTGCCATACAGATGAAATTCAACATCAGGGATGTGTCGGGCGATCGCCACTAGAATGTCAATGCCTTTGTGTAACACGTCGAAGCGTCCAAGAAACACAAGCCGCTTTGGGTCAGTGAGCCCGTCCCAGTGCTGCCCGTCTAGACTGTCTACATCGACTGGGTTTGGCATCCAGCGCATGATGCCGTCATAGTTAGGGACAAATGCCCTGACATCTTTTTCTTCTCCCGGTGTAACAATGGCGATCGCCGCTGCCGCCCGAAACCGGGGCTTTTCAATCAGCCAACTATACAAAGTCTTGCGAAACCGCCCCCGTTGCAGGACTTGAGGCAGCAATCCTCCGGCGGGCTTAATCACATACGGAATCCCTCGCTGTTTGAGCCGTCGGGCTAGCGTGGCGTGCTTCAGTTGAAACACCGAATGCATGTGAACCACATCGGGGGGCTGTGTTTGAAACAGAGTATCTATCAAAGCAGGGCTATATTGTATGGCGTTGCTCGGCACATGGAGAAGTTTAAACTTCCCCTGCTGGGCAACCGCCAAGCCTGCCTGATCAGGGGATGCGTGGACGATCAGCGTCACCTCATGCCCCAAGGCTGCTTGCTCTCGCGCCATCACCCAAGCTGAGATATTTAATCCACTAACCCGGCGCGGCGATGCAGATGCTCCAACATGCCAAATTTTCATGCCATCCTCCACAGAAGCAATGGGTGAGCTAGTTCGCGGTTTACGCGACATTGCGGACAGTGAGCGCTGCGTCAAGAAAGCGGGTCATCAAGATTTGATTGAGGCGTGCCTGTTCTCGAATGGCCGCCCAGTGGTCATCCTGAATAACGTCGGGATGATCAATGGCTGCAATCACTCGCTCCATCTTTTTTGCCGCCACAATCTTGTCAATATCTCGGAGCAATGTGCATTGATGCGATCGCCCGATTTGTCGATAAAATCGAGCCACTTTCGGATGCACCGCAAACGACTCACAGTAGATACCCATGGCATAGGCCAAAATGCTGACGTGAAGCTTGGTGGTCATCACGGCAGAGAATTTGGAAATCAGCGCCACCGTTTCCCAAACGCCCTTAAAGGGAATGGCGAGACAGGGCTTTCCGGTCGAGTTGCGAATCAGTTCAGCGAGCCGTTCGCAGGGTTCAGAATATTTGCTGTTACCATCATCAGCAAACACGACGGGCACCATATCTGATGCCGCTGCGAGAGCCACAATCAAACTCGCTCTCAGGGCTTCTGCCTGAGGTGTTTCGGCAAGAATATAGCGGGGATGATGAATACCAAACAGGGGGCGATCGCCATAGTCTCCCAAAACTTGCGTTGCCGTATCCAAGGCAGCCGCCGGAAGATCGTCTTTAGAAACGGTCAGAGCCGCATCGGGAACCAAATGCACGTCTTGAATGCCCAACTGCTTTTGCACAAACTCATGGGATTCTTCATCGCGTACCGAAATCAAGTCGGCATGATCAAAAATGCGTCTGACCTCTCTACGCACCATCAGATTAGATAGTGGACCCACCCCTACCCCAGCGATCGCATAGGGAACTTGATTGCGAATACACAACTCGGCAGGAAGCACATGTCGTAGAAAAAATCGCAACCCCCAGCTTCGATATCCCTTATAGCCCTTGCGAGAGCTTTGATCGGGTTCGCCAAAATGGCCGCCGCCTGAATAAATCAGAGCGTGCCAATCTTTTGGGCGATCGATGCCATAGTGAGAATCTGGAAAGAATTTGTCATAGCGGGGCTGCTCTTTTTTGGGAACGAGCGGATAAACCACAGGCAAATTGGCGGCTGATTTTGCCCAGTTCTCAAAGATTTTAATCAGCAGCAAATCGCCGAAATTATTGTCGTAATATGCGCCATGAATTGCGAGCATGATAGTCTCCAAAGATGCCAGGTGCGCGTTGTGATGGTATTACAAGGGTGTCTCAATCTATGTCAGTATCAAACTCTTATAGACCGGTGTGGCTCTGCTAATACACCCTATGTGGATAGCGCCATCTCTTTCGCTGACTTAGACGAGTCTTGGTGCAAAATTTCAGAATAGAACTGGGAAATTTGGCGAGTTTTTTCAGGCCACATTTGGGTCTTGGCATACTCAAAGCCAACCCGTCCCATTTCTACCCGCTCATCGGGATGATGATAGAGATACGTAATCGCCTTGGTGAGCGCATTGACTGTTTCATCGGGATGGGTAACAGGCACCTTGATTCCAGCCTGATCCGGAATGTGGTCGCCTGCACCATGGTGATTCAGCGCAACAATCGGCAACCCTTGAGCCATTGCTTCGAGCAGTTGCGCTCCGCCCGTATCTCGCAGACTGGTAAACAGCAGGGCATCATTCTTTAAATACTGGTCTTTGACGGCTTCCCAGGACAAAAAGCCGACGCATTCTACCCGCTTTTCTAATCCGTATGCGTCGAGCCATTGGGGAAGCAATTTTTCTTGATCGCCACCTCCGGCAATCGTCAGTTTGATTGGCACAGACGGATGCACTTGAGAGATGGCTTCCAGGGCAAGCTTCAACGCTTTTCTCGGAAACATTCTCGCAACCCATAGCAGCCGTAACTCGGGCGCGGGCGATCGCACTGGGGGCTCGTCTGGAAAATAATCTTGGGGTAGTCCGGCATCAAAGAACAGCTCGGCTCGCTGTGCGCCCAACCGTTTTGCAAAGTGAACCGTGTCATAGTTGGCTGCTAACACCAGCTTGGTATGGCGATAGGTATTTAAGAGAAATGGATTCAGCGGAATCAGGTGTTTGACCACAAATGTCCGCAATGCTTCTGCCTGCCACTCGCCTGCAAAATACCTCTTAAACGCGGGCGGCGCGATCTGCCCCCCTCCGCATGGCCCAAATACAAACGGTTTTCCGAGCCGCCATAGTAAGGAACCTCCGGTCAGACTACCCATCGTGACATGGTGAACCAAGTCAAACTGGTGCTCCTGATCAAGCTGACGAGCTATGCGATAGGCGCGTCGTTGCCACAGAAAATAGCGCAGAATCGTTCCCTTTTTGCCTTTGAGGTGACGCCGGATTAACTCCGAGTCTTCGATATAGACGAAATTTAGTCGAGGAACGGGCTGAGCCGATAGAACAGGGGCGATCGCCGCTTGATTTCGCAGGGGCGTTAACACCCAAACGTCGTGCCCGTATTTCGCCAACTCGACAGCACAATTCCAACCTCGTCCTTGCTCTCGTCCTCGATTTGGCTCACACTCATATGCACAGAGCAGCAGTTTCATGCTCACTATTCCTTCAACTAAGGGGACATGCGATCGCTGAACGATTAGTTTGACTATTCAAATGACTATTCAAATGACTATCCAGATGAATAGTCGATAGATCAGCTCAGTTCAACAAATCAGTTCAACAAACTGACGTGGATGAGATGCCCCTGACCAGGAATCTGTTCTCAAAATCGGGTGGTTAGAACTAGGGATTGGTAGAGTCTTACAAGCAAATTCAATAGTTTATCTCGGCGATTAATTGTTAGGAATAATACAATTAACGACTCAGTTCATCATCAATTTAAGAGCCAAGTGAGAAGACCTAGAAAAAGTTTCCAAAGTTCCCTATAATCTTTGACGATGCTTGAACATTAAGGAATATGCGGTAAATATGGAATTCAAAATATACGATCTTGATAGTTGATTTGATGATTCTAGTAGCAGATTTAATGATCTAAATTTCCCAATTTAAATCAGCGCCTTCCAAGTTATAAACAGCTTTTTTAATGTCAATCCGGATTATTTATTTAAAGCTTCTGTGAGTTTGGCGGAAGACCATTCAAAGGGTCAGGTATACCGTTCTCAAATAGGACATGAACAATAACCGTACATGAATGCTTTAGGAAAAGCGAAGGTTTGCAAATGCGTTACCAGTCCAAATAGCAACTTAACCGACTTGAATTTCTTGCACATGCG
>JBNPEG010000175.1:0-10274 GCA_051117555.1 Elainellaceae cyanobacterium | reverse complement strand
TCTTCAGAATCAGCTTGAGGATGGGAACTCGTGTGATCAGGCAAGGTGTCTTCGACGATGCGCAAAGGCCGATAGAGATAGCCGCCCAACCCAGTCAACAGCATGGCGATCGCCGATAGCATGTATAACACGGCCATGCCCGCGCCTGCACCGGTACCAAACACGCCACCCAAAAGGGGAGCTAAACGACCTGTGGGCATCATGGCGGGTTCAAATACTCCATCAGCTAAGGGACCCGCGATGAACCGACCCAAAGGCGGAACTGCGCCTTTGATCAGCAAACTGACAGAAAAGACCCGTCCTTGCAGCTCGGGGCTGACCTTGCTTAGCCAAATCGTGTTTCCTGAACTGCCAATCAGCGGAAAATTAAGAGACGACAGAAACTGCATAGGCACCCACACGAGCGGATTTTGCCCCAGGCTGAAGCCGATTTTGCTCAGGCCCGCCCCCATCATGCCGAGTAGTACGCCGTGAATGCGGCGGTTGGGGCCGCCCCAGGTGGTGATGAGCAGGGCTCCGGCAACGCCTCCAATGCCTGATGTGGCTGAAACCAAGGCGAAGGCTCGGGCATCGTTATCCGTGCGCGCCAAAATCATCGGAGAGTGAATGGCATTGCTGATTTCGTGGACAAACTGAAATAATGCAGCCGTGAGTAAGATGCCTAGCATTCCAGGGCGATCGCCAATGTAGCGAAAGCCGATTTTAACATCCTGCACGATGCTCGATACACTTAAGGGCTTGACCGGGGCGTCGGGCTGAGGAATCGTCACGGCGATAACCGTACAAATGGCGATCGCAAAGGTGATCAGATCAGCTACTAAAATTCCAGACAATCCGACAATGGTATAGAGCGTTCCAGCCAGAGCAGGAGCAAAGATACCTGCTCCATACCCGGATAAAAAGTTCATGCTCATGGCGCGAGGATAGTGACGTTGGGGCACCATCAGCGTCATCGACGTGGTGTAGGCCAACTGCTGAATCTGGCTAAAAGCAGCGTTAACGGCACTGGTGCAGTATACATGCCATAGGGCTAAGCTGCCGTTGAGGTGAAGCACAAGAATAATCACCGCCGATACGCCAGCGACCGTATCGCCAACCATCATCAGACGTTTGCGGTTCCAGGAATCAACTATTACCCCTGCAAACGGGGTAATGATCATGCGAGGAACTTGGGCAGAAAATCCAATCAGGGCGATCGCCGTGGCTTGTTCAGTTAGGCTCCAGGCCCAGAGAATGATGGCAAAGTGGGTCATGCGACTGCCAATGGTTGACCCCATTTGACCCAGCCAAACGGTGATAAATGCCCGCATGGACGGCTGCATTGGTGGATGAGAGTGCGGATAAGAGGGCTCAGGTGTCATTCCAGGTGTCATTGGATTGTGAGTTCTCCCACCTGCTCAACCACGTGGCGATCGCCTTCTGGCACGCCTTCTGGCACATCATTTTCTGGTACTAAGTATCGAAACAGGTCATTGAGAATCAGGTTAGCCCCAACAATTCCTGGATTGAGAAACCAAGATTCCAGGGAGACTTCATACACTTGTCCCTGTTGCACCGCTTCAAGCTGTGCCCATAGTGGACTTTCCTTGACCTGATTCAAGATTGAATTCTCAGTGCTATCCTGCATCAGGAACAGGACATCGCCATCAATTCGGTCAATCTGTTCTACGCTCAGATTTTCAAAGGATTTGTCCTGAGCCTGATAGGTTGAACGGGCAAGCCCTGCCTCGGCCAAGACGGCTCCTGAAAAGCTGCCTTGCATGTAGGCACGAAATACATTTGGACGAAAGCGAACGACAGACACCTCAGTATTTTTCAGGCGATTTTCCTGAGAAGAATCTACGCCCATTTCAGCCTGAAACGTGGCGATGCGCTGTTCATATTCATCCAGTAATGTATCCGCTACATCCGCTTTACCCAAGGCATTTGCGGCAGCCCTAACATACTGTTTCCAGGCATCGGCTCCTTGGGAAATGTCAATGACTACCGTTGGCGCAATTTGGCTGAGTTGCCGATAGATCCCCTTATGTACACCTTTTGCCCCCAAAATTAAATCAGGTTCTAGTTGAGTAATGGCTTCAAGATTGGGCTGAGTCGTATGTCCCACTATGGGAATATCGTCGGCCTGATTGCCCAAAAAAGAGGGCAGTTCTCCGGCATTGTCTCGCTGAGCAATGCCGAGAGTAGAAACTCCGACAGGCTTGATTCCAAGCGCTAACACATCAGGAACAGTGCCCAGCACAACGACTCGTTGGGGTTGCTCAGGCACGACCGTTTCTCCCATCGCATGGGCAATGAGGCGTCCCTCATCGGGAGAGAGATGCTGAATATTTGGACTTTGACTCTGCATCAAACTGCTACACGCCGACGCAAGAACTGTGACCAAAATGGCTCCGAAGAAAAAGGCAATTACTCGTTGATAGCTTCTCATCATATTAATCATGATGGATCAACGATTTCGTCAAGGCGATCGCCCATCCAATTGGAGCCAAGGATTTTCGTGTTAGTTGCATAGAAGCATCCATCAAAACTCGTATGAAATTCTGCCAACCACCGAAAATGGTGCGCCAGGATTAGCTCCATCACGTCCAACTGCACTTTCAAAGAATTCAACATCAAACAAGTTTTGAAAATTCAGTCCTAGTTGAAGGCGATCGCGCCGATAAAACAACGCTAAATCCGTTCGGAGATAGCTATCGAGTTCAAAGGTGTTGGCATCATCCCCGAAGCGATCGCCCACATAAAAGAAACCCAGTCCAAACCCCAATCCTTGCAGTGACCCGGTTTGAATCTCATAGGTGGTAAACAGGCTGGCCGTATTCTCAGCGGCGTTTCGCGGCTGTGCACCTTCTGGAAAATCTTCGCTTTCCTCAATCTCCGCATCGAGAAAACCGTAGGAGGCAATGATGTTCCATCCCGGTAAAATTTCACCTTGAATATCTAACTCAACTCCTCGACTCGACTGTTCACCAATCGCGGTGACAAAATTTGGGTCTGTTGGATCGGTAGTAGCTACATTTCTTAGTTCCAAATCAAAGAATGCAAGAGTAGCAGCCAAGCGACCAGCCAGAAAATTCGCCTTAAGTCCAATTTCAAACTGTTCGGCTTCTTCCGGTTCTAAAAACTCACCCTCAATCGTGGTTTGACTGAGCGTATTCGGCTGAAACGCTTGGCTATAGCTAGCGTACAAATAGAGCGGATCGATGGGTTGAAAGACAATTCCCACTCTAGGGCTGAATTCTTCTTCATTCCGATCCACATCCAACGCTGGACTATCAAGGACACCCGGAATGAAAATAGCATCTGATTCACTTTGCTGGCTAACAAAGTCAAACCGTCCGCCCAACAGCAAATTGAGGCGCGGGAAGAGTTCAATTTGATCTTGCACGAAAATACCGATGCGATCGAGATCGCTGAAAGAATCGTTGGCGGTAAACGCCAGCGGGACTTCGGGTGTTTCAATCACACCGATTTCTGGATCAAAGATATTGACAGGAGATGCGAAATCAACCGTGGTTTGGATCGTAGTTTCTGCGAAAAAGAGGTCAAATCCTGCTAGCAGCGTGTGATTCACGGGGCCGGTTGCAAATTCACCCACGACTTCTGTTTGCACTTCAAACAGTTCGAATCGATTGTCATTGCTAGAGAAGGCGCGAAACAGCGTTCCAGTACTTTCATCTAACCCGTTAGGATCTGCTCGTAGCGTCAATAAGTCGCTTTGGGTATAGCGAAATCGATTACGAATTTGCCAGCGATCGCTAAACTGGTGTTCAAACCGATAGCCGACGTTGAAGACTTGCACCTCAGCAAAATCGTCTGGTTCACCAAACACCGTGTCAATCGGAACGTCTGCCACCTCATCGCCAAAAGCAGGAATGCCTCGATCAAAGGGACGTTGATCGTCTAGATATTCCAGTTCCAAAATAAATTCTGTATCGGGATCGATTTCCCATCTTAAAACTGGGGCAATGAAGAACCGTTCAGTATCGCGATTAAAGTCGTCTCGAAAGCCATTTGACCGCTCATAAACAGTATTTAAGCGATACTGCCAATCATCTGCTAAAGGACCCGAAACATCAATTTGGGGACGCACGAGTCCAAAGCTACCGGCTTGAAATTCCAGGTTGTAGTAGGGATCTAATAAGGGGGCTTTAGTGACGAGGTTGATCACGCCTCCGGGCTCGATATTGCCAAAGAGAATGGAAGCCGGACCTCGAAGCACTTCAATTCGCTCGACGTTGGCCAACTCCTCAAACGAAAATCCGGGTCCAATGTCGTTGGTGCGAAAGCCATCCCGCAAAATCGTGGACTGTTCAAATCCGCGAATCACAAATTCATCACGAGTGCCGCCAAAGGTATTGCTCTGCAACGCATTCGGTGTGTTTCGCAGGGCATCATTCAGGCGAATCACCTGCTGATCCTCCAGCACACGCTCTGGAATCACTTGGATGGCTTGAGGAATCTCAAAAATGGGCGTATCCGTTCGAGTACCTGTTGTCGAATCTGGAACAAGATAGTCTGCTTCATCATCCTGTTCTCCCGTGACGACAATTTGGATGGTGTCGGATGGAATTGGCTGTGCGTCAGATTCGGGGACAGATTCGTCAATTTCGTCCTCGATATCTTCATCCACCTGAGCTGGTGGAGATTCGTCTGGTTCGATCTCATCAGTTGGCTCAGGAGGCTCCTCCAGGCGATCTGCAACCGCTTCTGGTGCTGAAACATTCAGAACCAGTGCGTCCGTATCCTGAGTCAGCGTTGCGGTTGGGGACTGATCGCGCCCAGTCACGGTGATGCGAACGCTGTTGGCATCTAGAGGCTCAATCCGAATTGAGTCAATGCCTTCAGCAGGATTATCCTGGACGATGCGTTGGTTTGCCTGCGCGAAGCGTGTATCGCCCGTTGGTAAATTCAGTTGAGTATTGATGACATCAATCACAACTGTTTCACCGTAGCGGGTTGTAAAGGTCTGAGGCATCGCGCCATCAGCAGTTTCTAATCGCACGTCTAGCGTGCCATTTGTCGAATTAATTTGTATTTGATTAATTTGCGTAGTCTGAGCAGCAGCGGGCTGTGCGATAACTACTGAAACCGCAGCCGCGATGATGCCTGTCATGCCTTGCAGTCGATGCGCCATATCTCCTCACTCTAGACCTCATCCAAGTCCAGAACTGGAGTGTTGCCTATAAGGAAACTCCACATTCCAAGATGGACTTGGTATAAAAGACTGGTTATGTCAGTGCACGAAAGCATTGCCATAGCCAGCGCTGTTTCAATGAACAGCATTATCAATGCTATTTGATAACTCTTCTCAACAAGAATATGGCTCGATGACGCACCACACCAGAGAATTTGAACCCGCAATGCACTTTCTTTTGAACCCTCAGTACACTTTTTCTGATAACGCTCTTAAACTTCTCTGCTGATAGAGTTTTGGATTGAGTCCAAATTTTTTGCGAAATGCAACGGCGAAGTTACTGCGGCTTCTATATCCAATGACTGCAATTACATCTTCAATTTTGGCGTCTGAACTGCTGAGAATCCGCTGAGCTTGCGTCAACCGATAATCTTGCAAGTACTCGAATGGTGTCATCTGAAACACCTGTTGAAAGCTTTCGTTGAGTTTTCGACGATTCAGCCCGACTTGGCGCGCTAGTTCGTGGATTGAAGGTGGATGCTGAAGATTATTCAATAAAATTTCTTTTGCCTGATAAATGCGATTGAGGTCATCAGACTGGAGGGAACTTTGATGGGTTCTGGGGTTACTAAAATGAACGAGTTGCTCAATGATTTGCTGCGATCGCAACGTCATGAGTTCAAGGGCTTTGCCTTCTAGGTACACCCGCCGATTCAGCCCTCGATAGGGGCAGTCGAGGATTTGATGCAGCACTTGCCGCATTTTAGGAGTAATTGCACTCCGGTAAACGAGTGAATAAGCTTGCTCTACGACTGGGTTCACGTGGTGCATTTGAAATGAGTAAAGCTGCTCCAAAAAATCTGTTGTCAATCGCTGTAGTTTGGCAGGTAATTGTTCAAGTAACCCGTCCAAAAATACTTTCAGGATTGGAAATTGGAGGTGTAGCTCCACCTTAGAAATATGCTGATTTCCAGGATATCGGCTCACGATGCTTTGGATTTCACGACCCGACGTGAGGACGAGTTGACTTTGTCCAGCATGCGGCCCCTTGAGAATAAACTCTAGCTCCAGCTTTAAAGGAGGCGTAAACGCCTGGATTTCTCTGACAAATTCATCTTGAAATTCGTAGTTTAAAATCATAAGGCTCAGTCCATCCCGCATAGGGATGCGCTGGCTATATCCCTGCCCAATGTGAGCCGGACATTTCAAAATCGTATCCGTCGGATCGGAATGCTTGAGATTGACCTCATTGGGGCTACTGCGATGCAACCAAGCATCTGGATAGTTGAGTGAGAGTTCGATCGCCATGCGTTGTGCTGATGAGCCGGTGAATTGAGAGAACGACAAGACTTCAACTCATCAACAGTGTGCAGCATCTGGCAACTTATTGCAATTGATTCTCATATAAATGAGGTTTAATGCTAGGGTATGGGTAAATTTAGCAGCGAATGTAACTCATTCTAAAGAGTTTTGTTCCGATACAACCTGAGAAAGCTTCTCACAGGTTGCTTCAATACTTCGCAAACTCCCCGGATTTATCAACCCATAATAATCAAACGTGTGCACATTGCTTGTTTGAGTTGCCTTTAGTTCTTGCCAAAATGGATTAGCTTCAAACTGCTTGAGAGTATCATCTCCAGCGTTTACGACAAACAGCATGTCTGGATCGGCTTGCAAGACAATTTCTGATGAAAGCGATATATAGCCTTCAAACTGCTGTCCTGAAACACTATCGGCGCCATCATCCTGAACATCAGTCGTGAGGTTTTGAATATTGAACCGCTTGAGAAAATCACCTGCCCAACTGTTTTGATTCGGCGACAAGATAGGCTGATAACTAACAAGTACCAGCGTAGAGGGACTGCGATTAGGAGCCTCTGCGGAACACGCATCATAGCGTTGCAGTAAATTGGTTGGATCAGCATCTAGCGTTGTTGCCAAAATTTCGGTGAGTTCTTGCAAAGACTGCCAACTGTCGACTTCAGTCAGCAAAGTCGGAATCCCAGCTTCCTTTAATCGATCTGCGGTCGACTCATGAAAGCCTGCGGCACCAATGACTAAATCTGGGTTGAGTGCCACGACTTTCTCCAAGTTGGGAGGTGTGCGCTCACTACTGACGTGCTCGATGCCTTCAAATCGGCTATCTCCAGCAATGAGGCTACTGCCCGGCACTCCTATAAGCTTACTGCTGTCAAGATGACGGACGAGGTCGGCGGAGAGAGAGGTCAATGCAACAATGCGCTCAGCCGAGGCGATCGCCCCTGTTTGTGTTGAAACAGAGTCTGGATTTACTTCAGGTTCACTAGACGAAGAGGGTGTCGAGTTAGCACAAGCGGCTAGGGTAAGACCACAGCCAATCGCAAACATCACCAGATAGTTGAATCGTCGGCAGAGCATAGAGACCTCATATTTATGATTAGGAATTTTAAAACAGCCCTACGGCCTCAAGTTTGTGTGTAGCACCCGCGCGGTAAGCGGGTGCTACAGCACGTTCTATACATCGGCACAGGTCATTGCAATAGGCAATGATAGATAAATTCAATTAAAATCGCCAGGTTAACCCGGCTCGAATTGATCGTCCGGGTTGTTGAAATCGTTCAATATCAGGACGTTCATTAAACGTACGGACATCGGCATAGCGATAATATTCCTCATCAAAGATATTGAACAATCCTAAATTGAGCGCCAGATTAGTAGAAAAGCGATAGTAGCCAATCAAATCAAATAGTGTGAATCCTCCCGGCAGAAACGGTTCGGCACCAGTTAATGGATCAACATCTCGATCCGTTCGCGCCTCACCTACAACAGTAGTGATAAACTCAATGCCCCATTTGTCTTCTGGCGCTTGATACCCCAATCCAGCCACCAGTTCGAATGGATCGACAGAAAGAAGTGGCTCATCGGTCGTCAAATTATTGCCAACCGTCCATGCTAAGGCTGCACGAATGCGAAAACCATCAGGACCTGGACTAAAGCGATATTCACCGCCAAACTCTAGTCCATAAATCTCGGCTTCACTGACATTTTGAGTTTGAAACACATTCACGACCGGAGTGCCAAATGGCGGAGCCGGGTCAAGAGTCTCTGTTCCAGCATCAACAAAGGATTCAATGAAATCATCGTAGCGGCTATAAAATCCGGTCAAACTAAAGCGACCCTGAGGATAATTGCCGCGAATCCCCAATTCAAAGGTGTTGCTGGTTTCAGCATCCAAATCGGGATTGGAAATCGTGCGGTATTTGAAAAACGTACCGCTTAGATTAGTAAAGCCGCTATTGATTTCGCTATAAAGCGGCGCACGGAAGCCTCTAGCATAACGCCCAACTAGTGTAATCCCAGGAGTAGCCTGGTAGACCAGGCTCAAACTCGGCGAGACTGACGTTGCATCATAGTCTACTGCTTCCGCTCCATTCCGACTAAAGGCTTCACTCGGATCAGTAGTCAGGTCGTAATAGTCAAACCGCAAACCAGGAATCACCGCTAGGCGATCGCTCAACAGCGAAATTTCATCTTGCACATACAATCCCAGTCGAAAGGTATCCGATTGGGGAAAGTCCTCAACTGGAAACGTATCGGTTATGGACGTTTGTGTTTCCTCGCCAGTGAGTAGATTTGTCTCGGTGCGATCGCGCGGTCGTTCATTGCGCGTATTGGAGACCTCTATGCCATAGGTCAAGCGGTTGCCGATATTACCAATGCCAAAGTCGCTTCGCAATTGAAGGTTGGCTCCCCATACGCGATCGAGAAAGTCATAATCATCTTCCCTTAAAGTAGGCGTACCAATGGGAAACTGCCCGCCGCTGGCCGATCCGTAGATAAATTCTCGCTCTCGTAGTTCTTCTTCCCGCGCATTTTGGAAATAGACTTGCAGTTGACCAAACTGAAGAAATGAGGCACCGTCTGGATTGTCGTATTCGTAAGCCAGGCTAAACCTTTCTCGATTCGTATTTAGTTCAACATCCTCAAAATTAATATCAGGCGTCAGATTACTCTCCACGATATCGAGATTACTGTCGTCATCAAAGACTTCTGCGGTGAAATTAAGCGAATTGAATTCGTCAAAGCGATAGACTAGCGTTCCGAGAAAGTTATTACGACTACCTTCCTCTTCATCAACAAAATCACCATCACCAGCCACCGAAAATTCAGAGCGATCGCGCCGCGTATAGCCAAACAGTAGTTCCAGATTGCCAAGACGGGATGCAAATAAGCCAGTACTAGCAAATCCATCATTGGTAGAATCAAAGTTGGTCGAAGCGCTGCTGAACGTGTTGCCGTCTACTCGCGCTAGCAAATCACTAGGATCTAGGGTGAAATAGCTGACAACACCTGCCAGTGCATCGCTCCCATACAAAGCAGAGGCAGGACCCCGAATGATTTCGACGGAGTTAAGAGTTTCGATGTCTACATAGTCTCGTCCTAGTTGAAACGGACCAAACTCAAACCGGGCCGGAACACGAATGCCATCAACCTGTAGCAGTACCCGATTGCCCCCCAAGCCGCGAATCGTGAAGTCTTGAAAGCCATAGCGTTCACTCCGCCGCACGCTGACTCCTGGTTCATAGCGCACTAGTTCGCGAATGTCGGTGGCTAGAATGCGATTGATTTCATCAAACTCAATCACGGTGACGTTAGCGGGTGATTCTTCTACTGTGCGGGGCGTGCGGGTGCCTGTCACCGTAATGCGAATCTGAAGATTATCCAAGACTTCCATATTTCCATCCGTTCCTTCCTCTGCTTCGCTTGCTTCGTCCTCTTCGTCCTCTTCGTCCTCTTCAGCTTGAGAAACATCTTGAGATAGCAAATCTGCTGACGTCAGCGGAATCTCCACTTCATTCAATTGCGGAACGTTTGACTCACTTATCAACGATTCATCGATAGGTAGCTCATCTGCCAATAACTCATCGATAGTAGCTGCGGATGAAGTTGATACTGCACTGGGTAAGGAACCAGCCCAAGCAGTTGTGATAAATGGAATAAATACGACGAAAGGGGCGATCGCTCCACCAAGGAATATGAGTTTGAAGATGACAATAGATTTCATTAGATTTCAAAAACCGACCGTTCAAGTATGGAATGTGCATGATGTGTTTCCTCTCATTAACTGATGTAATCGTGCTCTGAGAATCGAAGATAT
>JBNPEG010000199.1:0-10480 GCA_051117555.1 Elainellaceae cyanobacterium | reverse complement strand
GTATTACGTCTAAAATGCGATCGCACTGATGTTGTACTTCTTCTTCTCGAAACCGCAGAAATCTAACCCCCAAGGACTCCAGGCGTGTTTGTCGGGCGCGATCGCGCTCTTGGGCTTCGGGGCTGTCGTGGGACGAGCCATCAATTTCAATGGCGAGCATGAGGGCTTTGCAGTAGAAGTCAACGATGAATTGGTCGATAGGTCGCTGGCGATCGAAGTCGTAGCCCATCATCTGTTTGCCTTTGAGTTGCTGCCAAAGCTTGTGCTCGCCTGGGGTCATATTGTTGCGAAGCTGACGGGCGCGTTCTTTGAGTTTGGGATTGTAGGGGATGATGGGGTGTTTCATAGGTAGCGGATGCGCGAGGGTGATGGGTTTAGGGTGCCCAGCCCACTCCTGGCTAACCCATCCCTAGCCCCTCCAAGGAGGCAGCGACAGCGGGGGGCCTACCATACGCTAAACACATATAGTGCCCACCCTACTGGTACTGTCAGCGATTATATCCGGCAATCTAAAATCCAAAATCCAAAATCCAAAATCGAGAATTGGCCTTAACTATTCCTCTATAAGAACCGACACGCTGTAAGAGAAAATGGCTGTTTGCCCCTACTCAAGGGCGATACACCAGGGATGGATATCAGGGTTAGGATGATATGGTCGATGTAAAAAATCTTATAGAAGCAGAAAAGCGGCAAAAGGATAACCGTCTTCAGGGATAGACACGTTGGCGATCGCCCTGTCTCTATCACCCTGTCTTTATCACCCTGTCCTCTGCTGCCAATGAAACCAAATTGTGGACATACCGACTAGGTTTTGCATGGATCTTCCGCTGGTTTATCATCCCGACTACGTTGCACCGCTACCCGCTGGGCATCGATTCCCGATGGCAAAATTTGGGATGCTCTATGAAGTACTGCTGGCAGATGGCGTTGCCCATCCGTCTCAGTTTCATACACCCGAACTGCCTTCTGACGAGTGGATCGAGTTAGTTCACCTACCTGATTATGTGCGCGACTACCGGGAAGGAACGCTTCACCCCAAAGCGCAGCGACGAATTGGCTTGCCGTGGAGTCCTGAATTGGCACATCGAACCTGCATCGCAGTCGGCGGCACGATTCTTACGGCTCAGCTTGCCCTAGAACACGGCTTAGCGTGCAATACGGTGGGCGGCACGCATCATGCGTTTCCTGACTTTGGTTCCGGGTTTTGCATTTTCAATGATTTGGCGATCGCCACTCGCACAATTCAGCACTTGGGGCTCGCGGAGACGATTTTGATTGTGGATTTAGACGTGCACCAAGGCGACGGCACTGCCTTTATTTTCCGTGATGACCCCACGGTGTTTACTTTTTCAATGCACTGCGAGATTAATTTTCCAAGCCGCAAGCAGCACAGTGACCTAGACGTGCCGCTTCCTGAAGGCATGGAAGACAACGCCTATCTGCAAACCCTCGCCCATTATCTCCCCGACTTGTTATCGGAAATTCAACCCGATCTGGTTCTCTACGATGCAGGCGTGGATACTCACGTGGGCGATCGCCTCGGCAAACTCGCGCTCACCGACAGCGGCATCTTTCGCCGCGACATGCAGGTGTTGAGCACGTGTCTAGCGGCTCGATATCCGGTGGCATGTGTGATCGGCGGGGGCTATTCAGAAGACTTTCATAGCCTTGCCTATTGCCATTCGCTGCTTCACCGGGCAGCCTCTGAGCTATATCATCATCTTTGAGGTGGAAAAGATGAGGGGACATGATGGTCGAGAATCATTCTGCAAACAGGTCTGCTAATGAATCTAAAACCAATCGCTGAGCTGTCTTGCTAATTTTGCCAATCCGTTTGATCAACCGGATTTTATCGACGGTGCGAATCTGGTCAAGCACAATCTGACCATCTTTGCCGTCAAAGCGACACGGAATTCGAGTCGGATAGGATGTTCCTTTAGTCGTCATGGGTGCCACAATCACTGTTGAGATGTAGCGATTCATCTCATCTGGAGAAATAATCAAGCACGGACGAGTTTTTCGAATTTCGGTGCCGAGAGTCGGATCAAGGTTGATGAGGTAAACCTCAAAACGTTTAACTACCAAGCCCATTCATCATCCCAAGGGGTGTGAATGATGTCTGAATCGAGTAACTGGTCGTCTCCACGACGTGCCATAGCGCGAAACTGCTCATCCCAATCTTGTCGAGGTTTTGAGGGCGATCGCACGATTAGCTGATTGTGCTGCACTTCTAGCTCAACTTTATCTTTAAAGTTAAGTTGCTCCAATAACGTCTTTGGAATGCGAATACCCTTGGAGTTACCAATCTTGACGATGTGGGTTTTAAAAACAGCAGCCATTCTGCTCATCTCTGTGACTACTCTGTAATTACAGTAACATAGCCTCCCTACCCTCTTGGCATCTAAAATAAGATGTCGATTCTATCAATCTCTCGGCGTGTCTGATATTAGATGCCTTGAGGAAATACGGTCATCAAGGGCGTATCATTCACAACGAGCCCATCATGGGATTGAAATGGCATCACCCCCATCCCATCCGAGTGAGAAACAGGCGCGATATCCAAACTATGACGACCCTCATCCGAGAGCGGCAGACCAGAGAATGATTGGGAATGGCGATCGCCCCGATGATGACGCTTTGAGAGTTGAAAGGGTTCATGTTCGCCGGTTTTGCCCACCAACACCTCGCCTTGAGATAATCCAGTAAGGCGATCGCGCGTTGATTGGATTTGTTTCTTTTCAAGTCGCTTTGCTCGACGACCAATCCTGCGAATGGCGCGATTCACCGACCTTGGATTGAGCCCGACTCGACCTAGATCAAGCGCACCGGATTGATTCAACTCTGCCCACGACACGTTGCCCAAGTAGTTTTCGGTATTGCGAACACTGGTCGCAAGCTCACCATAGCTATAGCGCCCCCCTGATAAGGCAAACGTGCCAATTTGCTGGTTGGGGGCTTGCCAGTCAAGCAAAATCACCGATTGCCCAGATGCCGTATCGCCTGCCACGAGATGTCGCCCGTCAACTTCGGCAACGAAGGAGGTTTCGCGGTTAAATCCAATGCCTTTAGCGACTAATATATCAGCGGTCGATCCGCCATTTTCTAAGATGATGGTGGTTGCTCTTTTAGCCGCTTTATAGCGATCGCCCCCACTCCCCCCCACCAAAATTGTTGCGACATCACGAGTGGCTGATCCTCTCCTCGACGACAGCCGATCGTTACCCTGTAAGCCGTAGAGAATTTCTAGATCGCGTCCTTTGATTCGATTGTTCCGAATTGTTCCCAGTTTTTCTTTAAAGCGTCCGACCGTCACAGTAATTAAGCTCCTGCAAGGAATGAATCGTAGAGAATATATGAATCTAAGACTGTTCAACCGATGCGAGGCGGATGACGACTAACCAGTCCTACGAACGATGGGGAGATGTCCCACAATTATTTTGGCAGTCCGCACTTTCACTGAATTTTTTGTCTCAAAGGGTTTCTGGAGTCTTTACTAATCTGAGAAGCAGTAATAAAGTGAAGCGAAAAATTCCCATTTGAATGATTTTGCGGCGTAGCAGGTTTTCATGTGAAGGGGGCAAACCTACGAATGCTTAAGGTGTATGGCGATCTCGAGTCGGGCAACTGTTACAAAGTCAAGCTATTGCTTCATCAACGGGCGATCGCCCATGAATGGATTCCAATCAATATTCTCAACGGCGAAACGCGCACGGAAGCGTTTTTGGCAAAAAATCCAAACGGCAAGATTCCCACAGTCGAGCTAGAAGATGGCAGGTATTTGTCTGAGTCGAATGCGATTCTGTTTTATCTAGCAGAACAAACCCAGTTTTTGCCAGACGAGCTTTATGACAAAGCGAAAGTCATGGAGTGGCTATTTTTTGAGCAATATAGCCACGAACCCTATATTGCGGTTTCTCGGTTTATCATCAAATATTTAAATCAGGCAGAGGCGCAGAAAGATACGCTGCTTGCCAAGCAAGCAAAAGGCTACAGCGCTCTCAACGTGATGGAGCAACAGCTTCAGCAAACACCATTTTTAGTGGGGCAGCATTATACGATCGCTGATATTGCACTGTATGCTTACACCCATGTTGCGCACGAAGGCGGATTTGATTTATCTCGCGTCCCTGCGGTACAGAGTTGGCTAGACCGGGTTGCCCAGCAGCCCAACTATATCTCGATGCAAGACGCATTAACACACTCATAATCGAATCCCGTCAGAATAGAAGATAACGATAAAGGGTGACGATAAAACGTTAAATTCAGTAGGGTGCGGGGGGCGTTAAGATTGCTTTGGTTCGCTGCTAAGATTACGGAGGTTAGGTATAAGACTTGAATACGAACTCCAAATCTACCGAAGCAGCAGCGGCGGCGTTTAACATCGTCGCCATTGTCAGTTCGGCAGGTGGGCTAGCAGCACTTAAGCAGCTCCTTTCAGGTCTGTCGGCTGATTTCCCAGTGCCGATTGTGGTAGTGCAGCATCTCTCTCCAGAGCATCGGTCGATGGCAGCCGAGATCTTGGCTCGCAAGACGCCGCTCTCAGTCAAACAAGCCCAAGAAAACGACGTTCTCGCCACTGGCACGATTTATATCGCTCCACCGAATCACCACTTAATCGCAAACCCAGATAAAACATTGTCTCTGACAAAAACTGAGCTGGTGCATTTTGTGCGCCCATCGGCAGATGTGCTATTTGAGTCAGTGGCAGAAAGTTATGGTAAAAGTGCGATCGCCGTTGTGTTGACGGGCACTGGTAGCGATGGCGCAACAGGAATTCAGACTGTCAAAGCAGCAGGGGGTATCGTCGTCGTTCAAGATCTTGAAACAGCAGAGTTTTCAGGAATGCCGAGTGCAGCGATTCAAACGGGCGCAGTCGACTACACACTGCCGCTGTCTGACATCGCTTCAGCCCTAACACGATTGGTTAAAACCGGGACGGCTGAATGACCAGCAATGATAACGACATTGATAATTCTAATAACAACAGCAATAGCGAAGAAGACCGGATATTTGAATCATTACTAGATTTTTTAAGGCAATCGCGCGGATTTGATTTCACAGGATATAAGCGGTCTTCGCTACGGCGACGGGTCACCAAGCGCATGCAGACTCGCAATATTGATCACTTTAGCGATTATCTCGACTACCTCGAAGTCCATCCCGAAGAGTTTGTTCCGCTATTCAACACCATCCTGATCAATGTCACAGGTTTTTTTCGAGATAGAGCCGCTTGGAACTATCTGTGGCATCAGACGCTGCCTAATCTGCTCGACGAAAAGCGGCCAGAGGAGCCAATTCGAGTTTGGAGTGCGGGCTGCTCGTCGGGCGAAGAAGCCTATACACTGGCGATGATTTTTTCAGAATTGCTTGGAACAGAGCAATTTCGTCAGCGCGTCAAAATTTATGCGACCGATATAGATGAGGAAGATTTGGCGAAGGCTCGTCATGCAACGTATAGCGAACGAAGTATTGAGACCATCCCCGAAGAGTTGCGACACAAATATTTTGAGCAGAACGGGGAGAATCGCACGTTTCGGCCAGAACTGCGCCGCGCGGTCATTTTTGGTCGTCATGACTTATTGCAAGATGCCCCTATCTCTCGGCTTGATTTGCTCGTATGTCGCAACACGCTGATGTATTTCAATGCTGAAACCCAACGACGGGTCATAGCTCGATTTCATTTTGCCCTCAACGACAAAGGAGTGCTGTTTTTGGGCAAGGCGGAAATGCTGATGAGTCATTCTAATCTGTTTACGCCATTCAACCTGCAACATCGGATTTTTGGCAAAGTTCCTAACTTCAATCTGCGTGAACGCCTCGTCGCACTCACCCAAACAGGCGACGAGGAAGCAACCGGTCGATTATCCGTCCACGTTCGCCTGCGAGATGCGGCATTCAGTGCTGCTCCCGTTGCCCATCTGGTGATTGACCAGAACGGTAGACTCGTCCTTGCCAATGCGCAAGCCCGATCAATATTTAACCTCGGCACTCAAGACTTGGGCTGCCCGTTTCAAGATCTGGAGGTTTCCTATCGCCCACTCGAGCTGCGTTCCCAAATTGAAGATGTGTATCACAACCGTCAATCGGTTGAGATTTCAGATGTCAGTCGCTCGTTGCCCAACGAGGAGACGCAATATTTTGATGTGCAGATTTCTCCCTTAAAAGAAAACGGCAGCGATTTGATCGGCGTCAGCGTGACCTTTACCGACGTAACGCGCTATCACCATCTCCAGGAAGATCTGTATCACTCGAATCAAGATCTAGAAACGGCAAATGAAGAACTCCAGTCGAGCAATGAAGAACTAGAAACCACCAATGAAGAACTGCAATCCACCAATGAAGAACTAGAAACCACCAATGAAGAACTGCAATCCACCAATGAAGAACTGGAGACGATGAATGAAGAATTGCAGTCGAGCAACGAAGAACTCCAGACCATCAATGACGAACTTCGAATGCGGACGGAAGAAATCAATCAGATTAATGCGTTCCTCGGGTCAATTTTAGAGAGCATCGAAGCCGGGGTGGTTGTGGTCGATCGCCACTACGACATTTTGACTTGGAATCAAAAAGCCACGGATATGTGGGGGCTCCGTGCCGATGAGGTCGAAGGGCAATCCTTCTTTAGCCTCGATATTGGCTTGCCTATCGATCGTCTACGAGAACCGATTCGAGATTGCTTATCTGGAGAGCGCGATCGCCAACAAATCGTCTTAGACGCCACCAATCGCCGGGGGCAATCCATTCGCTGTCAGGTCAGCCTGACCCCGTTGAGCGGTCTTGAGATTCAATTGAGGGGCGCCATTTTGCTCATGGAAGAATTAGCATCCTAAACGTTTCGTCACGATATAGCCGATGCCGATTTTGGATTTTGGATTTTCGATTAGCAACGCTACCAGTAATATTCATGGGTTAGATTGAGTCGCACCCAAAGCAATCAGGACTTCTGCCTGTGCCTCTGTGAGCCCCTTAGCCGCAGTAATAGTCATGCCTTCATAGAGTCGAAGCAATCGCAAAATTTGGAACGGTTCACCCGTTTCTAGATTCCAAAATGTAATCCCCTCATCCTGTCCACCACTAGCTACAAAAGTTCCACTCGGGCTAAAAGCTACTGAAAAAATCTCCATAGGCTTGCCTCTAAATACGCTGAGGCATTGTCCAGTTTGAACGTCCCACACCCGCACCGTACTATCCCGACTAGCGCTTGCCAGCATTTTGCCATCAGGACTAAAGCTGACAGACCAAACCCAATCAGTATGCCCCTCTAATATCGTCAGGCATTCGCCAGTTTGATAATTCCAGAGTCTGATGGTTGCATCATGACTAGCACTTGCAAGCATTCGGTTATCTAAACTAAAGGTCAGTTCATACACCCAAGACGTATGACCTTTTAGAATTCTGAGAGGTTCACCAGTTCGAGCATTCCAGACTAATATGGGCTGTTCTGCATCGCTCGCGCTGCTCACAAAAAATTGTCCATCAGGGCTAAACTTTACTGAATGCACAATATTTGAGTGTTCTTCCAATGTTTGAAGACACTGGCCTGTTTTGGGATTCCAAATTCTGATGGTGCAGTCAGAACTGCCGCTAACCAGGCGATCGCCATCAGGGCTAAATGCGGTAAACGTTACAGCTTCGTTGTGACCGTGTAGAGTCCTCGAACATATACCCGTATTAGCGTCCCAGAGCTTGATAGTTCGGTCATAGCTAGCCGTAGCTAGGGTTTGCTCATCAGGACTAAATGCCGTCCACATAACCCAACTGGTATGACCATAAAGAGTGTGAATGTTTGTTCCGGTCTCTACATCCCATATCCATGCACAATTCTCAGTCAGATGGCTGCTGGCGAGTTTCTGACCACTGGCACTAAATTCTAGGGAATACACAAGGTTCAGATTCCCGCCAATACACCTTAAGCACCGACCATTTTGAGTGTCCCAGAGTTTGGCATTGAGGTCGTAGCTCCCGCTCGCAACGGTTTGTCCATCGATAGAAAAGGCTACAGACCAAACCCAGTTACTGTGGGCAAAGATGTTGTGCAAGCAACGACCATCATCAGCGTTCCACAGGCGGATATGCTGGTCAGCACTGCTACTGGCTAGCAGTGCACCTGTTGGGCTAAACGCAACTGATAATACTTTTCCCTCATGCCCTTCAAGGACTCGAAAACCTACTTCTTCATCGTCTAAATCGATTTCCCAGAGTCTAATTGTATGATCAGCACTGCCACTCGCTAGGACTTCGCCATCGGGACTAAAGGCTACAGACCAAACGTGGTCGCTATGCCCCAATAGGGTTTTAAGACACGTACCTGTAGACACATCCCAGAGTTTGATCGATTTGTCAGTAGAGCCACTCGCAATTACTTGTCCGTCTGGGCTAAAACACACTGCATACACTTCACCCCCATGGTCTTCAAGTGTCTTCAAACACTGACCCGTATGAACATTCCATAGCTTGATAGTCCTGTCTAAACTAGCACTGGCAAGATGGCTACTATTAGAGTTGAAGGCGACTGATACAACAGGCCCTGTATGCCCTTCTAACGTTTTAAGGCACTGCCCCGTGTAGGCATCCCACAATCGGACGGTGTGATCAAAACTGCCGCTGGCAAGGCGATCGCCCTCTGAATTGGCAGTAACCGCTTGTACCCAACCCATATGCCCCGTTAACGTCAGGTGTTGGTGGGCATCCGTTGTATTCCACAGCCGAATTTCATTGTTGGTGTCAGCCGTAGCAAGAATTTCGCTACTTCCTACAAAGGAGACGGAGAAAATGCCACCGAGAATATTAGCAAACGCCGTCTGTGAAAAATTTGCTTCGGCAAAGTTTACACGATGCAGCGAGACATTACGCAAATCTGCTTGGCAAATCAACAGACCCGAGAAATCATAGTCTGTTAAATCGATATCCAGGGCGATCGCAAGGTTGAGAAAATTGCCACAGCCATATCGAGAAGCCGTCGAAGTATGTGATTGCAAATTGCTGAGAATGTGTCTTAGATGTTGCTCAAGTAATTTGCGGGAAGAAAACGTTGTTTGCAGCCTTTCGGCGATCGGAACCAATAGAAGTCGAATTTGGCTTTCTCTCACATAGTCATCCACCGTCACCTTAACCAGCGCATGGGATACAAACAGATGAATCTCAACAGTCGTCAATTCGACGACACTAGTCTCGATAATTTCGTTTGTGACATACTCCATGATGACGGGTTGCAAGGTAAAGCGACCTGCACTTTTTACTTCAACGAGCGATCGCCAATGAAGGGACTCTAAGATCTGAAATAGCTCTGGTTTAGCAACAGGTGGAACAATATCCTGAATTAGTACTGAGGCTGAGGTTGATTCTCGATTAATAGCCAACCAATACATAACCGTCTTCTCTAAAGGAGTAAGACGGCTGAATTGCTGATCTAAGAGTTGACGAATCCCGTTGAAAACAAGTGTATTTTCTTCTAAAAATATTCCGATTTCATTATCGAAAAGATCACGGATAGACTTTGCAATTAAACGAAGAGCTAACGGATTGAAGTCATACTGGGAGCAGAGTTGATAAATTTGGTCATCAGACCCGAAGAGATTACTTGTTTGAATAATTGATTGGGCAACTTCAACTGCGCTTTCAGACGCCCCACACAGGTACAAAGAACGTGTAGAAGACTCTCTTTCTGAAACTTCTATTGTTTCTATTGGTTGCTCCCGACTCGTCAGTACTAAACAGCTCTGATGGTTAGTCTGTTTTACGGTATTTAATAACTCCCCATAGTCTTCATAGCCCAAACGATATCGTCCTGCGTACTCCTCAGCTTGCAAGATTGATTCTATGTTATCTAAAACCACCAAACAACGAGACGTTTGAAAATATTTCAGTAAGGACTTGATATCCGAGGTTGTGTCTCGTTGATTCGATAAGAAGGGAACTAATTCACCCAGCAGAATACTGAGTGGGGGGGCATTCCGAAGTTCACGCCAGACAATATAGTCAAACTGGTCTTTAACTCGTTCCCCTATTTTCGCAGCTAAAATCGTTTTACCAATCCCTCCAATGCCCAGAATAGCTATCAATTTCTGGTTTTCATCCACGATCCAACTTTCTAAGCACCTGAGTTCTTCGTGTCGCCCAAAGAAGCACGAAGTAGACGGTGCTTCATTCCAATCAATTTGTTTGTTTGGAGCAAGGATATCAATATCCCCTGTACGCTTTCGATATCTTTCTATAGCTTCCTGGAAGTTTCGTCGTCTAATAGGTTCTCCTAGCGCTTGGGAAAGCGATCGCCATAACCCAGCCCCGACTTCCTTCACATAATCCTCGCTGTACTTGTTACTGTCCGCAAATCCTGCATATGTCTGTTTTGGATTCAGCCACAAAGCCTTGAACAAAGCACTCTCAAGGTCTGTTAGGTGCTGCCCTGAAAACTCGGAAACAGCTTTGTCAGCAAGACTAAAAGCCTCATCACCATCCATGAGTTGAGCAAATTTAT
>JBNPEG010000185.1:0-10588 GCA_051117555.1 Elainellaceae cyanobacterium | reverse complement strand
TATGCAATGTCCAATTGCGTCGAGTACAGAAACGGTGGTGTGGGGCGCGGCGTGCCCCACACCACCGCACTTAACCCAAGCGCATACCGCTATATCTGAGAAGGTGTTTCCTTCTGCTTCAAAGACTTCTCAATATCCGGTTAAGTTCTCAGCCTATCCGCTTATTTTCCCGGACTGCATAATTTAACCGCTGTAAACGGAGAGAGTAGAACCATGAGCAAATGTATCGTGAGCAAATATATTGCACGATCTTAGGTCAGGTTTTTTGACCCTTTCGTGCCTCGATTTGTTCCTATCACATTAGACCTACTCTAGATCATCATTTGCCGAAAAATCGCCTCGTCTTAGTCACACGGGGTTTCCTTCTCAACAATCAGCACGCGCACTACCTTCAACCAGCGGGCATCTCCAGACGGTAGCAAGTAGTCAGCCGTCCTCATCGCAGATCATTCACTGGAGGCTGCAAATACCCGTGCAAGTCAGTAAACTATTTCGATTTTCACTCACCCCCATCCGCTCCCATCAAACGCCACAGGCTAAAGCCCGACCTGTATCTGCACCCAGCGTAGGCATCATCACTCAATTCTTCCCCCCCGACTATGCACCCACTGGGCAACTTTTGGACGAACTTTCTCAACAACTCGAATCCCAAGGGTTTCAAATTGAGATTTTTACGAGTCAACCGGGGTATGCGTTTCAAGACCAGTCTGCTCCCCGTCATGAGCAAACCAATCACCGATCAGTTCGGCGATCGCGCACGGCTAGCATCTGGCCCCAACGCATCCGGGGCAAGGCGATCAACGGGTTATTTTATTTTGCTTACGAGCGGGGCTGCATCTGATTAAACTATCGAAACGCAATGACATCATTCTTGTGACAACGGCTCCTCCCTTCCTGCCAATTTTGGGATACCTTATTCACCACATTTTCAAAAAACCCTATGTCTGCCTGCTGTATGACCTGTATCCCGATATTGCAATTACTTTAGGAGTCATTCAACCTCATCATTGGGTTGCTAAACTCTGGCACACCGTTAACTATCGGATTTGGAATGATGCCGATCGCATTATTGTCTTGAGTTCTACCATGCGCGATCGCATCTTAGATAAGCACCCAACCTTCGCGCCTAAGACCTCGGTGATTCATAGCTGGGCTGACCCTGATTGGATTATCCCGATTGAGAAGCACCGCAACTGGTTTGCTTGGAAGCACAATCTAGTTGAAAGCTTCACGGTCCTCTATTCGGGCAATATGGGGCGATGCCACGATATTGAAACCTTATTACAAGCGGCTCAACTGCTCAAACATGATCCCATTAAATTTATAATTGTCGGTAGCGGAGCGCGCTATAAAATTTTGAAAGAAACCGTCGCTGAGCAAGACCTACACAGTTTTCGGTTTCTACCCTATCAAGAAAAACACGATTTACCCTACTCGCTCACGGCGTGCGACCTTGCCCTAGTGAGCGTTAGTCCAGGGATGGAAGGCTTAGTTGCGCCTAGCAAACTTTATGCGGCTCTGGCATCGGGGCGTCCGGTTGCTGCAATTTGCGAATCCCACTCTTACCTGACAGAATTGATTACTGATGCCGAGTGTGGTGCAGCGTTTGAAAATGGCGACGCTCAAGGGCTAGCCAGCTTTATTCGCTTTCTGAGCCACCATTCCCAACACACGCATCGTCTAGGACAAGCGGGACGTCATTATTTAAAGTCTCACTTTACGCCCGAAATTATTGCTCATCAGTATGCAAAAGCATTTGGATATTCGTTACTCCATTCATCCGTTTCCGGTCAATCGGTCACGTCTCATCTTTGAACGACTCAGCGAATCAGAATCTTCTCTGAAACCGCTCCGAATTTGAACACAAATGGCAGAATATAAGGACGTGTGTTGGTGTGAGTCGATGATTAGGAGAATTTGTCCATGATGATCGGAACTGTTTGTTTTATCGTTGCCTTCGTCTTTGCCAGTTTGGTGGAGTATTGGATGCATCGCCTCATGCACGCCAATGCCCGCGTAGGACAACGGCATCGTGATCACCACAAGCGCAATGAGGGGCAGGGCGTTGTTTGGGAATTTTTTGATTACATCAAAGGCGGCCTCGTTGCAATGGTGATTCCATTTTTCATTTCGTGGGAAGCTGGAATTGGCTGGTTTCTGGGCGCGACAGCATTTGCTGCATTTTCAGCCTATGCCCATCAGCTTCAGCATGAAAACCCCACCAAGTGCTTCTGGATGAAGATGCCTGTCCACTATGTTCACCACAAATACAACATGTGGCATCACAACTTTGGGCTAGCGGTTGATTGGTGGGATCACGTCTTCGGCACGTATAAGCCGGTGGAATGGATCACAGATGACGAGTTAAAGCTTCAAAAGCACAGCTACATTGAACTGCGCTGGTGGTAAAGCACTAAAGGACGGGATAAAGGGCAGTGAGTAGAGGGAGTATCCCTCATTGGCAAATTTATTAATGTTTGGCGGGGCATCTTGCCCGCGTTGGCATTTAACTAGACAAACTAGACAGCTTTTCCTTGACCATTACCTGAACCTTATTGCCCTCGGCCTTTCCTTTGAATTGCTTCATCGCGGGCCCCATCACTTTTCCCATGTCTTTGGGTGAGCTTGCTCCCACCTGGCTAATGATGGCATCAAGAGCAATACTCAGTTCTTCGTCGGTTAGCTGTTTGGGCAAATAGGACTCGATGATATCTAGCTCTTGCTCTTCTTGAGCCGCCAATTCTTCACGCCCCGCTTGCCGATATTGGGCGATCGCATCTCGTCGTTGCTTGGCTTGCTGAGTGAGAATTTCGATTTCCTGCTCTTCCGTTAGCGAATCCGTGCCCTCTGCTCGAAGGCTTGACTCGCGCTCGATAATGACTTTTTTAATACTCCGAACAGTCTCAAGACGAACTTTATCTTTTGCCTTCATGGCCGCCTTGATATCATCTGAGATTTGGTCTTTCAGGCTCATTAGTTACCTCGGGGAACAGGCGCAATACTTCTAGATTCTCGGTATTTGCGAAACAGTAGACTAATCAATTTGACCGTAGCTACGTAAGAGAGCTAAGCCTATTAAGGCATTGGTTATTTGGAGAACAGCAATCATCCAACGATGTCATCTAGAGACTCCCTCATCTCATTCTCGATGATTAAAACAGGTCGTTTAATTCGTGTTCGTTAACACAGGTTCAAGCGATTTTGCAAAATCAGGATGACCTACTGCAACTTGGTTTTGCATGAAAGTTGATACGTAGCAAGCAAACGCTTCTATTAAGTCCAGTTCCAAATCGAGGGTATTCTCACCGGCAGAACTTGGATTCTGAATTTAATTGAGAGTTAGTAATCCGCTTCCTCTTCATATTCCACAACTTTTTTCTTCTCGGGAATATTCAGCTTGGGGGGTTGATATGGTTGAGGATTTTCGTCATCTTCCCAAGCATCACCGACAACGTCATAATCTTCGACATACTGAGACTCTTGATATTCTTCGTATGACGCTTCTTCGATGTATTCTTCAGCAGGGTTATCTCCCCAATTCGCTTCCTCGGCGTCGTCGTAATACACTGGCTCAGGCTGACGTTGCCTCAAAGGTTCTTCGATCGGCATCCGCTGAGTCTCAGCCCAATCATCTTCGCTCCAGGTTTCTCGAACTGCCGGAGCAGATGCACGAGCGGACTGGGGTGCAGAGGTGCGAGTTCCTGAACTTAACTGATTAGAGGCAGGCGTGGGCGCAACATAGTAATCATCTTCATCTCGCTCCCAGGGCGGTCTGCCAACTCCCAATCTTTCTAGAACCCCGACTGTTACCTGAGTCAGCTTGTCTTCTGCGTTTTCAAAGACGATAAGGCGATCGGGTCCGCTGCTGACAACTTCATCAATGGCGAGTTCGTAGGTGCTGATCAGTTGGTCAGGAATTTGAGGATAGCCGATTGAGGCAATCAGCAAGGATGCAACCTTGCCGTCTTGATTATTGAATTTGAAGCCCCGGACTTTTCCTAATAACTCGCCCGTCTCTGTGATCACTTCGCAGTTAATCAGGCTGCTATACGCATCAACATTAACGTCTTCATCTAAGACGGTGTCATCGTCTACCAGGATAACATCGCCAATTTGACGAATGCTGCTCAACAGCATGGTCTGCTGCACGTTCGAGAGCACTCCAGATAGCATGCTTTCACGCAAGCCAAGTGCAACAACTTCTCGCCGATCAATATCTACCCAGAGCTGACTAACGACACCCAGGCGCTTTCCTGTGTCGCGGGTAATGATCTGAGTGCCGAGAAGGTCGGATCGTTGGCTATAGTGTTCAAATGTCATGTGCGAGTCCTGCTCTGGAATTGAGCTTAGAAATCTACAGTGCGAATTGTAGTCGCTGCTTACTTAATATTACGATAGATGTCGATATCAATCCGTTTAGTTAGGAAAGTCACATTGATACCCGCTGAGGTTGCAAATCAAGTCCTAAGACTTGAGTATAAGCTCCCCGTGCTTGTGTCACTCCAATTGTACGTTCGGCTGATTCGATCATGGGACGCCGCAAGCTAACCACAATAAACTGCGCCTGTTGCGCTTGGTGTTTAATCATTTTAGCTAATCGCTCTACATTTGCCCCGTCCAGGAACATATCAACCTCGTCGAATGCGTAGAAAGGGGAGGGTCGATAGCGCTGGAGAGCGAAAATAAAGCTTAGAGCCGTGAGCGACTTTTCGCCCCCAGACATGGATGCTAGCCGCCGTACTGGCTTGCCCTTAGGATGTGCAACTAGGTTTAAGCCGCTGCTGAATGGATCGTCGAGGTCATCAAGCTGTAGATACCCATCTCCATCGGATAGCTCAGCAAAAATCGTCTGGAAATTTTGATTGACGACATCGAAGGCTTCTCGAAATGCGCGCTGACGAAGAGTCGTAAAATTTTCGATGCGAAGCAGCAGTTCCGTTCGCTCTTCTTCGAGAGTAGACAATTTTTGACTGAGTTCTTCAAGCCGCTCTTGCGTGCGGTTGTATTCGTCAAGCGCCAGCATATTAACGGGTTCCATTGCTTGGAGTCGTTTTTGCAGCGATCGCAACTCTTGTTGAAGCTGTTCTAGACCCATATCAGCAGGAATCTCAGGCAGAGGATTGGGGAGTTCGGCTTCTTGGGTGGCAAGCTGTTGTTGGCGATTTGCGAGGTCGTCTCGCTGAGCCTGTTGAGTTTCCCGTAGCTTTTGAAGCTGCCATTCTAGATTTTGATGCTGGCTTTGGTGGTCTCGAAGCTGACGTTCGGCGCGATCGCGCGCTTGTTTTTCTGCCGTTAGCGTCTGTTCTAAACGGGCGATCGCACTCTGGGTCTGTGCAATCTCGCCATTTAGCGTCGCTTGTTGGTCGCTCACGGCTGACTGCTGGTTAAGCTGATGTCGCTGCTGGTCGCGGCCCTCTTGCAGTCGCTGCTGAGCGTCCAGAATTTTTTCTTGAATGCGCTGGCGCTGGTTCTCCAGATCTTGCAATCGTTGTTCGACTGTGCGGAGAGCTAATTGGCGATCGCTAAGCTGAGCTTCTTGGTCGCGAATTTGGGCTTGGATCTGCTGCCACTCACTATGGGTTTGCGACTTCTCTAGCTCATCGAGAGCGTGCCGCTGGTGCTGGAGTTCAGCTTCTTGAGGCGGCAGGTCGTGCTCAAGGGTTTGGAGTCGGGACTGGGCAGTCGCTAATTCTTGCATGTGTTGATGATGTTGCGACTGAAGCTGCTCCTGCTGGGTTTGGAGAGCGTGCAGCTCTGATTGAAGTTGGTCATGACGAATTTGGAGCTCTCGCTGGTGTTGCCGTGCCTCGGTGAGAGCGTTAGCTCGATCTTTGACATCGACGGTGGCTTGGGCGATCGCCCCAGTGCAGCGATCAAGAATGTGATCAATTTCTTGAAGACGTTGACGAAGCGCGATCGCCTCCGCCGACTCTCCGGCTTCGACTGTGCCAAAGTGGAGCGAGCCTTGACGAGCCGCCAGACTGCCACCTGTCATGGCACCACTGGTTTCGAGCAGTTCACCGTCGAGGGTGACGATGCGGAACTGACCGAGGTTGCGGCGAGCGTCACTCAGATTTGTAAAAACTACCGTATTGCCAAAGACGTAGGCAAAGATGTCTCGATAGCGATCGTCACAATCGATCAGATTCACCGCGTAGTCGACCATGCCCTCAGGACGATTCCACTGAGGCAAGAATGACACGCGCGGCGAACGAATTTTGTTGAGCGGCAAGAAGGTAGCGCGACCCGCCCGCTTTTGTTTGAGTAACTCAATACCGGCGGCGGCTACGCCATCATCTTCAACGACAAGATAGCCCAATCGCCCCCCTGCCGAAATTTCTAAGGCGAGCTGATAGTGCGGATCAACCCGTCCCAGTTGGGCGACCAGACCGCATACTCCAGGCAAGCCCGTTTGCAGCAAAATTTGCGTCGCGCGGGTGCCCTGCGCCTCTTGCATTGCTTGGGTTTGAGCCTCAAGCTTATCAAGCTGGCGTTGTTTCTCGCGCTGCTCGTTTAGAAGACGGGTCTGGGTTTCTTGCTGGATCTGGAGGTCTTGCTCAGCGGCTGCGAGTGATTGGGCAAGGCTTTGCACATGCTCGATCGAGGTATTGTGTTGCGATTGAGTGTCGGCGCATTGGGTTTGCTTAACGACAATATCGCGGGCGATCGCCTCAAGTGCCTGCGTTTGTTCCTGATGTTTAGCGTGAAGTTGCGCGGTTCGTTCTTGGAGCCTGACCAGCTCAGCCCGTTTGGGCTCAATGGCGTGCAGCAGTTCTTCAACCCGATGGCGTAGAGCGGTTTGTTCCTGCACCCAGCTTTCAGAGGCTGAGGCGATCGCACTCGCCGCGTCTCGACTCTCGTTTAATGCATGGCGTGCTCGATCTCGATCGGCTTGCAGACTTTCCAATTCGCGCTGCTTGCTCTGCTGTTCGTGGGCGAGTTGCTCCAACTGGTGCTGCTGGTCTTGAATGTCGCGCTGGAGTTGATTAATTTGCGTAGCTGTGGTTTGACTAGCCGTAGCAATGTCGTGCTCACGCCGCTGAAGCTGTCGAAGTTCGGCTTCTTGAGTTGCCAGCTTCGATTGTAGGGCAAGCTGCTCATCTTCACCCAACGCTTTGACATGAGCATTGAGCCGCTCTAGCTCAGCCTTTGCCTGCTGAATCGCACCTGACAAGTCTTGAATTTGAATAGACAGGTCTGATGCCGAGCGATCGCCCGCTTCAATGTGTTGAATTAATTTTTGTACGTGTTGCTGATGCGATCGCCAGACCAAGACGGCTTCCCATTGCGTGCGATCGTGTAGCCGTTCGCGCAGCTTTTGATATTTCTCAGCTTTAATGCGATCTTGTGCCAGGCGATCGCGCTGTGCGATCAGTTCTTTCTCGACGATGCGAAACCGCTCTTCCCGCTCCTTCACCGCATCTAGCTTTTCCTTCGCTTGAGAAATTTTGCGGTCAAATGAGGCAACGCCCGCTAGTTCATCAATAATTTCTCGCCGCTCACGCGGATTCATCGAGATAATCCCGGTGACATCCCCCTGAAGCACAACGTTATAGCCTTCTGGGTAAATACGCAGCCGCTGAAGCTGTTCGTGAAGTTGCGTTAATGTGCAGGGTTCACTGTTGATGAAATATGTGGATGTGTAGGTGCCTTGTTGCGTCACCCGAAGTTTGCGCGTGACCTTCCATTCATTAGGTGGCGGTTCTGGCAATTCAGGGGGGTGCTGCCCGTTGGTGTGACCGCTAGCGTGCCCATTGGTATGCCCATTTGGGTCGGCTAACGAGTCGCTCAGATGACTGGTGCGATCGCTCCCTGTCGCACCGTCCCCTATTGCGCCATTACTATTCTCGATGCCTCTAGTTTCAACACCTCCATCCTCATCCTCATCGTCAAGAGGCACATCTCCAATATCAAACGTGACGGTGACGCTCGCCTCAACGGTCGCTCGACTGCGAGTGGTATGGCTCTGGTTAACCAGATCGGGCAATCGCTCTGCCCGCATCCCTTTTGAGCTTGACAGCCCAAGCGCAAACAGTAAGGCATCTAAAATATTGGACTTTCCAGAACCATTTGGCCCAGAAATTACTGTAAATCCAGGTCGCAGTGGAACCCGCGTCGTGCCACCAAAAGACTTGAAATGAGATAGTTCGACGTGTTTAATGAACACTCGCGACGAGGATACCTAATAATACAAATATACTAAACAGTGTAACGGTTAAACCGATATTCTGACAGAAATTACGGTAAAAATTGGGATGGAGTGTGTAGTTTTGATGAATATCTGCATGCACTCTAAACTACTGATGATTAGAAAGAAATCAGCATTTCTACATAAATATAAATGTTTTTGATCAGGCGATCTTGATAGCAATCCCAGATGGGTTGTGAGCGGTGGGGCGATCGGCGATCGCCCCACCGCTCACACACAGTTCACAAGCGATCTAGGATCGCTATGTTACTGAAATGAAGCAGACAATGAAATGGGCGATCGCCTTGACTGCAATAGGCTGCATTTCCATCTCTGTCACCCTAATTGGCATTCAAGCTGTCATGGCAGTTCCGCGTCACTCAAATGCGTCAGCATTAGCCAGCATGACTACTCCCTCTCCCCCAGCTAACCCTGAGAGTTTTACGTCGCCCCCAGAAATTCGTCGCATGATTCGACACGCCCGCGACGCATGGCTCACGGGCAATCCGGATCGGTTTGCCGAGTTATTTGCAGCCGATGGAGAATTTATCGTGCCGGGGCAGTGCTGGCAGGGGCCTGCTGATATTCGTCAAGCGGTGGCAGAGTTTGCTGCTGATTATTCCGTTCTTGATATCCAGATTCGTCAGATTGTGATTGACGGAGATCGTGCCGTGGTTGAATGGCAATGGCGCGATCGCAACTCTGAAACCGGGGATGAAACTATAGCAGATGATGCGATCGCCATTGATTTTGAAGCCGGTCAAATCATTCGCTGGCGGGAGTATATCGATACTCAAACGCCAAATTAGCTGTGTCACAATCAACAGCAGAGCTAATTTTTGTGAGCTTGGTAGAGCAATGGCATCTGACCTCGATCAGAACGACACCCCCACCCTGCGCAGAGCGAAGGCTCTGAAGCGAATTCGAGCATTAGGGCATCTCCTCGATAACGCAGTTCCCATTCCGGGCTCAAGCTATCGCGTCGGAATTGACCCCCTCTTAGGGTTGATTCCAGGTGCAGGAGATGTCTTGAGTTTGGTATTATCTGCCTACATTGTGATAGAAGCGGCGCGCTTTAAGCTCTCTGCCTCGACCCTATTTCGCATGGTCTTCAATATTGTGCTAGAGGCGGTAGTAGGCACGGTGCCCCTTTTAGGAGATGCGGTGGATTTTGTGTGGAAGGCGAATGCTCAAAATCTTGCCCTTCTTGAATCCCATTTGAGCAAACCACAGCCCGACAAAGCAGCCGATAAAAAATTCGTCATCATCGCGTTTACTATCTTGGCGGTTCTGGTGATTGGGGCGATCGCCCTGATGGTTTTGATCCTTCGCGGCATCATCGCCTTGCTTGGTGGCTAAAAAATCGTGGCATAATGGTGAGCGGATATCTACATATAGCGTTCTCATGATTCAAGCTCCACCATCCCTAGCAGATTTACCGAATACGGCTTTGACATTAAACGCGGCTGATCTCAATCCCAACTTGACTGATCTCAATTTTCAGCTTCCCGACCCTGATGATCAGCAAATCCCGGATGCTGAGTTTCAACATCAGGTAAATCTAGCGTGGCAGGTGTGCGATCGCTTCGATTTGCAAACCGACATTTGGCGGGGGCGAATTTTGAGAACCGTGCGCGATCGCGAAAAGAAAAATGGGGACAGCCGAGGCGCAGGATTCCTAAACTGGCTCAAGGATCGAGACATTAGTAAAAGCCAAGCCTATTCGCTCATCGAGCTTGCCAACAGCGCCGATGTGCTGCTTCAGGAAGGCGTGCTGGTCGAACAAGACGTAAATCAGTTTAGTAAACGCGCCTTCGTGGAAACAGCACACGCTTCTCCTGAAGTGCAGCAGATGGTCGGGGATGCCGCTCGACGGGGCGATCGCATTACCCGTCGCAACGTGCGGCAACTTTCGGATGAATGGACGGCAATGACCTCCGACTTGCTTCCAGTTGAAGTTCGAGAAAAGGCAGCCGATAACACGATTCCAACGCGCTACCTCGCACCCTTCGTCCGAGAAATGGAAAAGCTGCCAGAAACGCATCAAACAACGATTAAGGCAGAAGTTGCCGAGCAGCCCGACGTGGATACGCTAAAGCAAGCCACGGCAGAAGCACGATATCTAGCAAAATACCTGCACGCTGCAACTCAAGTACAAGCGCTCAATCGAGACGAGCTTGATATAGAGTCTGCCTTAGAAGAGGCGTTTCGAGTAGGCTGCTTAAATTCGACGGCTGACCTGGTGAGCCAAGCAGCCCAACTTGAACAGTTGATTGCTAAGCTCTATACGACCTGGAAACGGCTAACCAAGTTATCAGAAAGAGTCTATGTAGACAGCGGAGCCAGCACCCCCAATTTGCGATCGCTCCTTGCTTATCTGTCTCCCCTTTCTGGAGATAC
>JBNPEG010000016.1:67314-83090 GCA_051117555.1 Elainellaceae cyanobacterium | reverse complement strand
GTTTCCTCGCCCAATGCAGAATCTTTTGTCAGTCAATCAGCTTGGAATCTCTTTAAAGAGTCTCTGAGAATGTCTGGCGAGCCGCGGAACCTCTTTAAAGAGTCTTTGAGAATGTCTAGAGAGGCTCGGAACCTCTTTAAAGAGTCTCGGAACCTCTTTAAAGAGTCTCTGGGATTGTCTAGAGAAGCTTGGAACTTCTTTAAAGACTCTCTGGGATTGTCTAGAGAGTCTTGGAACTTCTTTAAAGACTCTCTGAGAGTGTCTAGAGAGTGTTTGCATCTCTTTAAAGAGCCTCTGGACGTGATCGAGTGGGGGTTGACTCGATCGCACGCCATATCAAAACGGATCAAACAGTCGTGGCGTCTGCTTTGGGGCGACGACCGCTAATCGACTTAAACCGTTCGCCCAACTGGTCAGCCACGCTCTTAAGACCGGGAGAATGTTTGGCTGCCGTTTTCACAAAGTCATAGACCAGCAGACTGCTTGCCATCGATTCGCTGCCGACTGCGATGAGTGTGTCGTCTACTTCTTCGCTCAACTGATTGAGCAGAGTGAGAATCTCGGTCAGCGCGACCGTCAGTTGATAATCTTTGGCAAATTCTTCACGGTTAAAGTTTCCAGGCAATACCTCTGGGTTGTTTTGAGTAACGGTCACGCTATTTCTGACAAATGCCAAGCTCTTGTCGCCCATCTTGAAACGCTTGCGGCGTTCGTCTGGGGTCAGGCTAATCAAAAAGGACAGATGTGAGCGAATCGTGGCGATCGCCCCTTTGATTTCGCTCAAGCTTTCGTCTGAGATCGTGGCACTAATGTTTTCGTAAGGCATAATCAAACTCCTTTGCCGAATGCATAAATGACTAGAACAGGCTGATGGCGTAAGCCTTATGGCCAATTCATCTGCTTAACATTCCCGGTGAGGCTGGAGGGATATCATCAAGACTTTGTCGATTTTGGATTTTGGATTTTAGATTTTAGATTTTGGAGTCACAGACATTGATGCTAGAAACGCTCAGGGTTGGGAAATCACCGTATACCTATTACTTAGAATTGCTCAAAGCTGTTTGAACCCCATCAATCCAACTCTTTAGATTTCTTGTATTGGGATGGTCAGAGCCTAGTTGTGCTTCATAAATAGGCAGGGCTCGCAGGAGGAGTGATTGTGCTTCTTCTAATCGTCCCTGGTTATATCGAAGTGCTCCAAGGTTCCATAGGCTAGTTGCCACATTGGGATGCTCCTCGCCCAAGAGCCGTTGATATATCGCCAGCGCCTGCTGGTAGAGGGGTTCGGCCTCACTGTAGCGCCCTTGATTGTCGTAGAGTGCCGCCAGATTGTTGAGGCTTTGCGCCACATCGGGATGCTCCTCGCCCAAGAGCCGTTGGCTCATCGCCAGCGCCTGCTGGTAGAGGGGTTCGGCCTCACTGTAGCGCCCTTGATCGTCGTAGAGTGCCGCCAGATTGTTGAGGCTACTCGCCACAGCGGGATGCTCATCGCCCAAGAGCCGTTGTCTCATCGCCAGCGCCTGCTGGTAGAGGGGTTCGGCCTCGCTGTAGCGCCCTTGATTTCGGCAGAGTGCCGCCAGATTGTTGAGGCTAGTTGCCACATCGGGATGCTCGTCGCCCAAGAGCCGTTGTCTCATCGCCAGCGCCTGCTGGTAAAGGGGTTCGGCCTCGCTGTAGCGCCCTTGATTGTCGTAGAGTGCCGCCAGATTGTTGAGGCTAGTTGCCACATCGGGATGCTCATCGCCCAAGAGCCGTTGGCTCATCGCCAGCGCCTGCTGGTAAAGGGGTTCGGCCTCGCTGTAGCGCCCTTGATTGTCGTAGAGTGCCGCCAGATTGTTGAGGCTAGTTGCCACATAAGGATGCTCGTCGCCCAGGCGATCGCTGACTACTTCTAGACACATTTCATACCAGGGTTCCGCCTCACTATAGGCTCCTTGGCCTGCATAAAAACGCCCTAACCCAAGAAAGGGCCAGATTAGGTCTTCATCGGCGAGCCAGGTTTGCCAGGTGGTTGCGGCTTCGGCAAGATGGGGAATCACTGGAGTCAGTTCCAAGATTTGGGTTCGCACGGGCGTTTCGGGAATCGTCTTTGCAATAGTCACCATCTCTTGGCAAAACACCCGTTTCAGCTCATCGCCCCACTCACTCTGCTCCCGCTGCATTCCGATAAATTGATAGATTAGCGGGTGCAGTTGATAGAGGCTATCCCCGGCCTGTTGAAGCAAGCTCCGAGAGACTAACTCTGAGTCACGGATTGTCGTTAACTCATCAGGGTCTTGGTTGGGGAAACAACCGTCGACGAGCGCCCAGGGGATAGGGGCAAGGGCAAAACAACTCAACAGACAGGCGAGCCGTTGGGCATCGACCGGAAGGCTTTGCCAGGTGGTTCCAAAGGCAACGGCGAGGGGTATCTGTGCGGTTACACCGGGCGGCAAGCGTCGGGTGGCGCTATAGTCTGCCTGTCTGTCTTGCAGGGTTTGATAGAAGGTTTTCAGAGACCGATCCGGGTGGCGCTGGAGATCGGTGCCGATCAACTCGATGCCGAGGGGCAGGTAGCCCAACCAAGCACAGAGTTCATGTGCCATCTCAGGCTCTGCCGATACGCGCTCTTCCCCAATGAGTAGGGCGAGCAACGCCTGAGCTGCCTCTGGGGATAGCAAATCTAAGCTGAATAGGGTAACGGCGGTCCCGAGAGTCTGGAGACGGGTGGTGATCAAGACCTTAAAGCGGTTGGAACTCGGCAAATAGGGCACAATCCGCTCATAGTCGTTGACATCATCCACAATCAGCAGCACGTCCTGATCGGGACGGGGCCAGTGTTGCCAACACCAGTGGGTCTGCTGCACCATGTCTAGCCCATCTGGCGGGGAAAGACTCAACCGATCTTGAGCAAAGGCAATCACTTGCGTCCCGATATCCATATCCCGTGCTCTGATCCAGCAAATCCCTCCCCGATAGTCGGCTTGATAGGCTGTCGCATAGTGCAGGGCTAGCTCCGTTTTCCCAATGCCGCCCATGCCAGCAATAGCCGCGATCGCCATTTTGCCGGATTGCTGGAGTTGCGCGTGTAACTGAACGAGTTCTGCTTCGCGCCCGACAAACCGCGGAGAAATCTCCCTCGGCAGGTTGTGGATTGTTGCCAAATTCCCGCTACGCTCTGCATCCTGCTCGATGGGGATGGCTAGAGTTCGATTGGGTTCCTGATCGCGGAAGATCTGCCTGTCTGACCGGATGCTTTCGGTGAGAAACAACCGCAATGTAAACCAGGAATTCAAATCGGGCATGGCATGGAGCGCTTTATCTGTAAAGCTCCGCGTCATCCACCAGATTTGAGAGAGGTGGGGCTTGACAAGGTTTTCCCGGTTAAAGTTAATAACCCTCAGCGCATCGGTCAGCGGAATGTCTCTATCAAAAGCGGTTGCGAACCCGCTGATGGAAACCACTCCCGGTTCAATCTGGTCTAAGGACTCTAGCAGGTAATGAAGCACCTGCCTCGGGGAACTCCACTTGGGCAGTTCGAGCGTATGAATTGGGATATCTAGTTCCCTCAAATCCCGATAGAGTTGTTCGACAACGCGTTGGCGCGCAAACTCAGACGAGAACTCAACCCGAGCCAAGCCCCGGCGACGACGGCGACACCACAACAACAGTCGCGCATAGACATCACTGACACTACCGTCAACACGTGTTTTAGGTTCATCGAGTGCCACCGGGTACTCCCCCGCTTGGCGCAAATGGAATTCGACCCTGGACATTGAGCAAATCAACCACGAGTGGATGCACTCCAAACCATCGTTCGCCGTTAAACTCCTGCACAGCCCGATCGTTTAGCAATGCATAGAGTACCGGGTTCGGAATTTGGGCCTCCTTGTCTCCATCGTAGATCCGCTTCAGCAGTTCAGCTTTTTTCTCATAGGTGATTTCGTCTTTGTCATAGGGATTTTGGCCCAACCGCCGCTCATATTCACTGCGTAAATTGCGAATCGCACTGTTCGCATCATCTTGATTAATTTGACGGGTCTCGTTCCGCAACGTCGCCGTATCTGCCGCATAGTTCACCAGCGCAAACAAGTCTCTCAAATTGCCCCCAGACGCCACAATCAGCCGTTCCATCTGACCCGGCTCAAACAAATTGGTTGATATCCGAGCTTCCAATACAGAACGTACCGCCTTTCGCCCCAGCTCATTTGGGCTGTGGTCGGGGTGAAACACCGGAGTATCTGGGATAACCAGACTCCGTTCTGGCGGAAAGGACAATCGAATCGCCGGGGAAGAGTTATAGAGCCCGATCGGTAAGTTGAAAATTAAATGGGTCTCTAATTCACTAAAAATATTGGCATAGGTAATGAAGAGGTTCTCAATGGCATCGGACGGAATGCCCGCTTTATCAAAGTCCTCGCCGATAAAGAGCCACTGACATCCTCGCGCTTGCTGCAATTTTTGGTTACAGTCTATCAGGATACGATTGGCCACTTCAATCAGCGTATTCAGCCGAGACAAGCGGTACTCAACAATTTCTTTTTTGCGTGTCGAAGCAAACCTCAATTCGCTCTTGAGTGAGGCAAACAATCCCAGCACTTTTCCCAAAAGCGAATCGCCCTGCACTCCGGCACCGGCTTCAACACCCAAGACTCCTTCCGTCGCTTGCTCCCGTAGCGTTTTCTCGCTAGCAAACCAATTCCATACTTCCTGCAAACGCGCCTGATCTGGAACTTGTCCAGCGCCTCCCTGGTCAATCGGCTGAGCCGTGTGTTGAACCACTTCAGCCATCATCAACAGCAGCACATCAAGAGGATTGAAATTCCCTGGATCGAGGTCGGTGGTCACGCTGAAGCGAACGGCGCAAAACTGCTGTTGCACCGCTTCGTCATTAATTAAGCGAGTCAATTCTGTAGACTTTCCGACTCCCTGATGACCCATCAAACAGGCTTTATAGAAATACTTTCCCTGGATTGCCCGTCTCAGACCTAATTTCAGTCGCTGAGTCTTATCTCCACCTCTCACCTGGTTCAGCTCATCCCGATAGAATGCCTCAATCTCCTCTCTAGTTTCTAACGGTTCAGGTGAGAGAGTGAGATGAATATCATCTAGGGATGTTGCTAGCGACAGGGAATCAACGCTCATATCAAGAAATGTACGCTAATGAACTGAGCCTGTTCAGGTATTTCCTAATTCGTCTCACTAGAGCTTAGTGTAATGATGAGGATTGGTTTACTGCTATCCTCATTACGTTTTCCAAATACTGCACAGGTTCAGTTTATCAGCCACCACGAGGACGTTGTATTCCTCATAGCAGTTACATTGCAAATATCACCTGTAGTCTTATAGTTGGTGTGGATTCTTTCGTGTCGATTCCAGTCGCGATCGCACGATTCGGTGTGAGGACAGTTCATGCATTGGCTTTTGCGCATACTTGCAGTTCCGGTTGCAACCCTCGGCCTGGTCGCAGGGGGGAGCGCACTCTATGCTCCGGCAATGTTGGCACCCCAAATTGAAACGCCCTATTCAGATCTGCCCAACGTTCCAGAGGCTGATTCGCTTGACGATTTATATGCCATGCGCGATCGCCTCATGGCAAAGCTCGAAGAACCCGTAGCCAAGCAGAAGCTCATTTCTCAGGGGATATTTTCAACGCCCACCGAGCTACTGCAACAGTTGCAGGCTGTCGAGATTCGCATCCAGGTTGAAGAAACTGGAAAAGAAAACTGGCAAGCTGCGCAAGAATTGGCAACACAGGGTCTAGAGCTATCCCAACAGCCCAATCCAACAACCGAGACCTATCAACGCATCTATGAGGCATGGCAGGCAGCCGTCGACGCCTTAGGAGAAATTCCAGAAGGCTCATTCCACTACGACGCAGCCGCTCAAAAAATGGGCGATTACACCGCTCATCTCGAAAAAGCTTCCTACAACTACGATACGGCTCGCTCTGATTTCCTAATCCCAATTGCAGAAAGCACGCTGGGCCAATCCCGGGTTCACATTACGGTATGCCATGTAGAAACAGGTGAATGTCGTCGCCTCAACGGCAATCAACCCCCTGCAAGCCCGGCCAGTTTGATTAAGCTTCCAATTGGCATCGCCGTGGTTCAAAAAATCGTCGATGAAAACATTGACCTCGACAGGCCGATGCTAGTCGAGCGCAGCAACTACACCGAAGACGCATCAGATATTCGCGCTGGGGTCGAATATCCGCTTCGCAAAGTGTTGCGCCGCATGATTAATGACAGCAGCAACATTGCGACGAATCAGCTCATTGACTTCGCGGGTCTCGGCTACATCAACCAGGTGCTAGATGAACGCGGCTACACAGCAACCCACGTCGGGCACAAACTCGTCGGTGAGAGCACCTATCCATCCAACTTTGGTGCATCGGGCACGAATCGAACTACCACGGATGAACTCACCGATATGATGGTGAAGATTTATAACTTTGAGCATCCCGGCGACGATATCTTGCTCGATTCGCTGGTTGAGCAGTGGGATTGGAAGCTCGGCTATGCAGGGCTTAAAGGGCTACCAGACACTTTCTGGATTGGCGAAAAGACGGGGCAAAATTCGAAGGTGTTGGGCACAACGGTGGCTGCCAAGATTGAAGACCAGCGCTATGTCATCAGCATTACGATTGACCACAGCGCTTGGGAAGGAGCCATTCGAGATATGGTCAGGGCGATCGCCCAACACATTATCGAACACGACGGGTTCTAGGCTGTCTGCCTAATCCAACAGCGAACGCAGACCCATCAGCGAACGCAGACCCAACGACGAACGTCTGATTTTTCGTGTGAGAAAATTATCATCGATGTCCACCGCTTATCGTGTCGCTCGGCAAGTAAGCTAATTTTGTGCATCCGAATAAATTCCCACACGTCCGGTTTTCATCCCATGACGCTCACCCTGAATTCATTTCATCTCCACGCCATCACCATTGCCGTGGGCATCGGTATGAATCCATTCTGGAGCTATCCGGCTCAAGCCCAGACAGAACTTGCTCAGGTGGCGGAGCCCCCCTCTACCGAGCCTCTCCCCGAACCCGACGCCCCCCGGCCCCTCCCCCCTCCAGAGGAATTGCTTCGCCCTCCCGAACCTTCCGACGAGTCACCTGAAACGGTGCCTGGTGAGGTTCCAGATACGATTCTGGTGGAGCGATTTCAGGTCGAAGGCAGCACCATTTTTAACCCTGACCTATTGGCTGAGGTCGCTAAGCGTGCCGTGATCGAAACCCCGGCAGCCCCCGCCGAGGTGGACGGCTCAGATCCTATGATTAATCAGTCGTTGAGCTTTGCCCAGTTACTCCAGGCTCGGTCAGCAGTCACGCAGTATTACACCGATCGGGGCTACATCACATCGGGGGCGTTCATTCCGCCCCAGGTTCTAGATTCAGGCGTTGTAATCATTCAAGTCATCGAAGGACGGCTCGAAGACATTGATGTCAGCGTTGAGGGGCGTCTCATCCCCGGATATGTGAGAAGCCGACTCCGGCGATTTTCTAGACCTCCTCTCAACGTAGATCGCTTGCTGGAAGGCTTGCAGCTTCTCCAGCTTGACCCACTAGTGCAAACGATTTCCGCAGAGCTGGCGGCGGGGGCACGCCCCGGAACGAGCATCCTTGATGTGGATGTCGTGCAAGCCGATGCATTTGACGTAGATATCGTGTTAGATAATGGGCGATCGCCCAGTGTGGGCAGTTTTAGACGCGGCGTTCAAGCGACTCACGCCAATCTATTGGGTCTAGGCGATGAACTCAGCGTCGGATACCGCAATACAGATGGGAGCGATACCCTCGATTTGAGTTATACGATGCCCGTAAATCCGCGAAACGGTACGGTTGCCTTTAGTTATGGGACAACCGATAGCGAAGTGATTGAAGATCCGTTTAATTTTCTAGACATTCAATCTGAGTCGCGGTTTTATGAATTTACGGTGCGCCAACCGGTGATTGAAACTCCAACGCGAGAATTGGCGCTTAGTCTAACGGCATCCCGCCGAGAGAGCGAAAGCGAGTTTCTAGAAGAGATATTGGGCGAACCGATTCCATTCCCGTCAATGGGCGCTGATGAAGAGGGGCGCACCCGCATTTCAGCCCTGCGATTTGCTCAAGAATGGACCCAGCAAGGTCGTCGTCAGGTCATCGCAGCGCGATCGCAATTCAGCATTGGGTTTGACGCCTTCAATTCAACCATTAATGAAAACGGCCCTGATAGCCGCTTCTTTGCATGGCGAGGTCAGGCGCAGTGGGTGCGGCTGCTGGCTCCAGACACGCTGTTGCTCGTGCGGGGCGATCTCCAGTTGGCGGATGGTCCATTAGTGCCCCTAGAGCAGTTTGGATTGGGCGGTCAGCAAACCGTTCGCGCCTATCGTCAAGATGAACTGCTGACCGATAACGGTCTTTTATTTTCAACTGAAGCCCGATTGCCTCTCGTGCGGGCTCGACGCATTGACGGCATCTTCCAAATCGCGCCGTTTATAGATGTAGGGCGAGGCTGGAATTTGGACGCGCCTGATCCTGATCCAGCAACACTGGCAGCGTTGGGAGTTGGCCTACTCTGGCAGCAGGGCGATCGCCTTAGTATTCGACTCGACTACGGACTTCCCTTAGTAGACGTTGATCGAGACGGCGATAGTCTTCAAGAAAATGGATTTTATTTTTCAGTTACCTACACCCCCTTTTAAAGATATAGGTAGTGGAGCTTCGTCCTCAGAAGTAATAAATTTTCAGAATATGCCCCAACGACGAGTCATTTCAAAAGTCAGATGGCAGAATAAAGATATTCGCTTACATCAAAAGAATACCGAATTCATTGATATTCGTGGATTATGCCCATCCGCCGAGCGCACTTGATTCCGCTCTGACGGGGGTACACCCTTCTAAAGGTTTCTGAGATGCGTTAATATTAGTTAACAATTACAACAAGACGCATTATAAATGTCCTCAAACTCGAAATTCAGGAGGATTTTTCTCGGTGAATAAACGGTGGAGAAATGCAGGACTGTACGCTCTTCTCGTCGTAGTGGTTGTGTTTTTAGCAACAGCCCTACTGGAGCGGCAGCCTCAAAATCGTTCTCAGTGGCGCTACAGCCAATTCGTTCAAGAAGTTCAGCAGAATCGAGTTGAGAAGGTCAGCCTCAGCGCTGATCGCTCGAAAGCTCTAGTGACGGCACAGGATGGCGAAAAGATTGCAGTCAACTTGCCAAACGACCCTGACCTGCTGAATATTTTGCAAGAGCATAATGTCGATATTGCAGTCACCCCGCAGACTGACGACAATGTGATCGTTCGGGTATTGAGTACCCTGCTCATCCCGTTTTTATTGCTCGTTGTTCTGTTTTTTGTCTTACGACGAGCGCAGAGTGGTCCAGGTAGTCAGGCCATGAATTTTGGCAAGTCGAAAGCCAGAGTTCAAATGGAACCTCAGACGCAGGTAACATTTGGGGATGTTGCCGGAATTGAGCAGGCTAAGCTCGAACTTGCCGAAGTTGTGGATTTCCTGAAGAACGCCGATCGTTTCACCGCCATCGGAGCCAAAATTCCTAAGGGCGTGCTGCTTGTGGGTCCTCCTGGAACGGGTAAAACTCTGCTTGCTCGTGCGGTTGCAGGTGAAGCGGGAGTTCCGTTCTTCTCGATTTCAGGGTCGGAGTTTGTCGAAATGTTTGTCGGTGTAGGCGCATCTCGCGTCCGCGATCTATTCGAGCAAGCGAAGTCAAATGCTCCTTGTATCGTGTTTATCGACGAGATTGACGCCGTTGGTCGCCAGCGGGGCGCTGGTCTTGGCGGCGGCAACGATGAGCGTGAGCAGACCCTCAACCAGCTCTTGACAGAGATGGATGGATTCGAGGGAAATACAGGCATCATTATCATCGCGGCCACCAACCGTCCTGATGTACTCGATGCCGCGCTTCTTCGTCCAGGTCGATTTGATCGTCAGGTGGTCGTCGATCGCCCAGACTATGCTGGACGCTTCGAGATCCTCAATGTTCACGCCCGTGGCAAAACTCTCTCTAAAGATGTCGATTTAGAGAAAATCGCACGTCGGACGCCCGGCTTTACCGGCGCTGATTTGTCAAACCTTCTAAACGAGGCGGCAATTTTGGCAGCTCGTCGAAATTTGACCGAAATTTCGATGGATGAAGTCAATGACGCGATTGACCGGGTTTTGGCAGGTCCAGAGAAGAAGGATCGAGTCATGAGTGAGAAGCGCAAGCAGCTTGTGGCCTATCACGAAGCAGGACATGCCCTCGTGGGGGCGTTGATGCCTGATTATGACCCCGTGCAGAAAATTAGCATTATTCCTCGCGGTCGCGCAGGCGGTTTGACCTGGTTTACTCCTAGCGAAGACCGGATGGATTCTGGGCTTTACTCTCGCTCCTATTTGCAAAATCAGATGGCGGTTGCCCTAGGGGGTCGAATTGCTGAAGAGATTATCTTTGGTGAAGAAGAAGTGACCACCGGAGCATCTAATGACCTGCAGCAAGTTGCGCGAGTTGCCCGGCAGATGATTATGCGATTTGGCATGAGCGATCGCCTGGGGCCTGTCGCCTTAGGTCGTCAGCAGGGCAATATGTTTCTAGGCAGAGATATTGCGTCAGAGCGTGATTTCTCTGAAGAGACGGCTGCCACGGTTGATGATGAAGTTCGCAACCTGGTTGAACAAGCCTATCGCCGTGCCAAGGCGGTATTGACAGAAAACCGTCATGTTCTTGATCAGCTTGCAGGCGTTCTCATTGAGAGAGAAACGGTTGATGCAGAAGAGTTGCAAGAGCTTTTGGCCACCAACGATGTGAAGGTGGCAGCGATCGCCTAGCATCGTTCCCAAATCCAACATCACTAGATTTTTGACATCTAGGCTTCGAGGGGCGCATTGAGCGCCCCTTTTGTTCTATTTACTTTTTCGCGTTCCTTGGCTTGAATCGTTTATATGGTTACCTCCACCTCTTGGATATCTCTACTCACCCAACACCGGGCGATCGCCGTCATTCGGTCTACCCATGATGTCGTTGGGATAAAGATGGCAAAAGCGGTCGCCAAAGCCGGGATGAAACTGATTGAAATTACCTGGAACAGCGCATCAGCGGCGTCTCAGATTCAGCAACTCCGCAATGAATTGCCCTACTGCACGATTGGCGCTGGCACTATTTTGACCCTGGAGCACCTCGACGAGGCGATCGCCTCTGGGGCGCAGTTTGTCTTTACTCCCCACGTCAATACCGCTTTAATTGATCGAGCAGCGAGCCAAAATATTCCGATTATTCCAGGAGCGTTTTCACCGACAGAAATTGTAACGGCCTGGCAAGCAGGCGCGCCGAGCGTCAAAATTTTTCCGGTGGAGGCCGTCGGTGGGGTCAATTATATTCGCAGCTTACAAGGACCTCTGGGGCATATTCCGATGATTCCAACCGGAGGAGTCACCATTCAAAACGCAGGACAGTTTATCGAAGCGGGTGCGATCGCGGTGGGGTTATCAAGCCAGCTTTTTCCTAACCAGGCGATCGCCACTCGCGACTGGGAACTCATCACCCGCCGCACTCAGACGCTGCTTCAAAATGTGTCGCATCGCGGCTCTCAGGGCTCGACTCAGGGTGCTTCGTCGAGGCGGCCCTACCGGACAGTAGACGGACAGTAGACCTTTCCGGGAGTGTGGTCAGGATGAACCTCAACGACTAAATCCACATGATGGGCATCCTCTAGTAAAGGGGGGATAAATAACTCGGGATGTAGCGCTCTCCAGAAGTATGTGACAAATTGCTGAATGTCCTCGTCACTCATACCTGATTTGCCGGATGCTTTCATCTGCCGTTCGGCATCTTGTCGCCAGGTTTGGCTCAGGCGATAGTCTGTGGGGTACAGCACTAACAGGCGATCGAGTTCTTGCCAAAGCGGTAAGTAATCATGCAAGCGTTCATTCATGTCTCGCGCAAACGCGCGATCGGCATCGGTGTCAATCGGAGACGGAGCCTGATCAAATGTGGCCGGATCGAGGGGACGTTCTCCCACAAACCAGCCCTCAAACAAAACGATATCAATGCCGCTAACAATGTCAGGATCGGTGCGATCGCCCGCGCCTTGATGAGCTGACTTATCAAAGCGAGGAACTTTGATCGCTTCGTCGGGTGTAGCAGTCCGCAATTGTCGAAGCACCTCAATTCCCAAGTCAATATCGTGGGTGCCTGGCGGACCTCGCCATTTCAGCCGGGCATCCTCAGCCTGGAGTTTAAGCCGATCGGCATAGGTTTTGTAAATATCATCAATTGAAATGCCGCAAACACAATACCCCAGATGATTGAGAATAAGCGACAGAAGGGTTGTGAGAGTCGTTTTGCCCGTTCCCTGCCCTCCTAAAATTCCTTGGACGAGCGGACGCCCCAACTGTCGATACGCCTCAGCAAGCTGCATAGCAAGGGGTAACCACAAACGCCAGCAGGTATGCAGCGGCATCGTTGACCAGCCCAGCGTCGCACCGCAAGATTCATCAAGCTGGGGGAACAGATCTTGCAACAGGTCTAATCGGGCTTGGATGGCTTGACTGGCGTTTTTAGAGTCAAAAAAGGCGTGGCAGGCATGGCGATCGCTCAACGTTAGCTCCTCAAGCTGCCGTAACTCTGTCCCGGTTAATGCCGTTCCGGATACACAAGCCTCTAAAAGCTGATTGAGCCCAGCCCATTGCCGATCCGTCATGGTTGTATCAGCTCCCTAGTTTGAATGCCTCGACAAATAAGCCATAGAGCAGTCCGAGTTTGACTCCATTTAATAGCTCTACAATGAGCGATCGCGATTGAAGCCCACGGTTCGGGTCGCGACGTCGCTGAGCCCGACCATAGAAAAACCAGTTACTGAGTTCTGTAAACCCGACTAGAATTAAGGCAACGAATACATCCCAATCAGCCGTCTGTCCGGTTGTCGTCGCGATTACTGTCGCCAGGAAATTGCCAAACAGCAAGCTAATAATCAAGAGCGAAATGCGACGCCACGGATTGCGTAACCATTGGATCAGGCGATCTGACGAGACTGTGATGAGGCTGTTTAAGCGAGTGTTCTGCACGACGTCCGACGACTCCCTGGTTCGCGCTAGTTACGGTTTAATTAATCGTATGATTTCACCCATTAGAGTATCTCAAATCACACCTTTTCGTGATCATTCGTAGGTTCCTCACTACATTAAAGATAGAAGAACATGTCAGGGGGCGGGGTCAGTTGACCAAAGATACGACGAAAGGCGAAACGTTTCGGTATTGGCTTGCCGGAATTTTAGGAGGAGTCTTGGCGTTAGGCTTGCTTGGATTTTTTGTGATCCGATCTAGCCTATGGGTGTCTCCTCAATCAACTCAGGATTCTATCCCAGTCGACGGCGATATTAACTCGTCGCCCTCTGTTGAGCCGACTCCACTGCCATCTCCGACCGTTTCTCCATCAAACTCGTTGCCACCTCAAAACATAGAAACACCACTCGCGTCTCAACCGTCAGCATTTTCGCCAGATGCGGTTCCCCAAGGCACTCTTCGGGTCAGCAATCAGACGATTCATCCTGTTCGAATTGCGCTCTTACCCCAATCAACGGAAATTGATAATCAAACGCAGTCATCGGAGACTCCCGCTGACGAGACGGCCCCTCCTTATGAAGAGCCCGTTCATTGGGATTTTGCCCCGGAGGAAGGCAGTGCTAAAGGGCTACTTCTTTCGTTGCCCGACGGTGATCTGCAACTTCACGGGGGGGATATTCTGACGGCTTTTGCGCAAGACGGTTCACGCCGCTATTGGGGGCCTTACGTCGTTGGCAAGACCGCAATGCCTACTTGGAATTCAGAAACACAAGAATGGCAGCTTATCCTCCAACCCTGACGAGGATACGCATAAAATTGCAATCCCATTCGGATGCCGAAATGTATGGGTTTCCGGTTAAAGTAGGGTCTGAGTGTGAGCCTAGCCGACCGATCCGTTAGGTTACAAAAGCCAGAAGAGTGGAGATTCGATGGACGCCAAAGCCAATCAATTGATTCAGCAACTTCTCCGTCCCTTCAAAAAGCAGCGTGCAGTTGCATGGGCCTTGTCAGTTGTGTGGATTCTTGCCATTGGCTGGCTAGCATTTATTTGGAATTTGGGAGAAATCGGTCTGGTTGATGAGACAGAACCGCTCTTTGCTGAAGCGGCTCGCCAAATGACTATAACAGGCGATTGGATCACTCCATACTTCAATGAAGAGACTCGTTTTGACAAACCGCCCTTAATCTATTGGCTGATGGCGATCGCCTATCGTCTATTTGGCGTTAATGAATTTGCGGCACGCCTACCATCGGCTCTTTCAGCGATCGCCCTGACTGCATTTGGGTTTTATACGCTGCGATTCTTTGGATTTCCAACTCCAGGAGAAGTGCCTTCGGTCAATCGAGGGGTTAATGAAGACCAACAAGACTATCAACAGGATGCTCGGCTCTGGGTATCTGCATGGATTGGCGCGGCGGCGATCGCCCTGAATATCCAAACGATTGTCTGGGGGCGCAGCGGGGTATCTGACATGCTTCTTAGCGCATGTATGGGCGCAGCCTTGCTGTCATTCTTTTGGGGCTATGCCAGTGGCGATCGCCCGTCCGCCCAGCGCTGGTATATGGCGTTTTATGTCTTCAGCGCTCTGGCAGTCCTGACAAAAGGACCAGTTGGTGTTGTGCTGCCCGTGCTGATTATCGGCGCGTTTTTGGCCTACATGGGCAACCTCTGGCAAGTCCTGCAAGAAATTCGGCTGCTTCGAGGTGCAGCGGTGTTTTTAGTCATTACTCTGCCCTGGTATATCGCGGTAATTTGGCAAAATGGTCAAAATTACATCGATGACTTTTTTGGATATCACAACTTCGAGCGGTTTACGAGCGTCGTCAATCACCATGCCGCTCCCTGGTATTTTTATTTTCTCGTTGTCTTAGTCGGGTTTATTCCCTGGTCAATTTATCTGCCAGCGGCGATCGCTCGGACTCGCTTCTGGGAACGGCAACACTGGCAACTACAGCCCCGGCCAGCCCACCTCACCGTATTTGCGCTCGCGTGGTTTATCGTTATTTTTGGATTTTTTTCGATTGCAGCAACTAAACTCCCTAGCTATGTGCTGCCGCTCTTGCCCGCTGCTGCCATCTTGATTGCTCTCTTGTGGAGCGAACAGATCAATCTGCGACAGATGAGTCGAGGCGTCTGGATTAGCAGCCTTGTTCAGATTGTCTTTTGCTTGCTGCTGGCGGGCATTGTGGTCTACAGCCCAAACTGGATAGGTCGTGACCCAGCAATGAATGATTTTCGAGATCTCCTCTACGAATCCCGGGTCTTAGTTTGGGGCAGTCTGATTTGGACGAGCGTCGCCCTGTTGAGCGCACTGCTGCTGATTCGCAGGCGCGGGCACTGGCTATGGAGCGTTAGTCTGGTGGGGTTTGTCGCCTTTTTCGTCCTTGTTCTGATGCCTGCGGCAGTCATCAGCGATTCTCAGCGGCAGCGTCCCCTCCGCCAGCTATCACAAACGATTATGCGCGTGCAAGCGCCCGACGAAGAAATTCTCATGATTGGCTTTGAAAAACCCAGCGTCGTCTTTTATTCTCAGAGCCCCGTTACCTATCGATCTAACCCTAAGCGCGCCGTCGAGCATATCCGTGAGGGTGCATCTGAAACCACCGCCCAATCTGCGCTGATGCTAGGACATCCCCAAGAAATTCAAGAGGCTCCCTTGCGTCCTCGACAAATTCAAGTCTTGGATGAAGCCGGGTCTTATCAGCTCATTCGCATTAAGATTCCGCCTCGGTGGAAACGT
>JBNPEG010000016.1:0-67214 GCA_051117555.1 Elainellaceae cyanobacterium | reverse complement strand
TGCGCTGATGCTAGGACATCCCCAAGAAATTCAAGAGGCTCCCTTGCGTCCTCGACAAATTCAAGTCTTGGATGAAGCCGGGTCTTATCAGCTCATTCGCATTAAGATTCCGCCTCGGTGGAAACGTTAGTGATCATCGATGACATTCACATGTCGAGCCCTGATCATTCGATGGTGCTTGATGACAATGGCATGTGTGTCGACAACAATCTGTAGCCGCTACAATCCTATGTTGACCGATGACAATCCGTAAGGGCTGCAATCATCTTCGCAATCGTACACGGATGAGTGCAGCATCCCCTGATTGACTGACAAACGTTTCGGAGGCTGAAAGCAAGCATCCACTCCGCGATCATTGAAACATCTGATGGGAAACAATCTGCTCAGAAAGATTCCGTATCCGTCGCTGATCTTATTGGCGTTTGGATATGCCTGCTTTGGCTGGCTGATGGGGCTGAGTCAAGGCGCGAGCCTCACATGGGCGATCGCCTGGTTGGGCTCAATCGCATGGCTGATTGACGAATCGCTTACCTGGTTTGCTCCCGTTGCTGGCGCGATCGCAGTCATACTCAGCGTCGGATTGTCTGCCTGGGCCCTTGTCATGGCGATCGCCCTGGCACTAGGCATGTTTGTTGCCCTAAGCTTTCTAAGCTGGAGCACTCGTGCCGCATTTCGAGACAGCATTTGGATTGGCGGCATCACCATCATTTTGATTACGCTGGCAAGCTGGTTGGGGGTTCATCTTCGAGAGTCCAGTCCGCTTGTGGCGATGGGGCAAACCGTGTTTGCGGTTGTACTCATCGCCGGAATGGTCGGGTCGGGCATGGGGGCGATCGCATGGCTGCAAATGCGGCAGCACGATGTGCATCGTCACTATATTCTCTGGATTTTTGGCAGTACGACCGCAGTTGGGCTCATTTGCGGTGGAATCATCGGAATTGCGATGCAGTCGTAGATTCAAGCATTTCAATATACCATCGCGGACATTTCGCAGAAACTTCATGGGTTCTGTCTGGGTTAACGTCGCGCCTCGCGAATGGATAGGTAGCGTTTCTTGAAGCGCTATGCCCCTACGTGCTTGTGTGAGGTTCACATGATTTCAGATCGCGACTATCGGCTGTCGACAGCGGGTGCAGGATTGTTGTGTTTGCTGACAGGGTTGACGTATGCAGAATCTGGTGCTGCCCTTGAAATCGATGACACAGAACAAACATCAGCAGAATTTGACGAAACAAATACCGCAGCGCTTTTAATAGGCGATCGCCCAGCAGCCCAAGCCAATCATTCTACATCTGTGAATATCTTGGCATCCAACCTAGATGAGTCGTCCCCGTCTCCTCCTAGGCTCTCGGATGGCACAGTCAGTGATTTGGATATCTCGGAGTTTGAGCTAGTCGATCGCTCGGTTCCGAACGACATCGATTTTTCAAACGTGGATTGGGTCACGTCATCGGCTATCGATACGCCAGAACAGGCAGTCGGGCGATCGCCCTCCACGGCTGATTCACTCACGACTGATTCACTCACGACTGATTCATCTGCTTCATCGTCAACGTCCAGTACAACGGTCTCGTCGGACACCTCCACTGAACCGCTGAGCGTCGTTCAACCTGCGACCAATGAATCAGAGCCAATCACCTCTGTGTCTCAGCTTGCAGCAAATGAGTCGTTGGGGCAGGTCACGTCCGTATCGCAACTCTCCGACGTGCAGCCGACCGACTGGGCATTTCAAGCGCTCCAATCCCTCGTTGAACGCTATGGCTGTATTGCGGGCTACCCTGATGGCACCTATCGAGGCAACCGCGCGCTCAGTCGCTACGAATTTGCCGCCGGACTCAATGCCTGCTTGGATCGCGTCAGTGAACTCATTGCCGCAGGCTTAGCCGATACAGTCACCCGCGATGATTTAGCGACTCTGCAACGATTACAAGAAGAATTCGCCGCCGAGCTGGCAACTCTCCGGGGTCGGGTGGATGCGCTAGAAGCCCGCACAGCCGAAGTTGAAGCCAACCAGTTTTCGACGACGACCAAACTCAACGGCGAGGTGATCTTTAGCATTGCTGGAGCAACGGGGGGTGTGGATGACAATGATGCCCAGGTTGTGTTTAATAACCGGGTGCGGCTCAATCTCACGACCAGCTTCACCGGAAACGATCTGCTCATTACCGGGCTACAAGCCTACAACTTTGGCGGCGGTTTTGATAATCCAACAGGCAGCATTCCTGGCACGCTCGGGGTGGGAGATCCGGTCTTTGGCACCGCCAGCAATGTCAGTCTAGGCACTGCGCCCCAGTTTGGACGCACCAATCCGAGCGATTTGTCAAGCCGAGGAGCCAATGACATTGCTCTCTATAAGCTCCTCTATATTTTCCCGGTCGCCGAACGGTTTACGATGTTCGTCGGCTCCAACGTTGAAGTCACGGACGCATTTCCGGCGATCGCTCCCTTTGCCAACGATAGCCAAGGTGCAATCTCTCGGTTTGCCACGGTCAATAATGCGGCCACTCGGGTATCAGGGGGCACCTCCGACATTGGACTTGCATCCGCCGCAGGATTCATCTGGAGCATTTCAGACGACATCGATCTGCGCGGTCTGTACGCTAGTGTCAACGCTTCTGTGGTGGAAAATAACGGACTGCTCAGCACCGACCCGACGCCATTGGGAGCAGGCTTATTTGGCGGCAGTTACGTGATTTCGTCTCAGTTGACGGCAACGCCGACCGACAATTTGACGCTGGGCTTGAACTACGCCAACAGCTATCACCAAATCAATATTCTCGGCACGGGGCTAAGCGCATCGGATATTGGTTCGGTGTTGTTTAATCCGAATGCAGACCAACTCGCAAAGACGGGGGGCAATGCGGTTTTAGCGGTTCTCGACGAAGGCATTCGCTTAAACTCAGTCGGTGCAACTCTAAATTGGCAATTTGCGCCCAAAGTCGATTTGACGCTTTCTGGAGGATACATCTTTGCTGACTTGGTAGATGTTGATGCATCCACAAATTTTATTAGCTGGTTAGTGGGTCTACATTTCCGAGATGTCTTTGGCGAAGGTAATACAGCGGCGCTAATCTTTGGTCAACCGCTCAACCGCGACTCAACCGGAGGAGATGCGTTTAATCCCGAAGATGCTGACCCATATCAACTAGAGGCGTACTTCAATGTGCGTGTGAATGACAACATCAGCATCACACCGGGTGTCTTTGCAGTGTTTAATCCGGAAGGGTTTAGCAGCAACGATACGGCCATAACGGGAGTGTTGCGAACGACCTTTACTTTCTAGTCCAAGACGGCAGAAGCTTCATAACCATAGTGTGAGCGTCTCGCTCACGTCGCGGGCACCGTGCCCACGTTGGCAACGCCTCTCCATTAGGAGACGCGAGACGCTCGCACTGGAAATTTTTACACATCCTTTGAGATTGCTACATGACTGAGATTTCCTCAGTGCTAAATGCTGACGACCTCGTCAATCCATTGCGCTAACGTGGAGACTACCTCCTCCAATGCAATATCGCTCGATTCGTGAGTGGCACGCTTTACAACTTCAACCTTGCCATTTTTGAGCGATCGCCCAGTGACCACCCGATAGGGAATGCCGACCAAATCAGCATCCTTAAACTTGACACCAGCTCGTTCGTTGCGATCGTCTAGCAGGGTTTCCACTCCGGCAGCGTTGAGATCGGCATAAAGCTGCTCTGCCGCGTTGACTTGAGCCTCATCGCCTGTGTTGGGAATAATCACGATGACCTGATAGGGGGCGATCGCCACGGGCCAAATGATGCCGTCTTTGTCATAGGACTGCTCGATTGCAGCTTGCGCCAGACGCGACACCCCAACGCCATAACAGCCCATATAAAATGGTTTTTCATCGCCACTTTCGCTGGTAAAGGTGGCATTCATCGAGATTGAATATTTGGTGCCCAGTTGGAAAATATGCCCAATCTCAATGCCTCGAGCGCTTTTGAGCGTCTGGGACGGATTGTGCACCGCGCGATCGCCCACCCTTGCGGTTCTCACATCGACGACTCGGGCAGGACGGGCAAACGGGGCACCCCAGTTTGCACCCACCACGTGATAGCCAGATTCATTCGACCCCGTGACAAAGTTTTCCAAATCCACGACGGTCTTATCTGCTAAGCGCAAAAACTTAGCAGACAGAGTCTTGGTTGAACGAATATACTCATCGTCGAGATCGGGGGCAATATAGCCCAGCGGCAGCGGCTTCGCTGCCCATTTTGCCTGAGCCTCAGCATCCGGGACTTCTAACGACATCACAGCGCTGCCGCCATAGTTACCCGCAAGGCTCGTCAGCTCATTAAAGAGCTTGGTTTCATTGACATCTTGATCCCCACGAATACTGACCAAAACAAGCACAGTCATGTCGTTGTCATAGGTCACCTGATACAAGACATTCTTGACGATTTGGGTAGGTGAACACGTGAGAAATTTGCTCAGTGAATCAATCGTTGGGGTATTGGGAGTCTCTAATTTTTCGTATGTCTTAAACGGTGAAGGCTCAGCATCAGACGGAAGCGAGACTGCTTTTTCGACGTTGGCTGCATACTTGCCATCCTCGGTGTAGAGGACTTCATCTTCTCCAGCATCTGCCAGCACCATAAACTCTTGAGACTGACCACTGCCACCCCCAATCGCCCCCGAATCTGCCTGCACCGCGCGAAACTCTAACCCACAACGCGCCAGGATGTTCCGATATGCATCGTCCATATCGTCATAAGACTTTTGCATCCCCGCTTCGTCCATATCAAAGGAGTAGGCATCCTTCATGATGAACTCTCGTCCGCGCATCAAGCCAAAGCGAGGACGAATCTCATCTCGAAACTTGGTCTGAATCTGGTATAGATTTTGCGGCAACTGACGATAGGAGCGGATCATATCGCGAGCAATCAGGGTGATGACTTCTTCATGGGTGGGCCCTAGCCCCAACTGTCGTCCTTGGCGATCGCCCATTGCAAACATGATGCCTTCTGCTTTGGTGTAAGTTTCCCAGCGGCCTGATTCTTGCCAAAGTTCGGCGGGCTGAAGCTGGTTCAGCAGGCATTCTTGGGCACCTTTTGCGTCCATTTCTTCTCGAACAATTTGAGAAATTTTTCGCAGCACTCGCCAGAGCATAGGCAAATACGCATATAAGCCGCTCCCGATGCGTCGCATATATCCAGCTCGCAATAGCAGTTTGTGGCTCGGAATTTCTGCTTCTGCTGGGTCTTCGCGCAGGGTGACAAAAAGCATCTGAGACAGCCGCATAATCTGGTTCCTTCTTCAGATTGGATACGTTCGATATTTCAGTCTAAAACATCCTATACCCTTACGCTCTCGCGTTAGGACGCTGAATGTGTGATGAACCCGCACGCCGCGCAGCTTCACCACCCAAAGAGCCCGTAGGACTATATTGAACAAACTAAATAAGTAGTGGCGTGGCACAGCTAAATGGGTAGGGTGCTGTTAGCGCAGCGTAACGTACCGATTTCAATAGTTTCAGCCTTTTAAGAATTTGCACTATTTTAGGCGTGTCATGACACTAGTGGCGTGGCACAGCTAAAATGGTGCATCAGGTAGGGTGCTGTTAGCGAAGCGTAACGCACCGATTTCAATAGTTTCAGCCTTTTATGGATTTGCACTATGTTAGGCGTGTCAAACCACTAGTCAGCTCAGCTCTCAGGTTAGTCAGCTCAGCTCTCAGGTTAGTCAGCTCAACTCTCAGGTTAGTCAGCTTAGCTCTCAGGTTAGTCAGCTCAGCTCTCAAAGTTGGTCAGTTGAGCGGAGTCGAAACCGGGTTGATGGGTACGTTATACCAATTCTCTAAATTGAGGTTACAGATTTCGTAGGGGCGGTTTCTCCTGACGGAGACGCTACGCGTTTCTTGAATGCCGCAGGCGCTACGCGTTCGCGCCAGCGTCTCTTTAGAGAAACCGCCCCTACTTTTCCGTATCGGATTGCTCTATGCACGAATGCCACACCACACTAGACTGGTTTCTAGTTAATTCAGTTGCTGGTAAAGGGGAATTGCCCGTGTCAGAAAAATTGCGAATCTTGTTCGTTGCTGCAGAAGCTGCTCCCCTGGCTAAAGTCGGCGGGATGGGAGACGTCGTTGGAGCACTGCCGAAGGTTCTTAGAGCAATGGGGCATGACGTGAGAATTTTTATGCCTTACTACGGCTTTATGCCAGATAAGGTTAAAATCCCCAAAGAGCATATTTGGCAAGGCTCTGCCATGTTCCAAAATTTTCAGGTATATCAAACGACTCTTCCAGGAACAGACGTTCCGCTGTACTTGTTTGGGCATCCGGCCTTTGCTCCGCGACGTGTTTACTATGGCGACGATGAAGAATGGCGGTTTACGCTGTTTGCAAATGGGGCAGCTGAGTTTGCCTGGAACTATTGGAAACCCCAAGTCATTCACTGCCATGATTGGCACACGGGAATGATCCCCGTTTGGATGCATCAATCTCCCGATATTGCCACCGCTTTTACAATTCACAACCTAGCCTATCAGGGGCCTTGGCGCTGGAAGCTAGAGCAAATGACGTGGTGTCCGTGGTATATGCAAGGGCACAACACAATGGCAGCGGCTGTCCAGTTTGCCAATATTGTGACAACGGTGTCTCCCACCTATGCCCAACAAATTCAAACGGCAGCGTATGGTGAAACCTTGGAAGGGCTGTTGTCATTTATCAGTAACAAGCTCGTAGGGATTTTAAACGGTATCGACATGGAGGCGTTTAATCCTGCGGCAGACAAGGCGATCGCCACGCCGTTTTCAGCCGATACGCTCACCGAGCGGCGAGCCAACAAAATTGCGCTACAGGAGGAAGTGGGGCTAGAGGTCAATTCCGAAGCGCTTCTCGTTGGTATCGTGTCTCGACTCGTCGAACAGAAAGGGCTCGATCTGGTGCTGCAAGTGCTCGACCGTTTCATGGCCTATACCGATGCTCAGTTTGTCATTTTGGGAACGGGCGATCGCTACTATGAGACTCAACTCTGGGAACTCGCGTCTCGATACTCGGGGCGACTCGCGGCATACCTGCTCTACAATGACGGCTTAGCCCGTCGCATTTATGCAGGCACCGATGCATTTTTGATGCCATCCCGATTTGAACCCTGTGGCATTAGTCAACTGCTGGCGCTTCGATATGGCTCAGTGCCCATCGTCCGTCGCACTGGAGGGCTGGTTGATACCGTTTCGCATCACGATCCAGAACATAATGCGGGAACGGGATACTGCTTCGATCGCTATGAGCCGCTTGACCTCTACACCTGCCTCGTTCGAGCCTGGGAAAGCTTTAGATATAAATCCTATTGGCAAGCGTTGCAAAAACGAGGAATGAGCGAATATTTTGGATGGGACAAATCGGCGAAAGACTATATCAAAATCTATCGTCAAATCATCGGACTCCCGCCGGAGGATGAAAAAAGCGATACCGTCGTCGAAGCGCTTAGCTCATAGTTGGGTGCTGCGGATCTGACTAATTGACTCTCGTAGGGATATCCATCTACGACGGGACTTACGCAAATTCCCATTCTTGAACCCAGGTTTAGCGTAGTGTTTTGACACGCCTAAAATAGTGCAAATCCTTAAAGGGCTGAAGATCTTGAAAACGGTGCGTTACGCTGCGCTAACGACACCCTACCAATACACCATTTTAGCTGTGCCACACCCGTATTTCCATTAGGACAGCCTATCGTTCGAACCGCCTCATGTGGTCAACATAGTTGGCTGGATCTTGAGCAATCCATCCTAAAGCAGAATTGGCTCGGACTTCAAAAAGCAAGAATGGAGTAGTATCGCCACTAATGCGTCCAGATTTTCCAATGACATCATTGGTCTTAACGATTTGCCCAACGTCAACTCCAATTTCAGACAAGAATGCATAGCGGGTTTGTAGCCCATAGCTATGATTAATCACAATCAAATTGCCATAGCCAGTCTGTTCGTTCGCAAACGCGACGATTCCCTCATCCACTGCTAGGACAGGTGTTCCGACGGGGGCTGCCAAGCTGACTCCGCTATTAAAGGCCACCTCGCTGCTCTCAGGCTGAAGTTGCCACCCATAGTCTTGAATGACTTCAACAACGTCGGGCAATGGATAGCTGCTAAGACTCGGGGATGAGGAGGATGAATTCCCACCATTGCCCGATGCAGTTGCCGTGGGTGACCAATTAACTCCTGGAACAAATGCTACGTCGTTAGGTGGCTCACAGCCATTGATTTCGAACAACACATCAGCTCGAATATTGTATGTGCTTGCGAGATCTTGCCAGGTAGTCCCAGGCTGGACGTTGACCCGAATCCCGTTGTAGGGAGGAATCATAATCTCTGAACCAACCGATGCCGTGCCATCCCGTAACGACGGATTAAACCCCATGAGCGTGGCTGGAATAAGATTATACTGCTCGGCGATCGCCTCCAGCGTTTCACTGGGCGCAACCGTATGACGCTCTAGCCGAGACAAGACGGGCGCAGGGCAGGGAGAATCACTCTGTTTGCGGGGCGCATCCTCAAACTGAGATATTGCCAAAATAGCTAGGGAATTTGAGAATTCAGCAGTAGGATAAGGGATGATTCCTAATTTAGAGCGTTCTGCATTAGACAGAGAGGGTCGCGGAACTGCACCGCTGATGGGTGACTGAATCATCAGGCTAGCCGTTATTGTTAAACCAGAAATCCAGCGAATTACGCTCATAGTCGGGGTCATGCGTGAACTTTAGATACCTAGCGCACTATCTGAAAATCGAAATCTCTATACAATTTTGGCAAATCTCGAAAACTTTTGACTGCCTATATATAGCGGGCGGTTGAATCAGCGGTGTGCCTCACACGGTTGCACGCGATAGATCGATTCGCTCTATAAGCTGATCGGTGAATACGTGAGCTCGAACAGCCAAGTTTCGCTACATTAGAACTACAGAGTTTATCCGCCATCATCGGGATAGGATTATGGGTTTGGTTATCAAACAAATTGGTCTTTATACAGCATTACTGGTTCTGGGTGGCGGCACTGGCTGGCTTGGTCATGCATACCTGAACAAGGGCGATCGCCCTGACTCCACAGAGACGATTCCAACTCTGTCAGAAATTAATAGCTATTCAGAGCAAGAATCCCAAACCCTCAGTGCGGTTCCTATCCCGACGACCAATCCTAACTTCATCGCCGACGCAGTGGAGCGAGTCGGACCCGCTGTCGTTCGCATCGATGCGTCGCGAACGGTTGCGGGGCGAACCCCTGATGCATTGCAAAATCCATTATTCCGCCGTTTTTTTGGAGATGACCTCCCCGAACCAGAACAAATTGAGCGCGGCACTGGGTCTGGATTTATCATTAGCCCTGATGGTCGGCTGATTACAAATGCCCATGTAGTCTCAGGGGCAGATACCGTCCAAGTCACTATCAAAGACGGACGCACGTTTGAAGGACAGGTCATCGGAACAGACTCGGTGACAGACGTTGCCGTGATCAAAATCGAAGCGACTGATTTGCCGATTGTGACCCTAGGTCGGTCTGAAGACTTGATGCCTGGGCAGTGGGCGATCGCCATTGGCAACCCGCTTGGATTAGACAACACGGTGACGGCTGGCATTATCAGCGCAATCGGGCGATCGAGTTCTCAGGTTGGCGTTCCAAATAAGCGAGTTCAGTTTATTCAGACGGATGCAGCCATCAACCCCGGCAATTCAGGCGGCCCGCTGCTTAATGATCAAGGAGAAGTGGTTGGCATCAACACCGCAATTCGTGCAGATGCCCAAGGATTAGGGTTTGCCATTCCGATCGAAACCGCTCAACGAATCGCAGAACAGCTTTTCTCGGATGGGCAAGTCCAGCATCCCTACCTCGGGATTCAGATGGTTGATCTAACACCTGATATACAAGACAAGATTAACCAAGATAGTGACCTCAACATTGACATTGAGGGCGATCAGGGCGTGCTGATTATCAAAGTAATGGGAAGTACTCCAGCATCAGATGCAGGGCTCAAGGCTGGAGACATCGTTATCAAGGTCAACGGTGCTGCGGTATCAACTGCATCAGATGTTCAACTGCAAGTTGAGCAAAGCCGCATTGGAGAGGTCTTAGATGTCGAGGTCGATCGAAATGGAGAAACAATCATCATTCCCGTTCGCCCAACAGCTTTGCCCACCGACTAAAGCGAAACTAAAGCGAAACTAAAACGAAAAATCATCAAATGGGTCAGTCGATGTCTCATTATTAGGCGAGTTGGCATCGAAGTTTAGAGAGATTGAGCCAACCACGCTATCTTCGAGCTCCATTCGTTGCTCCATCCGACGCAGAAAGTAACCTGTCATCATCGCGGACGCTAGCAGACCCGCGAGATTTTCACGGTCAGTCGTTACTTGAACATTGAAATTTTCTGAGGGTAAGACTCCAACCAATCCTTGAACATTTTGAGAAATAATTTGCTTGATTTCGGGACTGACCGATCTAGCAACCATAGCTAGAACTTCGGGCGGCTGATGTTGGAGATACTTTAAGAGCTGATTTGCTTTTTCAGTTTCTTCGTGATCACCGAAAAAGTTCGTACTTTGGGGATTAAAAACCATGGAATCGATTTGCTTCCTATTTTCCCTTTGGTCTATTGTTACATCTATATTGGCGAATGTGACCAGTAATCTCCGCAGGAATATCGGAGATCCAAGAATTTTGAGGCGCGAAGAGCAATCGTATCACTCGCTCTTACGCAGATTCATCAAAGGGTTGCGGCAATTTGTCAACTTGAAAATACTGATAAAATTTTTCTGTAACTTGTAGCCAATAGGATCGCCCATCCGATTGGCGACGTTTGCGGACGAATCCGAGACTCACAAGTTCCTGAACGTGATGATAGGCTCCTGAACCCCGCAGATCTACCAGTTGGGTTTGGGCGATGGGGCCTTTGAGGGCGATCGCCGCGAGAGTCCTGAGTGCCCCAACACCTAAATCGAGAGGCACTAGCGTATTAACCAAGTCCTGAAACGAATCTCGCAATTGCAAGCAATATCCGTCCGGTGTTTCAGCGATTTCTAAGGCGCTATCTCGATGAGCATAGTCAGACATAAGCTCAACTAATCCACCTTCTGCGTCTTTGCGATCGCATCGGGCATATTCCGCTATTTTGGCGATTGTCAGCGGCTGCCCTTTGAGATAGAGAATAGCTTCAATTGTGCTAGCGAGACTGGGCATGATCTCTTTAATCTACCTCTTTATTTCTGAACTCTCAACTTTCCGTGGCGGTGTGCGCCTGAGATCAGTACGATGGGGTAGAATGCACTGCTCCTACCACCATCCCGTCTGCCGACACACTTGCAAGGTGCTATAGTCCGTGTTCTCTCCTCATCTTGATTTAATCTAAGTTACGGCCTGTGAGCTCTACAAAAATATCTTCTAAATTGGATGGGCGCACCATCAGCCCTGTTTTGTTGGACTGATGGTTTAAGTAATCATTTGCTTCTTGCAATCCAGGGAAAAACTTATATTCCCAGCGATCGCCAACCTGCTTCATCACCAACCCTTTCCCGTGTTTTTGTCGCAGTTCTGGCAACGTTCCAACTTCAATCAGATGACCCTTATCCATGATGCCAATGCGATCGCAGAGATATTCCGCTTCTTCCATGTAGTGAGTGGTAATCAAAATAGTCATTCCTTGCTGATTGAGCCCCTTAATAATCTCCCAAAGGCGCCGACGAGTTTGCGGATCTAACCCAACGGTTGGCTCATCTAGAAACAGGATTTGGGGTTGATGAAGCAGTGCCCTGGCAATCTGTAGGCGACGCTTCATGCCGCCCGATAGAGTTTTGACATAATCATCTTTGCGATCGGGCAGCTCAACATAGTCAAGCCAACGGCCAATTTCCTGCTGCCGTCGGGAACTAGGAATATGATGCATTCGCCCGTGAAATTCCATATTTTCCCAAACCGTCAGGTCAATATCCACGCTTGTTTGCTGAAGTACTACTCCAATTTTTTGTTTAACGTTGAACGGCTGACGCGCGACATCATACCCTGCAACCACAATGTCGCCCTGAGTGGGGAGCGTGAGGGTGGTTAACATGCGAATTGTTGTCGATTTGCCTGCTCCGTTGGGACCCAACAGACCAAATACTTCCCCTGGCGGAATCGCGAGGGATACGTCGCTAACAACCGATATGTTGTTATACACCTTGTGAACATTCTGAAGGCAAATTGCGGGTATCATGAATGTCTTTATCTTCCGTCGTGGCGCACGTTTAATACTTGTTTTATTTAAGCGCGCATTAGGAATTTTAGCTTTATTTCAGACATTGCTGATTTGAAGAATCATGTTTGTAGAGACATCGCTTTAACATTGCCTGGCATATCGTCTGAGCAGACTTTATCCGCATGTTAAGGAGTCTGATGGGCTAAAGTCCTTAACTTTTCTGTATCGACCTGACTCTTGCAAACCCTATATAAATCGTTCATGAGTAGTTCGCGCAATTTAGCGGCTTCTCAAATAGGGCGTTTAGTCAGCGTAAGGGAACTATCCATGAGCCTCATCTGCGATTCGACTCAATATTTCTCAGAACTTCAATCGACGTATCCAGCATATCCTGCCGCTACTTCATGCCTCCAGACTGACACAGACGAGCAGATTTCTTCTGTCTCGCCTATTGTCCCACCCGTTAACAGTCGACCGTTACACGTGGACGATCGCATCCACGATAGTATGCTGGACGGCATTACCGTGGATGGCATTAACAGCGAGCGAATTGACCTCAACGTATATCTCGACCACGGGTTCGTCAGAATCATGTTTTGCCGAGAACACTGGTGTCCATATGACAGTTTGGAGGTATGGACGCTACAAAACGCAATACTCAGCCGTAACGAGCCAATGCCAACGGCACGGTTAATCGTCTCTCCAAATCCCAAATCTGCTAGCTCAAACGACAAAACGCAGCCTGACAGGGGTGATGCGGAGTATGCGAGAAGCTGGCAAATTGCACAACGGTTTGGACTCATGCAAACTCTCCCAGATTCTCTTCGATCCGCTTATCGGCGTTTTGGCATCGATGGTTTCGAAAATTTAGAAAAAAATACCTTCGAGGTCGTACGTCCGGCAGTGTACCTGATTTCACCAGATCGCATCATTACATACGCTTGTGTTGATCCTGGATATGAGCAACCGATTTGCCCAACTGAGCGATTGATGGTGCAGGATGACGAATATTGGTTAGAGCTAGTCTGAATCCCTGTCTGAATACTTATCGATCAATCCCTGTCGCTCCTCACTCTACCGTCTGACGCTATCGTTCTGTCAACACTTCTGAAAATGCAAAATCTGGTGCTGCGAGTACAAATGCCATCGTGGGCAACCCTGATGTCCGCATCTGTAGATTTTCGTAGTATTGAGCAAAGTATTCCGATGGTGTCGCCATCCCTAAAAAGATTAGATCGGCAGACTTAGAAGACTCGTGGAGAATGGTATCAAACGATCGCCCGTTTGCCACAATTACTTGAAATGATGCAGAAATTCGAAACTGCTTCATTAGGCTTTCTAGGTTGGTTTCAGCAGCTTTTGCCCCCGCCTGATCGATCACCACAAGTTTGAGACAAATATCTGCATTTCGCCAGCTAATATTCGTGCGAAGCAGATCCGCCAGCAGCAGCATCAGCCCGCCGTTGAACTGCACACCGCCCCACCACACATCAATGCGGCGACGGAGACCGAACCCTAACTCGTGGTTTTCTCGCAGGATCACCACATTTCGCCGTGCCCGGTGCAGTTCTGAGATCAGATGACAGTAGCGATCGCGATTTTTGGCTTCTTCGGTGTCTCCGAGCACGATAGTATTGGGCACGAGCGGTCCAATCCCGTAGGTCTCAACGAGCTGTCGCGCCCCCTCAAACGGGTCAGAGGCCGTCACAATACGGACAAGAGCGCGGACGCCCCGACGCTCTAGGTAGTCACGAATTGTTTCTTCCATGGAGGCTTGTTGGCTCACATCGCGAGAGCCAATGGGCAAGACGCTCGATATGGTGATTAATCCGCGATTATGAGTCAGCGCATAGGCAAATTCTACTAGCGACCAGCGTTTTGTTGGCGAACCTGACAGGGTAAGAATATGGGGACGCCAGTTTTTGCTGTCGTCTTCGCTGCTGATTTGAAAAATCCCAGTCCGCAGAAGCGCCATCCATAATCCTCGGCGTGCATCACCCCACGTCACTTGAAGCTCACGCCGCTGAAGCCAGATGTAGATGGTGAGCACAACAATGGCCGCAATGACGGTGGCGATCGCATTAATAAGAAACATCACCGCTAGGCAACCCGCTGCACCGACCAACGATAGCAACCAATGCACCCGAAAGGTGGGGCGATAGGACGGACTCTGCAAGAAGCCTTCAATCCCGGCGGATACGTTGAGCACCAAATAGGTCGTGAGGAAGAACATCGTGAGGACAGGAGCGATCAAATTGAGATCACCCACCATCACGGCGACCACGGCTACAAACAAAGTAATTGCAGTGCCAATGCGAGGTTCATCATTCGCTCCGCTGCCCGTTCCTAAAAAGCGCATCCATTTGGGTAACACCCCGTCTCTTGCCAAGGCTTGAAGCACGCGAGGAGCCCCCAAAATGCTGCCGATTGCGCTGGACAAAGTAGCTCCCCAAACGCCGAGCAAAATGGCAGGCCCCCAGCGGGCAATGCGTTCCATAATCAACGGTTCTGCTAAGAGCGTTGCTGCATCGGCTCTCATAGCCAGTAAAACCGGCAATATCATGTAAATAATGTATCCCGTGATTACCGCTGCGAGTGTGCCAACCGGGATGGATTGAGTCGGGTTTTTCAAATCACCTGACATGTTGACGCCCGCCATGATCCCCGTCACCGCTGGAAAAAATACGGCAAACACGACCCAAAACGGCTCGGATAGGCCGTCAGGTGCGCCCCACATTTCAATATCGGTCGCTTCAACGGGTTTTCCAAGCGCAAAGGAAATCAGCGAGAACACGATCGCCGCCATGATGACATACTGAGTCTTAATCGCGACGCTAGCAGAGGTGATCGCCAAAATGGCAACCAATATCGTCGTAATCAACGCCACGTAAAGCTGATTCAACAGTGGAAACGCTTCAGCCATACTCTCGGCAAAACCGAGCGTATAGAGCGCTACCGAGAGTGCTTGAGCAAAGTAGAGCGGAATCCCGACTGCTCCGCCCGTTTCAATGCCTAAGGAACGGCTAATCATGTAATAAGCGCCCCCTACGCGGACGACTCGATCGGTGGCGATCGCGCAGACAGACAGCGAGGTCAACAACGTAATCGCCGTAGAGAGCGTCACAATAATGAGCGTTCCGAGCAATCCCACATTCCCAACCACCCATCCAAAGCGGAGGTACATAATCACCCCCAAGATGGTCAAAATCGAGGGGGTATAGACTCCACCGAAGGTTCCTAATCCTCGCGCCTTTTCTGCATCAGATGGAATTTCGGACGGTCGGCGACCAAATGGAAATTTCATGTAGCTCAAACACCAGTCAGGGAATCAGGCAGGACAAAACATTGGCGCATGTTGGCTGGATTACAGCCGCATCCAAAATCCGGGACAGTCAGTTACGAAATCGGCAATTTTGCTTACCCGAACATGACCAGCCCCTTCTTGGCTTACATGAAGCCAACCCAATTCTGACACATGCGTTGAAAACTGTTGTGATAGCCAAATGCCAAAACCTTCACATACGGCTTCCATCCAGCCATTTGCATTTCAAAAAAATGGGCGATTATTCGTTAATTCAACCATTATCGTTCATTATCGCTGAGCCATTCGCTCGCGAGTGCGGCTAACATATTGACCGTGAATATTCACCATATAGGGAACAACATAGGTTAAACTCGCCGAAATCCAGCGATCGCGCGTCATTCGCCCATGAATTAATGCCGACCCGTGATTGATTGCAAACAACAGTGACCCCACAATTGCAGCAACCCGCAACCCAGTTGGCATCAGTTTTTTATCCACTAAACAGGCGAGAAATTCTTTCATACTGTTAATGATAAAACCTGTAATTAACTGACTCCTTTCCCATCATTCACGTCTCAGTCGAGGTGAGTATGCACGTATGAACTCAAATTCTAGAAAACCTAAAATATGCCTGGCATTGCCGGGAATCAACTATGTTCCCGATACGACCTATGTCTTAAACACCATTCCGATTGTCAACGCGCTAAAAGATGAATTCGACATCACGCTCGTCTTCCGCTCAATTTTGAAGGCTGATGTGCCTCCAGAGCATTCATATCTTACGATTCTTCTGTCAAACTCAACCGAGTCTACTTCATCTGAAAGCGTTTACTTCAGCCCGACTAATCCTTTCAAAGCATTTTCTTATCTCAACCAATTAGAAAAATTTGCCCACGACCATGCCCGACAGTTTGATCTCATCATCGAACGGCAGTGGATTTTGGTGGGCTCACTGGCAAGCGCCTTTAGCCGACGGGGTGTACCCGCAATTTCAATCCATGAAGCTGAATTTTATACGGCTAAGCGTGTTTCGTTGCGATCGTGGAAACACTGGCGCACCGAACTCAATACCACGATAATGGCAACGATTTTGCCCCACTTGAGGCAACGTTGGATCAACCAGACCCACAGCCTCATCGTTGAAACAGAACAAATGAAGCAGTTTCTGTTAAAACACCAACGCATTAAGCCTGATGTCAATATCTATGCCATTCCCAATGGTGTCGACCCCACTATTTTCTATCCGCGCGATCGCCCAGCATGTCGTCAGCAGCTCGGCATCGCCCCAGATGCATTTGTTCTGGTCTATGTGGGTTCTCTCAATCGATTTATTCAAGAACCGGCTCCTCTAATCCAAGCACTCGGACAGATCCATCATCCAAACATCGTGCTACACATCCTGGGAGATGGAATGAAACGTCGAGAACTCAAGAGATTCGCTCGGCACTATTCCTCACCTACTATTTTTCATGGCAAAGTGTCACAAGACCAAGCTGCTCTGTATATCGGAGCCGCAAATCTGTGCGTTGCTCCGTATAACAAATCACTGTTTCCGGAACACCAGTTTACTTCAGCCAGTCTTAAAGTTTGTGAATATCTTGCCTGTGGCCGCCTGGTTATGACGATTCCGTGCGATCGCATGAATCATTTGCTGGATCACGGTTGCTATGGTTTCCTTGTCGAAAATCAAACCGAATCCTACATTCAACTATTGCAACACCTACCTGATCTAGGCACCCTGACTGAGATGGAAACGACTTTAATTCAAAATCTCAACACAGGAAAATTAGCGAATCAACACATCGTATTAAGCTGGGACCATATTTCTGAGTTTTACAAGCAAGCTATTCGTGAAACATTTTCTCGTTTCAAATAATTCTAAAAATGAGTGTTTCTTAGCATTTTTGATGATTTGATTCGAATAGCATGAGGCTTATCCCATTACAATAATTTGAAATGGTCGTGCATACCCCATCTGATTATTGGATCTAATTGGATCTAATTATTGGGGGAAGATAATTTCCCTCAAATTCCGTGTTCTGGAAAAGGTTTGACCTCTTTGTCTAATGAATTTCCATTCGCGTGTGTCGTAACGCACATCACGATTCAAAGCCCCCCATTGGAAATCCATAGGTCGACCGAAGGTCATATCGTTCGCATATTTCACGAACCATTGATTAATGAGGTGCTCCAATGAATAAGCCAAATTTTCTAGTGATTGGTGCCGCAAAATCAGGCACTACGTCTCTTTATCATTATCTGAATCAGCATCCTGATATTTACATGAGCCCCCAAAAGGAGCTCAATTTTTTTGCGCTCCAGCCTATAGACAATATCGACGATAATCCGGTTGATTCAGATGGAAAATGGCGCTACGATTGGCTCTACGAAAATGCTATTACCGATTTAGATGCCTATCATCGCCAGTTTGATGGAGTTACATCAGAAACCGCGATTGGCGAAGCCTCTCCGCTCTACCTCTACAGTTCTACGGTGCCGAAGCTGATTCGCCGCTATCGCCCTGATATGAAACTCATCGTAATTTTGCGAAACCCAGTCGACCGGGCATTTTCTCACTATATGCAGTATGTTCAGCGTGGACACGAAACGCTGACTCGGTTCTCAGATGCAATTGATGCAGAACCTATTGACCATCCAAGTATTTGGTGGGGGCATCGGCACTTTGTTCGGCTTGGGTTCTACCATACTCAGCTCAGCCGCTACTACCAGCAATTTGGCTCTAGCCAGATCCGGGTTTATCTCTACCAAAATTTCTGCACGCATCCGCGACGAATCATGAGCAGCATCTTTGAGTTTTTAGAGGTTGATCCGTCCTTTGTTCCGGATACATCGATTCGACACAACAAAGGCAGCATGCCCCAAAATCCAGCCTTGCATCAGGGAATGCTGGCGCTCAACCGCTTCTTGCAAACGGATAATGTCGGCAATCGGCTGCTCAGAAAGATGCTTCCTGATTCAATACAGCGAGCAGGGTCAGCATTGAGAGTCACCATTCAGAAAAAAAATTTGACAAAGCGTCAACCCACAATGTCTAAGCGCGATCGCCAGCGGCTAATCACCCTGTATCGAGACGACATCTTGCAGTTGCAAGACCTGCTCCAGCGCGATTTGTCAATCTGGTTAGATGATGGCAGCGTTCAGTCGACGTTAACCCAGCCAGAATTTCAACACATGCCGACGTAGCAGCTATCCGGTCACCACTCATGCAGATGCAGCTCATCTATTCATCTCACCAATGTAGGCGCAGCCCTTGGTCTTCCAGATGAGCCTGCAACTGCCGCATGTGGCCATTCGCCACAATTTCAGCAGGCATTAGATCGGGCGGGGCATCTCTAACCAGCCAGCCAGCCGTCGCACCTGCTGCTGCGCCAATGCTCCATTCGCTGTAGTGAACTCGGGTAGCTGCGTTGACAATGTGGCTAACCGCAATTCCTTTACCGCCCATCAATAAATTATCAACCTCTTGAGGGATCAAACTCTCAAGAGGAACGGCGATCGGATGCACAGATGATTCATTAGCAGGTGCTCGGGTGGCTTCTCCAGACGGCAGCCAATTGCGATAGCGGCAGCCGTGAATATCAATATCGTAGTGAACGAGGGCGATCGCCGTTCCGCTCAAGTCTCGACCTCCTGAGAGATCGCGACGAATATCTGCTTCTCGCATATAGAATTCGGGTTGACCATACGCAGCCCGCCCTAAGATGCGCCGCCCTTCTCGGAAATAAGGCATCATACTCAAGCCCGATCGAGTTCCCGTGGGAGAATGTTCTCCTGCTAATTGGCTCAACGGAACGTCGGAGTTGGCTTGATTCTCAATCAGCCATCGAGCAAACAGTAATGCATGATGTTCTCCATGCTGCAATGCGCTGATTGACAGCCCTCCCATCCAGTTCCAGTATTGCCCAGTCTCGGTGAGTGCATCGTCCAGCAGGAGCAGCGGCGGATCCATCCAATTCCAGTCATTTCCAGGATTCCAATTCACCAATGTAATATCGCCGGGAACGGGGGTTCCATACATGGGATCGTTCCGAGTTTGGCTGATCATGCGTCGATAGTTGAAGACGCTTCGTCCTGCAAACATCGAAAATCCGTTCAGCGAAAATTCTTGCCAATGTTCGTCCACGTTATATTCAGGCTGAACAGCTTCCAATCGTTTGAGGCTCTGCCCGCCATCATCATGAATGGCCAACGAAAATGGAAATGTAAACGCTTGAGTGCAGTCTGGATTATCGAAATCAGCCGCATGGACTTCCCCCGTTGTGGCGCGCGAATCAGACCCCACGCGATACGGCAGCCCTGACCAGGCAACGAGTTCAGCCGTATCAGTTGCATCAATTACGCGTAGGGGCTGATTGGCAGGTGCTTGAAGCCGAAGCGAGACTTTCTCAAAGACCTGATCTTCGGCCCAAGAATACCACGTGGGCAATTCGGTTGACGGGCGTCCGTCGGGAATATAATCCTCTTCACGAGGAATGCGCCGCACGGCGTGAATGGCTGTAATCGATCTACCAGTGGGATCAAACTCTGCGCCCTTCAAGGCTGTCGACGTTGCCCATCGACTTTGGGGTTCCTCCTCTGCCGACTGTTCGAGCAAACGTTGAGAGGCGATCGCTCCAGCGTTCGGCGGAAAGCAAAGCTTGCCAACCCAACAGCTATTGGTATCGCGTACTGATTTGCCATTGACATGCGACCAGAGAGGCAGGTTCAGCGGTTGTTGTTCGATCAGGCGCTTAAATGCGATCCAACTTTGGGAAAAATTGCCCATGCGACGCATTGCTTGAGACTCGTCTATGGCGGAGACTCCTTGGGAGCTAATTTGCCCACCCAACCAGGGCGTCAGTTCAATCAAACAGGTTTGGGCTCCTGATTTCATGGCATGCGAGGCAGCAGCAACCCCACCTAATGAGCCACCAACTACGACCACGTCACACTCCCAAACTTCATCTGCCTCCGGCTTCGGAAACAATTGAGGTCTCCCATTTGCAGACGGTAGCAATGTTTCTGCGGTGTTGTTAATCGATGAAAGCCCCTCTAATGCTTGATAGGGACTGTTTTCAGGAGTTGATTTGGATACTAAGCGACCCGCTTCGAGCGTCAAAAATGCGGCGATAATTCCTATAAAAAACCCAGATGCCGCCGTTGCGGACACAATAGCAGGATGGTTGGCGCGGTGTTTCACAAGTTGATTCAATCCCAAACGGTAAGGGGGAAAACCCTCTGCTATTGTATTCACATCTGGCTGAGAGCCGTGAAAATTTAAGACTGTTATGATGTCTGATGATCGGTGACGTTGTGCGCTGTACTCGTATGTTGTACCCGATCAATTGACGACAACTGGGCACTGCCCATTGATAAATCAGCATGTCGATTAGTTCTCCTCAGCGATCGCCCCAAATTCCCCTCCTTAAGCAACTCTGGCAGCGCATCGAGTCAGCCCCTCGCCCTGAGCCTGAAGACTCAATCACTCTGAGAATCTTGGTGCAGTTGTTGGTCACGGTAGGCATCATTGCCACCGATGTGGCGTCAGCAGACGTGGCCGTGCCGTTATGGATTAGCCTCTGGGCCGTGCCAATGAGTGCGGGAGGAGCGATTTGGAGCTGGTATCGTCGACGCAGTCGCAACATTCCGGTTAAATTTTGCATCGCGATCGCCATGCTAATTGCGCTGGGCTTATTTTTTGTCAACTTATTAGCTGAGCAATCTGATACCCGACTTGCCTTGGCCGAATTGTTGATTCAACTCCAAGTCTTTCACAGCTTTGACCTGCCCCGGCGCAAAGATTTGGGGTACTCGATGATGATTGGGCTGATCCTCATCGGCGTAGCCGCTACGCTTAGCCAAACCTTGGTGTTTGCTCCGTTGCTGCTGCTGTTTTTGGCGATCGCCCTGCCCGTCCTCATGCTCGACTACCGTTCGCGCTTAGGGCTTCTTCCCAAAGGGTTTAAGCGGCTTGACTCTCAAATTTCCTTCAAAAAGCTAGCCATTATCTTAGCCATCACCATCGGGCTTGGGCTAGTGATCTTCGCCTGTTTACCCCGTCTACCCGGCTATCAACTGCGAACGTTTCCGGTCAGCGCACCGATCGATTTCGATGGAGACTTTGATAGTGGCACCATTACCAATCCGGGCTACGTGCGTGAGGGACAACGTTCGCAGAGTGGCGGCTCCAGCTCTGGAGAAGGCGGATTCGAAGACGGCCCCGGACAGCTCAACAGTGATTCATATTATGGGTTTAATTCAAGAATTAACCAGAATTTGCGGGGCACTCTAACCCCCAAAGTCGTCATGCGGGTGCGATCGCAAGCTGAGGGATTTTGGCGCGTGCTTGCGTTTGACCATTACACGGGCCAGGGATGGGAAATTTCTCGTAATGACGACACTCATCTGACACTGCTCAGTCGACCCGAGTGGTCGTTTCGATTTTTGCTGCCCTCATCGGTGCCGGTCGGTCGAACTCGCGAAGTAGTGCAGTCTTATACGATCGTGTCTGAATTGCCGAACCTCATCCCAGCGATGTATGAAGCGTGGCAACTATTTTTTCCAACTCGGGAAATTGTCGTTGACGCAGAGGGGGGAGTGCGATCGCCCGTATTACTCACTGAAGGACTCACCTACACCGCCATTTCGTTGGTGCCCTATCGCGATCGCACCCAGTTGCGCCAGGCGAACACAACCTACAGCGACGAAATTCGATCGACGTATTTGCAAATACCGGAGGCGATCGCTGAGCGGGTGCGCCTGCGGACTGAAGAAATCTTAGCGGAGTCCCCAAATCCCCTATCAGATCCCTACGAAATTGCGCTTTATCTGGCCCAATTTCTCAAACAAAATTATACGATCCAGCCTGATTTGCCCTTTTTGAGTGACGATGAAGACCTGGTCGACGCATTTCTCTTTCGCTACGACGGAGGCTATCCTGACCATTTTTCTACCACACTCACCCTGATGCTGCGCTCCATCGGCATCCCAGCCCGACTCGTGGCAGGGTTTGGATCGGGAGAATTCAACCCCTTCACCGGATTCTATGTGGTTCGCAATACCGATGCCTATGCCCTTACTGAGGTGTATTTTGGCAAACAGGGTTGGTTCATGTTTGATCCGATTCCAGGGCATGATGTGATTCCACCATCCATCACCGACTATGAAACATTCAGCCTATTGCGCCGATTTTGGAACTGGATTGCAGGATGGCTGCCGTCGCCCGTTTCTGGTTTTCTAAGCGGCGTGTTTATCTGGATTGTTACTCGGCTGGGGCAAGCAATTGGCTGGGTTTCTGCGCTGTTCACGGAGGGATGGAGCGGATTTTTGCTGGGCGTGGGCATTGTGTCTGGGCTGGCATTTGCGGGCTGGCTGATCGGAAATGGGGCACGCACCTTGCGCGATCGCCTTTGGCTAAGCCGCTTGCCTCCCGTCGAGTCGATCTATCAACAAATGCTGCGGGGGTTAGCAGTTCAAGGCTTTCGCAAATCATCCGCCCAAACGCCCCTCGAATATGCTCGCCAGCTCGATGACTACTCCACGCCGGCTCAAGCCGACATCATTCACGCGATTTCGCATGCCTATGTGGGTTGGCGCTACGGAGGGCAAATCCCCAATTTAGAGCAGCTTCGGAACCAACTCAAAGCACTTAAGCGAGGCAACAATAGCGATCGGAGACAGTAAGCTAAGAATTTACCGCGGTGGGTAAAGGCCGGGCAATCCGCGTGTTGGCAGCTTGGGTGAGCAACGACTCTGCAAAGGCGATCGCATCGTGATCTGATTTGCCTCCCGCCAGTTGAGCAAGTTCTTCTCGCCGCTGTCGCTCATCTAATGTAACGACTCGCACGACTGTTCTCACCTCGTCATTTGCGGTTGCCGCAACCTTCTGTTCGGCGTCGGCCTGCTTCTTCTTCGACTTACGCCCCCGCTTAGGTGTCGTCTCTTGCGGAGGCGTGTGATCAATGACCTGCTTATCGACCCGTAGATGGGTATCTGCCATTGCGGCCACAATGGGTTGGTGAGTCACACAGAGAATCTGATGGCGATGGCTTAGTTGATTGAGCTTTTCGGCGATCGCCTGAGCGACTCGCCCTGATACTCCCACATCAATCTCGTCAAAGACCATCGTGCCCACTGCATCCACCTGAGACAGGCATGCCTTTAGCGCCAGCAAAAAGCGGCTCATTTCTCCACCTGAAGCAATATCTGCAAGTGGCTGCAATGGTTCTCCTGGGTTGGGGCTAAACATAAACGTGAGCTGGTCAGCCCCGTTGGCAGTCGGCAAACATGGCGCAATCTTTACCTTAAATTGCACCTTATCCATAGCTAGAGGTTTTAGCTCTTTGAGCAGCACGTTTTCAAGTTGCTGAGCGGCAGCACGCCTCATTTCTGTGAGCTTCATGCACACCTTCTCGAGTTCAGCCTGCCGCTTGTGGTATGCCTCTTCTAACACCTCGATCGACTGACCACTATCGCTGAGCTCGTCTAACTCTGTTTGGATACGCTGATTATGGGCGATCGCCTCCGCCAACGTCGGACCATACTTCCGGCAAATCTGCTTCAGTTGCACAATTCGTACTTCAACCTCACTCAGCCGTTCAGGATCTGTTTCGAGGCCCTCGCCATAAGCATTGATTTCTCGTCCGGCTTCCTCAACTTGGGCGAGGGCGCCACTCACCAGTTCTAAAATGGGCTGAACTTGAGTGTCATAGCGCACCATATCTTCTAGTACGCCTTGGGCTTTGCCTAACAAATCAGCACACGCACTGTCGCCCGCATCATTCTGATATAGGGATTGGTAGACTTCATAACTTTGCTGCTGAAGCTCAACGCTATGGCTGAGTCGCTGGCGCTCTTGCTCAAGCTGATCGAGTTCATCTGGATCGTTGAGATCGGCATCTCTTAGCTCTTTGGCCTGGTATTCAAACAGGTCAAGCTGCTGAAGCCGCTGTTCTTCCATCTGTCGCCGCCGATCGAGTGCTTGCGACGCTTGCTGAAATGCACCGTAGGTCTTTGCGACCGTTTCTCGCTGCTGAATCAACGCTACGCCTCCAAACCCGTCTAGCCAGTCGCGTTGCAGGCTCGATTGACCCAACTGAACAGTCTGTCCCTGGGCTGTAATCTCAACAAGGCGATCGCGCAAAGACTCCATCTGTTGCTTGTTGACAAGCATTCCATTGACACGCGAACGACTGCGAACCCCGCCTTTCCCAGGCGTCAACTCGCGGGTGCAGATAAGCGCCATATCATTATCAGGTTCAATGTCTTGTGCCTTTAACCATTCCCTGAGCATCGGATCAAGATCAAAACGAGCCTCGATTAGGCTGCGTTCTGCTCCGGTGCGAACGGCACGGCTAGATGTTTTGCCTCCTAACGCCGCATCGAGTGCATCCAGAATAATAGACTTTCCGGCACCCGTTTCGCCGGTGAGCACATTCAGCCCAGAACCAAACGAGAGGTCTAGGTGATCAACGAGCGCAAAGTTTTCAATCTGAAGAGAAATTAACATGAACTCTAATCAACCTGAACAGAAGCTGACATGAGCAAACAATCGAGGCAGCGATCCACAACTAATCTGACGAAAAATCTCAGCAACTGCCATTCTTACAAATAAGCGGTCAGATAAGCGGTTAGAAATCATTTAGATCAGGTAGAACATTGAAGCTTCCGATATGTGAATCTCACCACTTATAGCAATCCCAGATGGGTTTTGTGCGGTGGGGCGGTCGGCGATCGCCCCACCGCTCACACACAGGTCACAAGCGATTTAGGATTGCTACATATAGCATCATTTAAGTCTCGCCATCTCTGAACATCTATGCATATGAATTATTGACACTCAGTACGTAGCTAGTACATTAATTCAGTGTAGTGGTAGTTCGATGGGCTAGTCAGCCATGTGCCAATCAAGATCCACAAATTCTCTGATAGGGAAGAGAAAACTCTGTCCATGACATCGGTTGTCTAAGCTAAACCACAGGCAGATAGGCAGCATGGGTGGCAATGAGATACTACTTAAGAAAGATTTAATTTAGGGTGGGATAGGTTGTTACAATATGTAACGTAGGGAGATTGTGTTTGGCGATCGAATGCATTTAGCCTTCAAGTTATAGAGGTTGGGTTGTAAAGATTGAATCTAAGGCTAATTCTTAAATCTGTTTCGCGAGTTGAGCAGATTGGCGATTTGTTCAGAGTCTGTTCCCGGATAATTCTTAATTTCTAAAATCAAACCATTTCGCGCCCGCCTTCTCTAAATCAGTTTTTGAGTGCCCACCCACCCCGTTAGATATTATGCAACGCATGGCAGATACGCATATGACGAATGGAACCCAGAATGCTCGTTCGGTTGTGGTTGAGGGTAGTCTTTCACCCGATGACCCGTCGCTGCAAGCTGTCCAGGAAAATGTTCCCCCGTCTGATTATGAAATTGTTCGCTATGACCCAGATGCGATCGCAGCGTATTACAAGCGACGCCCTCTTAAAGTCTGGGGACGAATGTTTTCAATCGTTTGGCCATTGGCAACCTTCGCAATCCGTCTGTGGTGGGACAGAACAACGGGGCGTACCGAAAAGAAAGAGCGTCGCCGAGCCGTTGAGGCACGAAAAATCTTGACGAATCTGGGCCCTGCTTACATCAAAATTGGTCAGGCATTGTCAACTCGTCCCGATCTCGTTCCGCCCATTTATTTAGATGAGCTGAGCCAGCTTCAGGATCAACTTCCCCCGTTTCCAAATAAGATTGCATTCCGCTTCATCCAAGAAGAACTCGGCAAAGCTCCTGAAAACGTTTATGCCGAGATTTCAGCAAATCCTATCGCTGCCGCCTCGTTAGGGCAAGTCTACAAAGGCAAGCTCAAGACGGGCGAAGCAGTTGCTATTAAAGTACAGCGTCCGGGTCTGGCAAAGCGCATCGGCTTAGACATTTACATTCTTCGATTGCTTGCCCAACGAGCGAGTCAGTCTATTCCCCAAGTCAAGAGCGACTTAGTCGGCATCATGGATGAATTTGGGGCACGCATCTACGAAGAAATGGATTATGTCCATGAAGGCCGCAATGCAGAAAGGTTTGAACATTTGTATGGGCACCTTCCTGATATCTATGTTCCTGATATCCATTGGCAATTTACCCGTCGGCGAGTCTTGACGATGGAATGGGTAACAGGCACGAAGCTCACTCATCTAGACACGATGCGTGCTCAGGGGCTTGATCCGAGTGCGCTCATCGAAACTGGTGTACAGTGTTCGTTGCGCCAGCTTCTAGAACATGGTTTTTTCCATGCTGACCCCCATCCTGGCAATCTATTAGCAACGCCTGAGGGCAAGCTCGCCTATCTCGACTTTGGCATGATGAGTGAAGTCAAGCCCCATCAGCGCTATGGTTTGCTCCAGGCGGTTGTTCATCTAGTCAACCGCGATTTTGAAGGGCTGGCAGAAGACTATGTCAGGCTAGAGTTTTTGAGTCCTGATACAGATTTGTCGCCGATTATTCCAGCGCTGGCAGATGTGTTTAATAACGCGCTAGGAGCTAGCGTTGCCGAACTAAACTTCAAAAGCATTACCGATCAGCTTTCAGAAGTGATGTATGAATATCCGTTCCGGGTGCCTGCTTACTATGCGCTCATCATTCGCTCCCTGGTGACGCTAGAGGGCATCGCGATTAACGCTGATCCAGATTTTAAGGTGCTCAGCAAAGCATATCCGTATGTAGCACGACGACTCTTAACCGACCCCTCTCCTGAGCTCAGAGCGTCCCTGAAAGATTTACTGTTCAAAGAAGGACGCTTCCGTTGGAATCGGTTAGAAAATCTGCTGCGCAATGCCAGCAAAACCGAAGACTATGACATGAGCCAAATTCTCGACCAGACAGCGGATTTTCTATTCTCTGAGCGAGGCGAATTTATCCGGAATTATCTGGTTGATGAACTTGTCAAGAGCATCGACGTGATGGGACGCGATACGTTGCAACGTGTGACTCATAATTTGCGTCGACGAGTCGGCTTAGATGGCAAAAACACTCCTGCTCGCCCCGTTGAAGATGATCAGAGCAATGTAGCCCATATCCGCCGTATTATTGGTATTCTGCAAGAAACACCAGGATTTGATCCGCTGCAATTAGTGAATTTAATGTCTCGTTTAGCTACGAAACCTGAGGTTCACCAAATGGGACAAGAAATCGCAGGCGGTCTTGCACAACGGGCGATCGCTCGATTTATCCGCGAATTTTTGCTCCCTGATGATGCCGGGTCTATCAATGGGGCTACCAAAGGGGCCAAACGTGGCTCAAGGAATGGTTCCCGAGATATGCGCAAGTCTGTGAAGCCTGCTCGTCGCCAGTTGTCGTTACCGGCATCGACTTCTAAGCAATTTTAAGGCATGTGTTTAACGAGGTGAAACAGCCTGATGAGCATCATTGTGGATCATGAATCAACCCCTGGCGCTAGAAATCGTTGATCTCAAGAAACAGTTTGGTTCGCAGGTTGCTGTTAATCATCTTCATCTTCAGATTCCGATGGGGCAGTTTTATGCTCTACTCGGACCCAACGGTGCTGGGAAAACGACCACGCTGCGAATCGTCGCCGGGCTTCTAGAGCCCGATCGAGGTGATGCATGGCTCAATGGGCACAGCATTTGTCAACAGCCAAAGGCCGCTAAACAGGTGTTGGCGTATTTGCCAGAAGACCCGATGCTCTACAGCAAACTCAACCCGATGGAATATCTAGAATTCGTAGCCGGATTATGGGGCATTCCGCCCAACCAAGCATTTGCTGACGCCAAACGCTTACTCGATATTTTGAATCTATGGGATGTGCGAGATTCTTTCTGTGAGACGTTTTCTCGGGGAATGAAGCAAAAGCTTGCCCTTGCTGGAGCCTTTATTCATCGCCCTCAAATTATTATTTTAGATGAACCGCTGACGGGTCTAGACGCGGCGGCTGCCAAACTGGTCAAGGATATTCTCAAAGACTATGTAGCGCAGGGCAACACCGTCATTCTGACGACCCACATTATGGAAATCGCCGAACGCTTAGCAGAACGCATCGGTATTATCAATCAAGGGGAATTGGTTGCTGAGGGAACGTTAGATCAACTAAAACGTAAGAGCGGAACTGATGGCACTCTAGAAGCCGTGTTTTTGTCACTGACGCGATCGCCTACCGATGCAATCAAAGCAGCGCATGATTAATGCGCCTGTTGGTAGTCTCCCGTGGCTTGTCTATCATGAGCTGCGCCTTTGGTGGCGCGACGTTAGTGGACGTCGTGGCACCAAGGTATGGTGGATTGTTTTAGGGGCGATCGCGCTCGTTTTTATCTCTGGAATATGGTTGGCGCTGTCTAGTATTCGGCAAACGCTAACCGCATCAGAGCTTCCCGATGCCGCCATTTGGATTGTGACAGGTGTTTTGGGAGTGCTGCTGGTCTATGGGCTCATTCAAGGGATGAATCAGGGCGTCAAGATTTTGTTTGACCGAGGCGATCTCGATCTGCTGCTGAGTTCTCCTATTTCTGACAAGGTTATCTTCACAAGCCGGCTCCTGAGCCTTGCTCTCACAATCTTTTTAGGGTTTAGTCTAGTGCTCATTCCCGTTACGTTGGGAGCCTTGCTGTTATGGATTCCGCGCTTATTGGGAATTTATCCAACTCTGGTCAGCCTGTCGTTAATTGCGGCGAGTGTGTCAATGCTGATTACCTTGGGTCTGGTGCATTGGTTTGGCGCTCGCAAAGCCCGCACAATCGCCCAAATCGTTGCTGGAGGCATTACAGCGCTTCTGGTACTCGTATCGCAGTTACCCAATCTGATCAGCAGCAGCGATATCGACCTCTCCCCAGTGCGCGATCGCCTGGGATGGCTAACCTCGTCAGCTCTCGCTGATACGTCAAGCTGGGTTTGGTTTCCGGCTCACGCCGTATTTTTTGACCCCATTGCAGTGGGTTTAGTATTGGCACTCGGTGGGGCGATCGCATGGGGAACGGTTGAAGCCCTGCATCAACGCTTTGTTGCAAGCACGCAGCAAACGGTTACATCCCTTCATCGTCCTTCAAATCGTCAGCCTAGCGCGTTTCAAGCAAGTGGGCTTCGCCTTTTCATCGTCAAAGAATGGAAAATTATCCGGCGAAATCCCTATCTTATTGCTCAAACGCTATTTCAACTTATTTTTTTAATTCCTGCCGCAATTATTTTGCTACGCGGCGACGGACACGAGTTAGCCATCGATCCGTCAGCCTCAATCGCTACTGTCAGCGTATTAATTGGTGGCGGGTTAACCATTAATCTCACCAGAATTGTCGTCGCAGGCGAGGAAGCGACCGAGCTGCTAAAATCATCTCCCATCCAAAGCGCTACTCTGCGTCGCGGAAAGTTATTAGCAGCTCTCATTCCCGTTTGGGTTGTCCTATCGCCACTGTTTATAGGGCTAATGCTTCGAGGAGAATCGTGGTTCGGCTCAGGGGTAATCGTTTTCGCCTCTACAGTTTGTTTTGCCCTATTGCAGCTTTGGAATTCTCCTCCCGTACCATTAGCTAATCTATTTAAGCGTCAGCAAGACCAAACGGGTGACACAATCCTCAAGCTCCTCGAAGTGCTGATTTTTTTGGGTTGGGTTTTGGCAGCATATGGAATCAACCAACCCAACTGGATTTGGACATTGATTCCGTTAGCCGGGATTGGAATCTTGATGGCGATCGCCTACGGTCGCAGTCGTCAAATCGGTTCTCATCTGACGTTCTAATATCAACGCTGCTGCCTGACAGCCACATTTTAGGGACTCCAAGATGATGGCGAAGACATGTATCTGCTAAATTTTGCTCAAACAAACTTTTAGAGAATAGCAATCCTCGATGCATCCATAGAGCGTCATCTAGCGTCATCTACAGTAATAGGGACGTGGCTCACTAGAACTCGCAACACAAATGATAGAAAGAATATGCCAGTCAACCATAGACTTGACAACGACTCAATCTGAAAATGCGAAAAATTGGAGCGTACTGGCGTGGACTTTCAATTGAGCTTAACTCAGTCATTTATAGTCTTACGCTCTCGCGTTAGGACGCTGAACGTGTGGTGAGCCCCCACGCCGCGGGGGCTCACCACAAAAACCTAAGCCCGTAGGGCTATATAGAGATATTTGAAAGGTTTAATTCAACGCTCTAGTCGCCAAAGATTTCCAGGCTGGTGGATATTCTCTACCTGATAGCCCTCTTCTTGCCTGAGATGATCTCGTAGATCTTTGGAAGGATTGAGTAAGAAAATGGTGCCAGGATCATCGGGGAGATGTTTAACTTCAGAATTCATGAATAATCGAAGTTTCACATTAGAATTCAACGAATGGCTAAGCGACAAAATCTGCCCAACAGATCCGCTAAAGCTCATCAAGACTGAATTAGGCGATTCATTGACAATATCTGAAACCACAAAATTGTATTCATCAGAATATTTATTCCACCATGAATCTGCTTGTGAAATCATGGCACTCGATAGCAAGCCCAATGAGAGGACTAATGCGGTAATAGTCTTCCAGAATTGATGTTGTTTAAATAGTGGAGAAAATAGTGGAGATGGAACCGTACACTGGGTCGCTAATAAATGAGCAACGGCAATTTGAATTCCCAAAATACACGGGATGACATAGCGAGCCGTGACCGATCTAACTCCACCGAATAGACCATCTGAACCTACTAGCACACATGCGGTCACCCCAATCAAACATAATACAAATAGGTATGCATTTTCTCTACTGTATCGCCACAAAAAATATAGTGAAAACGGGATTAGCACTACTATTAGAATTGCAAAAAAGCCAAGTGGATTGCCTAGCTTAAAGTCAATGTCGAAAAAGATACGAACTCCGTTGAGCAGCCAGATTTTTATTTGGGTTGGTAAGGAAATTGTTTGATTGACCCAACTTGTTGATTCATTAATCTGAGAAATATTTTGCTTAACGACAATAAGCCAGGGTAGAAAAGCCGCTAAACTAGCTCCAGATGCAATCAGAAATGCTTTGAGACGTGCTGTAAGACGACATCGTTCTGTTATCAAAACGTATAGGCAATGCCCAATAACGATAAATACCGAAAATAGAGCTGTATACAGCCCAAGAACTACGCTAACAGCGTAAGCGATCCAACTCAAGGCAGTACTAAAACGCAGCGCCCGTAACAGCAACGTGCTTGAGAGCAGAATTGTTGCAATCCAAAGGCTATAGGGCCTTGCTTCTTGGGCATAGAGAAGCTGAAATGGGGACACAGCAAAAAGAGCGATCGCCACCTCAGCCACGTGTGAATTAGCAAATAATTCCCGACATAGCCAATACATCAGAAATAGACTAGCCAAGCTAAACAGAACCGATAAGCTCCGTAAAGCGCTGGCAGAATCACCAAACCATTTTGCCCAATATTGAGTAATCAGAAAATAAAGGGGAGGATGATGGGGATTATCTCTAGCAATAGTGTAAATCGTCTCAAGAGGTTTAGCAGTTGGGCTCAGACGCTGAAATGTCTGAAGGTCATCTAGAGAAACCGTTTGTCCACCAAAAGTTTGATCGATAACTTGAACAACCGTATACCCTGAAATTCGAAGTGATGTCAGCGCCTCATCTCGCCAGTAAACCTTTTGATCTAGGTTAACAATTCTGAAAAATATCCCTAGAATTACCAGCGTGATAATCCATAGCCGAAACCATCTCATAGGGGATTGAGTAAGTCTTACCATAAAGTGACTTAGTGATGAGATAAATAGGGTATGGAAGACGATAATTCTACAGAATTTGGATTGAGTTTAACTGTTTGAAAGACGATCAGTCTAAAGCTTTACATGGCGTTATCAACAGAGAGAATAGATTTTTTCTCAACAGCTCCACCAGTTGTTTTGTATTTGCAGACCGACCCTGGTGGAAAGCCAATTTATGGCGATCCTAAATCGCTTGTGAACTATGTGTGAGTTTGGGATTGCTATATTTTGCGATGAAGATTGCATAAATATACACTTTCTGTAGCGAAGGCAAAATGAATTTTCGATAAATTTTTCTCCGAGCCTCCATTAATTCATCAGGACTTTTACAAATAGTAAAACGCATAGATGCGCCGGATAAAACCAATAAAACCATCGAGCACGACGCCCCCGCTCATGATTAGAAAGTTGAACCGCGATGGGCGCAGGAATTGCAAATAGTTGGAATAGTCCTTCATAGGGAAACAGTATTATGTAAATACTATGGGTCGCCACCCAGGTCATCCACCAGGTTAGATTTGGGCGGAAATTAGCCATTAACAAGATGACAACGATCCCATACGCATCGAAATCTATCTGGATTATTGCTCCGAGAAGGATACCGATTGCCCAAACAATGTACTTATAATTTTCAAAATATTTGCCAAGTCGTAGAGTCAGTAATCCGAGCATTAACGTAAATAAAATATTGAGCTGATAGGTATCAAACAAAATGCTGTAAGCAGGTTGACTAATCAACCCAAAGATTAGCAATCTAGCCCCGTATTGTTTGATGTTTTTGGTATGTTTTTCGCCTTCGCCAATTAACCAGGCAAACAAGGGAAAACTCAGTCTCCCAAGATATCTAATAAGATAAACATCGGGAAAAAATACTGCTCCTATATGGTCAATAACCATATCAACTGCGGCAAATATTTTAATCCAAAAATTACTCATAATGGTGTTGTCAAACCCTCAAGTCGTTGAGTTTGACTCCTAGATTAAATAAAGCAAGATTATTAGTTTTTAGATATATAGCAATCCCAGATGGGTTGTGAGCGGCAGGCGGCACACCGCTCACAGCTCAATTCACAAGCGATTCAAGATCGATAATAAGACTTGGAAATCGGCGAAAAAGAGCGATCGCCTCAAACGGGGCTAGGGGACTAACCAAACTTTGATGCTATGCACAGCCGCTACAGGCAAAGGGGGGATCAGTTAATCAGCCCTGGAAATGCCTCTGAATGCAGCCTCTATCTCGCACTAAAAGCAATTCTGCGAATTAGAGTTACAAATGCAAACCCTGAACACCACTCAGCGGCATCTACCAATTCAAAATCGGACATCCAGAATCGGAAATTGGTAGAGATCGTTTTGGAATTGCCTTTGCTCTAGCTTACACTCGCCTTCCTGGCTCACTTTGTTGTATTTTGTGAGTTCGTTAGCGGGTTGGGTGCACAGGCTCAGATATATAGCCCTACGGGCTCAGGTTTGTGTAGTGAGCCCTGCGGCGCGGAGGCTCACTATATGTTCAACGTCATAACCCAAGTGCATACCGCTAACGCAAAAAAAAGGACAGCGTAGAGCTGCCCTCTCAGATAATTTTTAACGGTCTTGCTGGGTTACTGTTGACTGATGACTGCTGAGCAAACTACTGCTGAGCAATCCCCACAAGCTCAGGAGCGAGTCGGCCCTGCACCTGAATTTGTCCATCGTCGTCAACATCCATCACAGCAGTTCCCCCTTCTTGAACTCGATTAGATAGGAGTGCTTCTGCCAGATGGTCTTCAACCAAACGGGCGATCGCTCGACGCAGCGGGCGAGCCCCATACCGGGGATCATAGCCCTCAAGAACAATTCGCTCTTTAAATGCCTCGGTGAGTTCTAGCCCGATGCCTTTGTCAGCCAATCGAGCCGTTACCTCATGAATCATCAACTCGGCAATCTGCTTCACTTCATCGCGCTTAAGCTGACGGAAGACGATCACCTCATCCAAGCGGTTGAGAAATTCTGGACGGAAGTATTGCTTCAGCTCATCATGAACCAGCGAACGAATCCGGTTATATTGAACATCTTGCTCGCCGTCGGCAGAGACATCAAAGCCGATACCGCCACCCCCTTTCTCAATGACCCTCGAACCAATATTTGAGGTCATGATCAGCAGGGTATTGTTGAAGTTGACGACTCGCCCTTTGGCGTCTGTTAGACGACCATCTTCAAGAATCTGCAAGAGCATATTAAACACATCAGGATGCGCTTTTTCGATCTCGTCTAACAGCAACACCGAATAGGGTTTGCGACGCACCGCTTCGGTGAGTTGCCCGCCCTCTTCATACCCGACAAATCCGGGAGGAGAACCAATCAGCTTCGATGCGGTATGGCGCTCCATAAATTCGGACATGTCGAGCCGAATCATGGCAGATTCAGAGCCGAATACGCTAGCGGCAATGGCTTTGGCGAGTTCTGTCTTACCAACTCCTGTTGGCCCTGAGAAAAATAAGCTCGCAATCGGGCGATTTGGATTATTGAGCCCAACGCGCGATCGCCGAATAGCACGCGATACAGCCGCTACTGCCTCATCTTGACCAATGAGCCGCTCATGCAGCGTGTCTTCAAGATGCAAAATCAACATCGACTCAGATTCGGTCAAGCGGTTGACTGGCACTCCTGTCCAAACCGACACGACCTGAGCAATATCCTCTTCTGTCACCAACGGACTGCCTCGGTTTTCAGTCGAGTCATACTCATCGTACTGAGAATCACGAACTTGCTGAATTTGCTCCTCAAGCGCTAGTTCGCGATCGCGCAGTTCTGTCGCCTTGTCGAACTCTTGAGCTGACACATACGAGGTCTTCTCATTACGAACCTGGCGAAGCTCTTGCTTCAATTCCTGAGTAGGCAGTTTCTTGTAGTGGCGGAGGCGCACCCGTGATCCCGCTTCATCGATTAAATCGATAGCTTTATCAGGCAAGAATCGATCGGATATGTAACGATCCGAAAGCTTAGCAGCCGCATCCAATGCTTCATCCGTGATTGTAAGCTGATGATGCTGTTCATATCGGGCACGTAAGCCGCCGAGAATTTCAACTGTTTCTTCAACAGTGGGCTCTCCAACTTGAATCGGTTGCAGGCGACGCTCTAACGCCGCATCTCGCTCAATATGCTTCCGATATTCATCCAGCGTCGTTGCGCCGATGCACTGGAGCTCACCTCGCGCCAGAGCTGGCTTCAGCAAGTTGGCGGCATCAATCCCGCCTTCCATCGAACCCGCGCCTACTAGCGTATGAATTTCATCAATGACCAAAATAACGCTCGGATCTTGACGAACTTCTTCAGTGATTTGCTTTAGACGCTCCTCAAACTCTCCGCGGAAGCGAGTCCCGCCAACTAGCAGCCCCATGTCGAGCCTGATGATACGCTTGTCTTCCAGCATTTCAGGCACATCGCGATCTACGATGCGATGGGCAAGCCCTTCAGCGATCGCCGTCTTACCAACACCGGGTTCACCAATTAGAACGGGATTATTTTTGGTTCGCCGTCCGAGAATTTGAATCACTCGCTCAATCTCACGCTGGCGACCAATCACCGGATCAATCTTACCCTGAGCCGCCATTTCCGTAAGGTCAGCACCGAATTCTTTGAGCGCTTTGCCTTGGAAGCGTTTAGGGGCTTGGGGCTCTCCTCCGACTGGAACCGCTGCCGCCTCGCCGAGTTCTCGAATAATCTTAGTGCGAACAGCATCCAGATTGATCCCTAGATTTTCTAAGATTTTGGCAGCAACGCTATCTCGATGCTTCGTTAGGCTCAACAACAAGTGCTCAGGTCCGACATAGCGATGATCCAAGTTCCTGGATTCCTGAAATGCCTGCTCTAATACCCGCTTTGTCTTCGGTGTCAGAGGGATTTGAGCCGGAACAGGCCCTGCCCCTCGACCAATGGCTTTTTCAACTTCTGCTTGAACTGTTTCAAGCGTCAAGCCTAAATCTTTCAATACTCGTGCAGCGGCGCTAGTGCCTTCACCAATCAAGCCCAACAAAATTTGTTCTGTACCAACAAAAGAGTGCCCCAAACGTCGGGTCTCCTGTTGGGCTATCATCACCACTGCAATCGCTTTGTCAGTGAATTGTTCAAACATGGTACCGTCTCCCTAAACGTTGGGCAGCTATTGTCGAAAGGATAAACAGATTATGGGTAGCGGAAAGTATCAGTAGTCCCAAACTGCGTCCAAATTGAATCTGGAGCCTTTCATTAGGAAAATCACAATTTTGGACGCAAATACGATCCATTGCTGTGGGATTCCAAATCAACGCTTACCTCCTAATCTTTATCCTCTCGCACCCATCAACTTGAAGTCAGTTGCAGCAGCACTCTCATATTGGCGTTGCGAAACCGTTTAATCGATTCGTAAACCGCTTTAGGCATCAAATCTGACGCTGTGAGACTAACGCCAACTCTGACCGAGAATACCGAACTATTAGGCAGTCTTCGTAGATGTTGACCTGCTAACAAATAGCAAATTGGGTTAACATTCACATCAAATCTGCTTAAACTTTTGTAATCTACAACTGACACCAATCTAGCGACTATTCAGAGGGCTTGGTAGTGAGGGTAGCCGAATCACCTAGGAGTAGTTGCCACCCCCGCTAAACGCTAGATACGAAGCCCCTGATCCCAAAAGCTCTAGAACTGCTAGCTAAAGCTTTAATAGAAATTGACAAAATTTTTAACATTTTGCTATGCAACCTCTGAGTTGCTTTATCCATCTCAAGCTAGACCCTATCAAATCATCTGGGTGACCTGGGCGACCTGGGCGATCGCCATGGATTGCCATGAAGACTCAATGTCTTGGGATACTTTTGGGATACATCTCAGGAACAGACATACAGAATTAAGCCGTAAGCCAACCCGATTCATGTATGGAGGGGCTAAGCAATCAGCAGAGCTGATGCATCTATTTATTAGCGTAGTGATTAGCAGCTCGTAGGGAATCTTCTTGTAGAAGGAAGTTTTAGCGAGACGATTGGGGCAGTCGGTCAATCGTTTGTGGGATTCAAGGCAAACTCAGACGTGCATCCGCAACCATCCTAAATTTTCCTTGGGCAATCCAAACTCTAAGCCAAATTTTGAGTAGCCATAATTTTGAGTAGTCATAATAAGCGTGCGATCGCCCCTATGCTCTCGTCGACTTAACCCCTGCTGGCTTACTCAATATGTTTCTAGAGACGTGTTTCACTCACCATACGTCTGGCGTTCACCGAGATTGAGGATCGAGCGCATCTCGCAATCCGTCGCCTATATAGTTAATGCTCAAAACCGTTAGAAAAATCGCTAATCCAGGAAAGAGAGCCATATGAGGAGCAGAGTCTAAATAGCCCTGAGCGTCATAAAGCATGCGTCCCCACGTGGGCACATCGGGGGGAAACCCTAACCCTAGAAAACTCAAGGTCGATTCGGTGATAATAGCGGTTCCTACTGCTAGGGTTGCTGCGACCATGACCGGGCTTAATACATTGGGCATGATATGAACCCAAATCAGTCGCCAGGGGCGAGCCCCGATTGACCGGGCAGCAGTGACAAAATCTCGTTCTCGCATCGATAGAAAACTAGCTCGTACGAGTCGCGCCACCGACATCCAGTTTAAGCCGCCAATAACAATGACAACGAGGACAAAAATTCCTGCTTCGGGGCCAATCATTGCCCGTGCCGGATCTCGAAACAAATAAATCACCAGCAGCAGCAACGGCAACTGCGGCAATGCTAAAAACAAATCTGTGAGGCGCATCAGCACGGCATCTGCAAGCCCTCGATAAAACCCGGCGATCGCCCCAATGAATGTACCAAGCCCAATCGCCATCAGCATGGCAGAGATGCCGACAGTAATTGAAATTCGACCGCCTATTAAAACGCGGGCGAGTTGGTCTTGCCCCAAATCATTCGTCCCAAACGGATGCTCCAAACTAGGCGGAAGTGTTGCTTGGCTAAAGTCAATTTGATCGGCGGGAGTGGCGTAAATCAACGGGCCGACGATGACGCTGAGCACAATCGTCACGAAGATCACCAACCCTGTCACGGCAAGGCGATCGCGTCGAAATCGGCGCCATATTTCTCCCAAGAGCGATCGAGGCGGACGCTCAATCACGGATTCAGAGACAACAGATGGAGCCATATATGCCTTGATGGAGAAACGATGCGACAGAACTATTAGCCATACCGGACTCGTGGATCGAGCAGCCCGTAAAGCAAATCAGCAATCAAGTTGAAGATGACCACCAAAATTGCATAGATAAACGTCACGGCCATTACGACAGGGGTGTCATTTCGATAAATCGACTCAATCAGTAATGCACCGATTCCAGGCACTCGAAACACCTGTTCAGTAATAAGTGCACCTGTAAAAATTGACGGGATATCCAGCGCAATTAGCGTCACCACTGGAATCATGGCATTTCGCAACACATGCCCATACACCACCATGCGACGGCGCAACCCCTTGGCATATGCTGTTTTAACATAATCTTGATTCAACTGCTCTAGCATCGATGAGCGAATAAACCGCATCAACACCGCCGTCTGAAATAACACCAGGACTGCGATCGGCATGATGGATTGTTTCACCTGTGCGACAAACGTTTGCCAGTTTGTAATATCCAGAGTGGCGTTATAGATAAAAGGTAGCCACCCCAGCACGACGCTGAAGATAATGATAAACAACAGCCCCGTGAAGAAGGGGGGTAGGGAAATGCCAAAAAATGCGATCGAGGTCAAGACCTGATCGAGCAGAGAGTATCGCCGGAGTGCAGAGAGAATACCCAGTGGAAATGCCAGCCCGACACTGATTAGATACGCAATGCCAACAACCCATAGCGTCGTTGGCAAGCGCTGAAGAATTAACTCGCTCACGGGACTACGGCTGGTGAATGAATAGCCCATGTCTCCGTGAAGAAATGCCCACGCCCATTTGACATAGCGGATGTGAATCGGTTGATCCAGGCCGAGCGATCGCCGGATATTCTCTCGGACTTCCGGTGTCATAGACGGATTATTGGCAAATTCTGCGAGCGGATCTCCGGGAGCAAGCGCAAGGATTAAAAAAATGACAAGACTAATCGCAACCAACGTCGGAATTGAGGTCAACAATCGATTCAGCAAATAGCGAGTCATTGACGTGTCCAATCCATGATGTTCCAGGTATTCACATCCCACGGCGTAAGGTCGACTCCAGTTAAATCGTTGCCGACTCCTGCCGTCTCGGCTCGATGCACCAGAGGAATCACAACCCCATCATTCACCAGCATGTCATTCATATCGAGAATCATGCCTTGACGCACCTCAGGGTCTAGCTCTTTTGCAGATTGTGCCCACAAGGCGTCGTAGTCTTCATTACAGTAGCGAGAGGTGTTATCCCCCACCCAATTATTTGACTTTTGAGGAATTTGATCACAGGTATACGTTTGCAGATATGCTCCCGGATCAGGACTCGTATTGCCGGTTGTAAACATCTGCAAATCTGCCAAAAACCGCTCGGTCGTATCGGTATTTCCCGGATCACCCGAAAAGAAAATGCTGGCATCAATGCTTTTTAGCTCGACTGCCATTCCAATCGATTCAAGAGATTGCTTGACGATTTCCTGAGTTTTTTGGCGAACTGGATTGACCGATGTTTGAAAAACGATCTGCATTTCAGTGCCATTTTTATCTCGAATGTCATTGCCATTGCTATCGACCCACCCTGCCTGATCAAGCAAATCTGCGGCCTTCTCTAAATCGAAGGCATGGCTCGTATTGGGCGAAACATATTGATCAGGAGCAACGACAAAATTTGAAGTCGCTCGACCGGAGGGGCCATACAGTTGTTGGGCGATCGCCTCTCGATCAATCGCTAAGCTCAACGCCTGCCTCACCTGCGGATCAGAGAAAAAAGGATGGGGAAACTGAAGACTCGATCGTTCACCATCAGCCGTTTCTCGATTTGGATCGGTTTGGTTGATCAGAATGCGCTCCATCAGCGAACCAAAATTAGACACGACCTGCCCCGATCCAGTGAGTTGACTTAACACTTGAGCTTCGACTTGGAGATTATAGGCAAAATCAGCATCGCCAGTTTGGAGAACGGCTCGCGCTGCGGAAGTCGCATCCCCACCTCCTTTTAACTCAACTCGCTGAAAAAAAGGTTTTTCTGCCTCCCGAAAATTAGGATTCGGCTCATATACAACCGTATCCCCGGGCCGAAATTCCGTCACTCGATATGGCCCAGTGCCCACCGGCATTAGATTTGCAGGGGCCTCCCGTGAACTTGCACCCACATACTCGTCGTACATATGCTTGGGCAAAATCATTCCCTCGGTGCCCATAAATACTAAAAACCAAGCCGGATTGACCTCTTTGAAATTAACTTGGACAGTGTGCTCATCGAGAGCCTCAACGCTCTCAATAATTTCATACGTTCCGGCTGATGTAGCCCCCGAATCAGGGTTCGTCAGAAATTCATAGGTAAACACCACATCCGCTGCTGTAAATGGTGTGCCATCTGACCACATTACATTTTGCTTTAATGTCCACGTGACCGATCTTCCATCCGACGAAATGCCCCCATTTTCTAACGTTGGTTCCTCAGCAGCCAGAAACAAGATCATATTGCCGTCCTTGTCGTAGCTTGCGAGAGGTTCTAGCGAAATGCGACTTGCTTCTGCATCCTTAAAGCCTGTTGAAAGATGGGGATTCAGAATAGTAGGAGCCTGCCAATACAATAGTCTCAGCGTAGTATTGGTATCACCTGTTTCGCCCGCAGCAGATTCACTTTGAGACTCGGATGAGGAATCGCCTTGCCGAAAACAGGCGGGCGTTCCTAAAAGGCAAAGTAAGATCCCTGCATACGTCAACGGTCTTTTGTAGCGACGAAAAAAAGAAGGAGCAATCATAGTAACTCAAGAGAATGCACGAGTTGGATAAAGAACGACATAGCAATATCTAAACATTCTTAAACCCAACTTAGGCTCAAGTCTAATGATGAATTATTGTGTGAGTCATTGTGTCAATAGCCGCATCCAATTAATCACCGCACGAGATCAACGCCTGAGCCGAATGCCTGAGATCGAGGTATTAGATGAATCGAGGCATGAGTGATTCTAGCGGGAGCATCCCGAGTGAGTCATTCGAGAGCGTTTAGGTTTTCGTGTCAGTGCAACCGTTCTCGGTCGCGTGTTCCTGGTAGGGTCGCCGAGACGTTATGCTCCGCATTGCCAGGGCAAACGCACTTTTTCACAAAATTCGGAACTCTCGCGTTTAGGTTTTCGTGTAAGTGCGACCGTCCTCGATCGCGTGTTCCTTGTAGGGTCGCCGAGACGCTCGCACTCTCGTCATTCGGCGATTGCTTCACTGCGTTCGCAATGATTAGACCATCGTTCGCAATGATTAGACCATCGTTCGCAATGTCTAGACTATCGTTCGCAATGATCAGACCATCATTCACAATGTCTAGACCATCGTTCGCAATGATCAGACCATCATTCACAATGTCTAGACCATCGTTCGCAATGATCAGACCATCATTCACAATGTCTAGACGTTCGTTCGCAATGTCTAGACCATCGTTCGCAATGTCTAGACTATCGTTCGCAATGTCTAGACCATCATTCGCAATGTCTAGACGTTCGTTCGTAATGTCTATTTGAGAGTCACTGCGAGCGATAAGTAGGTAGGCGGAATCAAATGTAGTGGCCTGACATACTTAAGATAGTGCAAATCCTTAAAGGGCTGAAGCTCTTGAATCCGGTGCGTTACGCTGCGCTAACGATACCCTACCAATGCATTATTTTAGCTGTGCCACGCCAGTAGGATGGGTTAGCGATAGCGTAACCCATGCGGGCGTTGGGTTATTGCCTTCGGCAAGGCTTTGCCTTTCTTGAATGCCCCTTGGGCTATACGTACCTCAACCCCAACCTACACAGGTCTCATATTTAATTAGTCCCACCTACTTAGAGAAGCAGTCTCAAGGGCAAGAGGGTTTTTGCAAAATCGGGATGCGTCCGATGCTAGCTGCCACCCAAACTTGCAGTTCCTCGTCATATAAGATGTCCAAACAAAACTGAGGGAGCTGGAACAAGATAAGAAGAATGAACGATAGTTTATAGATGATAAAAAGAGGGGTAACCTTCTTTCATAAACCTGGGCGGAGTATTTTTAAATCGATTACCGCTAGGATGAGTTTATGAAGGTTGCATTTAATTAAGACGTATGTCACGACTCGGGCGTATGTCACGACTCGGACGTATGTCACTACCGACCTCAATGCTAAGTAGACTATGGTAGACTCGATCGATGACATCATCAAGCAGGCTCGTCAGGGAAGCGTTGCAGCGATCATTCAAGTCTTGAACGAAAAGCTGGCCAAGTCTGGAATCCGCGCAAGAGCCGTACTAGCTCAAGGCATACTCCAACTGTTGTGTGAAGCTGGGAGTAATGAATGCCTTGAGCAAAAAAAGCTGGTAGCTCACATCAAACAGATTTTAGAATCGATTCAGCCTCGTCGAATCCGCCGCGTCAGGATTAATAGTCGCATTGTTCAAGAACAACAACTCTTGTGGCTTGAGGAGATTAACCGAGATCCAGAAAATCAGCTTCTCTGGTCAGAAGAAATCACGTTAGCCAAACCCAATTTGATCCGGCGGATTGCCGAGGAGTGGCGAGTCAATCGATCGGATTCGAATAAGGTTGCCCTTGCAAAGAAAGCATCTGCTCGACCAGATCGCCGAGAAAAGCAGCAGTTTTGGCGAGGCACATTGGGTGGAGTCGGCTTAAGTGCATTAGTTTTGCTGCTAGGGTGGTTTGCGTATGAGCGGTTTGCGCCTCAGAGTGGGGTAACCAGTCAGGCTCAGATTACCGAAGGGTCTTCCAACTCCGATTTGATGTCCGCAGATAGCCGTGCAGATGAAATACCAGATTCTCTAGCCACCGTTTCCCAAACTGATCCTTTTGCGCAAGCAGTGTGGATTGCAGAAAAAGCAGCCCAGGATGGTCAAGTCGCTCAATCATCTGCAGAATGGCTAGATCTTGCCAGTCGATGGCAGCGAGCCTCTGATTTGATGGCAGAAATTTCGCCCGACGACAGCCGTTACATCACAGCACAAAACCGTCAAGCCCTTTATCAACAAAATAGTGAGGCTGCACTACGACAAGCAGAAGCAGTGCGATCGCCCTCATCATCCCCAAGCCCAGTCGACGATTAACCTGCTCATTCACCCATTCACTCACAATCCCTACTCAATGCTCTTGCCTTGAAAGGTTTTGGCCCGTGTTCGACTCACAACAGGAGCCTGTTCAATTTTTCGAGCTTGCTGGCGATGCACCTGAAAATGACTCTGCCAGAGTTCGGGCGCGTTGAGGGTTTCTCCTCCGTGTTCGGTTAAGCGCTGACGAACCTGACATAAAACCGGCGTATTCACGCATACTCCAGCAATGATCACCTGTCCTTTCGTTAATGCAGGCAGTTCCTTCAGCAAATCTCGCCCCGCCGCCTCGACGCCATATTTGAGGCTGTCCTGATCCACCGGATTGACAATTCGCATGATGAATTGACTCATGCACTGAGAGAGCACGTCTGAGTCAAGCTTTCCAGGACGCTGAGTGATGAGCCCCACCCCCATGCCAAACTTACGCCCTTCACTCAAAATGGTTCGTAAAATCATCTTGCAGCGAGAGGGTTCATGAGCTGGAGCAAATCGGTGAGCTTCTTCTAGCAACACAAAGACGGGATAGGGCAAATAATTCTCATCATCTGCCGCAATCCGCTCTTTTTGGGTGTTCATCCGAGCTAGATTTGCCTGTCGAAGCACGGCGGCACAAATGACCTGCTGTTCTTCCTGGCTAATCTCATTCATCTGGAGAACCGTCACTTGCCCTGGTTCGAACAAGTCTTTGGGTGCTAAATGCTCAAAGGAATGGAAATATTGCGATCGCCCCAATCGATCAAGCTTCCACTCAATAGCTGGCGCAGACGACCCCACCTTCTCATTGCCGTCTTCATCTTGAGTGCTATCGGCTTCAAATACAGCCGCGATTAAATCATTGATGCTCCAGCGATAGTCACCCCGCTTATGCCGCTTAAGAATGCCAAACGCCTTATTCAAAATAGACTGCTGGCGATCGCTCATATCCGGCAGCAGCGAAACAATGTCGTAATAATCTAACGACGATATTCGAATTCGAATGTCATCGGGAGACAGCACCTTCACCTGCGGCTGATAGCCATCCTCTGCCCCAAATGCTGGATGTCCTCGCATTTCAGTCAAGGTGCCATACTCCCCGTGGGGGTCAAAAATCAGCACAGCAGCGCGATTATGGGGGCGCAATAATTCTTCGACGAGCACCCCTGCCGTATACGACTTTCCAGATCCCGTGCCCGCCAAAATTGCGACATGAGTGCTAACTAATTCTTTGACATCCAGCGCGATCGGGACAGAATTTGCCTCCCGCAACAGCAATGCACCAATATGAGCCGCACCTACATCATCCGGCTGCTTTTTGTTAAGAACCTGTCGCAGGGTGGCATCACTCGTCAAATACACCTTCGCTCCCGGATCAGGAGACTGTCGAGGATTCATAAACCCCAAGCGCGGGTCAAAATAGCCAACCACATCCACCGTTACTTCATAAATGGCAGGATTAGGATACGCAAACCCAATCAGCGTTGCGATCGCCTCTGGGTTGATCTGCGTATCTGCAAAAATGCGATCGGGTAGATGATCGATCAGACAAATCCCAGAGATTTTGCCCAAAATCTCCATACAAACGGGCGTTGCAGATCCTAATTGAGGCAAAAATGCTTCATAGTAGACAAATTCGCCAATCTTAACGTGCTGATTTTCAGCCGTAATAAACACATATTGATTACCGTTTTCACCCGGTCCTTTAACGGTTCCAATCGCAGGCGCAGACGCTGAGGCGTGCTTCGGGATCATAAGCTAGACGAGCATTTTATATAGTAAGCATGAACTTCATTGTAGTCGTCACGGATCGTTTGTAAATCGTCTGTAGATTCTCTGTAATCCTGCATAATTGGTACAGAAACAGAACCACACAGAAACGTCAGCCCCTAACGCATGACTTTCTCTATTGACTTTATGGATTCGGTGAAGTCGATGCCCAGTCGGAACTCTAGACTCATAGATGTTGGTCTTGATCACCTAACTGGGTACGTTAATCTCAGCGTCTACAAGACAACAGCAGACATTCCATCTGCTGAATATAATTTTTTGTAGAACGTCGCAACCCGATAGTGTGCCAAGCCGTTTCGATATTGACTGTGTTCTAGGAGTGAATGGTGACGAATTCAAATCCGCTTGACTACCCAAAGCATGCTGCGATCGCCAATTCAAAATGGGATCAGCCCATTACCGAACGTCCAGCGACAGAACCAGCGACAGAAATCGAGACGGGGCTTGATGCAGCCTTGCTTCAAGAAGTTGACGTGCGAACGGAGCAGGCGGGAGGGCGTCAGCGAAAAATTTCTGCCCAGATTCAGATTCCGCATTCTGTTGAGCAGATTTGGCAGATCCTGACAGATTATGAGACGCTGGCTGATTTTATTCCAAATTTAGCTAAGAGCCAACGAATCGAGCATCCCAGCGGTGGAATTCGCCTAGAGCAAGTGGGGAGCCAGTGCTTGCTCAACTTTCACTTTTGCGCGCGCGTCGTGCTAGACATGGTTGAAACATTTCCCAACCTGATCGAGTTTCGTATGGTCGAGGGAGATTTTAAGACCTTCGAAGGACAGTGGCATCTCCAACCTGCAATAGATTCGGGTGACACAACCGATTTAACCTACACTGTCGTCGTGTGTCCTCCTCGACTGATGCCTGCCAATATTATTGAACGCCGCCTCAATCAAAATTTGCGCGTCAATTTGGTGTCTATTCATCAACGCGCTTATCAATTATTTGGCTCATAAGATTAATCTCCCAGATCTAGCGCCCCTAAATTAATATCATTCCTGGCGATCGCGATCGCTTATTCGACCTGGCTTATTGAGAGCGTTTAGGTTTTCGTGTCAGTGCGACCGTCCTCGGTCGCATGTTCCTTACCTGTAGGGTCGCCGAGACGTTACGCTCCGCATTGCCAGGGCAAACGTACTTAATTACACACAATCCCGAATACTCCCGCTTATTCGCATAGCCTCCTACAGCCCCAAATCAACTGCGACTCGATGGGCACACGCAAATCCTGAAAACGCCACAGCATTCAGTCCTTGACCAGGAAACGTGCTATCCCCTACGCAATATAAACCCGGAATCGACGTTTGGTTGAACGGCATGCCGAGCAAACCCCGGAGCCGACGACTAGGGATGGGGCCATAGGTGCCGTCGTTTCGGCCCAAAAAGCGTCGATGGGTGCGAGGCGTACCCGCTTCTTGAAAATCAATTGCATCAGTCAGCCCTGGGGAAATGGCTTCGAGTCGTTGAATCAGTCGAGCCGCTACCTCCTCTTTACGGGCGTTATAGTCGCTCGATGCCAGACCTTGCCAGTCGTCTATCCAACTCGGGGTAAAGGCATGGATAATGTGATGCCCAGGGGGTGCTAACTCTGGATCGAGCAAAGTTGGAATCGAAACGAAAAGTGTTCCTTCTGCCTCCTCCATGCGATTCCAATCTTCTAACAAAATATGGTGACACTCAGTTCCCAGAGGCAATACATCGGATTTGATCCCTAGATGCAGGCTAAAGAAACTAGGAGATTTTTTATACCGGTGTCGCCACTTTCGCTCAGCACGAGGCAACTCGTCTTGCGGCAGGAGTTTATCGAACGTATCCCATCGCGTCGCGTTTGAAACAATGCGTTTGGCTCGATATATTTTTCCGGATGCCAATCGAACCCCGGTCGCTTTGCCGCGATCGCGCAAAATTTCTGTGACTCTGGCTCTGTACTGAATCTGTCCCCCCGCTTTTTCTAATCCCTCTGCTAGCTTTAGCGCAATCTGACCCACTCCCCCTTTGGGATAGTTGATGCCGCCATAATGGCGATCGCTAAAGACCATCCCGGCATTAATCATGGGGGTCAAATCGGCAGGAACCACCGACCAGCAATAGCACTCCATATCAATAAATTTGAGCAGTGCCGGGTCTTGAATGTGGCGACGTGCGACCTCACCCGCATTTTGCGGCAAATATCGCACTAACCCCAAACACGAAAACGGATGCTGGAAGAAAACCCGTGTCAGATAGCGGGGTTCTTCCAGTGACAGAAGTTCCATCGAATTGAGGCAGTTAAACACCGTCCAGCATTCATCGTAAAACTGCCGAATCCCCCGTCGCTCATGGGGAAAATGCTGACTCAATTCTTGCAAAAATTTTTCATAATCGCGATGCACTTTGAGGTCTAAGCGATCGGGGAGATGATAATGAATCTGAACCGGGTCAGGAATGGTGTCTAAGCTGACATTGACTGCATCAAGGGCGCGGGTCAAAAGATTAGTCGTGCCGCGATCGCCAAACCCAAAAATCATCGATGCGCCCACATCAAAGCGATAGCCTCCTCGCTCAAAATACCCCGAACTGCCGCCCGGAATGAGGTAGCGCTCCAAGACCAAAACGCTCGCCCCTTTTGCTGCTAGTTGAGTTGCCGTGACTAGCCCACCGATTCCCGACCCGATGATGATGGCATCAAATTCAGATGCCGCCGATGCAGGATCAGGGGTCTGAAGAGATGAGGCGACAGACGAGATTGAAGCAGAATTGGAAACGGCAGCCATACACGCAAATTTTAAGAACTAGAGCAAAAGGGTTCACCTTGTCAGTGTATCTGACCTGATTTTGCTTTGCGTACTGTAGAGGGATAATCACCCAATCGGCGCAAAAAAAGGGGATCAGTCTGCTGACCAACCCCATTTGCCGATCCTTCGAGAGGAGAACACTGCAATCAACTGTATCCTTGTTGAGAATCTATGTCAACACTAATGACAATTATTTTCAGTAAACTGATGAGAGGTTTAGGAATGATTTAGGGGCGATCGCACGTTTTCTAGATATTCGCTTGAGTTGACTTCAGATTTCGGGTGGATTTCGGGTAGAAATCATCGAGAAATTCGTTGATAAGTTGCATCTCCTAGCCGGGAACGAAGTATGATGATGCAGATTTATTCAAACTGCTCATGTTGTAGACTGGCTCAATCATGGCTCTCCAACTTCGTGTATACGTCCCCCCCCATCCACTAATCAAGCACTGGCTTGCAGTCGCTCGCGACGAATCTACCCCGTCTATGTTGTTCAGAAGCGCCATGACTGAACTAGGTCGGTGGCTAACGTATGAGGCAATTCGAGACTGGTTACCCATCATGGAGACAAGCGTCCAGACTCCTTTATCAGGATGTCCTGCCACGTTTATCAACCCAGAAATTCCAATCGCGATTGTGCCAGTTTTGAGAGCTGGGCTAGCCCTACTAGACGGTGCCCAAGCGCTGCTCCCTCTAGCATCGATTTATCATATCGGCCTAGTCCGCGATGAGGAAACGCTAGAGCCGAGCTGCTATCTCAATAAATTTCCCGACGAATTTAACCCCAATACTCGACTCTTGATCAGTGAGCCGATGCTGGCGACCGGGGGGAGTATTATGGTAGTTCTTAATGAGCTCGTCAAGCGAGGCATCGATCCAGCGCTTATTCGCATTATTTCAGTGGTAACAGCTCCCGCTGCGTTACAGAAAATAGGTGAAACGTATCCGGCACTGAGCATTTATGCTGCCACTATTGATGAAGGACTCAATGAGAAAGGATTTATTGTTCCAGGGCTTGGCGATGCGGGCGATCGCACGTTTGGTACATAAGAAAGTCGGTCATCGCAGAGTAAAGCCCCAGTCAATTGGATCGTTTTCGGATCGTTTAAGGAAATGCGATGACTATTGGGAACATCCCCCAACCCTTGTAAGGTAGAGTAAGCGTCTCTGATGGTGTACCCCATAGAGCATCCATCAATTTGGTTTGATTTGCGAGTAATTTATGAGTTCTAACAACTGAGTTGCCTTCAAACTGAGTTGCCTTCAAAACGTTACGCACATTGAAAGGGTTGTGATGAGTCAACAAGATAATTTTTTAAGTGGCTTTTTGCTTGGGACGGCTGTTGGCGGAGTTGTAGGCGGAATTGTGGGAGTACTGGTCACATCCCGGTTTGCTCAAAATCCGTCTGAGGGTGATGAGTCTGCATCCTTAGAGGGAAAACCAGACGACAAGCGATCGCTCAATGCCACGAACGACCGAAGCATCGAATCAGCCCGTCGAGGACTTGAAGATAAAATTGCCCAACTTAACGAGGCGATCGATGACGTTCGCCAACGCTTGGGCGGTGTCAATGGCAACCCGCCCGCCGATGAGGGTGAACAGACTCTATCTCAAGATTCCTAAATCTGGCGTAAACTATTTGAAATAAACGGTACGAACGTGTCGCAACAGTTTAATTCATTACTCGGATCTTAATTCATTACTCGAATCATCTTAAAAATTGTCGAATTCGACCATTCTTGACCAATTTGCAGTCTACTAGTATCGGTTAGACTAGGTTCAAGAGATTTAACCCCTTAGCTCTGAAGTAAGGACATCGAAATCATCATGGCTAATCCCATCGGTCTAATTGCAAGCTCACTCGCAACCTTCCTAAATATTTACTTTGCCCTACTCATTATTCGTATTTTGTTGAGCTGGTTCCCCAACGTCAACTGGATGAACCAACCGTTTGCGACACTGAGTCAGCTAACCGACCCCTATTTAAATATCTTCCGATCGTTTATTCCTCCCCTCGGTGGAATTGATTTTTCACCAATTTTGGCAATTTTTCTGCTTCAGTTTGTAGCACAGGCGTTTTCTAGCGTCGCAGTCTCTGCCTATCCGTATTACTAATCTCGGTTAAATAAAACATAGAGTAAAACCTTTCTAGGCACATCTAGCAATTGATTCAGCGTAGCCGGATGATTTAACCATCCAAAGATTTAACGAGTGCGCTAATTGATATCAGCAAAAGGTGAATGGGAAACAACAACGAAAAGGGACACAGCCTGGCTATGTCCCTAGAAATCTTTAGTTTTTCTCGTCCCCGACCCGATGAACACTGGATTTCTTAAAATTCTTGCGCTGGTCTCTCGGCGAGCTTTTCAAAGTCAGTGTCAGATCGAAAAGCGTACCGAATCTTCATAGTCGCTAGCGGCGAACCCTACCCGTAAATCCAGATGCTTTGAACTGCTCTAACTGGAGAGGGGTTGCCTGATTAGCCGGAACGCTGATTCTGATTTCAAAATCGCTGGTTCCAGGAGGGACTTCGTCGATTGATCCGACTCGTGTGCGATTTTGCATGACCGGATTATGATTGGCGTCATAAATCCGCCCAAATACATCTGCGTTGAGAACAGGCTTTCCTGAAGCATTTTCAGCTTTGCCGTAAACGATAAAGCAGTTTGCATCCATACTAGAGCCCCCTGCTGTAACGACTCCTTCAGATAAATCAGCGGGACAATCTTTATACCCCACGTCAAACAGCTTAATTTGGGTCAACGCAAGGGCGGGAGGAGTCCAAAACCCGCTCATCAGCCATAGGCAACAGCAGAGGATACTAGCCATCCAAAACCGAACATGCGTGAATCTCTTCATAGTCCTTGCGTGCCAAACTTCTTACAATCCTCAGACTAGATGACTACTAAACCACTGGGGGGCCTCGGAAAGTATTGGTTTTCCCAATAGTTTTGCATCCAGTTCCACTACTCAGATTATCGTGAATGGGGTCGAATCGCTGAATAGACTTTAACGCAAGTCTGTAAATGCTAATCTAAATTATTCTAGACATCGCTCAGTCAAATCGGTGCCTTGATGTTGCTGAAAGCCAGCTTCTACGAGCCTTTAGCAATTTATTTAGTATCTTACTAAGCACCTGAGATTACTAATTACCCGCACCCGTAGTCATGACACCAGTTGATATTGAAGTTGCTTTAAGAACAGCGTTTAACCAATGTGAGTCGCTGGGATATGCTCTCAACCCCACCCAAAAGCAGGTTATTACTGATGCAATGATAGGCTTAATGCGCGATCGCACTGATTCCACATCTGCTACGCTTCCCCCTGATGCATCAGAGGCAGATGCTGATATAGTCAACCCCCTCGATGAACTATCTCCTGACCAGCGGCGATCGCTCTTGCAATATATCCAGCATCAAAATCAGAAAGATCTCCCTTGGAAAACCCAGCTACTCAATGATTGGTTGGAAGGACGGGAATCTGGTTCAGTTCAATTTATTCGAGAAAATTATGGCCCCCAGTGGCTTGAACGAGTGCAGCCGTATCACATTGAGCACTATTCTGATGAAGCCTCGTTCATGCTCGGCGTGGGCGATCGCATCGAAGTGTCGAATAGCTTGTGGGAATGGGTGCAAGAGGCGGGGCCTTGTAGCCGAGAATGGATTCCGTGTCAGGTAGTCGGTATTAAGCAACAGTCCGACGATACTCGGTCAGGCTCTCAAGCCTATAGCTGCTATACAAGCTGCACTATTCGCTTTGACAGCGGCCTCGAATACGAGATTCAAGGCATATACGAATGGAATCGATATAACTGGCGCTGGCTCCCAACTTGAGAGACGCTAATTGCATCCATTTCAGGGTATCTCCCCACCATCATCAACCGTCGCCATGATTCAGGTGCTAGGATATGGTGTCACTGCACGCCCGATGGGAATCGCGCTATGGAGCCAGTCAAGATTGGAATCATTGGAGGAAGTGGCCTCTACAATATGGAGGCTCTCAAAGACGTAGAAGAGGTTCGAGTTGAGACTCCATTTGGTGCTCCTTCCGACGCACTGATTGTCGGCACACTCGATGGAACTCGCGTTGCGTTTTTGGCACGACACGGGCGCAATCATCATTTGCTGCCATCGGATCTGCCCTTTCGAGCCAATATCTACGCTATGAAATATTTGGGCGTAGACTATCTGATTTCCGCATCAGCGGTTGGTTCGCTTCAAGAATTGGTAAAACCTGTCGATATGGTGATCCCCGATCAGTTTATCGATCGCACAAAGAACCGGGTCTCCACATTTTTTGGTGACGGGATTGTCGCGCACATTGGATTTGATGATCCCGTTTGCATGAATCTAGCAGGTGTTCTGGCAGAGGCGATCGCCAGTCTGCCCCTTCCAGATGTAACGCTCCATCGCGGAGGCACCTACGTTTGCATGGAAGGTCCTGCATTCTCCACAAAGGCAGAGTCAAAACTGTATCGAAGCTGGGGCGCAACTGTAGTCGGGATGACGAATCTACCCGAGGCAAAACTCGCCCGCGAAGCCGAAATTGCCTATGCAACGCTTGCATTAGTGACTGACTATGACTGTTGGCATCCTGATCACGACAGCGTCACGGTTGAAATGGTGATTGGCAACTTGTTGAAAAACGCGTCCAATGCTCAGCAGGTTATTCGCGAAACCGTTCGTCGATTAAGCCAAAATCCACCGACTTCAGACGCTCATTCCGCTCTCAAGTACGCCATCCTGACTCCGCTCGATACGGTGCCGTCTGCTAGCCGAGACAAGCTAGAACTGTTACTCCGTAATTATCTGTAATCAATCATTAATCATTTATCCTCAGAACCTATAGTCAGGCGACAGTCTGTAGCGACGCCCTTTTGACGAAACCGCCCCTTCCACAGAAATGCCTGCTGGCGAGTCATACCCGATTTAGCAACGCCGATGGTCAAGCTGATTTGTAAATTCGTTAGATAGTCATTAGATTCAGATCTCCGAAAGTTATGAAACGTTGAATCTGGGATCTGTCGTATACAGTATTCTGGCTTACAATCAGACCTAGCGTAAAATTATTTGAAGTCGCAAAACACCTCCCTAAAACGTGTCGAAAAGCTATATTGAGATGCTTCGTGAGCCTATCAGGTAAGACCTGTAAAGGTGTGTGCTTGTCGCTAGTTCCATCGTTCAAAATCACTAAATTCAATACCGAATCTGTATATCTTGATTGCGTTGAGGATATGTCTGTGAGTCTAGAAGCCGTTCTGCCATTCTCCGCTGCTGCGTCACCCTTCAGTCAGGCAGATTTTGATCAGTCTGTCATGACAACCTATGCCCGTTTTCCGATTGCTTTGGAGCGAGGGGCAGGATGCACTGTCTGGGATACGGAAGGACGCCAATACCTCGACCTTGTAGCAGGCATTGCCACATGCACGCTAGGGCATGCTCATCCCGTCATGATTGAAGCCGTGTCTCAGCAAATGCAAAAGCTTCATCATGTTTCTAATCTTTACTACATACCAGAACAGGGAGCGCTAGCCCAGTGGCTCATTGACCATTCATGTGCAGATCGGGCATTCTTCTGTAACTCGGGGGCTGAAGCCAATGAAGGCGCAATCAAACTGGCTCGAAAATATGCTCATACGGTTTTGGACATTGAGAATCCTGTCATTCTGACAGCAAATGCTAGTTTCCATGGGCGCACTCTCGCAACCATCACTGCAACAGGCCAGCCCAAGTATCAGAAGAATTTTAATCCCCTCGTACCAGGATTTCATTCCGTTCCCTACAACGATATTGGTGCTATTGAAGAGGCGATCGCTCATCTCGATCACCCCAAGCGTCAAGTGGCTGCCATTATGCTCGAAGCGCTTCAAGGCGAAGGTGGGGTTCGTCCCGGCGATGCTGACTACTTCAAACGAATTCGTGACCTCTGTGATGAGAAAGGGATTCTACTCATTCTGGACGAAGTTCAAGTGGGCATGGGGCGAAGTGGGCGCTACTGGGGATATGAATACCTAGGCATCGAACCGGATGTCTTCACCTCTGCAAAAGGCTTGGGCGGCGGCGTGCCGATTGGGGCTCTCCTGTGCAAGTCGTCTTGTGATGTCTTTCAACCGGGGGATCACGCCAGCACATTTGGCGGTAATCCGTTTGCGTGTGCCGTTGCTCTCGCTGTATGCCACACATTAGAGCGCGACGATATTCTAGCGAATGTTCGCGCTCGCGGCGAACAACTCAGAACCAGCCTACGGGCGATCGCTCAGCAACATCCTCATTTGATTTCTGAGGTGCGAGGCTGGGGGCTCATTAATGGCTTAGTGCTAAAGCCTGACATCGAATTCACATCAATCAATATTGTCAAAGCAGCAATGGCAGAGGGGATACTACTGGTACCCGCAGGTCCTCAGGTCGTGCGATTTGTTCCGCCCCTCATTATCACGGAAGCAGACATCAACACCGCAGTTCATGCCTTAGGAAAAGCTCTGGTATCTCTATGAGTCACCCCGTGGTCAGGCTAATAACGAGCGGCAAATTGTTACGATGATGTTACACGCTCACTGTAGTCAGGGTGAGCTACGTACGTTGTCAAATGATGATCGTAATTTTTTAGGTTATGACCCATTCATCTTCTACCCAAGACGCGTCTAATACCCCAGTCCCGCCTGACGCGCCTAAAACTCATCAGACAGATAGCGACCCGTCAACTCCAAAATCGCTCTCAGAACCCGCTCCAAGCTTTGTTAAATTAGCGATGCGAAATATGGTGCGGAAAGGCGGAAAATCGGTGTTTCATTTTTTCCTAACCGCCTTCGGGCTGCTCGCGATTCTAGTCAGCTTAGCTTATCTAACTCGGTAGTTGGCATGGTGAATCAGCGATCGCACTCGATCGAGGTAGAAGTTCAAACTCAATGGACTGAGCCAGGCGACCCTACTCAGGCAGAATCTGGTGAAACCGACGCAGAATTTAATGAAACCCCATTTTGCAGTGACATCGTTCCCGTCTCATCCTCAACGTGGGACGCATGGTTTCAAGCATGGATTAATGCTCTCGACCCCGATTACTCCCCTATCCAGTCGTATGAGCTAAGCCTGCGCTTAACCCACGATGCTGACATTCAGGCCCTCAACGCTCAGTACCGCAATATCGACGCGCCCACCGATGTCTTAGCATTTGCGGCATTAGAGGGTGACTATCCTCAGATAGACGATATGAAAATGTTTCCTGTCTATCTGGGAGACCTGGTTATTTCGCTAGACACGGCTCAGCGTCAAGCGGATGAGCATCAACATTCACTCCGAGTAGAGTTGGCCTGGCTTGCATCCCACGGATTACTTCATCTGCTTGGATGGGATCACCCAGACGAAAAAAGCCTCAGCCAAATGGTGTCCCAGCAAGAAACTCTTCTGCGGATTGTGGGTCTAACTTTATGAAAGCGATCGCTCCCTATAATTTTTCTGCAACCCTCTTACTCTGAACATCCTCTTTCGTTTAAGCTAGACCGAAGGCCACAGAGTAACAATTTGTAACATCTATCACTTCGCTTACGATTTATCCCAGAAATGATTGATTCATAGCAAAAGGGCTATTGCCAATAGGCTATGTAATTTAACAAACAGAGACTAAAATTCATTTGGGCATTGCTCAACTAGCGTTCGTGATTCCCTATGACTCAATTCATGTCACAACCTCTCTCTACAAAAACCTCATCAAGCACCTCTGAGATTGACCAGGCTGATAACAAGCAACCCACCAATCGAGAATTTTCTTGGAAAGTTGCCTCTAATCTCTTCATCAGCTTCAGGTATGCCTGCTCTGGCTTGATCTATGCGTTTAATACTCAACGCAATTTTCGAATTCATGTGATATTGGGTTCGGTGGCGATCGCCCTAAGTATCACCTTGCATTTATCAGCCGTTGAAATCGCCATTATCGGATTAACGATCGGGGCTGTTTTAACGATGGAATTGTTGAACACTGCCCTCGAATCAGTTGTCGATCTAACCGTCCGGCAGACCTATCACGAACTGGCTAAGATTGCGAAAGACTGCGCAGCTGGAGCGGTTTTGGTATCAGCCTTGGTGTCGATACTGGTCGCAGGATCATTACTATTGCCGCCGATGATTAAGGTTATTCAATCCATCGCATTATGACGGCTGAGGCGTTATCAATTGCCCCCTATCGTTACTGCCAAAATCTTAGATGCCCATTAGGATAGGAAAGCATAAGGACTTAGAGAGATTGCTCTTACTAAGACCTGGATTCAACCCTGCATGATGATAGTCCTATGATCTTGGTCATCGATAACTATGACAGCTTTACCTATAACTTGGTTCAATACCTAGGAGAACTAGGCTCTGAATTTCCAGTTGCATCGGATATTCAGGTTTATCGCAATGATCAAATTTCAATTAAACACGTAAAAATGCTTCAGCCAGATGGGATCGTCATCTCCCCAGGTCCCGGATATCCAACCGATGCAGGCATTTCGCTCCAGATAGTTCAAGAACTCGGCTCAATCTATCCGATTTTTGGGGTATGCCTGGGGCATCAGTGCATCGGGCAAGCCTTCGGAGGAACTATTTCTCCAGCGGCTGAACTTATGCACGGAAAGACATCAGCAATCCACCATGGCGGACAGGGAGTATTTGAGAGCATAGAGACCCCATTCACCGCCACCCGATATCACAGCTTGGTAATTGACCGTCAAACCTGCCCTGATGTTCTTGAAATCACAAGTTGGGTAGACGATGGCACTATCATGGGCGTTCGGCATCGTCAATATCCTCACATTCAAGGAGTCCAATTTCATCCAGAGAGTATTTTGACTCAGCCGGGCAAGCAGTTACTTCGCAATTTCCTTCAAGGCGTAACCCGCTATCGTCAGGTACTCGTCTCGTCTTGAAACTGTTCAGTGTCACGTGATAATGACAGTGTCATAATCGGTTGAATCTAGAGTCGCTTCACGTAATCACCATGGGTTTAGAATTACTATTCAACAGCGCCAATGTGTTTGTCCTGCCATTTTGGGCATTAATGATCGTGCTGCCAAATTGGAGTGTCACGCGTATAGTGATGCGCTCGGTTTTACCGTTTGCAGCATTGGCGTTGCTTTATCTATATTTTTTCATAGGTGGTATCTCTGCTGAAACGTTAGAATCCTTCTCTAGTGCCGGTCTTTCCGATATCGCTCGGCTATTTTCAGACGAACAAGTCGCCGCAACGGGTTGGGTTCATTTTCTAGTTATGGACTTATTCGTGGGTCGCTGGATCTACTGGGACGGGCAAAATGCAGGTATCTGGTCACGCCATTCTTTAGCTCTCTGTTTTTTCGCGGGGCCGCTCGGCCTCCTCTCTCACCTCATAACCCGATGGATTTTTCAGAAATTCTTCGACACTCCAGACCCTAGCGCAACGTCAACCGATGAGGTAAATCCGACGCCAAGCGCAACTCCATCCTGACCAGCTACATGTCACCCTTGGTTTCGCGCTACGATCAGGAAACAACCGAGCGATTACTCACCTATCTCAGAACAAACATACAAGAGGACACCAATGTTCATGGACGAATTAACACCGTTACTCAAAGAATTAACAGGTCATCCAATTGCCTTTTTAGGTGGATTTTTCTCCGGCGCCTTTCGGTTGAATCTTAACGAAGATCCGGTTAGAGGCTGGCTCGATCAGCAAGCGGGATCATCCTATTCATCAGTCTCTTCAGACAGCGCTAATGGTCGAGGGAATGGGCCTCAACCCATCTCTATCGAGTAAGCCCACCTGACTTAAAGAACTAAGGGGCTCAGGTCATCTAACCAAACTTCAACCTGCAGCCGCAAACGCATGGACGGCGTGTTGCTGCAGTGGGTGAAACTTGGAAGGTAGAAAATAGCGTGTTGATAGTCGGCGATCGCAAAGTTCCAATCTCCCTGTAAATGGCGCGTACGGCCAAGTTCTGCGTAAATGTGCCCCTCTAACTGCCCGAAGCTTAGAGCAGTTTCAAGCGTTTCTATCGCTTCCTCATACATATTCAAATCGCGAAATGTGATCCCCCGATTAATCCAGGCTCTAACATTTCCCGGATTTATGTCTATAGCGTGCTCATAGTCTCGAATTGCGGCACGCAGATCTCCGCAACACGCATAAAAGTTGGCTCGGTTATTGTAAACGCTATCTAACCGGGGATTGAGGGCGATCGCCTTATTGTAGTCAGCGATCGCAGCGTTGTAGCATGCATGCCGAAAATAAACGAGTCCGCGATTGTTATAATCTATTGCGCTATCAGGATTTCGTTCAATCAACCGACTAAATAAACGAATTGCGTTTTCATAGCGACCTTGCTGGGCTTCTGCTAACGCTCGTTGACGCAAATTGGGATCGGCTTCGATTTGCTCTAAATGTGCTGGGGGTGCAGTGCTGCTAGATTCTTGTAAAATTCTAGTTTGACGGCGAACTTCTGCTCTGCTTGCAGATTTGATCGAACGTGATGCAGTGATAGTATTACCACGAGACAAGAGTTTAGTTCCGTTTCGTCGATGGGCTCTAAATGGGCGAGTGTTCATCTTGTCCTCCCTGGGTACTCATTTCATACTGGGTGTTGGGTCGGCTGAAATTATGAGAAAGGCGCCCTCCTACTGTGAAGTTTCCGATCTTCCCAATCTCAAAACATATCCCCTTGTGTCACTTAATAATGCGTCTCTATATCAAACCGTGAGGTTGAAACTACTGAAATAAAAAGCATCCCTGACGGTGAGAACCTGCTCGTGAACGACACCTATTCTCTGAAGCACATGCTCATCTACAAATTTCGGAGAAAAGCTTAAATTGCGTAAAACTACGGATTACAGGTAAAAGTTCTGTAAAGAGGGGAATTTTTCCTAACTTTGTAACAGCTCCGAAATCTTGAGCATTTGTATCGAATTTCACACGGTAGAATGCACTAAAGTCCAATCTGATTACGATCACCCAATCGTTACGTTTCAAGATCAAGTAAAAAGGAGTATTCAATCGGTGAATCTCCATTTATCCTGCTGTGGGAGAAGCCATGTTTTGTATTCTTCTTACTCTTCTTCTTGCCAAGCAGGCTATGGTCTGAAGTTTTTTTGTAAAGTTTTCGCAAAATATTTTTATGACAGTCGCATCGTCCTTCCCCAATGCCCCTGATCTCACAGCAGAGGATTATGTTGTTCTTGGCTTAGCCACCTGTTACCTAAAGTCAGATGGCGAAATTCATGAGGTTAAAATTGCAGAACCTATTCCCTCTGCCGCCTTAGAAGCGATTCTCAAAGGCATTGCAACGTCATATGAGATGGCGATCGCCACATCTCTCGGTGACGTTATCCAGGGAAACAATGCTAAGCTTCCACAAGAATTTCCGATAGAAGCCCAGCCATGTGATGGGTTTGCCGAACGGTTAACAGCAGCAGCTCGTACCTATAAAGCAAGGGCTGAAGCTCAGTCCCACATTCCGAAAGGTGCTGTGTATCGAGATTTCAATTTCTCACTCGAGCGGAAACGAATCTTAAATTCTGAACGGATTATCAAAGCCGAGGATAACGTTAAACAGCACTCATACACGCACAAAGTGCTTTAGCGCGATCGCCGGTATGCCGTCTCTCCAACTGGCATTCATTGGACGGGTCCTGGTGCGGCGATACAAGAGTTGCAGGGATTTTCCAGCTTGAACAAATCAACTCCGCTCAGAATGGCAGGAGTTTAATAAGCCGTAGCTGTGCGGGCATTTTGGCCGCCGTCGGTTGGCAACGCCTCTCTATCAGGGAAAAAGGCGATCGCACTACGAATGGGGTGTAGATTAAAGCCAAAGTCTATTAGGAGGACGATTCTGTGCTAAAACTCTACGGAGGCACTCGCAGCCGAGCCTCAATTGTTCAATGGTGTTTAGAAGAGCTGGGGATCTCCTACGAATTCATTTTGCTTGACTTGCAGGCGGGTGAACAGCGTCAAGTTAAATTTCTTGAGATTAACCCTTTTGGAAAAGTCCCTGCCATTACCGACAACGAACTCACGATTTGGGAGTCGGGTGCTATATTGCTCTATCTCGCTGAAAAATATTCGACTCATCCCACATCTATAGAGCAACGTGCTGAATGGGCCCAGTGGACTCTATTTGCTAATGCCACCTTAGGTCCTGGCATCTTTGTTGCATCGAATCGCGAGCGAGAGGAAAGTCGGCTTTTGTCCCCTATTGATCAGAGACTAAACCACCAACCATACCTCCTAGGCAACCACTTCAGCGTGGCTGACGTAGCAGTGGGTTCAATTTTGGCATATATGCCAATCATGCTAAAGCTAGATTTCAGTGGCTATCCGTCGATTAAGCAATATCTTCAGCGCTTAGCAGAACGCCCTGCCTTCCAGAAAACCATCGGAGGGCGCATGCCATAATTGCTGAAGTTCCATGAATTTCTGTAACCAAAATAAACAAAGCACCTCTAATTGAGGTGCTTTGACACGATTATTTGTCACGATTAAGAGAACAATCATTCCCCTAACGCAAGAGTTTAGGAAAGAATGCGTTAAAGATTCAGAATTGAACCTAGAACTTAGCGAAAACCGACCGCCGCCTGCCAAACAAATGCAAGAAGTAAGAAGAATACCGGGATGATGGGCAGAACATCAACTAAGGGATCAAAAATTGAATAGGCTTCCGGTAATTTTGCAAGCATTAATACTGCGTCCATCCGTAGGTTGACCTCTTCAACAAAAAACTTTCATATTTGCCATGCATCTTAACACGATTCAGCGTCGCAAACGCGAGATCACCGAATAGTTCGACTATTCTCGATATATTTCTTTATAAAAGTCAGCCAAACCTTAAAATTCACGGGTTTTCGGTATTGTTATAAATCCATCAAAATCCATCGAATTAAAGAGTTCGATTCGTTGGAAGATCAGGTAGCGTGATAAATTCGAGGCATCAGGAATTAGCCTTGAATAATACAATAAAACGGTTCAGTTTTTCTACTCTAGTTCTCCATGCCCTTACCTAGATCCAGCGGTATTATCCTTCATCCAACGTCATTCCCTAGCCGATTCGGCATCGGCGATATCGGAGAAGCGGCGTATCGATTCATTGACTTCCTAACCCACAGTAAACAACAGATTTGGCAGGTTCTTCCGTTAGGGCCAACGGGTCATGGCAATTCGCCATACATGTCTTATTCATCGATGGCTGGTAATCCGATGCTAATCAGTCTAGAAGATTTGCAAGCGCAAGGGCTTTTAGCAGAGGAAGACTTTGCTGATTCACCTGATTTTCCAGTCGATCATGTGGACTATGACCTGGCCATTCAGTTTAAGATCCCCTTACTGGTCAAAGCAGCGGACAACTTTAAAACCAATGCATCGCTAGAACAACGCCAGGACTTTGATCGGTTTTGTGAGAGTCGAGATTTTTGGCTCGATGATTATGCTTTTTTTATTGCCTTAAAAGCTGCTCACAGCGGAGTCAGTTGGAATAAGTGGGATATGGCGATCGCCAAGCGCGAACCAGAAGCGATGGAGCATTGGCGACTCAGGCTCACATCCGAGATTTTTTATCGTAAGTTTTTGCAATATGAATTTTTCCGGCAGTGGTCTAGCCTAAAACACTACGCCAACGAACGCGGTATTTCGATCATTGGCGACATGCCATTCTATGTCGCACACGATAGCGCCGATGTGTGGTCAACACCTCATATTTTCCATCTAGATCCCGAAACCGGTGAACCAGCGCTCATGGCGGGCGTTCCACCTGATTACTTCAGTGAAACCGGGCAGCTTTGGGGCAATCCAATTTATAACTGGGATGAAATGCAAAACTGGGGATTTAAATGGTGGCATCATCGGATTCAATCCCTATTAGAATACGTTGACCTGATTCGGATTGACCATTTTCGCGGTTTTCAAGCCTACTGGGAAGTTAAGCAAGGCGAAACCACTGCAATGAATGGTAGATGGGTTGAAGCACCAGGCCGAGCATTTTTCCAGTCTCTTAAAGAAGATTTGGGAAGCCTTCCAATCCTTGCTGAAGATTTAGGAGTCATCACACCCGATGTCGAAGATTTGCGAGATCAGTTCGGCTTTCCGGGAATGAAAATCCTTCAGTTTGCGTTTGGTTCGGGGTCTGATAATCCGTATTTGCCCTTTAACTATTCGCGCAATTACTTGGTCTACACTGGCACCCATGACAACAATACAACGGTCGGCTGGTACGATCACCTCCAAGATTGGGAGCGAGAATCACTGCTCCGATACTTAGGACATATCAGCCCCGATGGTATTCATTGGGACATGATTCGACTCGCACTCAGCTCAGTTGCAAATCAAGCAATCTTTCCACTTCAAGACATTTTAGGGCTAAATTCAGATTCCAGAATGAATCAACCCGGTCAGCCATCTGGCAATTGGACGTGGAAATATTCTTCCCCCATGCTCACCCCTGAATTGGGCGATCGCCTTCGTAGCCTTACCGAAACCTATGGACGCTCGGCCTAACGCCGACAGCGCTCTGACGATTTAGTCTAGAGCGTATTTGTCTGAGAAAGGGACCAAGCCCTCTCGGTCAATCGATCTACGTCGCTATCATTGGGATGTCTGAGCTTGATCAGAATCCGGTAAACTCGCTGCGTCCTGGCTTACCGAAAACGTAATCTCTCTCACTGCGCCAGGCTCACCCATGAGTCTGGCTTCACCATTATTATGAGCTAGTAAAACGCCCCCAGCATTGCCTGCCCGTATCGTCAACTGATTATCCGCCGTCCATGTCCGCTGAGTTCCCTCGGGAAGAACTCCTTCAAATTCTTTTTGACCGTCAATCATAATTCGCAGCCAAGATTGAGCTGTAAGTTCAACATCCACCTTAACAGGCTCCTCCTGAACCGCGGCAGCGTCCGTAACCGATGGTTCATCCGCTGTCTCGCCGCCCGGACTAGCCTCAGTTTCATCTGGAGACGCCTCCTCAGATGACGGCTGACTCGACACTACGGAAGACTCAGCTTCCACAGAAGCTTGATTCCCCCACGATGTCGATCGGCCTAACAGATATGAAAGCCCGCTAACTGCCGCCACGATCAACACAACATAGAACGCATACAAATGAATGGGGCGCAACTGAGCAGCAGGCGAATCTTTCCAGGATGGCTGAATTGCACGGATATCGGGCTCCGTTGGGAAAGAGTGAGCAAACTCTGCACCATCTAGACCCAATGATTCAGCGTAACGCTTGATAAAACCCTGAATATAAATAGGCTCAGGAAGTCGAGATAAGTCACCTACTTCAATCGCCCTCAATAGGCGCGGCTGAATTAATGTTTTAGCCGCAACTTGATCAATTGACAGCAAACGCTCCTCCCGAATCTGGCGTAAACGAGCACCAATATCAGCTAATTTTTCCGCTTGCTTCTGACCGGGTTGAGAAATATCTTGATTCATAACTTAATTACTCTCGACGTACCAAATTCCGTTAGCTAAACAGAAAGGAAAGAACGAAGCTGTCTGGTCTGATCCCAGAAAAAGTTGACTTCTGAATTGGTCAGATAGCGATACTGACCGCTTGGCAAACTATCTAAACAAATGGAACCAATCGAAACTCGATGAATTTGAATGACCGGATGCCCAAGCTTTTTCGCAACTCGTCGAATTTGACGATTTCTGCCTTCACGTAATGTAACTTTCAAGAGCGTACGATCATTCTCTCGTTGATGGCGAAGAATTTCTATATCTGCTGGTAAAGTTTGCTTACCTGCAAGCATGACCCCATGTCGCCACTGCTGAAGAACAGATTCAGATGGATGTCCTCTCAGTAGAACATGATAAGCCTTAGGAATAGAATGACGGGGATGAGTCAGTAAAAACGTTAATTCTCCATCGTTAGTGAGTAGGAGGGCACCAGTAGATGCTAAATCGAGTCGCCCGACAGGGTGAACGCCACTATCTCGGAATTTTGTTGGCAATAGGTCAATGACAGTGGAGCGGTGACGAGGATCGCGACAGGTCGATAGGATTCCATGCGGTTTATGTACTAAAAGGTAAATTAATTGGGGACGATTAGCAGGATGAATGCAATTTCCATCGACCTCGATTCGATCTTCCGACGGATCGGCCTTCTGCCCAAGCTCAGCAATACAACCATTGACACGGACTCGCCCATCCACAATCATTTGTTCGGCTTGACGACGTGATGCAAAGCCCCATTGAGAAATAATTTTTTGTAGTCGTTCACGTTCGTCCATAGTGAAATTGAATACCGGATGAGCATCGCCTAGATTGCTTTTGAATCAAACAGATTTAATCTTATGAATGCTTATATAGCTCATGTATAGATATTACAAGATTCAGAATCTATCCAGAGTCGATTTAACTTGATAAATCTTGGCTTTTTATCGCGTTTTTAACTCGCGCTGAGGAAGACAAACTCTGATCCAGCCTCCATGAGTTGCTGGGTGATTATTAGCAGATACGGATCCTTGATGTGCCTCAACAATCTGCTGAACAATGGATAACCCTAGACCACTACTACCTCGACGATGGGTATCAATATCGTCAGAGGTTTCATTCCTGGATAAATTGTCCTGATCCCCATGCAAGGTGGATGGTATGGGCATAGACGAAGGTTGATGCTCTAAACCATTGGGTGGAAAATAGCGCGATCGCGCCGGGTCAGCCCGATAAAATCGTTCAAAGATGAAAGGCAAATCGGTTTCTCGAAACCCAGGTCCTTCATCAATGACTTCGAGCAAAACCTGTCCAGATACGGAGTCATCACCCTCTATACCCAGATCGTTTGTACTTAATTTCACCTGCACATCTTTCCAGGGAGGGCTATATTTAATGGCGTTATCCAATAAATTGATTAGAACCCGATAGATGCGCTGCTTATCTAGATGAATGATGAGATGCTCGGGACCTGAATAGTTCAACTCTAAGTTTTTTTTACGCGCAAGAGGTTCAAGATTAAGCCAAGCCGATTGAACTAACTCCACAACATCCGCATCGACCCGTTCCAAACAATCTGATGAGTGACGATCGAGTTGACCTAAATCCAGCAAATCCTGAACAAGATTGCTCAAACGAATCGTCTCATTAATTAAGCGAGTTAGCCATCCTCTAAACGAGGGATCAAGTCGAGCTTGCAATGTTTCTGCAACTAAGCGAATAGAAGTAAGCGGAGTTTTCAATTCATGAGCGACATCAGATGCCCAGCGATCGCGCTGCTGCTTCAAAACAACAGCCTCTTTCCGATTCTCCAGAAAAATACCAACATGATCGTCAGGTAGCGGAAATCCATATCCCCTGAGCGCATACGCTTCTTGTCTAGCTATCCGAGATGGGTCAGGGTTGATGAGATAAAACATCCAGTCATTTTGACAAGGCTGACCTGTGGAGCGCGTTTGATCAATAAGATGATCTAAATCATATGAGCGAACCAACTCCAATAGAAGACGAGGTTCATACGTTTGAGAATTAGGAATGCCTAATAAGACTCTTGCTTGGGGATTACACCACAATAAGCGGTTCTCATCATCGACTTGTAAATACCCTATAGGTGCTAGGTAGAAAATTTGCTGATAGACGTCAAGTTTTTGCTCAAGCTGTTCTCGAATCTTTTGTTGATAGGCGATCGCCATAGACAACTGTGAAATAGAAGTAAGGGAGGAACGATCTACCTCACCTAGCTTTAAACTGCACAATAACGTATTTAACTTTCTGTCAAAGCAAACCTTTTGCCAGCTTAATAAAGCTAAGCCAACAAGCAGCCCTACCAAAAATGTCAGGACTTCCATTACAGGCATATCCGCTCTAAAGACTCCGAAACCAGCAAGAGTCTAGCAATCATTATTAGCTTACAGCGATTTCAAAGTAAGTGGTGGTCTGCACGGCAGGCAATTTTACCTGCATATCAATAACAATAATAATTAGCAGCAAAAATCCGCTACATGCGAGGGTTCCTAACCAAAACGATATCCAAATCCCCTCACCGTCATCAAATACTCTGGCGTGCTTGGATCTGCTTCTAACTTTTCCCGCAACCATCGAATATGAACATCAACAGTTTTACTATCTCCCATAAAATCAGGACCCCAAACACGCTCTATAAGCTGTTCGCGTGACCAAACACGACGGGGATGACTCATAAAAAGCTCTAAAATCCGGAACTCTTTAGGTGAAAGATTGACTTCCTCACCTCGAACCATAACTCTGCATTCTTGAGGAAATAGAGTAATATCTTGAAACTTCAACGTAGACTGAGAAGTCTTTGGATGAGAGTATCGATGGCGCCTCAATAAGGCTCGACAACGTGCTACCAACTCTCGCATTCCAAACGGCTTAGTCAAATAGTCATCAGCACCAATCTCAAGACCCACAACACGATCCGTTTCGCTCCCTTTGGCGCTCAGAATAAGAATGGGAACATTATTTCCTTCATGCCGAATCAATCGGCATAGGTCTAATCCATTTACATAGGGCAACATCAGATCAAGAACAATTAGGTCGAGATTAGCTAGCCCTGAACCTTCACTTTCGCTCGGCTTGCATGCAATATCTAACGCACCTCTCCCATCTTCAGCCGTTAGTACGTCATATCCCTCTTCCATTAGGGCTAGAGCAACGGTTTCTCGAATCAATTCCTCATCCTCTACGACAAGGACTCGTCCTAATTTGATATCATTCGAAGATCTTGTAGACTCCAAAGTCAACATAGTCTAACGCTCTGTTTGCAACTCATCGAGACAAAAAGCTTAACATCCAGGCTGATTGTATCAGAATGATGTCACCTGCACCGTGATCAATTCGGAGGAGCTAGAATAACATCTTCTGCCTAAGCTATACCTAGATACTCACAACCTCCATCCAGCCAATCTGATTGACCTAGCAAAAACATATATTCTTACTTATATTTTAATCTTAATCTAAACTTCATTTCAGTTAAACTATATAGCGATCCTAAGTCGCTTGTGTATTCTGTGTGAGCGGTGGGGCAGGCGGCGCCTGCCCCACCGCTCACAACTCATCTGGGATTGCTATAGATGGCAAAGCCTATTCTAGATTAAGACCCGACTTTAGGGATGGGTGACAATAAGCTAATTAGGTTGCAGACGACCGCAAGAGCGTAAGGTTATACAAAAGCCTTTAAAGACTTAAATAGCCCCCATCCTCTTCAACAATGGATGGGGGCTATTTGAATATAGACCTGGCACCGAGCTATTTTCCCGTGGGGCAACCCCCAGAGTATTTTCGCCGCTGCAGCGTTTCACAACCGAGTTCGG
>JBNPEG010000044.1:0-10979 GCA_051117555.1 Elainellaceae cyanobacterium | reverse complement strand
TTACTCGAAAATTTGAAGCAACTGGGCATTGCCGTGACGGTGATGCTCACTGGAGACAATGACGCTACCGCCCACACCGTCGCCCAGTCTGTCGGTGTGGATACCGTCTACTCCAACCTGCTGCCGGGAGATAAAGTGAACGTGATTCAACAACTTCAACGGCGATATCGCACCGTCGCCATGGTCGGGGATGGCATCAACGATGCGCCCGCTCTAGCACAGGCTTCGGTAGGTATCGCTATGGGAGGTGTGGGCAGCGACGTAGCTCTGGAAACCGCCGATATCGTGCTGATGGCCGATCGCCTTGAAAAGCTAGAGCAGGCGATTCGCATTGGCAAGAATTCCCAACGTATTATCCGACAAAACATTGCGATCGCCCTCATATCGATCGCTCTGCTGATGGTAGCCAATTTCCTGGGCGAACTGACCCTGCCTGCAGGCGTTTTAGGTCACGAAGGCTCAACCCTGATTGTGACGTTGAATGGTCTGCGACTGCTACGGCAATAAACGTTCAGGAGAGGTTTGTGGGTGAGTGATGGTCTCTTATCTCCTAAAATCTCCTAAAATCGATTTCCTATGTGAAGGGAAGGAGAGTTCGAGTCAGGATAAGTTCGATAGCAGTGGCAGTGAGGCTTTGCAAGCAAGGACTCTGCTAAGGCGTTGAGCGCAGTTGCGGCCAGGAGTCCACCACCGACAGCCCCCTCAATGGTGATGTACGGAACCCCAGACTGCATCAGCCGTCGTTTGGCGATTGGGGCATGACTAAAACCGATCGGCATACCAATCACCAGCGCCGGCTGAATAGCTTGCTGCTGGATGGCCTCGCATACTGCGAGCAAAGCGGAGGGTGCATAGCCGATTACCAAAATGCATCCGTTTGAGCAGTGGTTTAACCGTTGCTTCCAGGTCTGTTGTTGCCAGAAGGCTTGTTCTGCTTCCGGTGCACTTGTGATATGGAGATCATCGATCAAGGTTGTGGTAACGCAGTCTAGATGCGCTAACCGGGTCTGATCCAGTGCTGCTGCTATCGTTGGCACATCCCCTACTACCTGACAGCCTGCTTTTAAGGCCTCTCGGCTGGCCGCGATCGCCCCTTTATCTAGGCGCACAAACGAAACTAAGCTGACATCTCCGCAGGCCAACACCAATCGGTGGAGCAAATCGACCTCAATCTCGGAACGCGCCCCCTGCGAAGATGCCTCCTGCTTGAGATCAGGCAACAACCGCTGCAGAGACTCTTGAAACGTTTCGGGATGGGTATGAATCTCTGCATCCCGTTCACTCCACAGCTCCTCGAAGCGATCGAGGTGAGATTGAGTCTGAGTCTCTAGCTGTTTTAAGCGAGCTAGCACCTCTGCTTGGATCGCTTGACACGACTGGTCGCGTCCTAGCAATTGTTCTAGTGCAGATGCAGTCTGTCGTAGCTGAGTAATTTGCTGAATGACTGCCTGATACTGCCGCTGTAATTGAGATAGCAGGATTTCTGGATCGGCGTAGTTTGCATCAGCCTCTAGCAGTTTTTGAATATGGGGAAGTTGAAAGCCTTGCTGCTTGAGCGCAACAATCCGCTTGAGGCGTTGCACATCGGCTTCTCCATAGAGGCGATAGTTTCCAGGCGATCGCACGGGTTGGGGCATCAAGCCTAGCTGATGATAATGCCGCACCATCCGAGGTGTAACGCCTCCTCCCACTGCATGGGTTAGCTCCTTAATAGTGAGAGTTGCCTTCATCTCACTCAATTAGCCTGAGTCGCTGCTGATGTCATAGACGTCGCCTCTTTTGCAGGAGACGTTGCCAGCCGACCAATCTCCTGATCGATCAAAAACAAGCCTTGCCCTTCCGTGCCAATCAGCTTGATTTTGTCCAAAATGCCTTTGAATAAAAATTCTTCCTGGTGCTGCTCTGCAACATACCACTGAAGAAACTGTAGGGTGGAGTAGTCTGGTTCAGTATTGGCAAAGTGCACCAACTCATTGATATTGCGGGTAATGAACTGTTCGTGCTCATAGATTTTTTCGAACAGGGTCTGCAACGAATCAAACTGCGTTGGCGGTGCATCCATGCCGCCAAGGATGACAAACGCCCCCGTCTCATGCATGTAGGTTAGCAGTCGGTTCATATGCCCAGCCTCCTCCTGAGCATGGAGTCGCAAAAACTCTTCGCACCCATCCAAGGACTGGTAAGCACACCAGGAACTCATTTGTAGGTACAAGTGCGAGGAATACATCTCAAGATTAATTTGCTTATTGAGGCAATCGCTCATTGCTTGGGAAAGCATAGTTTCCTCCTTATTTCAAAACGGTGGCTAGGGACGTGGAAAGCTGGATGAAGGGGGAGTGGTTGCGGGGTCAGACAGTTTTGCTCTGAATTCATGCATACTGTCATTTTCCCACTTTTCTCACTTATAGCAATTTTCAATTGCGCTAAGTTCTGATTCAGACAGCAACGGTCGGAGTTTGCCTTATCAAGTTATTGACACAATAAGGGGTAATGCTGGTGAACTTCTCGCTAGCGCAAGAGCCCTTGAGTTGAACCGTACGGCTCTCATCGGCCACTATATCAGCTCGATAGGTTTGCGGTTCACCCCTTGGCGGCTGGCAGGTCAGTTCCACCTGATTAAAGGTTTCATCTTCATTATGTTCTAGCACTTGAGCAGCGATCGCGTAATTGAACCAGTCCCAGCCGTGGGTAAGCAGCAAATGGTTTTCGAGCACCTGCGCGGCTCAGGGCAATAGCCCCCAGCCGCGATAAATGGTATCCAGGCATTGAATATCGCCGCTGTGGGTCAGCACTGACGTTAAAGAATCTGCATCCAGATAGCCGTAGTAGCGAGCGGAGGGAAAGTCGATGGGATTTGATAATTGCCAACTGACGTGCTCCAGGTTCTGATGGCTTTTGAGAGGGGCTAGAACAAGCCAAAACTAAGAAAAGCATCAAGGCTCCTAATACCCAGAACTTGGCCCTAAGTTCTACTTTCATCACCATACATTATTCCTTTGCTCCGCCTATTTATCAAAAGTCAACTTGATAGCCAATACTGATCGTTCTGCCCGGTGCAGCGACCTTGTCCATCAGAGAAAGCGGAGCGAACAGCTGATTACTGACGGTAAAATATTCTTCATCTAATAGATTTTGAATCCCAATTTGGATAGTACCCGCTCCTGCCTGAATACTGCTGATATAATCCAAAACAAAGTAGCTCTCAATTCCCACAAAATCAGCGCCTGCCTCAAAGCCGCGATCGCGGCCTCCTACAAATAGCGCCTGTAATCGACCTTCTGCGGCGCAGTATAGTTCAGGCTAACGTTTGTAAATCGTCGTATTTCTTCGTCGTCTAAACCGATAAACTCAATATCTCTCCTCAAAGCGCGGGCTTTATCGGCATCGGGATCATCATCGACGGTCGGATCGTTGATAAATTCAGGGTCATTGCTGTCGTCAAGATGGTTCACGCTGAGCTGGAGGCGCTGCTCTTCGCCTAAGTCTACCCCTAGCTTGCCTAAAATATTAAAGGTGCGACCGTTCTCTGGTGCCCTTCCCAGAAAAGGAATGCGATTGCCTGCGCCATCGAAGGCAAAGCCAAAGGTTTCCCACGAGGCATTGAAAAGATAGTCAAATTGGTCTAACCTCCCCGAAAGACCGTATTCAAGATAAGTGCCAAATGTCCAATGTAAATAATGCTGCTTTACGACTAAATTCATCACGATCCTCTCCACACACCTTTTGAAACAGTTCGCAATACCGTTGCTAAGAACTGTTCTCAAGAAGATACCGGGAAATGAGTCGTTATGGGCAGTATCATGGCTCCCATCCGGATCATTCTGCGCCCCAAACGGATTTTTGCCCTCAAAATAATCGAGGGCTTCGACTTCCCTCAGGGAACAGCCCTATGGAGCGACTTGTTGTGGCACCTTACAGAAGCATTTAATTGTGTCTACCTACTGATATCCCTCAAGCTATACTGAGAGCTATGTTGGAAGCCTCTGATCGGAGTATCGTGACATGGTTTATCTAAACGAGAATCCGTCCGCTGTTGATGAGAATGTTGATGACACGATTGAGTTTCCCCCGAGTAACCTGGAGAGTGATGAACCGCCCTTGGAAACTGACCTTCATCGTAACCAGATCGACTTGCTCATTCGTTTACTCAAGCACTGGTGGCACGATCGGCAAGACTTCTATATTTCCGGCAACCTGACTGTTTATTACAACACACAGCAGTTGAAGTCGCGAGACTTCCGAGGGGCAGACGTGTTTGTCGTGTTGGGAACCGAAAAAAGAGACCGCCGCAGTTGGGCCATTTGGGAAGAAGGCGGAAAATATCCCAATGTCGTGATTGAATTACTCTCCAGTTCTACGGCAAATGTCGATAAAGGCGCAAAGAAGAGGCTCTACCAAGACGTGTGGCGCTTACCAGAGTATTACTGGTTTCATCCCGAAACCCTAGAATTTGCAGGATTTCATCTTGTCAATAGACAGTATGAGGCGATTCAGCCAACAGAGCAGAATCATCTGCCCAGCGATCAGTTAGGGCTAGCACTTGGGATTCATGAACGGCAGTTGCGGTGGTTTACGGTAGACGGAGAGCTGATTCCTTTGCCCGAAGAAGCAGAACGGCAACGGGCTGAACAAGAACGACAACGGGCAGATCAGGAACAGCAAGCCAAAGAGAAACTGGAAAATTATTTGCGATCGCAAGGAATTGACCCTAACCAGCTCCCAAACGTATAACAAAAGCTGCGCGATCGCTCCGTTCCAGCCCTGTACGGCGACGGAGACGACGAGAAAACCCGATATGCCGCAGACCTCCCTAACCATACACCTAGCTTAAACCGAGTTGACTTGACTATTGAAAACCCATTGCAATAAGATGTGATGTCTGTTTAATGTTGCGGTTTGGCTAGGATTCAGTGCTCATGAGAATAAGCGCTTCTGCACCATTTATTTCAAGTCTGCCAGCGATCGCTCTATATTCTTTGGCAATAGTTTTCATCTGGTTCTGATCAAGATGGTGCAGTCAATGTCTCAACGGAATTTTAGGCTAAGGCGATCGCCCTTGATTCTGCTCATTGGGTTGGTAATGGGTGGGGGTGTTCTGATGCTTTGTCTATTTGCCAGCATTGGCTTAGGAGCCGCAGATATCACGCCCGATGAGGTATGGCGAGCCCTGTTTGTTTTTGATGAGAGTTCTACCAATCACTTGATTATTCGCACGGTGCGACTGCCGCGATCGCTGATTGCAGTATTGGTAGGAGCATCAATGGCGATCGCCGGAGCTATCATGCAGGGATTGACGAACAATCCGCTCGCGTCGCCTAGTATTTTAGGAGTCAGCACGGGAGCGGCGTTTGCCGTGGTGGTGTCCACGTTTATCGTTGGGGTCAATTCGCTGAGTGTTTATGCCTGGTTTGCCCTGCTAGGAGGCGCAATAACGGCGGCCTTGGTTTACGTCTTTGCGGCATTAGGCCCCGGTGGCGTGACGCCCTTGAATTTGACCCTAGCAGGCACTGTCTTTTCGACGCTGATTGGCACGTTGACTAGCGGTATTTTAATTCTCAATCAGCAAACCCTCGAACAAGTCCGCTTTTGGCTAGCAGGCTCATTGGCCGGAGGAGATGTCAATCTTGTTCGACAGGTTATTCCGTTTCTCATCATCGGCTTTCTAGTGGCTCTTGCATTGGGACGGCATGTCACGACCTTGAGCTTGGGTGAAGGGGTTGCTAAAGGACTGGGACAAAATACAGCCTGGATTAAAGGACTGGGAGCCATCAGCGCTGTACTTCTGATTGGAAGTAGCGTTTCGATTGCAGGCCCAATTGGCTTTGTGGGATTGATCGTGCCGCACTTGGTCAGGTTCTTGGTTGGAGTCGATTACCGCTGGATTCTACCCTATGCTGCTATTTTCGGAGCAGTGATTCTTCTTGTTGCCGATATCTGCGCTCGACTCGTGATTCGCCCGCAAGAACTGCCTGTGGGTCTAGTCATGCCCTTGATAGGTGCGCCCTTCTTCATCTATTTGATTCGCACGAGGATCAGACGATGAAACAAAGCTGGATTGTGATTCGCAGCCATCACGTACCGCTCTCCTTTCGCGTCGATCGCCGAGTGCCAGGCTTGCTGTTGATTTTGCTCAGCCTGACGCTCATCGCCTTAGTCGTTAACGTGAGCTATGGAGAGTATCCGGTGCCGCCCTTGGATGTGGCAAGAACAATGATTGGGCTAGAAACCAGCAACGCCGATTATGCGTTTATTGTGAATACGTTGCGGTTGCCTCGCGCATTAGTTGCAGTCATGGTGGGTGTGGGGCTGGCGATCGCCGGCACGATCACTCAAGGCATCCTTCGCAACCCCCTCGCAGCCCCTGATATCATTGGCATCAATGCCGGAGCCGCGCTAGCTGCTGTCACGCTGATTATCGCCTTGCCAAATGTTCCGGTTTCGATACTGCCCATTGCAGCGTTCATAGGCGGCTTCACGGTATTTGTTTTAATCTATCGTTTAGCTTGGCAGGGAGGTAGTTCTCCCATTCGGCTAGTATTGGTCGGCATTGGCTTTTCGCTAATGGCAGGGGCAATCACCAATATTTTGGTGACCTTTGGCAATATTAATGATGTCTCACAGGCGCTGGTCTGGCTAGCGGGCAGTGTTTATGGACGCAGTTGGGGCGAAGTAAGGGCAATGCTGCCTTGGTTGGTGGTGTTTGTTCCCATTGCGATTGTCATGGCGCGAGACTTGAATGCCTTGAATTTAGGGGACGATGTGGCGCGAGGGGTAGGCAGCCCGCTGGAGTGGCGGCGAGGACTTTTACTCGTGACCAGTGTGGCTCTAGCTGGAGCCGCAGTCGCAACGGCTGGCACGGTTGGGTTTGTCGGCTTCATTGCGCCCCATATTGCCCGTCGCTTGGTAGGACCATCTCATGAAGGGTTGCTGCTGACAGCGGCGCTGACAGGTGGGTTGCTGGTGGTGGTGGCAGATTTGCTGGGGCGATCGCTCTTTGCCCCGATTGAACTCCCGTGCGGTCTGATTACGTCTGTCATTGGTGCCCCCTATTTCCTCTATCTTCTGATTCAGCGACGGTCAATGGGCCTCAAATAAAACACATGGTCTACCACATGGGCGATTATCTATTCAATTCTCAACTGGAAGCGAGACAGCTCAGCCTCGGCTATGACCGAGAGTTGATTATCCGCGATCTGAGTTTGGCAATTCCCACCGGGAAAATCACCGCACTCGTGGGGCCGAATGGCTGTGGTAAATCGACTCTATTGAAGGGATTGGGGCGCTTACTCAAGCCTCAGGGAGGGGTCGTTTATCTCAATGGTCGAGCGATCGCCAAACAGTCGACCAAGGCGATCGCCCGTCAACTTGGGCTATTACCCCAAAGTCCAGTTGCACCAGAGGGTTTGACAGTCCGAGAGTTGGCGGCTCAGGGTCGCTATCCCTATCAAAATTGGCTCCAGCAGTGGTCAAAGGCGGATGAGCACGCGGTGGAGCAAGCACTGGCAATCACGGAAATGACAGAGCTGGCAAACCGTCCGCTAGACACCCTCTCAGGTGGACAGCGACAGCGCGCCTGGATTGCGATGACTCTCGCCCAAGACACGGATATTCTATTACTGGATGAACCGACCACGTTTTTGGATTTAGCTCACCAAGTTGAAGTATTGGATTTGCTATATGATTTGCATCTCAGTAAAGGACGCACTATCGTCTTGGTGTTGCATGATTTGAATCAAGCCTGCCGCTACGCCCATCATCTAGTGGCGATGAAACACGGGCAAATCTATGCACAAGGAATGCCTCAGAGCGTGATGACTGAAAGAATGGTGCGGGAAGTGTTTGGTTTAGAAAGTTGCATCATCCCCGATCCAGTGACAGGCACTCCCTTGTGTATTCCGTTGGGGCGACGAGTCGCGGCGAATCAATCGTATTAATTGTTAGGTAAAGAAGGCATCAGGTAGGGGCATGATATGTTATGCGTATGTATTTAGCGTAACGCCCTAGAGATCCCCCTAAATCCCCCTTGGAAAAGGGGGACTTCAACACCCTGTAAATAGCCCCCTTAAAAAGGGGGCAGCGTCAGCGGGGGATCTCACACATGCGCTAAACGCATACTGTCATGCCCTCGCATACCCCCCTAAGATCACTGGCTTTTGGTTAATCGTTTAACCCTTTGAAGTGGCGCGTGAGAATACACATCACCTCATTCGGATTGACCGTGGGAATGGGCTTTGACCATTCATAGGGCTGCGCGTACCGGAGTTGATACATCTGCATGATGTATTGATTGACGACGGTGAGTGACCCCACCGCAATCACGCGCAGGGTTTCACCGTCGTCGCGCGATCGCGCGACGACGTATCCGCCTGTGAGGGCGGTTCATTAAAGTTGGTCATGATAAAACACTCCTTTTGGTTAGTTGAAGGAGCGCTCAAACGAGAAGCCATCTCTCCGGTCTGCATAGCAAAGCGGGATGGCTAACAGGAGTGTCATAATGCCTGTAGCCTTCCGTCTGGTGTGTCAGATTGGAGGGTCAGTCTCCCGGCACGTGTTGCGCGCACTGCTGGGGGACGCTGCTCATGTTTGAGCGCTTGATAGCCGAGAATACCGCACGTTGCTAGCAAAAACAACCGTATTACTCAATTTCTTTATCGAAACTTGAAAAGGTAGACTTTAGATTCCCGGCTTCTTCTATAGACCCCTCGTTGACTGACAAAAGTTCTAATGTAGGTTGGCGTTGAGCGGAGCATATAGCCCAAGGGGCATAAAAGAAACGCGAAGCGTCTCCACAGGAGCTAACCCAACACTAGCAATACTTTCGATGGGTTACGCTTACGCTAACCCATCCTACTAGCGTGGCACAGCTAAAATAATGCATCGGTAGGGTGCTGTTAGCGCAGCGTAACGCACCGGTCTCAAGGAATTCAGCCCTTTAAGGATTTGCACTATTTTAGGCATGTCAAACCACTACGCTGCGCGATCGCCCATCATTATCACGTCAGAATGTCGTAACGATTTGCGGGGATGGATATTAATCCCAACGCGTAGGGGCAGGTTTAGGTAATACGTTGATGGCGATGCGGGACGTTACTATCAAAACCTGCCCCTACGCGACGCTAGGCGATCGCTCCTAACGTGATGAAGGGTTCGAGTGAAACGTTAAAGATGCACCGCAGTTCGTGCAAATTATCACCTACCAATCCCAAACAGCATCGGGAGAAAGTTGACAGAAACACGCGCTATACCCATCGACGATTAACTCATTGCCTTCACGCTTCATCTCAAATCCTGATCCCGTAGTAGGCTCACACGTGCCGTGAAGCGACAGATTGTAGCGAGCAGGTTCATCACTGAGATTAAATACACACAGCATCCGCTGATTGCGAGCCTGGCGCAGGAAGACAAACAGGGGTTCCTCAACATCAAGCACGTTGCAACTCCCCTGCATGAGAGCCGGTTGACGTTTTCGCCAATGCAACAGGCGTCGCCACGTGTTCAGAAGAGAATTAGGATCGAGACCTTCTGCGTCAACTGCTTGGTCTAAGTGATGATCGGGAATAGGTAGCCAAGGGGCCGGAGCAGTTGTAAAGCCACAGTTGCGGGCATCTGCAAGCCATGGCATTGGCGTGCGTGAGCCATCTCGCCCCGGCAAATCAGGATATAGCGCCTTCCCAAATGGGTCTTGAATCGCCGCAACCGGAATATCCTCTGGAATTGAGGCTTCCTCAAGCCCTAGTTCATCACCTTGATACAGGCAAAATGCTCCAGGCAGCGCAACGAGCATCGCTGCAATCATTTGATAAAAGTAGTCAGGGTAAGGCTTTCCTGATGCATCTTTGCCAGTCCAGCGAGACTTGAGACGACCATAATCATGGTTGCCTACCATCCAACAATGCCCACCATGCGGAAAATTTTTGGCAACTCGCTTCACCGTATCGTGAATTAAGCGAGCGCTAATGGGTTCGTCGACGAGCAATGCGCTGTTATAGGCCAGATGGAGGCGGTCATCGCCTGCAACATAGTCCCCCGAAAGTGCAATAGAGTCTTCGCATAGCGTTACTTCACCGAGCGTCGTCGCGTTCGGATACTGATCAACTAAATCTCGTAGTGGCTTTAGCATCTCCAATGTTTTAGGGCGGCAAAAGCTATATTCAAACAGTTGCTCGACCATCGGATTATTGGGCGCAATTCCGTCAGGCAAGGGTGCATCCTTGGGGCGAGGCGGATTATCGCGTAGGTGCTGATCGTGAATATAGAAATTTACCGCATCAATGCGAAAGCCATCTACACCCCGGTCAAGCCAAAATTTGGCTCGTTTGAGAACGGCCTCTACAACTTCTGGATTATGCCAGTTGAGGTCGGGTTGGCTGGGAAGAAAATTAAAGAAATAATATTGCTCACGCTCAGGACACCACTGCCATGCACTCTTTCCCATGAAAGCAGAGAGCCAGTTATTAGGCGGGGAGCCATCCGGCTTTGGATCTGACCACACATACCAGTCTGCCTTAGGATTATCTCGACTTTGACGGCTTTCAAGAAACCACGAGTGCCGATCAGAGGTATGACTCCAGACCTGATCAATCAGAATTCTTAGCCCTCGTGCATGGGCTAACGCTACGAGGCGATCGAAATCGTCTAAGTCACCAAAAACTTTATCGATCGCCCGCATATCGATAATGTCATACCCAAGATCGTCTTTCTCAGATTCAAAGATTGGGCAGAGCCAAATCGCATCAACGCCGAGAGCGCAGATATAGTCTAATTTTTTGATAATTCCATCTAGATTTCCAACCCCATCTCCATCGGTATCTAAAAAGCTCCATGGATTAATTTGATAAATAATTGCATTTTGCCACCACTCCACTGTCCGTTGCATTGATCTAACCTAGCGCTCCTTTGAATAAAATTGAGTTACAACAGCGAGACACATCTTCAAACGGTGTTCCTAAATTTACACACGAGCTAATGAACGGATTGCT